>NZ_LR778175.1:1135000-1811369 GCF_902810445.1 Candidatus Nitrosacidococcus tergens | reverse complement strand
GCTATGAAACGTACTTTTCAGCCTAAGAACATAAAACGCAAACGTAACCATGGTTTTCGTGCTCGAATGAAAACTAAATCTGGAAGAGCAATAATTAATAGACGTCGAGCAAAAGGTAGACATAGACTCTCTGCTTAGATTCTATTAATAGAGATGAAACAACTTAGTTTTACTCGATTAATGCGACTTCATAGGCCAATCGAGTTTAAGCAAGTATTCACTACTGAAAAAAAAGTACAAAGTAAAATATTTACGATATTTTATCGACTAAATGAATTAAGCTATCCCCGTTTGGGGATGGTTATTCCACGTAGGCACCTGTCTCGAGCATTTGATAGAAACCAAATTAAGCGATTAGTTAGAGAAGGGTTTCGGCATCGCCAAAAATGGCTAGATGGATATGATTTAATTATATTATCTAAAAAATGCATTAGTAGGTCTACCTATTCGGAGTTAGCTTCCACCTTGGATTATCAGTGGGAATATCTAATTAAAGATTTTAATATCGAATAAGTTAAGACTGTAAATAAGTTGTATGGAAAATTACCGGTTATTTTTAATCTATGCGCTTTTTCTAGTGCTATTTTTTATGTGGAACGCTTGGCAAACTGATTACGGAGTATCACCTCTTTCATCATTTTCAACAGCGTTAATACCAGATGAAGTAATAGAGACTGCAAAACAAGCAGAAAATAAGGCATCTGCTGTAAATATGCCTTCATCTCATGAACCGGTAACAACTAGCAATTCTGCCATAAATAGTAAATTTGTAGAAGTAATAACTGATCTTCTCAAAGTTAAAATCTCATTATCAGATGCTAATTTATTTGAGGCTCAATTATTAGATTATCCAATCTCTCTAAAAGAGCCAAATGAGCTAGTACATCTACTACATCCTGCAGATCCAGATCTTTTCATCGCCCAATCTGGAGTATATACAGCAGCAGGTACTTCAATTATCCCTAAAGATGCTGAGTTTTCTGTGCCTAGCACGAATTATCATTTAACTGGAGCTCAAGATTCTTTAAGCGTCCCACTTACTTGGAAAGAGAGTGATGACATCATCATCACAAAAACCTATATTTTCAAGAGGGGTAGCTACCAAGTTGATATAGCCCTTAAAGTTGAGAATGGAACTAGTAATTCTTGGGCTGGGCAAGCATATACCCAGTTTAGTCGCACTCCACCAGAATCTGAAGGGTTTTATTCTAATCGATTTTATACAGGTGCTGTATTTTCCACTGAGGATCATGATTATAAAAAAATTACATTTAAAGATTTAGATTCTGATACTTTTGAAAGTCATAGCTTAAACGGATGGGTAGCTATGCTTCAGCATTATTTTGTTGCAGCTTGGATACCTAGAGACGAAGGAAAAAATTACTATTATGGTCGCCACTCTCAAAATAACACTTATATTACTGGTGTAGTTTCCCCACAACAAATGTTAAATAGTGGAGAAAGTGGGATATTTGATTTTACCCTTTTTATTGGGCCCAAAGTTTTAGATCAGCTAGCAGCTGCAGCACCAAAATTACAACTTACTATTGATTATGGAAAGTTAACTGTTATCGCTGAACCTTTATTTTGGCTACTCCACTGGTTTTATAAACATGTGGGGAATTGGGGATGGGCAATAGTATTACTCACTATAGTAATTAAAGCTGCTTTTTTTAAATTATCTCAAACTAGTTATCGCTCGATGGCAAAACTACGTAAACTTCATCCACAGCTTACGGCAATTAAAGAGCGATTCGGTAACGATCGACAGAAAGTAGGTCAAGCGATGATAGAGCTATACAAAAAAGAGAAAGTAAACCCAATGGGAGGGTGCTTTCCTATCTTAGTGCAGATCCCTGTATTTATTGCTCTATATTGGATGCTACAAGAATCAGTTGAGCTGAGGCAAGCTCCTTTTATCCTGTGGATGAATGACCTAACATCAAAAGATCCTTATTATGTTTTACCTCTCATTATGGGGGTAACTATGATTATCCAGCAAAAACTTAGCCCAACTCCTACAGATCCTCTTCAAGCTAAAGTAATGATGCTGATGCCTATTACGTTTACTTTCTTTTTTGCACTATTTCCAGCAGGTTTAGTATTGTATTGGGTAGTCAATAATATCCTTTCTATTACTCAGCAATGGTATATCACACGTCAAATAGAAAAGGAGCATTAAGTGATACTATAGCGGCAATAGCAACACCAGCTGGCCGAGGAGGTATTAGTATTGTTCGTGTTTCAGGATCATTATGCTTTCAAATAGCAAAACAGGTTACTAAACAGAATCTGAAACCACGTTATGCTAATTTTTGTAGCTTCTATAGCCATAATAGAAAAAATATAGATCAAGGAATTGCTCTATATTTTCCAGCACCACAATCCTTCACAGGAGAGGATATATTAGAGTTTCACACTCATGGTTCGCCAGTAGTTACTGATCATCTACTTAATTCTTTGTTTCATTTTGGTGCTCGACTTGCACGTCCTGGAGAATTCAGCGAGCGCGCATTTTTAAATAATAAAATCGATTTATCTCAAGCAGAGGCTATTGCAGATCTTATTGAAAGCACTTCTTTACAAGCAGCCCGTAATGCATTGTCTTCTTTACAAGGAGAATTTTCAAAGAGAATTAACCTGCTAAGAGAGCAATTGATTCAAATAAGATGTTTGGTAGAGTCCTCCATTGATTTTAGTGATGAAGATATTAGTATCGTAGAGCCAAAATCTATCTTAAATAAATTACAAGATATTCAAAATACAATAAAAATAATTTATAGTAGTGCTCAACAGGGTGCTTTACTTCAAGAGGGGATAAAGGTTGCCTTAATTGGTCGTCCTAATGTGGGTAAATCTAGTTTATATAATAAACTAATAGGAAAGGATGCAGCTATTGTTACTAAGATACCCGGTACTACTCGAGATATACTATGCACAGATATTGTTATAGACGGGTTAGCTATATCTCTTGTAGATACTGCAGGACTGCATGAATCTATAGATCTTATTGAGCTAGAAGGAATACGGCGTACTCGAAAAGAATTAGATTATGTAGATCACATATTATTAGTTTCTAGCAACCAAGATGGCTTAACTAAAGAAGAATATGAATTATTTAATGAACTACCTAATGGAATTCAAGTTACGCTAATTTTCAATAAAATAGATTTGGATCTTACGCCAGCTTGTATCGAGCAAAGCAATTTAGGGAAAATAATACGAGTATCCGCTCTTACAGGTGAAGGAATTGATTTATTAATACAGCATCTGAGAGAAACAGCTGGATTTAATATAAAAGAAGAGAGTGAATTTTCTGCGCGTCGCCGCCATTTAAATGCACTACAAAAAACTGAAGCTGCGGTTGAATTGACTAAAGCAGCCCTTACTAAAGGGGAATCTGAAGAAATTATTGCAGAAGAGCTGCGTCAGGCTCAAAATTATTTAGGAGAAATTACCGGAAAATATTATACAGATGATCTATTAGGAGAGATTTTTTCTACTTTTTGTATTGGTAAGTAGTATTTACAGTTATCAAAATAATCCCTGAGTTATTTATGGATAATACATCACAGTATGATGTCATCGTAATTGGCGGTGGGCATGCAGGAACCGAAGCTGCACTAGCGGCAGCTCGACAAGGTGTGCGTACTCTACTGTTAACTCACAATATTGAAACTTTAGGGCAAATGAGCTGCAATCCAGCAATAGGGGGGATTGGTAAAGGCCATCTTACTAAGGAAATTGATGCTTTAGGCGGAGCTATGGCTTTAGCTGCAGATCAAGCAGGGATCCATGTTCGGATTTTAAACGCAAGTAAAGGCCCTGCAGTAAGAGCCACTCGTGCTCAAGCTGATCGTACTTTATATAAGAAAGCAATTCGGAAAATTTTAGAACAACAACCTAATTTATTTATTTTTCAACAGGAAGCTACTGATCTACTAATTAAAGATCATAAAGTTTATGGAGTTAAAACTCTACTAGGATTATTTTTCTATGCACCTGCAGTGATTTTGACAGTAGGTACTTTTTTAGGAGGTAAAATCCATGTTGGATTAACAAATTACCAAGGCGGTAGGGCTGGTGATCCTCCAGCTAATACATTAGCCAATCGCTTAAGAGAATTACCATTTAAAGTGAATCGGCTTAAGACAGGTACACCTCCTAGAATTAATAGTCGTACTATTGATTATAGTAAACTTAAAGAGCAACTAGGTGATAAACCAATCCCTAGATTTTCCTTTTTAAGCCCAGTAAATTGCCATCCAAAACAGGTTTCATGCCATATTACTAGAACAAACTTAAAAACCCATGAAATTATCCTAGCTAATTTAGATCAATCTCCTATTTATAGTGGCAATATTGAGGGCATTGGTCCTCGCTATTGTCCTTCAATTGAGGATAAAGTTATTCGTTTTTCAGATAAAAATTCTCACCAAATTTTTATTGAACCAGAAGGATTAGATACTTTTGAAATTTATCCTAATGGTATCTCTACTAGCCTTCCTTATCATGTGCAGGAGCAGGTAGTTCATTCTATTCAAGGATTTGAGCAAGCACATATCACCCGACCTGGCTATGCCATAGAGTATGATTTTTTTGATCCTAGAGATCTTAAACCAACTTTAGAAACTAAATATATACAGGGGCTATATTTTGCAGGGCAGATTAATGGCACAACAGGGTATGAAGAGGCTGCTGCTCAGGGATTAGTGGCTGGGCTTAATGCAGGGCTTCAAGTACGTGGCGAATCTTCTTGGTACCCTAAGAGAAATGAAGCCTACATAGGAGTAATGATTGATGACTTGATTACTCGTGGCACTATAGAGCCTTATAGAATGTTTACAAGTAGAGCAGAATATCGGCTTCTATTAAGAGAAGATAATGCTGATCTACGTCTAACCCCTAAAGGAAGAGAGTTAAAATTAGTCAATGATACTCGATGGGAGCATTTCAATATAAAATGGGAAACTATTGAAAAAGAAAGACAGTGGCTTACTCAACAGCGAATTCGCCCTCATCAAATTACAGAAAAAGAAGCTATCTTTTTATTTGGCGAATCTATTCACCGGGAATATTCTTTAATGGAATTACTACGTCGCCCTCATGTTACCTACGAAAATCTCATGAATTTAATTGGAAAATTAGTAATGATTGACTCTACTGTCGCTGAACAAATTGGGATTGAAGTAAAGTATGCAGGATATATTGAGCGACAGCAGCAGGAAATTAATCGCCAACTACACTATGAAAATTTATGCTTACCGTTTAATTTAGATTATAGCCAAATAAAAGGGTTTTCTACTGAAGTACAGGAAAAATTCACTCAGATTCGTCCTACTACTTTAGGGCAGGCTGCAAGAATTCCAGGCATTACTCCAGCGGCTATTTCAGCCTTGTTAATTTATTTAAAACGTACAAACTATAACCACCAGCTACTAAATAGTTAACCTAATTTGGCTAAGGATTCTAACTTTACAAATAAAAGATTATTAATAGAATTAGGCATTTATTCTCTTGGTCTAAAATTGAGAGAAAAGCAAATTGATCAACTATTAACTTACTTAGAGTTGTTAAATAAGTGGAATCAACGCTATAATCTCACAGCAATTAAAGAACCTAAAAAAGTAATTTTAAAACACTTATTAGATAGCTTAAGTGTTGTTACTTATTTAAAAAGCCATCGAATCTTGGATGTAGGCAGTGGTGCTGGGTTACCAGGTGTTCCTCTAGCAATAGCTTGTTCTAATGACGAAATTACACTACTTGATAGCTGCACTAAAAAAACAAGGTTTTTGATGCAAGTAGTTATTGAATTAGAATTAATAAATGTTTCTATCGTAAATAAACGAATTGAGCATTATCAACCAAACTATTTATTTGATACTATAATCAGCTGGGCCTTTTCAAATTTAATAGACTTTACTCAATTAGCATCAAGATTACGTGATCCATCGGGGAAATTGCTTGCGATGAAAGGTATTTATCCAAAAGAAGAAATTGAATCGCTGCCTGTAACTTATAAAGTACGAAATATATATCCACTATCTATTCCAGGGCTTGAGGCACAGCGTCATTTAATAGAACTTCAATAGAATGGGAAATTAGTATGGGGCGTATCATAGCAATCACTAATCAGAAGGGAGGGGTTGGAAAGACAACTACAAGTGTTAATTTAGCTGCCTCCCTTGCTGCATCTAAAAGGCGCGTCCTTCTTATAGATATGGATCCTCAAGGAAATGCGACTACTGGAAGTGGAATAGATAAATCCTCCTTAATTGCAACCACCTATCAAGTATTACTTGAGAACAGTGTCATTGAAAATGCAATAATAAACATTGATAAAGCTGGTTATGCTGTATTACCTGCAAATAGTGATTTAACTGCAGCTGAGGTTGAATTACTTTCAGTTACAAATAGAGAGAATAGACTACGGCTAGCGCTTCAAATCATTAATCATGACTATGATGAAATCCTTATAGATTGCCCACCTGCACTCAATATGCTTACTATTAATTCATTAGCCGCTGCCGGTGAAGTAATCATCCCTGTTCAGTGCGAATATTATGCTTTAGAAGGGTTATCTGCCCTATTAGGCACGATTGAAGGAATCAAGCAACACCTTAATCCCAAATTACAAATTGCAGGGTTATTACGTACAATGTTTGATCCAAGAAATAACCTTGCTAATGAAGTATCTAATCAACTTATAACTCACTTTGGAAAGCAAGTATACAATACAATTATTCCACGTAATGTTCGTTTAGCTGAAGCACCTAGCTATGGACAACCAATTATTATGCATGATCGCACCTCTCGTGGAAGTGTTGCTTATTTAATATTGGCAAAGGAAGTGCTGATGCAAGAATCAAAAGATAAATTAATCTAACTGTATGGGTTTAAAAAAAAAAGGTTTAGGTCGTGGATTAGATTCTCTACTAGGCACAATTAATACACCCATCCATATTGGAGAATCTAAACCTAAAGAGGAATTGAGATCTCTATCATTAGAACAGATTCAATGCGGGAAATATCAACCACGGGTTGAGATCTCTTCTGAAGCTCTAGCAGAGTTAGCAGACTCCATTCGTGCTCAGGGTGTTATCCAACCTATTATTGTACGCTCTGAGCAAAATGGTATTTTTGAGCTCATTGCAGGTGAGCGACGGTGGAGAGCTGCTCAGATTGTAGGTCTTAGGGAGATACCTGCTTTAGTTAAAAATGTATCTGATCAAGCCGCTGCTGCAATAGCATTAATTGAGAATATTCAAAGAGAAGATCTTAATGCTATTGAGCAAGCAACTGCTTATCAAAAGTTAATAAACGAATTCAATATGACTCATCAAGAAATTGCACAAGCAGTAGGTTGTTCTCGTGCATCAATTTCTAATTTACTACGCCTTCTTACTCTGAATGGAGAAATCAAATCTCATGTAGAAAAAGGAGATTTAGAGATGGGGCATGCAAGGGCACTACTTTCGTTAGATGATGCTATACAACGTAAAATTGCTAGTAAAATTATTCAAGAAAGGTTATCGGTACGGGATACAGAAAATTTAGTACGACGTATGCAGCAGGAATCTATACCTAAATTTAAGCAAAATTTGTTGAGTGATCCAGATATTCGTAAACTAGAGGAAGAGCTAGCAGAACGCTTAGGTACTATAGTTCAGCTCCAACACCTGTCAGGAGGGAAAGGTAGGATCTTAATTCGCTATCATAGTATGGATGAGCTTGACGGGATTCTTACTCACATAAAGTAAAAAACTTACAAATTATATTTAACAGTAGGTTTTTTTATAAGAATTGTGATAAAATGCAAAGAATTTTTGGAAATTAAATAGGTAGAGCCTATTACTTAAAGGTAGTTAGTACTACCAAGCCTTAGCAAGGATGCACTAATCCCAAGTATGTTAATTTCTCATAAATAAGTTTTATGGGCTATGGAGAAGAAGTGCTCTATGTAGCACTACGAAAGTTGTTAGTAGCTCAGCTATCCCTACTAGTATTAGTAGTATCACTATTTCTAGTAATTAAGGGAATCAGTTATTCATTAGCTGCTGGGTATGGTGGGGTAATTGCCTTAATAAATTCCATAATAATGGCTTGGCGAGTAGAAAAGATGAGTAAGAAGACTAGATCAGAAAATTTTTCTTACCAAGGAAGTGGATCTAGTTTCTTAAGTACGCTTATTTTAATGGGAGTAGGTATGGGATTGTTAAAATTAGATCCATTATCGCTTCTCTTTGGATTTGGTATCACCTACTTAGGATACATTTATTTGGGTTATCAGCTTAATCGTCATATAACTAAATGATATTTATACTTAGTATATTTTTAATATAAAAATTTATATTAAATTAAGGTAGAAAAAAATTGAGTACTGAAAATAATTCCGGTGCGTATATTAGCCACCATCTCGTTAATTTCCAAGTAGGTCAATGTGATGGGTTTTGGTGTTTTAAATTAGATACTATTTTTATCAGTTTATTCTTAGCTGGATTGCTTATTTATGCGGGATATCGTATAGGAAAGACTCTTAGTTTTTCAAAACCAAGCGGTATACAGAATGTGCTTGAAATGGTAGTTGAATTTGTAGATCAACAAGTCAAAGATATTTTTCCAGGGAAAAATCGCCTTATAGGTCCACTTGCACTTACCATTTTTATATGGGTCTTCCTAATGAATGCAATGGACTTATTTCCAGTAGATTTATTTCCAAAACTATTTAGTTTTATTGGTATTCATAATCTAAGGATAGTACCTACTGCAGAGATCGATACCACGTTTGCTTTAGCATTAACTGTGTTTGCGCTTACTATTTTTTACAATATAAAAATTAAAGGCCCTATAGGCTACATTAAGCAGTTTTTATTTCATCCCTTTGGTAAATATTTAATACCTATAAACGTCATTATGACTGCCATTGAAGAAATTGCTAAACCTGTATCTCTAGGGCTACGCTTATTCGGTAATATGTTTGCTGGAGAATTAATTTTTTTATTAATGGCTTTGCTATCTTTAGCAGGATTTGGGGCTGCTTGGCTACCTCAAGTTATCTTAGATACTCTTTGGGCTATTTTCCATATTTTGATTATAACAATTCAAGCATTTATTTTCATGCTGCTTACAATAGTGTATCTAGGGATGGCTCATACTAAAGAAGAGCATTAGAATTTTATATTAAATAGATTTATTATCATTTTGCGGAGATTTTGAATGAATCCAGAGTTACTTGTTTCTATTTATTCATCTACTGCTATTGGCGTAGGTATTATTTTGGCTGCTGCAGGTTTAGGATCAGCAGTTGGGTGGGGATTAATCTGTTCTAAGTATATTGAAGGGATAGCACGCCAACCAGAGATGCGCCCCCAGCTTATGGGTCAAATGTTATTTACTGGGGGTTTAATGGAAGCATTCCCAATGATTATCCTTGGTATGTCTATGTGGTTTATTTTTGCTAACCCGTTTATTAATGCTATTAAGACTGCAGCAGGTGGGTAGTAAAAATTATTTTTGATCATATTAACTTATAACAGGAATAGTAAAGGACGCTATTATGAATGTTACTGCTACCCTTATTGGGCAAATGGTAGCCTTTGGGATTCTTATTTGGTTTGTTAATCATTTTCTTTGGGATCCTTTAACCAATTTAATGGAGGAAAGGAAAAAAAGGATTGCTGATGGTTTAGCTGCTGCTGAGCAAGGTAAACATGCTCAAGAACGGGCAAGAAAAGAATCAGAAGAGATGTTAAACCAAGCGAAGGAAAGTGCGGCAGAAATAATAGCTCTAGCACAAAAACGAGCTCAAGAAATAATTGAGCAAGCTAAAGAAGCTGCTCAAATTGAAGGGGATAGGATTAAGGCATCCGCTGATGCCAGTATCCAACAAGAAGTAAGTCGTGCTCGTGAAAATCTGCGTGGAAAAGTAGTATCACTTGCTACTGCTGGAGCTAGCAGAATTCTTAAGCGAGAAATTGATGAGAAAGCAAATGAGTCCTTATTAAAAGAGTTGATAAGTGAAATCTAAGGTTTTATTAAATTAATGGCTGAAAAAATAACTATTGCTCGACCGTATGCTAATGCTCTATTCGAGCTAGCAAAGGATCAGAGCAGCTATAATGAATGGTCAGGAATGTTAAAAGTGTTTGCGGATCTTGTAAAGGATTCTAAGACACGAGCTTTAATAGGCAGTCCGTTTTATAATACTGCACAAATTATAGATCTTTTTACTGAAATAAAAGATTACCCCATTGATAGTACAGTTAAAAATTTAATTAAAATCTTAGCAGAGAGTGGTAGATTATCTGTACTTCCTGAAATTTCATCATTATTTGATCAAATGAAAGATGAAATGGAAGGAGTATTAGGAGCCGAAGTGGTTTTAGCTAAACCCCTATCAGATTCGAATAAAGATCAACTAGATAACATTGCAGCTGCTCTTGAACGTCGATTAGGGCGTAAAATTACTCTTTCCTATAAAGTTGATGAATCTCTATTGGGTGGTGCAGTTATTCGAGCTGGTGACATGGTTATTGATGGGTCAGCTATTGGTAGGCTTAACCAGTTAGCCGCAGAATTACTTCATTAAGTAATATTTAGACTGAATAAGAGGATTATAATCTATGCAACTGCAACTAAACGCTGCAGAGATTAGCGAGCTTATAAAAAAGCGTATTGAAGGATTTGAGGCAAAAACGGAAGCTCGCACAGAGGGGACGGTTATTAGCCTAACAGATGGTATCGCACGTATTCACGGTCTCACTGATGTAATGTTCGGTGAGATGGTTGAGTTTCCCGGTAATACATATGGTTTAGCTATGAATCTAGAAAGAGATTCAGTAGGTGCTGTAGTATTAGGTGCGTATCAACATATTTCTGAAGGAGATAGAGTAAAGTGTACTGGACGAATTTTAGAAGTTCCAGTAGGTGAAAATCTTTTAGGCAGAGTTGTTAACTCGCTAGGAGTTCCTATTGATGGAAAAGGGACTATTGAAGAAAGAATCACTTTACCTATTGAAAAGGTAGCACCTGGTATCATTGCTCGCCAATCAGTTTCTCAAGCCATGCAAACCGGTCTAAAATCCATTGACTCCATGGTACCTATCGGTCGAGGACAGCGAGAGCTCATTATTGGGGATCGACAAACAGGTAAAACTGCAGTTGCGATTGATGCAATTATCAATCAAAAAGGTACTGGTGTTAAGTGTATTTATGTAGCCATTGGGCAGAAGGCCTCTTCAGTTGCTAGTGTTGTTCGTAAACTTGAAGAGCATGGTGCCCTTGCTCATACTATTGTGGTTTCAGCTAGTGCTTCAGATTCTGCTGCACTACAATTTATCGCACCTTATGCAGGATGCACTATGGGTGAGTACTTTCGAGATAGGGGAGAGGATGCTTTAATTATTTACGATGATCTTACTAAGCAGGCATGGGCTTACCGCCAAATTTCTTTACTGCTTAGGCGTCCGCCAGGTCGTGAAGCATTCCCAGGAGATGTGTTTTACCTTCACTCTCGCTTATTAGAACGTGCTGCACGTGTTAATGCAGAACATATTGAGCAAGTTACAAAAGGAGAAGTAAAAGGTAAAACAGGATCTCTAACTGCATTACCTATTATTGAAACACAAGCAGGCGATGTATCTGCCTTTATTCCAACAAACGTAATCTCTATCACTGATGGTCAAATTTTTTTAGAGACAGATTTATTCAATTCAGGTATTCGACCTGCAATTAATGCAGGTCTCTCAGTATCTCGGGTAGGTGGAGCTGCACAAACAAAAATTATTAAAAAATTAGGCGGAGGTATTCGTTTAAATCTTGCTCAGTATCGTGAGTTAGCAGCTTTTGCACAGTTTGCATCTGATCTTGATGAAACCACAAGAAGTCAGTTAGAGCGTGGGCAAAGAGTAACAGAATTAATGAAGCAATTGCAGTATTCTCCTATGAGTGTAGGTCAGATGGCAGTTTCTTTATATGCAGCTAACGAAGGGTTTTTAGATGATGTTGAATTAGATAAAATTCAAGATTTTGAAGCAGCATTACAAGATTATATGAAGTCTAACTATGGAGATTTTATAAATAAAATCACTGAAACAGGTGATTATAATGATGAAATTTCAGCGGAAATAAAATCTGTTATTGAGAAATTTAAAGCGACAAGTACTTGGTAGCGGAGTAACCTATGCCTAGCGGTAAAGAGATACGTGGTAAGATTTCTAGCGTTAAGAATACACAAAAAATCACTGGTGCAATGGAAATGGTAGCAGCTAGTAAGATGCGCAAGGCTCAAGATCGTATGAAATCATCACGACCTTATGCGGATAAAGTATCTAATGTTATTCATCATTTAGCGCAAGCTCATCCAGAGCACAAGCATCCTTATTTAGTAAACCGAGACCCTAATAAGGGGGTTGGATTTATTATTATCTCCAGCGATCGGGGCTTATGCGGTGGTCTAAATACTAACTTATTTAGACCATTATTACGATCAATGCAGGAATGGGATAAAAAAAGTATACCAATTAGTATGTGTACAATTGGTCAAAAAGCAAGTGTTTTTTTTCGTAGGTTCGGTGGAAAAATTATTGCACAAACAACTCATATTGGAGATAGTCCTAACATTGGGGATTTAATTGGTTCTATTAAAGTAATGCTAGATAGCTATCAAAAGGGGAATATAGATCGCTTATATTTAGTATTTAATAGATTTGTTAATACGATGACACAACAGCCAGTTATAGAGCAATTATTGCCTATTACTACACCTAAGTTTGATGAAAAATTAGATCATCGCTGGGATTATCTTTATGAGCCTGAAGCAAGTCGAGTACTCAACCAATTATTAGTACGATATATAGAGTCTTTAGTTTACCAGGGAGTTGTTGAAAATGTTGCTTGTGAGCAAGCGGCTAGAATGGTTGCTATGAAAGCGGCATCAGATAATGCAGGTAATCTTATTGATGATTTACAGCTTGCTTATAATAAAGCAAGACAAGCAATGATTACACAAGAACTCTCGGAAATTGTGGGTGGCGCTGCTGCTCTTTAGATTTATCTCAAATAAAGTTATTAACGTGTAGATTATTATTTTAAGAGGGAATATAAGTTATGAGCAGTGGAAAAACTGTGCAAGTAATTGGCGCAGTCGTTGATGTGGAGTTTCCACGTGATTCAATTCCAAAAATATATGATGCTTTAACTATTAATGAAGCAGGGTTAACTCTAGAAGTTCAGCAGCAACTTGGTGATGGGGTAGTGCGCACTATTGCTATGGGAAGTTCTGATGGTTTACGCCGAGGAATGGAGGTAACTAATACTAATGCACCAATATCTGTACCTGTTGGTAGTAAGACCTTAGGGAGGATTATGGACGTATTAGGAAAGCCCGTAGACGAAGCTGGTCCTATTGGAGAAGAAACACGGTGGTCAATTCACAGAAAGGCTCCTGCCTATGAGGAATTGGCTCCTGCTACTGAGCTATTAGAAACTGGTATTAAAGTTATTGATCTTATATGTCCTTTTGCAAAGGGGGGTAAAGTAGGACTCTTTGGAGGTGCTGGAGTAGGTAAAACCGTTAACATGATGGAGCTTATCCGCAATATCGCTACTGAGCACTCAGGATATTCAGTGTTTGCAGGGGTAGGAGAACGTACTCGAGAGGGTAATGATTTTTACCACGAGATGAAGGAATCTCAGGTTATAGATAAAGTTTCTCTTGTTTATGGGCAAATGAACGAACCTCCAGGAAATAGATTAAGAGTTGCACTTACTGGTCTTACGATGGCAGAATTTTTTAGAGAAGAAGGACGAGATGTATTGTTATTTGTTGATAATATTTATCGTTACACTCTTGCTGGAACAGAAGTGTCTGCACTGTTAGGCCGTATGCCGTCTGCGGTGGGCTATCAGCCTACTCTTGCTGAAGAAATGGGCGTTTTACAAGAACGTATTACTTCTACCAAGACAGGATCCATCACCTCAATTCAAGCAGTTTATGTGCCTGCAGATGACTTAACCGATCCTTCACCAGCGACTACTTTTGCTCACTTAGATGCTACCGTAGTACTATCTCGCCAGATTGCAGAACTTGGAATCTATCCTGCTGTAGATCCTTTAGATTCTACTAGCCGCCAATTAGATCCACTTATTGTAGGTCAAGAGCACTATCAAGTTGCACGATCGGTACAAGGTAACTTACAGAGATACAAGGAACTAAAGGATATTATTGCTATTTTAGGTATGGATGAACTTTCCGAAGAAGATAAACTTGTTGTTGCAAGAGCACGGAAAATTCAAAGATTCCTCTCTCAGCCTTTCTTTGTAGCTGAAGTGTTTACAGGAAGTCCAGGTAAATACGTACCCCTTAAAGACACTATTCAAGGATTTAAAGGTATTGTTGAGGGTGAATACGATCATTTGCCAGAACAAGCGTTTTATATGGTAGGTACTATCGACGAAGCCGTAGAAAAAGCGAAAAAACTTTAATACTACAGAATAATAGTTAAACTATGTCAATACATATTGATATTGTAAGTGCTGAGCAGGAAATTTTCTCAGGTACTGCGACTATGGTAATTGCCCCTGCAGAAATGGGGGAAGTTGGTATCATGCCGCAGCATACACCTATGCTTACTCGTCTTAAACCTGGTTCTGTAAGAGTTCAAAAGGAAGATGGCAAGGAGGAGTCTTTCTATGTATCAGGAGGATTACTTGAAGTTCAGCCTCATGTTATTACAATATTAGCGGATACTGCTCAAAGAGCAGATGATATTGATGAGGCTGCTGCATTAGAAGCCAAAGAGCGAGCAGAGGATACGCTTAAGAATCAGAAAGACAAAATTGATTATGCTCGAGCACAAGCTGAGTTGGCAGAAGCAATTGCTCAGATTAGAACAATTGAAAATCTTCGCAAAAAACTAGGTCGAAGATAAATCTTTCTATATATTCTTAAAAAAAGGCCACTTAACAGATGGCCTTTTTTTATTCCTGCAATAATACTTTTACTTTTAAAATAACACTACAATAATCTTGTAATAGTATGAAGGAGAAACTATTTATGTCTGTTAGCGTAATTATTCTTGCAGCAGGGCAAGGAAAACGAATGCGATCGCAGTTACCTAAAGTACTGCACAAATTAGCAGGCCAGCCACTGCTTAGTCATATAGTAACAAAAGTACGCCAGCTTACCCCTAAACAAATTATTATTGTTTATGGTCACGGTGGAGCATTAGTTTCTAATGCGATAAAGGCAGACGATATTACTTGGGTTCAGCAAAAAGAACAGCTAGGTACTGGCCATGCAGTACTTCAAGCTCTACCCTATCTTCAAGATAATACAACTACCTTGATTCTTGTTGGGGACGTACCTCTTATAAACACAGTAACGCTGAGGGAGTTACTTTCTACTACAACTAATAATCCATTAGGATTAATAACTGCTAATTTAGATAACCCTACAGGCTTAGGAAGGATTATTCGGAACAGCACTGGGTCAATTTCTGCTATTGTAGAAGAGGCTGATGCTAATTCTGATCAATTGAAAATAAAAGAAATTAACACTGGAATTATAGCAATTCAAACAAAGCATTTAAAAAAAGTCTTACCTCATGTAAAAAATTACAATGCACAAAAAGAGTACTATCTTACTGATATAGTGAGCCATACTATTAATGGCGGGGATACTATCGCCACAGTATTAGCAGCAGATCCGATAGAAGTGATAGGTATTAATGATCGTAAACAATTATCGTATTTAGAGCGTGCCTACCAAATCAGAGAGGCCGATCGTTTAATGGAACAAGGTGTAAGCTTCTGTGATCCAAATCGTTTTGATTTACGAGGTACGATTAAAATTGGGCAAGATGTCTATATTGATGCTAATGTAATTTTGGAGGGAGAAATAACTCTTGGGGATAATGTAATAATTGGACCTAACTGTTATATTCGTGATACGTACATCAGTTCAGGCGTTCAAATATTTGCTAATTGTGTTATAGAAGAAGCTATAATTGATTCCCAATCAAAAATTGGACCATTTGCTCGGATTCGACCTGAATCAAAATTAGGAAAACAAGTACATATCGGGAATTTTGTAGAAATTAAAAAATCCAACATCGCTGATAGATCGAAAATTAATCACTTAAGTTATATTGGTGATACATTGATTGGTAAAAACGTAAATGTGGGTGCAGGTACTATTACCTGTAATTATGATGGTGTGAATAAGTATCAAACTATTATTGAAGATAATGTTTTCATTGGTTCAGATACTCAGCTAATCGCTCCAGTTACTATAGGAGCTGGAGCAACCATTGGTGCGGGTACTACAATAACTAAAGATGCTCCTCCGGATAAATTAACCTTAAGTAGGGTACCACAAAAAACACATTTAACTTGGAAACGCTCTATCAAAAATCCTAATAAATAATAATTGAAAAAACTTTTGATCCAGCTTACTTTATTTTAAAGGAGAGAAACATGTGTGGTATTGTTGGAGCAGTAGCACAAAGAGATGTTGTTCCTATTTTATTAGAAGGCTTACGGCGACTAGAATACCGTGGCTACGATTCAGCAGGGATGGCTGTAGTTGATAGTGAGGCTACCTTACAACGAGTACGGCGAACAGGTAAAGTTGCAAAGCTCGAACAAGGACTTTTAGATACTGGTCTTACAGGATCTATAGGCATTGCTCATACCCGTTGGGCAACCCATGGGAAACCTAGTGAAGCTAATGCCCATCCTCACATTTGTCGTCAAAAAATAGCGATTGTCCATAATGGAATTATTGAAAATTATGAAGAACTAAAAGTTCGGCAACAGGAATTGGGTTTTGAATTTACCTCTCAAACAGATACAGAAGTAATTGTCCATCAGATTTATCACTATTTGGAAAAAGATAGTGATTTATTAATTGCTGTAAAACATACTCTTAAAGATCTCAAAGGGGCTTATTCTTTGGGTGTTATTTCTACCCAAGATCCTAATTATTTGATTGCTGCACGCCAAGGTAGCCCTCTTGTAGTAGGGATTGGTATTGGAGAACATTTTATTGCTTCTGATGTAGCTGCACTACTTCCAGTTACTCAGCGATTTATTTTTTTAGAAGAGGGAGATGTAGTAGAACTTAGTAGAGGACGAATTAGAATCTATGATATTACAGATCAGGTTATTGATCGTCCTATACGGGAAAGTGAATTACAAGTAGATGTGGCAGAAAAAGGGCAATTTCGCCACTATATGCTTAAAGAAATTTTTGAGCAACCCAGAGCTATTTCAGAGACTTTAGAAGGTCGTATTAATGGGCACCAAGTACTAGATGAATCTTTTGGCGTGGATGCTAAAGAGGTACTCAATCAAACTCAATCAGTACTCATTCTTGCTTGTGGTACAAGCTACCATGCCGGTATGACAGCACGTTATTGGTTAGAATCTATTGCTCATATTCCTTGCCAAGTAGAAATTGCTAGTGAATTCCGTTATCGCTCCCCAGTGGTCACACCAAATACTCTAGTGGTTGCTCTCTCTCAATCAGGAGAAACCGCTGATACTATTGCAGCACTTAAAGAAGCAAAAAGACTTGGTTTTCGTTTTAGTTTAAGTATTTGCAATGTACTTGAAAGTTCATTAGTCCGTGAATCAGATTTAGCACTTATGACTCGGGCAGGCCCTGAGATTGGGGTAGCCTCTACTAAAGCGTTTACTGCACAATTAGTAGCTCTCTTATTACTAGTAATTGTGTTAGGTCGTCGACGTCAACTTACATCAGAAAAAGAAGCAAATCTTGTATCTCAGCTCATTGCATTGCCTGCTAACATAGAGCAGGCGTTACAATTGAATTCTGCCATCCAAACCCTCTCTGAGCAATTTGCAGAAATTCGTAATGTACTCTTTTTAGGGCGAGGAGTTCATTACCCTATTGCAATGGAGGGAGCACTAAAGCTTAAAGAAATTTCTTACATTCATGCTGAATCCTATCCAGCAGGAGAATTAAAGCATGGACCGCTTGCCCTAGTAGATACAGACACGCCAGTAATAGCAGTAGCACCTAACGATCAGTTATTAGAAAAGCTAAAATCTAATTTACAGGAAGTTCGAGCACGAGGTGGACAGCTTTATATCTTTGCTGATCATGGTGCACAAGTAAGCCCAGGACCTGGAATGCAGGTTTTAGAAATGTTACCTATTGAAAATGAAACTGCTCCAATTGTTCATACTATTCCTTTACAGTTACTTGCTTATCATGTAGCTATTATTAAGGGTACTGATGTGGATCAACCTCGTAATTTAGCTAAATCAGTTACAGTTGAGTAACTTTATTATAGTAAGAAGCTATGTGTGTGGGCGGACAAAATAGTTGAGAACTGTAACAATAAAGATGAGAACTTTTAGAGGTCCAGTAATGCTGTGAAAAAACATACTGGACTTTCGTTATAGCTAAAGTCTTCATTTTCTGAAGCACAAATTGCCCGTCGCATTAAAGAGGGGCGTGGCCAAGGAAGGGAATGGTAAGGACTATATTCCATGGTTAACAGTACAAGAAATCCTTTCCTCAAGTCAATCAAACCGTATTTGCTTTCATAAAACGGGACGAATTCATCATTTACTGTCTGATTTAGAGCTTGCTATTTTTCTCAGCCTTGAATGGGAAAACAGCATGCTAGATATACGCGAACAGTTTCCTTTATTACCTAGTGACACTAAGCAGATTGCATTGGATAGTGGAATTAAGCATCCTGCTATTCGGGGTGTGGATCAGGTTATGCTCACTGATTTTTTAGTGGACTGACGGTCCTTTCCAGCAGTTTGCTATTCAAGTCAAACCTGCTGAGGCCTTACAGGACAGGACTAGTGCACCCTAGAAAAACTAGAACTAGAGCGACATTATTGGCAGTAAAAGCAAATCCCTTAGTTTATTTTTACTGATAAAGAAATAAATCCCGTTGTAAAAGAAAATATTGAATGGCTTTACTCAGTTAAAGTTGAAAACGCATCGCTATACGATGGCTGCTAATAAAAATAAAGCATCTAGATAGCAGTCTTAAATTATCCAAGAGCAATATCGAGTTGGTCACTAAAGTAAATTTCTAATGGAACTTCGCTTGCTAAAAATTTGCAGAAGCTTCCTTTGATAGCGCTCTGCTTAAGGCGTTACTCCGAGAGTGTAGAAGACTATCAAATTAGACGGATTTGCCAAATCTTTATTACGTTTAAGGAGGAAGATGTTGAGCCTAGCCATTAGCGGCTATTATGAAGTGTGACACTGCCTAAAGAGCGGATAACAGAGGGTGCACAAAGAGCTTTTAGATATGATCTGTAAGGAGGATTGAGTAGTTAAGTTAGCTAGTTTTGATGACGATGTGCAGGTTATACATATTGGTCATTTATTCCGTAACTTGGGCCATAAAGTGTGGTGTGTTTTTGTTTGACTTAATTCAATGCAAGAATAAAATTATTATATATTTAATAGCTTACCTTTTTTAAGCAGAGGCAAAACTCTTAACCGTACAACTCAACAAAGTAATACGTCAGATCGTGTGATTGAGTTTGGGGTATCGGGCCTGCAGCAAGCTAAATTGATAGATTTTCCTAACCTTTCTTCCTTTACTTCCGTACGCAACAAGGATGGCGTGCAGAATTCATTTATCTACGAGGATGAAACATTCTATAGTAAGATTCGTTATCACATTCCCCAATTAGAGCTAGCTCGGTCATTATTTTCAATTAGCCTCTATTTTTGTCGAAGCTGCTTGAGCAGTACAGCTTTACAGCAAGAGTTTGACGTTCAGTATGAGGTGGAGCGAGATCATTTAGATATAACCTAGTTCTTCGTTTCCTAAAGAGGCATTAGAGCAGTCGGCTGTAGAGCAGCTTTTAGTTTGGTTATTTTTAGATAAAGATGTTATGAATTCCTATGAAAGCATTTTTAAGCACTATCAAAAAAGTAGATAAATTACGAAGAATGGTGAGCAGTGGTGCTTTAGTTTTGACCCACCACCCATGCAGGGATGGAAACTCCATGTGAAAGGACGTTTCTCTAATGAAGGTAGGGATTATTTAGTTGAGAAAATAGTTGGTTTAGAAGTCAGTGCGAGGCTTCCTAGAACAACACGGATCACCCATGTATTCTTTCAGGAAAAGAAGGAGGGTGAAGGCAGTACACAACACATAGCAGTCCCGATAGAGTCAGTCGTTGATGATGAGGATCTACAGTTAGATGACGAAGCGACAGCCAATATAGATATAGATACACGGGTGATAGAGACTGATCCGACTTGGGTGAGTTTTAGCAGACCTAGTCAAATTGAGAAATCATATAAGGCAAGGAAAAGTAGCCAAATTATTATAGAAAAAGAAGAAACGGCTACAGGTGGAAATAGTAATTTGTTTAGTACTGATGACGAATCACACTTAGGCGGTGTATTAGCGGCAGCAGATGTAAGCGGAAAGCAAGATGCAACAAATTACAACTATATTTTCGCTAATCACTTTGCGGCCTTTAATGAGTTAATTGTAATTCCAAAAACTAAATTTGGATACCATGTAATTTTTGAAGAAATACTGGTTTTGCCTAAAATTGGGCGTAGTAGACTACATCTGTGTAAAGATGGCTCACCAACTACTAAAGCCTTGACTGGTGTTGATCGAGAAACATGGCAGAGTGATTTTGAAAGAATTCGGTGTGAGGTGGTGAAAGGTTCGTTAAATTAGCGAAATGGCTTATTTGATCAGCTGTATGGGAGAGACGGGCATAGAGGGGTGAATTATCCGAAGAGATTAGGGGAATTGGAAGTGTTGAGAGAGGATATGGAGGGATGGGCTAAGAGAGCTGCCTGGATGAGGAGAGTCGATCAGGATTTACCCAACAATTAATTTAAAACTCAGTTTACTAAGCAAGTAATAAATATTTAGTTATTTAAGGT
The DNA here is from genome assembly GCF_902810445.1 of Candidatus Nitrosacidococcus tergens. Classification (NCBI taxonomy): domain Bacteria; kingdom Pseudomonadati; phylum Pseudomonadota; class Gammaproteobacteria; order Chromatiales; family Chromatiaceae; genus Candidatus Nitrosacidicoccus; species Candidatus Nitrosacidicoccus tergens. Next base: position 1,790,448 of record NZ_LR778175.1, on the reverse strand, counting down.
TCATCATATATGGAAATTGATTTTTCTAAAATTAGAGCACATGAAGGTAGTAAAAACTCAGGCTTTGAAGAGTTGATTTGCCAAATTGCTCACCTTCAAAAACCAGCTTCTGGAAAGCGTTTTGTAAGGAAGGATGGGGCAGGTGGTGATGCTGGCGTTGAGTGCTATTGGATTCTAGAGGATGGTTCTGAAATATGCTGGCAAGCCAAATATTTTTTAGGTGAAATGAACCCCTCCCACTGGCAGCAATTAGACAAATCATTTACTACAGCCTTAGAGAATCATCCCAGATTAACGCATTATGTTGTTTGCTTGCCTTTAGATAAAGCTGATAGCAGAAAGATAGGGAAAGGAGGGAAGCAAGTAGTTTCTGTTGAAGATGAATGGTTAGAGAGAATTGAAAAGTGGGAAGGTCAAGCAAAGACTGTTGGTCGTAAAATAACGTTCTCATATTGGGGTAAGCATGAGATTACTAATTTTCTTACGATTGATGATCCCCTTTACTCTGGCAGAGCTTTGTATTGGTTTAACGAACCATTTCTCGGAATAGAAGTATTCAGAAAGATCGTAAAAAGATCGCAAGATAGCTTGGGAGAGAGGTATACCCCAGAGTTTCATGTTGAACTTCCCATCGCAAAGAGTTTCGATGGTCTGTCTTTAAATCCTTCATGGTGGAATCTTCTTAAAGAGAGGAGAAGAAAGCTCAAAAAAGCTGGTTTAGATGCTGTTTCTTGCTTAAAGAAAGAGGATAAAAATGGAGATATATCGTTAAACGGTGAAAGCATAAATAGCTTAGATGAGCGACTTGATAATCTACTAGATGAGTTTGAGAAAGGGATTGCCTGCAAAGATTTTCATAATCGACTACCAAGCATAAGCAATTTATTAGAGGAGCTATCTAATTTATATGCTGAGATTTATAAGGATGTGTATGATAAAACCGATCGGTTCAAAAAAACAGATAACATTAGAAGTGTTCTATATGGATTATCCAGCGAACTAGACAAATTAGCATTTTTCATAAAACAAAAAAAAGCCATCTCATCCCAGACGAAAGCTTTACTCCTTTATGGTGAAGCTGGAATAGGTAAATCACACCTCCTATGTGACTTAAGCGTACATAGAATCAATGAGAAATTGCCTACATTATTTTTATTGGGGGCTCAGTACCAAGGTGGGAACCCCATCGATTTCATAAAAAAATCATTAGACTTACAAAGCTGTAGAAACTATCAAGTCTTAGGGGCTATAGATGCAGCGGGAGAAGCATCGGATTCGAGAGCACTTATTGTAATAGATGCAATCAACGAAGGCAAACACAAAGAGGACTGGTATAACCAAATAACAGGGTTTTTGTCCGACTTATCACGGTTTCCATATATTGCTGTTCTGTTCAGTTGTCGCAGTACATATCTAAACATTCTTCTAGATAGTGCGAGTGATAGCCTCCTGCCACGTTTAGAGCATTATGGGTTTAGAGGGCATGAGCATAGAGCAGCGGAGAAATTTCTTTCCCTGCAAGGCATATCTAAACCAAGTGCACCAATATTAGCCCCAGAATTTACTAACCCACTGTTTTTGAAAACTTGCTGTAAAGCGCTTAAACAAAAAGAACAAAGCTCATTTCCAAAAGGACTGAATTCTATTACCTCGTTATTTGATTTTTATGTCAAAAGCATTGAAAGCGCTGTGGCAAGAAAGAAGAAATTCAATCCACAAGAAAATATCGTTAAGTCAACACTTATGGATATAGCTTCAAAATTATTACCAGACCATCTTGAAGGGATTCCGATACAATATGCTAGAAAAATGATTAATTCTTTCGACCCGAACCCTTATTCTGGGGATAAGCTTTTTGATATATTAATTGATGAAGGTATTATTTCTGAAGATGTTTCTTACGAAAATAAGGATGGTGTGAATCTCATAATAAGATTTACATATGAACGATTCAGTGATTATTTTATTGCTCTAAAATTGGTAAATCAGATAGAAGACATTGAAGCGGCCTTTTCAGATGGAGGATCTATAGGGAAATTACTCAAAGAACATAGTTACTATCGATTTTCTGGAATATTTGAATCTCTGGCAATTATTATTGCTGAGCGCTTTAATAGGGAATTGGAGGATTTGCTTCCTGATGATATTGAAGTCGAAAAGTGGCAGCTAGATGAGACTTTTCAGAATACTGTTTTATGGAGGAGCCCAAGCTCCTTTTCTGAAAGGACTCTGGATATTTTAAATAATTTAGATGAACATTCCTACAATCATCCAGCACTGGATATTTTGTTGCAACTGTCAACAGAGTCCAAGCATCCATGGAATGCTGAGTTTCTTCATCAAAACCTTGCGAAGAAAGTAATTGCTCAAAGAGACCGCTTTTGGTCTATCCACATAGCGTATGGTGATAGTTCTGAGGAAGATAATGAATACGAGTCCATTGTTAGAACGATTATTGAATGGTCATATTCTGGCGAATTAGAGTCTGTCGAAGAAGAAAGAATTAGGCTCTGCGCTATCACCCTTATTTGGTTTTTGACCACCCCGAACAGGCGAATAAGGGATCGATCTACAAAATCTTTGGTCAGAATTCTTTCATCTTACCCCCATCTGGTTGAAGGTTTATTAAACAAATTTTCGACTATAAATGATACGTACTTAACTGAGAGGATTTATGCTGTTGCGTATGGTGTCGTTTGCAATACTAACAAAGAAGATATTATTAGAGGTATAGCGATCACTACATTTGAATTGATCTTTAGAGATGGTGAACCAATCCCGCACATTCTTCTTAGAGACTATGCACGAGGAATTTTAGAGTACGCCTTTCATATTGGAGTGCTTTCGGAAGAAATAAATACGGAAAAATTCAAGCCTCCTTATAAGAGCAGCCCAGAAATTGATAATCCATCCTCAAAAGAAATAGAGCGCATAATAGGAGATGAATTTCCATCAAGAATAAAAAGTTCTTTAATGGGTTTTCCGGGTGATTTTGGAAACTATACTATGAGCTGTGTTCATAATTGGTCTTCAACACTTATAGCCTTACCAAAGATTGAGAATGGTTTTGAGATCAAGCAGCGATTTGCCCATGAGCTATTAACTGGCGATGTCCAAGAAGGATATTTGGCAAGTCTAGAACAAGCACCAAGAAGTTGCATTTTACCTTCATCAGAAGAGTTATTAAAGGCTCTTGGAGGAGTTGAGTATGATTTCGAAGACTATATGTGCGAATTTGAGGATAAAAGAGAAGAGCAAGAAAAACTTGATAGTAGGATAAACGCACAACTTAATGACGATCAGCAAGAGTGTTATCGTTGGCTTTCTGGGATAAATAATAAGCAGCCTGCTACCTTTAGTAGGAAATGGGCACAAAGATGGGTTTGTAAACGGATCCATGAGTTTGGATGGACAGAGAAGCTATTTGCTGATTTTGAAATGATGTGTTCGCATGGAAGGAGCGGCGGTCCAAGTGGTGGAGAAATGGAGCGTGTTGGCAAAAAATATCAATGGATGGCTTTCCATGAGTTTTTGGCAAGACTTTCTGATAACTACCATTGGATTAATCGAGATTATAGCGATGTTCCCGATGATGATAATTATGAAGGACCTTGGCAAATCAATAAACGTGATATTGATCCTACTATTTGGGCAAGACAATATGGAGAATACCAAACCTATCACAACAAGCAGTGTACTTGGTGGCAACCTTATAGCTTCCCATTCCCAGATAAAAATGATCCTGTGGCCAAGACTAATTTCTTATGGGATGAAGAGATTTTGCCTCAATTCTCAGAGCTACTACAAAGAACAATGCCTGCTGACAATTCTAGATGGCTAGTTTTGCATGGCTTTTGGTCTGAAAATAGGAAGTATTCAGAGGATGATATCCAGAGTCCTTATCTGGATGGATGGTTCAGGATCAACTCTATAATCATTCGCAAAGAAGATTATGATTTATTAGCAAAAGGGGTTGAGGGAAAAACACTTTGTGATCCCAGTATAGTCACTGGATCATCAACCCAACATCAAGGTTTTTTAGGGGAATATCCCTGGCACACAATATATCGCCATCTTTCTGGGTGGAGGGAGCCAGAAGAAGTTCATAGGGGACTGATTGCAGTCCGACACTTTATCCCATTTGCTAAATATGAATGGGAGGACAGTGGTAAAGATTACTCTATTAATAGTTCACTTTACTTTCATGTGCCAGCCAAGGAATTGATTCAGGAGATGGATTTGGCGAGGTTCACGGGGAAACGGGGGCAATGGGAGAGTAAGGGGAAACTTATGTTTTTGGATCCAAGTCTAGAAGAGTACGGTCCTTCATATGGATTAATATGTGCTGAACGGTTACAAAAATGGCTTGATGATAATGATATGGAAATAGTTTGGTTAATCGGTGGGGAAAAACAAATGTTTTCTTCTGGAGTAAGCCAATTTTTTGGTCGTTTAGTTTATAGTGGCTTGTTTAAATATGAAGATGGTAAGCCTATAGGAAATATGTGGTTTGACAGAGAGGAGCCACCAAATTGAGTAAGCAAACGTAGTCTTTGTATTTAGGTTTTTACTATCTAGGAGGGCTAGAGAGAGAGTTAAATGGATAAAAATAGGTTAATCGGAGCAGATATCATAATGAAGTTCATGTTGCCAGGTGTAACAGAGACAGGCTGAGATAGCATGACCCAGATCAAGGAAGAGGTGAAGCTGAGTGATGGTAGGTAAAGTGATTGTCTGTGCTTAAGGGGAATTACCGTTCCAAACTATTTTGTCCGTCCACAAACTTAGTATTACTTGGAGAAAATATCGTACTACTATGTTGATACCAGATTATATCGACCTATGCATTTTGTTATTGAGTTATAGTGTATAATCGTAGGATTAGTAATTAACGGTCAACTTTACATAAGTTTCCGATTTTACTCTTTAGATAGCTCCCGCATGTTCAACACTTCAATAAATTAAGACTTGGTTTATTTCTAGCTTAATTTGTATATCATAAGCACTACTAATAATATAAGTTCAATTACCATTAACGTATGTCTGATACTGTTACTATACAACCACCTACTATGCCTACTGGTAGTGTTTGCGATGTTTCTATCCAAACCATTGCCATGCCTAGAGATGCTAATTGGAATGGAGATATTTTTGGTGGCTGGATCGTCTCCCAAATGGATTTAGCAGGAGCTGCTTGTGCTCGTCGCCGTGCAAAAGGCAGGGTAACTACCGTTGCAATTAACAGCATGGTTTTTTTACACCCTGTACCTGTTGGTTCTATGGTGAGTTGTTATACCTGTTTAATAGGTGAGGGGCAAACTTCTATGAAAATCCATATTGAAGTTTGGATTCAAAATGATCAATTAAAGTATACCAAAGTAACAGAAGGATTATTTATTTTTGTAGCTATTGATGATGAGGGTAAAAAACGTTTATTGCCTCCCTTGGATAGCTAATAAAGATTTTATAAATACCTATACCAATAAATTTAATATCAAGGGTTAATTATGGAAAAGCGTACCGCACTCTATGATTTACATAAGGTCTTAGATGCTCATATTGTAGATTTCGCAGGCTGGGAAATGCCACTGCATTATGGCTCTCAAGTGGCAGAACACCACCAAGTGCGTCGAAAAGCAGGAATATTTGATGTTTCTCATATGGCAATTACGGATCTAAAAGGAGAAAAAGTACGCTCTTTTTTACGCTATTTACTCGCTAATAATATCGATCGTTTAAATACTCCGGGAGCGGCACTTTATAGCTGTATGCTCAATGAGCATGGGGGGGTTATTGACGATATTATTGCTTACTTCATTTCAGAGAAAGAATTCCGCATTGTTTCTAATGCAGGTACTCGAGATAAGGATTTGGCTTGGATTAAATCTCATAGCCAATCCTTTGGAGTATCTGTAATAGAACGGTTAGATCTAGCAATGATTGCTATCCAAGGGCCAGAAGCACGAGATAAGGTGCATGATCAGCTAAACGAGTCTATACAAGAGAGAGTAATAAACTTAAAGCGATTTCATGGAACCTGGGAGGGAGATTTCTTCATAGCCCGTACAGGATACACGGGAGAAGATGGTTATGAATTATTGCTTCCAATAGTAGATGCTCAAAGCTGGTGGCAAAAAATGATAGATCATGGAGTAGCTCCTTGTGGGTTAGGTGCTAGAGACACTCTAAGGTTAGAGGCAGGTATGTGCCTTTATGGAACTGACATGGATGAAAGTACTACCCCTTTTGAATCTGGACTAGGTTGGACTGTAGTGCTAAAACCTACAGATCGAGATTTTATTGGTAGAAAAACATTAGAACAAAAGATAGCTAATACCCAACAAGTAGGCTTACTCCTTTTAGGAAAGGGATTATTACGAAATAGACAGCCTATCACGACTGATTTAGGAGAAGGAATGATTACTAGTGGTGGATTTTCCCCTACTTTAAATCGATCTATTGCCCTTGCTAATGTGCCTATTGGTGCTAGCCACTGTGAAGTAGATATTCGTGGCAAAAAGCTTATTGCTGAGATTGTAAAGCCCCCTTTTGTACGTCAAGGAAAATCTTGCTTTAGTGATGAGTTGTTAGCTAAATCAAATTAAGCAATTGAGGATGGATAGGTTTTAACTTCCTCCTTGCTCGCTCTATTGCAGCCTTTACCTGATTAGGAGCAGTACCTCCTAGATGATCTCTTGCTTGCACAGATCCTTCCAATGTAAGAATCTTGAAAATATCTTGCTCAATACAAGAGCTGAATTTTTGTAACTCCTCTAAACTTAAATTAGATAAATCCTTATTTTGCTCAATTGCTAACGCAACTACTTTCCCTACAATTTCATGTGCATCACGGAAAGATACTCCTTTCCGCACTAAGTAGTCTGCAAGATCAGTGGCAGTAGCATAGCCCTGCATAGCGGCTTGTCGCATTTTATCTGGATGAGTTTTAATAGAAGGAATCATATCAGCAAAAGCCCTTAAACATCCAAGTACAGTATCCACTGTATCGAATAAAGGCTCTTTATCTTCTTGGTTATCTTTATTATAGGCAAGGGGCTGTGCTTTCATTAAGGTAAGTAAACTAACTAAATGCCCGTTGACTCGTCCTGTCTTTCCTCTTACTAATTCTGGTACATCTGGATTTTTCTTCTGTGGCATAATAGAAGAGCCAGTGCAAAACCGATCAGGTAGTTGAATAAAGTTAAATTGGGCAGAAGACCATAAAATTAATTCTTCTGAAAAACGAGATAAATGAGTCATTAACAGTGCACTTGCTGCGGCAAATTCAATTGCAAAATCCCTATCAGAAACTGCATCTAAAGAATTTTCCGCAATAGTTTCGAAACCTAATAATTTTGCAGTATAGGATCTATCGATGGGGAAGGTTGTACCTGCAAGGGCTGCAGATCCTAAAGGCATAGTACTTACCCTACGGCGACAATCAATAAAACGAGCCAAATCTCTTACAAGCATTTCAAACCAAGCCATAAGATGATGACCAAATGTAACGGGCTGGGCTGTTTGTAAATGAGTAAATCCCGGCATAATAGTTTTATATTCTCTCTCAGCCAAAGTAAGTAAAGCAATTTGTAGATTTTGTAGTTGTATACAAAGAGTATCAATTGAATCTCTTAAATATAAACGTATATCTGTAGCAACTTGATCATTTCTTGATCGACCTGTATGAAGCTTTTTACCTACAGATCCTATTCTTTGGATAAGTGCTGCTTCAATATTCATATGCACATCTTCAAGCTGTTCAGACCAAGTAAAATTACCCTGAGTAATATCTTGAGCAATACTTTTTAAGCCTTCTACGATAAGCGTACACTCATCAGCTGAAAGTACACCAACTTTAGCTAGCATACGTGCATGAGCGATGGATCCTTGTATGTCTTGTACATATAAACGATAGTCAAAATTTATAGATGCAGTAAACTTTTCAACGAAAGAATCTGTCGGTTCTGTAAAACGTCCTGACCAAGGTTTACTATAAACAGTCATAGAGGTGTTATATACTCCATTTAAGCTAAAGTTGATAAAAATTTTGCTATGATTTGAGGATATCTGCAGTTTAATTCTATTATAGAGAGTGAATAATTATATTCTTTCTATTTTAGTGGCATATTTATTACTGATTTGAGATAAATGTATCTGCTTTAATCCAAATTAAAACCAATAATAATGATTTTTTCTTTATGATGAAAACTTCTCTTCGCATCGCTACCCGTAAAAGCCAGCTTGCCCTATGGCAAGCAAGACATGTAGCTAACACTTTACAATATCTATATCCTAAATTGCAGGTAGAATTTATTATGATGACTACTCAAGGAGATAAAATTCTTGATTCTCCTTTAGCAAAAATAGGAGGAAAAGGATTATTCGTAAAAGAGCTAGAGCAGGGAATCTTAAATAACGAGGCAGATATTGCCGTTCACTCAATGAAAGATGTGCCCGTGGAATTACCTGATGGACTCCATATTGCTGCTATTTGCCAAAGGGAAGATCCTAGAGATGCTTTTGTCTCTAACCATTGGCAAAAACTAAGCGATCTTCCTCAAGGTGCTAGAGTAGGCACATCCAGTCTACGGCGACAAACTCAAATTTGTGAATACCGGAGTGATTTTCAAATTTTGGACTTAAGAGGTAATGTAAATACTCGTCTGACCAAACTAGATAACAATGAATTTGATGCTATCATTCTAGCTACAGCAGGATTAAAACGTCTTACACTAGAAGAGCGAATTAAGGAAACGCTTACACCTGAAATCAGTCTTCCTGCTATTGGCCAAGGTGCAATTGGCATTGAGTGCCGAAAAGGCGATACAGTAACTGAGCAATTACTTAAATCACTTGAACATGTGCCAACTAGGATTACTGTGATTGCAGAACGTGCATTAAATGAGCGGCTTGCTGGAGGATGCCAAGTTCCTATCGGAGGTTACGCTGAACTTATTGATGATAATCAAGTTTGGTTACGAGCTTTGGTGGGTCGCCCTGATGGTAGTGAAGTTATTCGAGGAGAAATAAAAGGATTATTAACCGAAGCAGAAAATATAGGAACCTCTCTTGCTGAGGATTTATTAAATCGAGGAGCAGATAAAATCTTGGCTGAGATTTATGGTAGCTAGCAGTGATCAGAGACTCGCAGGACAACGTATTTTAGTAACTCGCCCAATGGGACAAGCTGAGAATTTATGCCGGCTTATTGAAAAAGAGGGAGGATGCTCACTGCATTTTCCTATGATTAGGATTATTAAATCGGAAAGTTACCCCGAAGTAAATGAAATTATTCAATCCCTAGATACTTTCCATTGGGCTATATTTGTTAGTGTAAATGCAGTTAAATATGGAATTCCTCTTATTTTAGAACAAAGAAATTTCCCAAAAAACTTAAAAATTGCGGTAGTTGGAAGAGGAACAGCAAAGACATTAGCAGCATTTAATTTGTTTATAAGTCTTTGCCCTAGTACCGGTTATAATAGTGAAGCATTACTTGCTATGGATGAATTTCAAGACATGGTAGGAAAAAAAATTATAATTTTTCGTGGAAATGGGGGAAGAAATTTACTTGCTAAAACATTAGCAGATCGAGGTGCACAAGTAAGTTTTGGAGAAGTTTATCGTAGGTGTTTACCCCTACCTACAGTATTAAAAACTCTTCATCAAACCTTAATAAGTAATCCTGCAGATATCATTGTCACTACTAGCCAAGAGATTTTAGAGAACCTATGTACTGTTGTTGCAACTTCTCTACTAGAAAAGCTCTATACTACCCCCTTAGTAGTTATTGGCATACGGCAAGCTCAAAGAGCAAAAGAGCTAGGATTCACTAAGATCTACCCAGTAGACAAACCTGAAGATAATGCCCTTATTACAGCAATGATTAGATGCAGGGCTTAATTTATGAGTAAAAAAAGAAAAGATCAACACCAACATGAGCCATTCTCAGATCTACACAAAAACAAAGATAGCCTAAAAAACATGTCGCTGGAAGAGAGTAGAGAATCTACTTTAGTAGATTCCACAGAGAAAAGAGAAAAATCCTCTACATCTGAGGTAGGGGATTCGACAGTAAAAAAAGCCACAAAAAAAGTATCTCCTGCAAATTTTTCTCGAGTAAGGTATACACAGCAGCCTGTCGTTAGCAGGGTATCTTCTGGTAGAAAGAATTTTTATTTATGGGTAATACCTTCCCTATTTGGGATTATTATAATTTCGCTAGTTGCAGCAGGCATATTTTATGGTAAATCCCTTATTGAAAGGGAACAACAAGCCAGAGAAATCCTTAGGGAAGAATTTATTCATAAATTTAATAATCAAAATTCTAGCAATGTTATTACTACAGAAACAATAGAAAGCTTGCTTACAAATCAATTAGTGCCCATACAAGAAGCCATTTCAGATTTACAAAACAAGGTACATGAACGAGTTACTCAAATTGGTACTATACAAGCAGAACTGGCCTTACTAAAAGAACAACCTAAAACAGAAGGGGATAATTTTCCCCAAATTCAAGAAAATATCGCATATTTAAAAAATCAAATAAGAGTAATTAATGCTACTTTAGGAGAAGAAAAACGGACATCAACTTCAACAGAAACGTGGAGTGTAATTGAGGCTACTTACTTCTTACGTATAGCAAATGAGCAATTACGCTTAAACTATGATATTAACTCAGCACTGACGGCTTTACAGTTAGCCAAAGAAGCAATTAGCTATAATTCAAGATCTGAATTTTCCCCTATAGAAAATCAACTAGAAAAAGAGATTAATTTACTAAAATCAGTTGCGATACCAGACATTAATCAAATGGCTATGTCTCTTAGTTATCAAATTAAAAAAGTAAATAATCTAGAATTAAAGGGAGATTCTCAAAAAGAGTTATCTCATCAAGGAAAGAATTTGCAAGAAGATAAAAAACAGGATACAGAAGTTAAAAATAAACTTCCTAATTTAGTCCAAATTAAAGAAGCATTGCTAAATATTAGAGGTGAACTTCAGCATTTAGTTATTTTCAACCATCGAGAGAGTGGAGGGAATAACTTATCTAAGTTTATACCAGAGGAGCGCTATCTTATCTATCAAAACTTACAGCTCAAATTGGAAGTGGCTCGTTTAAGTTTAATACAAAGAAATGAAGAGAATTTTCAAGAGGCTATTAAGGAAGCTAAAACATGGTTAGATACTTACTTTCAGGGTACTCAGACTGTAGTTATGCAGGATACACTAGCACAACTTGAGAAAACTGTGATTAAACCACCTTTACCTGACATTTTTCAATCTCTAAAAATGCTCAATGAGTTAATTCGGCGGCAATCTGTTGAAAGTTCTGAGGGAGGTAATCCATGAAAATAATAATTTTTATCTTAATTACACTTATTTTGGGTGTAGGCTTAGGATTACTTACTAAAGATGATCCAGGATACATTACTATCGGCTATGATCAATGGTCTGTTGAAACTACTTTAGTATTAGGTATTGTTACCTTAGCTGCCATTGTCGTAGCTGGATATTTTATTATTCGTGTTTTTGCACATACTTATAATATCCCCAAAAAATTTGGGGAATTACAAAAAAAATACCAAATCTCCCATGCTAATAAATTATTTACCGAGGGGTTAATTGATTTAGAAGAGGGAAATTGGCCTAGAGCCGAACATAGCCTAGTTAAAGAGATAAAACATAGCAGTGCTCCTCTATTTAATTATCTCTCTGCAGCGTCTGCCGCCCAAAATCAAGGAGCCTACGATCGGCGAGATGCTTATCTTAGGCTAGCCAGTGAAACTACTCCTGCAGCTAGCTTTGCGATAGGCCTTGCTCAAGCTGAATTTCAGCTTAATAGTGATCAGTATGGTGATGCACTTACTACTTTAAATCAATTGAGAGGTATTGATCCAAAACACCCTCAACCATTGAAATTATTAAAAAATCTATATTTACAGCAAAAAGATTGGAATCAGCTATTAGGGTTACTGCCTGACTTACAACGCCAAAAGCTAATTAATAAAGAGGAACAAGAATCATTAGAAACTATTGCCTATACTGAGCTACTACTTGTTGCATCTCAGAGAGGAAGCACATACCTTATTGAAGAATGGAGGGCTGTTCCTACTAGCTTACAGCAGAATTCACGAGTTATCACTACTTATGCTTATATGCTTTTAAATCAGGGAAAACAAGATGAAGCAGAACAACTCATTCAAAATTCCTTGAAGAAGAAATGGGCTGATGAACTCATCCATTTATATGGAATAATACAATCTTCTAACAAAGAGTCTCAATTACTATGGGCTGAAACTTGGCTTAACCAGTATGGAGAAAACCCTTGGTTACTTTTAACGCTAGGTCGTTTATCTAAAAATAATCATCTATGGGAGAAAGCAAAACAATACTTAGAGAAAAGTATTTCCTATGCACCTAATGCAGAATCTTATGAGGAGCTTGGAGAAGTATGTAAAGAACTAGGGAAATTAGAGTCCGCTTTAGAGTATTATTGTAAAGGGTTATCAATGGTTATAGATAGTAGTAGTAATGAGATCAAGTTTAGTCATCCTCAAAACCTTAACCAAAACTTGGTAAGTGATAATAGTAATGGAGCCCCCCGATTAATGATAGGCTCCTCTACAACAAATTAATTTAATGTAGATTAATCTAAACTTCTGACTCTGACAACTCCTCGCTTAGATAAACATTTAGAGCAAGTATATCCGTATCTCCATCCTGTTCTATATGGATTTTAACATGCTCATCGTCTACAGTAACATATTTTCTAATTACTTCCAGCATATCTCTTCTTAATTGAGGTAAGTAAGATGGTCCATGTCTATCTACTCGTTCATGAGCAATTACAATCTGCAGGCGTTCTTTTGCAGTAAGAGCAGAGTTTTTGCGATCAGAGTCAGTGCGAAAGAATTTTATCCAATTCATCTTATTATCCAAATAGTCGTTTAAAAAATGGTTTTCTTTCAGAATGAATAAACCTATGAGGAAGATCTTCTCCCAGAAAGCGACACACTACATCCCAATAAGCTTGACCAGCATCTGTAGTCTCATCCATAATCACAGGTATTCCGGCATTAGAGGCTTGAAGCACTGCTTTAGATTCAGGAATAATTCCAAGCATTGGGATTGCAAGGATATCAAGAATATCATCTACACCTAACATATCCCCTTTCTTTACTAACTCAGCACTATAGCGACTTATTATTAAGTGCTCTTTTATAGGCTCTCCTTTGTTCTCTGCCCTCTGAGATTTACTTTGAATAAGACCAAGAATTCGATCAGAATCTCGTACAGAAGAAACTTCAGGATTAGTCACAATCAATGCTTCATCTGCGAAATAAAGTGCTGTGAGTGCACCATGTTCTATACCTGCTGGCGAATCACAAACCACATAATCAAATTCAAGAGTACGTAATTCATTTAAAATTTCTTTGACCCCTTCTCTAGTTAAAGCATCCTTATTTCTAGTTTGAGATGCAGGAAGAATATATAAGCCTTCTATCCGCTTATCTTTGATTAAAGCCTGGTTAAGCTGTGCCTCATGATGAATTACATTAATTAAATCATAGACTACACGTCTTTCGCATCCCATAGTAAGATCTAGATTTCGTAATCCTATATCAAAATCAATTACAGCTGTTTTGTAACCCTGCATTGCAAGACCAGTAGAAAATGCAGCACTGGTAGTTGTTTTACCTACCCCCCCCTTGCCAGAGGTAACAACGATAACTCTCACATTTATTCTCCCTAATCTAAACTATAATCTATAATAATGAAACTATTAGATGTTCTTCCTGTAAATAGATTTGGGTAGACCGACCTCTGAATGTAGACCCAATATCATTTATCAATTTATAATTTCCTGCGACTGCAATTAACTCTGCTTCTAAGCTCTGACAAAATATTCTTGCTTGCCTATCTCCGTGGATACCTGCTAGTGCACGCCCTCGGAGAGATCCATAAATATGAATATTTCCATCTGCTAATAATTCCGATCCGGGACTCGTGTGGGAAAGTACAATTAAATCACATTTTTTAGCATAAATCTGCTGCCCGGAACGTACAGGTTTCGTAATAGTTAGTGCTTTACAAGATAAATCTTCATAGTGAGAAGATTTTATATCTTGATTATTACTATTTCTATCTTCAGGTAAAGTGTATTCAATAGGTTCATCTCTTAGCAATGCTAACCCTATTTCAAGGGCCATTTCCTGATCTCTTTTTTTAGCATTACGTACCCCGATAGGTATTAAACCATATCTAGCTAGCGTGGACTTTAAAGCATCAAAATCTAGTGGAATAGAATTATTTGCTAAATAGCCGAGATCAATGATAATAGGTGTATTTGAAAAAAAACCTGGAACTGCTTTGATCTTAGTAGCAAGATCATGGTTAATTTTTTCTATATTGGTATCTCGTAGCTTCAAAACACTTAAAGCAGATAACTCTCCTTTGAGCTCAAAGGAATCTCTCAAATTGAAAGTCATAAATATAAATGAATATGTAAAATAGCGAACTATAGATTTAGGCTAAAATAATTTTCTACAGTAAAAATTATTAAAAATCAAGGTGCAAAAAATAGATTCTAATATTATTTTTAGTACCCAATATGAGAAAGTTGATCTGTTTGATGTTCTGTAATTAAAGGATCAATAATTATATCTATGTAACCTTCCAAAATTTCATTGAGCTTGTATAGAGTTAAATTAATTCGATGATCAGTAACGCGGCCTTGGGGGAAATTATAGGTTCGAATCCGCTCTGATCGATCGCCACTACCTACTAAATTCCGACGAGTTTGTGCTTCTTCTACTGCAAGTTTAGTTTCTTCCACTGCTTTTATTTTAGCCTGAAGTAAAGACATTGCACGAGCTCTATTCTTATGCTGAGAGCGCTCATCTTGGCACTCTACAACTATTCCAGTAGGAATATGAGTGATTCGAATTGCAGAATCTGTTTTATTCACGTGTTGACCTCCTGCTCCCGAGGCACGGAATGTATCTACACGCAAATCTGCAGAATTGAGTTCAATATCATCAATTTCTTCAGCCTCAGGCATGATAGCAACTGTGCATGCAGATGTGTGAATTCTCCCTTGAGATTCTGTTTGAGGGATTCTCTGGACACGATGAGCCCCAGACTCAAATTTTAAGCGAGAATATACACCACTACCGATAATACGTACAATGATTTCTTTATAACCCCCATGCTCTCCTGAACTATTACTTACAATCTCTGTTTTCCAGCCTTTTTGCTCTGCATAGCGTAAATACATACGTAACAGATCCCCTGTAAATAGAGCAGCCTCATCCCCTCCTGTACCTGCGCGAATTTCTAAGAAAACATTTCTCCCATCATTAATATCCTTAGGGAGTAATAGAATTTGTAATTCTTGATTCAGTTGTTCAATCCTATTTTCTGCAATTGTAATTTCATCCCGAGCGAGATCCTTTAGCTCAGTGTCCTTCTCAGATAGCATTGCTGTAGCTTCTATTAATATATTTTTCGTTTTTTCAAAATCTTGAAAACAATTAATAACTGGCTGGTTTTGTGCATATTCTTGAGATAATTCACGAAATTTATTTTGATCGCCTGCAATTTCAGGATCGGCAAGCAAAACAGAGAGCTCTTGTTGTCGCTCAGATAATATTCTGAGTTTATTTTGAATAGATTCTTTCATAGGTAAATAGCAATAAATTAGATTTTAATCTTGTTGATGAATATCAAATATCTTTATTGCTGCCTCTAAAATAGATTTATCTCCTGTAGCACTCAAAATTTGTATCTGTCGACTAGGAATATGTAAAAATTTATTAGTAATATTATGACTCAGCATAGCAAGCACTTCACTAGGATCTTGGCCATTGGCAATACGCTTTTGTGCTTTTTCTAAAACTTCTCTGCATAACTGCTCTGTTTCTTTACGGATTGCCCGAATAATAGGGGTGGCATTTTGTCCATGCACCCATTCCATAAAATTTTCTACTTGAATATCAATAATCTCCTCAGCTTGTTTTGCTGCTGCTTGGCGAGATTGAAGATTTTCCTGAATAACTTCTTGCAGATCATCTACATTGTAGAGATAAACATCCTGTAATTCTCCTACTTCAGGTTCAATATCCCTCGGCACAGCGATATCCACCATAAATATAGGTCGGTGCTTCCGGATACGTAAAGCACGTTCAATTGCACCTTTTCCTAAAATAGGTAGTTGGCTTGCTGTAGAAGAAATTACAATATCCGCCTTAGGAAGATATTCTGGAATTTGAGCAATTGATATAGCATTACTATTAAACTGATTAGCTAACTGCTGTGCTTTTTCAATACTACGATTAGCAATAATTATTTGCCCGATATGATTTGAAAATAAGTGTCGAGTTGCAAGTTCAATTGTTTCGCCTGCACCAATTAAGAGAGCTGTTTTAGATTCTAAATCCCTAAATATCTGTTTTGCAAGACTAACTGCAGAAAATGCAACTGATATAGGGCTTGCTCCAATCGAAGTATCTGTACGTACTTGCTTTGCTACATGAAAAGTGTGTTGAAACAAGCGACTAAGTAGGCGACCAATTGTGCCTGCCTCAACTGCATGTTGATATGCTGTTTTAATTTGCCCTAATATTTGGGGCTCACCTAGTATCATAGAGTCTAAACCACTAGCCACTCGCAATAGATGGCGTACAGCAGACTTATTTGGGTGAGTATATAGGCAGGGCTTTAAACTTTGGAGTTCCATATGATGGTATTGTCGTAACCACTCAATAGCAGCATTTTCTTTTCCTGAAGTATAGCCACAATAAAGCTCGGTACGATTGCAGGTAGATAAAATCGCTGCTTCATTAATACCGTCATATTTCACAAGTTCTGTAAGTGCTGAGGGTAGCCGATCTGGAGCGAAAGTAAGCTGTTCTCGCACAGCCACCGGTGCAGTTTTATGGTTAACGCCAAAAGCAAGTAATTGCATCATAAAAATGTAAACATCAAAACAAATACTCCGTGTATTTTAGCTCAAAAATCACTAAATTTTCATTAAATTCGGTATAATTGAGCTTATATGTGAGTTGCTTTTTTGAGTTAGAAAATTTTTTGAGGAGTAATGGAGATACTTTAATGAAACAAACTCCTTTCCCACTAGTTTTTCAATTAACTTTATCTTTACTGCTAGTTAGTTGTACCCTATCTAAGACTAACTTAGCTGCTGAAAAAATAGATAAAAATACACTACAGTACACAGAAAAGGAAAATAAGAGTAGCTATTCATATGGTTCTTTAACCCCTAAATTGTTATACCAATTGATTTCTGCCGAAATTGCGGGACAACAGGGGCAAATAGCTTATGCTATGGAAAATTACCTGCTGGCAGCAGAATCTACTCAAGATATTCGTCTTGCTGAAAGAGCAACCCGTATTGCCCTTTTTGCACGAAATATTAGCTATGCTACACGTGCATCTAAGCTTTGGGTACAAATAGATCCTAAAAATGAGGATGCAAGACAAGTATTGATCGCAATGCTCTTGCAACAAGAAAAGTATAATGAAGTTAAGAACCATTTAACACAGCTAGTTATCTATAATACCAAATCAAAGGAAGAAATTTTCTTACAGATTGCTATATTACTCATTAAAGCACCAGATTCAAAAGCAGCTACCTCTCTCATGAGGGGACTAGATGCATTTCAAAGGAAAGATCCAGATGCTCTATATGGGTATGCTTATCTCACATTAGAATTAAATCAGTTTGAAGAATCCTTACAGGCAATTAGTCAGATTAGTAAGCAATTCTCAAATTCAGATAAAATAATAGCAATGGAAGCTAATATTCTTGAGAAACAAGGTAAGGAAGATGAATCTGTTCAGATATTAAGAGCAGCCGTAAAAAATAATAAAAAAGCTTCTTTTTTCTTACGCCTTGCTTATGGGCAGACTCTGATGAGAGTAGGTTCTGATTTAGAAGCTCATAAGATCTTTAATCAATTGGAGAAAGAACAGCCTGAAAATCCAGATGTACTTCTAGGCCAAGGTGCTTTAGCTATAGATCAGCGAGAGTATAAACAAGCGGAAGATTATTTTCGGCAGTTATTAAAGATAGACCCAAGCACTACTCAGGCACGATTTTATCTAGGTAGACTTGCAGAATTACAAAATCGCCCTGAAATTGCTATGAATTGGTACTCTTCTATTACTCAGGGATCTCTCATAATAGATGCTCAAATTCGACAAGCAATTTTGCTTGCTAAGCAGCACTATACAGAAGAAGCACGAAATCATTTACACCTATTAAGCCAAAAATTTCCAGAACAAAAAGTACGGTTTCAGCTTGCAGAAGGAGAAATACTTACTAACGCTGACCGCTATGAGGAGGCACTCTCCTACTATAGCAAAGCTCTAGAAAATCAACCAGAGGAGATTGAGCTACTTTATGCAAGAGCAATGGTTGCAGAAAATCTAAATAAATTAGATATTGTAGAAAATGATCTCCATCATATTTTAACGGCAAGCCCAGATAACGCAGAAGCCCTAAATGCTTTAGGTTATACTTTAGTAGTGCAAACTCATCGATTTAATGAAGCGTTAGAATATGTCTCAAAAGCAATGAAATTAAAGCCTAATAATGCATTTATTCTAGATAGTATGGGATGGATTCATTACCGCTTAGGAGATTATGATAAAGCAGCACATTATTTACTTAAGGCTATAGAGATTCGAAAAGATCCTGAAATTGCTGCCCATCTTGGGGAAGTGTTATGGTCAAAGGGGGATGAGTCTGGTGCTCGCAAAGTTTGGGAGCACGCTCTTGAAGATAACCAAAATAGTAAAGTACTCTTAGAGGTAATGCAGCGTTTTCAAAAATGATATGGAGCAAAATGAGATGCTCAACTATTTTCATAGTGTTGATAATTCTATTTATTACAAGTTGTGCAAGACACCGACCTATACCAGCAGATCCTCAAAAAGTATGGTATGATCATCAGCTTACTCTTCAAAACATAAAAAATTGGGATCTAAAAGGGCGTTTAAGCATCCAAGCTATTAAGGAAAAAAAATCAGGATCAGGCACCCTATATTGGTCTCAGAAAAATGGTATATACGATATTTCTTGGATATTTCCTTTTGGGCAAGGAAAGGTAGTACTTCATGGCGATTGTAATTTAGTCACCTTGCAATTACCAAAAGAAAAACCAGTGACTGCAACTTCTCCTGATCACCTACTTCGATCAAGACTTGGGTGGTCCTTACCTATAGATAGTCTAAATTACTGGGTGTTAGGATTGCCTACTCCTAAATTAGCTACAAAAAAGCTACTTTTGGATTCTTGGGGGTATTTAGAGAATTTGCACCAAGGAAATTGGCATATTCACTATCAAAAGTATAAAAAAATTAAACAGCAATATTTACCTGAAAAGATATTTTTAAATAGCCCACAGCTTAAAGTTCGCTTAGTTATCCAACAGTGGAATTTCAGCTAATTAAATTATGTTTTTCGTCTATCCCGCACCTGCTAAGTTAAATTTATTTCTTCATATTACAGGGCGTAGATCAGATGGTTATCATTTACTCCAAACCGCTTTCCAATTTATCGGCTATTATGACTGGCTTACATTTAAATTATCCCTTAATAGGAATATTGTATATACACCTCTCTCCAATATCCCTAAAGAAAGAGATCTAGTATATAGAGCTGCACAGCTCCTACAAAAAGAAACAGGGTATAGTCAAGGCGTTGAGCTTTCACTTTATAAAAATCTTCCTATGGGGGGAGGACTAGGTGGGGGAAGCTCAGATGCAGCAACTGTATTAGTCGCTTTAAATGATCTATGGAAAACTAACCTTTCTGTAGTAGAACTCAGCGAATTAGGATTGCGTTTGGGTGCTGATGTTCCTATTTTTATTTATGGCCATGCAGCATGGGCTGAAGGTGTAGGAGAAAAGTTAGTATCGATTAATCCCAAAGAAGCTTGGTATCTTGTAGTTATGCCTCCAGTACAAGTTTCTACTGAGGAGATATTTTCAGCTGATGAATTGAAAAGAGATTGTAGATCTATTACTATAGCAGATTATATTGAGGGTAAGGGAGAGAATGTACTTGAGCCAATAGTATGCCGGAAATACCCCATAATAGGAGAGGTGATCTATTGGTTATCTCAGTTTACTTTAACCAGAATGACAGGAACAGGAAGTAGTGTTTTTGGGTTATTTGATACAAAACAAAAGGCACTAGAAGTGTTAAAAAAAATGCCTACTCCCTGGAAAGGAATCATTACAAAGGGGTATAATGAATCTCCATTACAGGACTACCTATCTAAATCTAAGGATAAAATCTTAAAATAGATATTCATTACTATGATTATTGGGGTGTCGCCAAGAGGTAAGGCACGGGGTTTTGATCCCCGCATTCCCAGGTTCGAATCCTGGCACCCCAGCCATTAATTTAACTATTTCAATAACTAAAATATCAATATATTCTCTTAATTTGAAGTAAATTCATTGGCTACATTTGAGAAAAAAATCCATACCTATTCTCAGAGAGATGTAAGCGCTATATCCGAGTCCCTATGCCGGATGCGGATGCTAATTCTAAGTGGAAATGCTCACCCACAGCTTGCTAGAGATATCGCATCTTATCTAGGTCTTCCTCTAACTAAGGTGCTTGTTGGTCAGTTTAGTGATGGGGAAATTATGGTGGAGCTCATGGAGAGTGTACGAGGTAAGGATGTTTTTATTATTCAGCCAACCTGTGCACCTACTAACGATAATTTAATGGAATTATTAATATTAGTAGATGCAGTTCGTCGCTCCTCAGCTAAAAGAATAACTGCAGTCATCCCTTATTTTGGTTATTCTAGGCAAGATCGAAGGCCTAGATCAGCAAGAGTACCGATTAGTGCCAGAGTAGTTGCCAACATGATTACAGTTGCTGGTATTGATAGAGTGCTTATGGTAGATCTTCACTCTGAACAAATCCAAGGCTTTTTTAATCTACCTGTAGATAATGTCTATGCTTCACCAATTTTACTAAGTGATATTTGGAAGCATGAATATCCTAATCTAATGGTAGTTTCTCCAGATGTAGGTGGCGTAGTTAGGGCACGGGCACTTGCAAAGCAGTTGGAAGTAGAATTAGCAATTATTGATAAACGCCGACCTCGTCCTAATCAAGCTAAAATAATGCATATTATTGGAGATGTAAAAAATCGTACCTGTGTACTAGTTGATGATCTTGTTGATACGGCAGGTACTCTATGTGAAGCAGCACGGGCTCTTAAACAAAATGGAGCAGAGCGAGTAATCGCTTATTGTACTCATCCTGTGCTTTCAGGATTGGCAATTCATAATATTGAGCAATCTATGTTAGATGAATTAGTAGTTACAGATACTATTCCTTTGCATAAGGAAGCTTTCAATTGTAAGAAAATTCGCCAGCTTAGTGTTGCTGAAATTTTAGCTGAAACCATATACCGAATAAATACTGAAGAATCTGTGAGTTCCATATTTGTAGAATAGTAGTTTCATTTTAGATCATTAATTATATTAGTAATAGCATATTGACTTGCTAGCAGGAGAGTAATAAAGAAATGGAGAATATATTTCAATTAAGTGCGAATATTCGTAATACACAAGGTAAAGGGGAAAGTCGCCGCCTTCGTCGTGCAGGCAAAGTTCCTGCTGTTCTATATGGTGCTGAAAAACCATCTATTTCACTAGTTTTTGATCATAATGTATTGACTCAACATCTAGAGCATGAGGCATTTTATTCTCATATACTCACGATTGATATAAATGGAAAAAAAGAAAATGTGGTACTTAAAGCTTTACAGAGAGTGCCTCAAAACCCTAATAAATTAGTTCATATAGATTTACTAAGGGTAAGTGCTACCCATAAATTATCTATGCATGTTCCTCTACACTTTATCGGCCATGATACTGCTCCAGCAGTAAAACGAGATGGAGGTATCGTATCTCACCAACTAAATGAAGTAGAAATTAGCTGTTATGCAAAAGATTTACCTGAATATATTCAAGTAGATATCACTGATTTAGAAGTAGGTAAATCATTACATTTAGCTGATTTAAAATTACCTACAGGAGTAGACATTCCATCCCTAAAATTAGGGGAAGATCATAATCAGCCTGTAGTGACCATTCATAAACAAAAAACAGTTGCTAGCGACTCTAATGGAGAAGAGTCTGCTGAGTAATTTTCTGTTATGGGTTTAACCCCCTGGGCACTCATTGGATTAGGTAATCCTGGGGAGAAATATACTTATACTCGTCACAATGTAGGGTTTTGGTGGCTAGATTTTTTGGCAAAAAATCTAGCTACTTATTTTAAAATAGAATCCAAATTTTTTGGAGAATATGCCCATACTAACTGGCATGGACATAATTTGCTATTGCTTAAGCCTACAACTTTTATGAACCATAGTGGGCAAGCAGTATCCACTCTTTTAAATTACTATAAAGTTCCTCTCAACCAATTACTTATCATCCATGATGAGTTGGATTTACCCCCAGGAATAGCCCGCATTAAGCGAGAGGGTGGACATGGTGGGCATAATGGTTTAAGAGATATTATTAATTATCTTAATCAAAGAGCTTTTCTCCGCTTACGCTTAGGTATAGGCCATCCTAAGGTAAAACAAAATGTAGTGAATTATGTATTAAATCCGCCATCATTATTAGATCAACAGGCTATTGAAGGGGCTATAGGCAGGAGTGTAGAAGTTATTCCTACACTCTTAGCTGGAGAGATAGAAAAAGCTATGCACCAATTACATAGCGCTAATTAAAGCAAATTACAAAGGTATTTATCAAGCTATGGGATTTAAATGTGGGATCGTAGGGCTACCTAATGTAGGTAAATCTACCTTATTTAATGCACTCACTCAGGCAGGAATAGATGCTCAAAATTATCCTTTCTGCACTATAGATCCAAATGTAGGTGTAGTACCTGTACCTGACCCAAGACTTAACAGTATCGCTATAATCGTAAACCCTCAACAAATACTTCCTGCTACCATGACCTTTGTGGATATAGCAGGATTAGTGGCTGGTGCTTCTCAAGGTGAAGGGTTAGGGAATCAGTTTCTCGCTCATATTCGAGAAACTGATGCAATCGCTCAGGTAGTACGCTGCTTTGATGATCCTAACATTATCCATGTAGCTGGAAAGATAGATCCCTTAAGAGATATAGAAGTCATTAATACGGAACTTGCTTTAGCAGATTTAGAGACTGTGGAGAAATCTTTAGCTCGAACGATTAAAGTAGCACGATCTCAAGATAAAGAAGCTCTATCTTTAAAGATGACCCTAGAAAAAGTACAAGACTATCTTAACCAAGGAATTCTTATAAGAACACTTAATCTTACCGAGGAAGAACAAAACCAACTTCAACACCTACATTTACTTACTATTAAACCTGCACTCTATATTGCAAATATAGCAGAAGATGGATTGAAAAATAATCCATGGCTAGAACAAGTGCAAAATCTTGCTTCTGCAGAAGGCTCTAAAGTAGTCCCAGTTTGTGCGGCAATAGAAACTGAACTGGCTACATTGGAAGAGGAAGAAAAAATAGAATTTTTGGCTGAATTAGGAATTACAGAACCAGGACTCAATCGGGTAATTCGGGCAGGTTATCAATTACTTGGACTGCAAACTTTCTTTACTGCAGGACCTAAAGAAGTCCGCGCTTGGACAACATTGATGAATGCCACAGCACCCCAATCTGCAGGGGTAATACACACTGATTTTGAAAAAGGGTTTATTCGTGCTGAGGTTATCAGTTATGAAGATTTTATCACTTATCGTGGAGAGCAAGGAACAAAAGAAGCCGGTAAATGGCGACTTGAAGGAAAAGACTACATCGTGCAGGATGGGGATATCATGCATTTTCGCTTTAATGTGTAGTGAATAATAAAACAACTATAAATTAACTATATAGCTAGCTTTTTGAAGCTATCTAATATCTTGGATTCATTGCCAGAAAATTTAGAGAAAGAAGTTTTTGAAACTATTTTATCCTTTCAAAATATTAAGATTGAACGGATTATATCTAAAGGTCATGTTACACCTGATTCTCAATGGTACGATCAAAACGAGCATGAGTGGGTAATAATTATTGAAGGAAAAGCATCCTTAATGCTAGAAGATGGCTCAGAGTATATCTTATCAAAAGGCAGTTATCTTAATATTCCAGCCCACACTAAACATAGAGTTACTTGGACAGACCCGAATAATTTAACTATTTGGTTAGCAATTTTTTATAAATGAGTATTATTTAGCTAGATACCATTTAATTGGTAGATGTTTTTAGCATAAAACTTTTCATGTATAATAGTGCTTTCTGTAATCCAGAAATAAATTGCTTTTTTCTACTTAATCTATTTAGGCTATGTGGCTCAGTTGGTTAGAGCGCGGCACTCATAATGCTGAGGTCGGTGGTTCAAGTCCACCCATAGCCACCATTCTTAATTAAGGCTAGCAGAGTGCTTTACTAGCCTTTTTTATTATTTTATGTGCTTTGGTTTTCTTCTTTCGGTTCGATCTGATTGAGAATATAGTTAATCATACTTGCCGCAAGCTCACTTTCTCCAAAAAACACTTTACCCACACCTTCTTGCTCTAAAAGGTTTAATTCTTCTTCGCTATGAGTACGAATAATAATTTTAATCTGAGGATTTAAGGTGCGAGCAGTGGTAATCATTTTACGTGTACTTAGGATATCTGGGATAGCAATGATAAGCATACCTGCTCGAGCAATATGTGCTTGAATAAGTACTGATGAATCTCCAGCATCACCTGAAACGGAGGGAATCCCCTTTTCTCTTAATTTTTCTACAACCTCTCTATTCTCTTCTACCACTACGTAAGGAGTATTAGTGTGAGCAAGAGCCTCTCCAATACGATGACCTACTCGACCATAACCAATTAAAACTATTTGGTTGGCAAGAAATTTTCTTTCAGTAGACATAGGAAGCTTTGCTAGAGGATCGTCTGGGCGTTCTACAATTCTAGCTAAAGCAGATTTAGAGCGTATCCACATCTGCATAGGCTTAACTGCTCTAAATATTAAGGGATTAACAGCGATAGAAATAAGAGCAGCTGCTAATACTAGGCTTTGAGCATCAGTAGAGAGCAACCCAAGTTGGATACCTACATTAGTTAAAATAAAAGAGAACTCACCAATTTGGGAGAGACTTGCCCAAATAACTAATACAGTATTTAATGGATAGCGAAGGCTGAGTACTATTAATGCAGAAACTAGCGGAGTACCAATCATAATCACCGCAACTACCCCTAATACTTTTAAAGGTTGTTCCATAAGTACTTGAGGATTAAATAGCATTCCTACAGAAACAAAAAACAGTACGGCAAAAGCATCCCTAAGAGGGAGGGATTCTGTAGCTGCTCGGTGACTAAGCTTGGATTCTCTAAGTACCATTCCAGCAAAAAATGCTCCTAATGCAATAGATACTCCGAAGAGCATAGAAGCTCCATAAGTAATACTAATAGCTACCGCAACAACAGAAAGAGTAAATAATTCATGAGATCCAGTTCCTGCTATTTTCCATAGAATCCAAGGAAATAAACGACGACCTACAATAAGCATTAAAGCAATAAATAAAGCAACCTTACCTAAAGTAAGTGCAAGCTCTAAGCCAAGACTAATTTCTGTTTCGCTAGAAGGGGCATTACCTCCTAGCCATCCTGCTAGAGGAGGTAGTAATACAAGAACTAATACAGTAAGTATATCTTGTACGACAAACCAGCCAATAGTAATTTTTCCATTGATAGATCCGAAAAGTCCGTGCATTTCAAGAGATCTTAGTAAAACTACAGTACTGCCTATTGAAATTGATAAACCAAAAGCTATCGAATAACCCCATTCCCATCCCCAAGAGTGAGCTAGAATAGTACCGAGAGTTGTTGATGCGGTAACTTGTAATGCTGCTCCTGGTAAGACAATTTTTCTAACTGAGAGTATATCCTCTAAAGATAGGTGTAATCCTACCCCAAACATCAGCAGCATAATGCCTATTTGGGAGAATTGCTGAGCTATTTCCATATCAACTATAAGCCCAGGAGTAAAGGGACCAATGAGAATACCCGCAAGTAAATAGCCTACAAGTGCAGGGAGCCTAACTTTTGCGGCAATAAATCCTAGTACCAGTGCAGCCCCAAAAGCAGCAGATAAGGTGGTTATTAAGGAATCGCCCATAATTATTTATCTCTATTTTTAAATAAACTTTCTTATTAGTTTACCTTCGTGCAGGCTAATTTGCTATGGCGAAAAGAGTATATGAAATACACAATTAACCCAACTACGATCCAAATTAAAAAACGTACCCAAGTATCTTTACTTAGATGAATCATTAGGTAAACACAGGAAAGAATACCTAATATGGGGACAATAGGACTACATGGAGTTTGAAAGGGACGAGAGAGATTAGGTTGAGTATAGCGAAGCACTGCTACCCCAGCACAAACTACAGAAAAAGCACTTAAAGTACCAATATTCGTCATTTCAACAATTTTATCTAAGGGGGTAAAAGCAGCAATGACTGCCATAACAATTCCAGAGAAAATAATGACTCGTACAGGTGTTTTAGTTTTTTTATTTACTTGGGAAAAAAAAGGAGGAAGCAACCCATCTCGGGATATAGCAAAAAGAATGCGAGTAAGGCCAAAATAAAGTACCAGCATAACTGTAGTTAACCCTGCAATCGCACCAATAGAAACAATACCAGAAGCCCATGTTTTTCCTAGTTGTAATAAGGAATCGGAAACAGGAGAAGGAACATCTAAAGAAGGGTAGGGTACAATACCGGTAAGTAGTGCGGCAACTAGCATATAAAGTAGAGTGCAAATAGCTAGGGATCCTAAAATTCCAATCGGTAAATTTCTTTGCGGATTTTCTGTCTCTTCTGCTGCAGTAGAAACCGCATCAAAACCTATATAGGCAAAAAAGATACTTGCTGCTCCCGTCATTACACCCTGCCAGCCAAAAGGCATAAAAGGAGCCCAGTATTGGGTATTTACATGAAACAATGCTACCCCAATAAAAAGCAGTATAGCTGCAACTTTAACTATTACCATAATAGCATTCAGCTGTGCACTTATTTTAGCACCCCCTGCAAGTAACCCACCTAATAGTAGAATTATCACCATAGCAGGTAAGTTAATTATTCCGCCATGGCTTGGGGCTTTGGTAAAAAGTTCAGGTATCTGAAATCCTAATACAGATAATCCGTTACTAACATAGCCAGACCAACCTACAGATACTGCAGAAATAGCTACTGCATACTCTAAAAGTAGCATCCAACCAATCATCCAAGCTACTATCTCACCTAATCCTGCATAGCTGTATCCATAAGCACTGCCTGCTCCTCCTATAGTAGTTGCGAGTTCAGCATAAGATAGGGCGGTAAATGCGACAGCAATTCCTGCAACGACAAAAGAGAGCATCACTGCAGGTCCTGCATAATTTGCTGCAGCAATGCCTGTTAATACAAAAATACCTGCCCCAATAGTAGCACCAATCCCGAGAAAAATAAGGTCTACTGCGCCTAAGACTCTTTTTAAATCGGTAGTGCTATGAACATCTTCATGAATAGGTTTAGTACGGAATATACGCATTTTCTAATAATTTTAATAAAATGTACTGTACTGTAGTATTTATTACTTATGATGTAATCGCTTTTGCGCCAAAGCACGCTCTGCTAGGCGCTCACCTACATCAGCAAAGGGATGAGAAATTAGATTGATTCCACTATTGTAGAGCTTAGAATCTTCTTCAGGATAGAGACTCATAGCTGCTACTATACCTGAATAGCCATTTTGGCGTAGCTTTTGTGCAAAATGTAGTTTAGTTTTTAGTTCCGGCATTCCTAGAATAATACCAATCATAGGTTTTAGATTCATTTTGCTTAATAAATCTGGATCCTCCGCATCTCCATAATTTACTTGTCGGTTTTGTTTTTGTTGCTGTTGAACTACGAGTAAGTCTGAATCTAATCCTTGCACTCGTTGATGTTTTTGTGCAAAAAAATCATAAGCAGCTGTCCCTGATTGCCCCATACCCACGATAAGCCAGGTGGTTTTTTGGATGCTTGGAGCTTCCCCTTCTGGATGAGGGATTTTACGTTCAAAAGAAACCAACCACTTTTCAAAGTAAGCAAATAACTCATAGGACATCTTATTTAAGGGAGCAGCAATAATTAAAGAAGCAGTCACTAATAATGCTAAAACAGGGAGCCAAGTAGTAGGTAAGATATTATTCTTAACTGCTGCTGCACCTACAATTAAGGTAAATTCACTATAGCTAGATAATACTAGGGTAGTGAGAAAAGTTGTTCTTGCTTTAAGCTGAAAAAATATACCAAGAAAGAAATAAATAATGACTCTAAGAGGTAAAAGTACAGTGAATAAAAGTATCCATTTTCCGTCATGTAACCCAGGCAATCCGCCAAAACCAATTTGTAAAAAAAATCCAACTAAAAAAATTTCTTTTAATCCCCAAAGAGTTTTAGAAAGCTCTTCTGCGTGAGGATGACCTGTCAGTAACATTCCAGCAACTAATGCACCTAATTCACCGCTTAATCCTAAGGACTTAAAAGCTTCACTTCCTCCAAGAGTGATGAGTAACCCATAGAGTAACAATAATTCTTTATGGCCGCTCCAAGTAAGTAGACTCTTAAGAAGCAAGCGTATTATTGGGATACTAATTAAGAATGCTAATGTCCAAGGTGAAAAAGAGCTTCCTTGAATAAAAACTAACATGGTAACAGCCGCTAAATCCTGTAACACTAAAATGCCTATGGCAAGTCGTCCATGGAAAGCGCCGATACTTCCTTTTTCCTCAAGAGTTTTAGCAGCAAACACAGTACTTGAAAAGGAGAGTCCTAGACTGAGCAATATAGCGGCAAATAGAGGTGTTCCTGCTAATAAAAGCAGTAAAATACTACCAACGCTTGAAATAATTAAATAACTAAAACCAACTCCTAATACTTCCCACTGTAATAAACTCCTTATGTTTAGTTTAAGCCCTACGCTAAATAATAGGAGCAGTACACCAATATCAGAAATAGTATGAATCATAGGATTTTCGCCTATATTCCACTCTCCAAGAATGAACCCTCCTACTAAATAACCTACGAGGGGAGGAAGCCCTAAATGGGAGGCAACTAGTCCAAGAATATAAGCAATAGCAATCCAGAAAATTTCCATATTTTATGACTAGTAAGGATAGAAAGTTTTTTACGAGAACTACACTAATAAGTAGCACTTCGTTTTTTAATTAAAAAAATAGCAGAATGAGCTAAAATTTGTTATCTATAATAACTACTCCTCTATTTGTATTTTTTTAGGTACAAAATATTGAGAGAACCATACTCCTACTTCAAATAAAAGCCACATAGGGACCGCTAACAGAGTTTGAGAAAAAACATCTGGGGGAGTAAGTAGCATTCCAATTACAAAAGCAGCTACAATGATATATGGACGCTTCTCTCGTAATCCCTCTACACTACTAATTCCTACCCAAACCAGCAATACTGCAGCAATAGGTACTTCAAAAGCAACACCAAAAGCAAAAAACATAGTTAATACAAAATCTAGATATTTACTAATATCTGTCATCACCGCAATACCTTCTGGAGCCGCCTGAGTAAAGAATCCAAACATCAAAGGAAATACTAAGAAATAAGCAAAAGCGATTCCTAAGAAAAATAGAAAAGTACTTGCAATCAATAGGGGAAGAATAAGTCGACGCTCATTTTTATAAAGCCCAGGTGCTACGAAGGCCCAAATCTGATATAGCAGCATAGGAATAGATAAAGCAAAGGCTATTGCTAAAGTTAATTTTAATGGTGCAAGAAATGGAGCAGTCACTTCCGTAGCAATCATGGAATTGGTTTCAGGTAGGTGTGCCATCAGGGGACGAGCAAGTAATTGGTATAACTCCTTTGAAAAAGGAATAAGAATTAAAGTAATAGTAAGTATCGTAATGATACTACGTAATAGACGAGCTCGTAACTCAATAAGATGAGTAATAAAGGGTAATTCTTCTTGATTAGAATCCTGATGCTGCACTATAAATCATCCGATGATTTCTTGATAGAATGATGAGTATGATCAGAAGAATCTTGATGAGGTTTTTTAAGATCTGGTAAGTCTATGTTTTTCCTTAATGATTGGCGAAGCTCCTCAGCATGAAGCTCTTGTTCCACTTCTTGTTTAACTTGAGATATTAGACCACGTATTTTTTTTAGCCATAAAGCAGTCGTACGTGCTACTGTTGGCATTCTTTCAGGACCAACTACTAGTAAAAGTACTACAAAAATAACAAGAATTTCCCCAAAACCAATATCAAACATAGTAATTATGCAAGTAAATTAGAGGCTACTTGTACTTTAATTATTTTCAGGTTTATCAAAATTTTTATTTTGAACTTGGGAATGAGGAGATTGCTGGGAATCATAAGAGGTCGAATTATCTTCCCGTTTATGATCCATCTCCATTATTTGAGAAGAGGTAGGTGAGGATGGTTTTTCATCTTTCATAGCCTCTCGAAAGTTTTTAACTGCCTCTCCTAAATCACCTCCAATAGTTCGTAATTTCTTTGTACCAAATAATACTAATACGATCACTAAAATAATTAGTAATTGCCATATGCTAATGCCACTTACACCCATTATTATCTCCTAGTAACTATTCAATTGAGCCACCACCTAGTAAATGAATATGTAGGTGATCAATTTCTTGCCCTCCATCTAGACCAGTGTTAATTATGGTACGAAATCCAGTATACAGCCCTTGATTATGGGCTAATGTAGGTAGCAGTAATACCATATGACTAATTAAATGCTGATGTTTTTGTTCTAGCTGTTCTAAACTAGAAATATGAAGACGAGGAATAAGGAGTAAATGCGTTTTTGCACGAGGTTGAATATCCTTAAAAGCAACAACTTGATCATCCTCATATACAAGGTCAGTAGGAATTTCTCTATCAATAATTTTGCAGAAGATACAGTCTGGATCTCTCATAATTATTTGCTTTTTCGATTTTGCTTTTCTTCTAGGCCAGATAAGCCAAAACGCCGTTCTAATTCTTTAAAGACTTCTTCCGGCTGAAGATTACATTGAGTGAGCATAACTAAGCTATGAAACCATAAATCAGCAGTTTCATGAATAATATTTGTTTTTTCCCCGTTCTTAGCTGCTAAAATTGTCTCAATTACTTCCTCACCAAGCTTTTGCAAAATTTTATCTAGCCCGGCTTCATAAAGGCTTGCGATATAGGAGGATTTTGGATCCGCATTTTTACGATCATTTGCTATGGCAGCTAGCTGCTTAAAAATATCGCTCATTTAGTTTTTATAATAAATAGTATTTGGATCCTTCAAAATAGGCGCAGCTACTTTCCAATTTTTATGCTCTAACTGCTTAAAAAAACAATGATACCTCCCCGTATGACAAGCGATACCACCTTTTTGTTCAACTTGGATTAATAATGTATCACTATCACAATCAAGAAAAATGCTCTTAACAATTTGTTCATGTCCTGATTGTTCTCCTTTACGCCATAGGCATGATCGAGATCGAGACCAATACACTACATAGCCAGTGTCTGCTGTTATTTCTAAAGCTTGCCGATTCATCCAAGCAAACATAAGCACTTTACCCGTACTTATTTCTTGAGTAATAACAGGTACTAACCCTTTCTCATTCCATGAAATATCATCTAACCAGCTACTCATTATAACCTTACTTCAATATTATTGGCTGCTAGATGATGCTTTGCTTCTGCAATTGTATACTGACCAAAATGAAAAATACTAGCAGCTAATACTGCATCTGCTTTTCCTTCTAAAATTCCGGCAACTAAATGATCTAAATTACCTACCCCTCCAGAAGCAATCACAGGTATAGAAACAGCCTCACTAATAGCACGAGTAAGCCGTAAATCAAATCCTTCTTTAGTTCCATCTCGATCCATGCTAGTCAGTAAAATTTCACCTGCACCAAATTGAGTCATTTTTACCGCCCACTCTATTGCATCTATCCCAGTTTTTTTACGACCTCCATGAGTGAATATTTCCCATCGATCTGACTCATTTTTAGAAGAAACTCTCATAGCGTCTATAGCAACAACAATACATTGAGTACCAAAACGATCTGCGGCTTCTTTGACCAATTCAGGTCGATGAATCACAGCGGTGTTAATACTTACTTTATCGGCTCCAGCAATAAGCATCCGCCGAATATCATTTAAACTCCGTATTCCTCCCCCTACAGTTAGGGGAATAAATACTCTTTCAGCAATGGCTTCAATGGTATGTACCGTAGTATCTCGGTTATTACTACTTGCAGTAATATCTAGGAAAGTAATTTCATCTGCACCTTGTTCATCATAGCGTTGAGCAATTTCTGCAGGATCGCCTGCATCACGAATATCAACAAAACGAACCCCTTTAACAACACGTCCATTATCCACATCTAAGCAAGGAATAATCCGTTTAGCTAAACCCATATAAATAAACCGACTTCGGTAAAAGAAAAATTTGTCATTTTGACTGCACTAAAGAGAGTGCTTGCGTTAAATTTATTTTTCCCTCATATAAAGCTCGGCCAATAATTGCACCTGAAATTCCTTTCTCCTCATACTGATGTAATTCATTTATATCTTCTAATGAAGAAACTCCCCCAGAGGCAATTACCGGGATACTAATTTTTTCTGCTAATTTACTAGTAGCTTCAGCATTTACCCCATTCATCATGCCATCGCGCTGAATATCTGTGTAGATAATCGCCTCTACGCCATCTTTCTCAAAATGTTGCGCAATATCAATAACACTATGGCGAGAGAGCTTAGACCATCCATCAATAGCAATTCTACCATCTTTGGCATCCAGCCCTAGGATAATATGCCCTGGAAATTCAAGGCAAGCATCAGAAACAAAATGAGGTGCATTAATAGCTTTAGTACCAATAATAACGTAACGAACACCTGCATCTAAATAGGTCTGGATAGTATCTCCATCGCGAATTCCACCGCCCACTTGAATATCAATACCCGGTAGTGCTTGAGTAATATCATAGATAATATCAGCATTAACAGGTTTGCCTGCAAATGCACCATCTAAATCAATAAGGTGTAATCTTGTAGCACCTAATTCCACCCAATGTAGAGCCATAGCAATAGGGTTATTAGAGAAAACTGTGTCCTCTTCCATACGCCCCTGACGTAAACGAACACATTTTCCTCCTTTAAGATCAATAGCAGGTATCAGTAACATTAGTTTTTTATTAGCTCCCGAGGTATATAGTCCTAAAAAATATCTTTAAGTTATACCATTCCATGTTAAAAAATTAGTAAGAAATTGTACTCCCAATTGCTGGCTTTTTTCTGGATGAAATTGAGCTAGAAAGATATTTTTTTGAGCAAAAGCCGATGCAAAAGTTGTAATATAATCCGTAGTACCTGTAATCAGGGATGGTTGCTGGGGTACTATATAATAACTATGGACGAAGTAAAAACGACTATTTTGAGGGATATCCTGCCAAAGAGGATGGTTATATTGTTGATGAACTATGTTCCATCCCATATGAGGGATTTTTAAAGATAATTGGTTAGCATTAAAATGGCATACTTTTCCAGAGAGTATTCCAAAACATGGAGTCCCTTCATTTTCTTCGCTAAATTCAAAAAGTGCTTGCATACCAAGACATACACCTAAAAAGGGTTTATTTGCTGCACACTCTCTTATAGCAGATTCTAGATTTAGATTCCGTAGTTCCTGCATACAATCTCGAATAGCACCTACCCCAGGGAAAACTACTCTCTCTGCTGCTTTTATCACCTGTGGGTTACTAGTAACTTTTATGCTAATTTTTTTCCCTTCTGCCGCCCTTTCTAAAGCTTTTGAAACCGATCTAAGATTACCCATCCCATAATCAATAATTGCAACATAGGGCATATTAAAGTTATCCAAAAAGTAAATGTACTATTTTCGCTATTTTATAGAGATCCTTTAGTAGAGGGGAGTATACTTCCTCGCCGAGGATCTTGCTCCACTGCCATCCTAAGGGCACGACCAAAGGCTTTAAAAATAGTCTCTACAATATGATGGGTATTACGCCCCTGTAAATTATCTATATGTAAAGTTATCGCTGCATGATTTACCAATCCCTGAAAGAACTCCTGAATTAGATCTACATCGAAGTTATTAATATAATGCTGGGAATAGAGTACCCGATAGTGAAGACCGGGGCGTCCTGAAAAATCTAATACTACTCGAGAAAGTGCCTCATCCAATGGAACATAAGCATAGCCATACCGCTGAATGCCAACTTTATCACCAATTGCTTGTTTTAAAGCTTGACCTAAGGTAATACCAATGTCCTCCACACTGTGGTGATAATCAATATGTAGATCTCCAGATGCATTTATATCAAGATCAATCAATCCATGTTGTGCTATTTGATTGAGCATATGATCAAGAAAAGGAATATCAGTCTTAGCAGAAAAATCCCCTTTTCCTAATAAATTCAGGGCAATTTCAATCTGAGTTTCTGATGTTTCTCGGCGAATTTTAACTGATCGATTCAATATAATTTTCCTATATCTATCATAAATAATAACGCTACTCGCTTGCTAGTTTAGCACGTAGGTTAATTCATAAAACCTAGGAATTTTAGGTAATAAAAGTAGTACAGATTATTACCAAATGATGTAAAAATAAGATATTATTTGCAATTACTCAATAATATATAGGGTATTTCTGTTATATTTATTTTTTTAAATATACTTAGTAAGATATATTTTTTATATATGTTTGTTAAGCTAATATAGCTTAATATATATTGAAGGGAAGTTTTAGTTTATTTAGTTTTGTGGGGTTCTCTCTAGCTATTTAAACACTAGAGGGAAGAATTTAGGTATTTTTTTAAAACAAAACCGAAAAATAACACACTAACCAGTAAGTGGGAGTTAATAATGGATAAAAAAAGTTTTCCTATTTTTCTCTTAGGTACTAGCATGGCACTATTATTTAGCATGACAGTACAAGCAGCAGGCGATCCTGTAGTTGGTAGACAAAAGGCAGACCAAAGACAGTGTCAGGGTTGTCATGGTATTGAGGGCTTAAATAATGCTTATCCCACCTATAAAGTACCAAAATTAGGTGGTCAACATGCTGAGTATATTGTTTCTGCACTTCAAGCATATAAATCTGGCGATAGAAAGCATCCGTCAATGCAAGGATCAGCCGGCAGTTTAACTGAACAGGATATGGAAGATATAGCTGCTTTCTTTGAAAAACAATAAAGTAAAGCTAATAATTTAAATAAATATGGTGGAGAACATTATTATGTCGAACCGATGGTTATTTTTCTTATTAATCCCAGTATCTATGGTGCTTGCTTCTGGAACAGCAATGGCAAAACCAAAAGGTGATTCAATAGCAGGAAAGCAAAAATCTGAAGCTTGTGCGGGTTGTCATGGGGTAGATGGTAATAGTGCTGCCCCTAGTTTTCCTAAACTAGCAGGTCAAAACACAGATTACATTGTCCATGCTTTAAGCGCTTATCAGTCTGGTGATAGAAAAAATGACGTGATGGCAGGAATGGCAGCCCCTCTATCTGATCAAGACAAAGCAGATTTAGGCGCTTATTTTGCTAGCCAAAAGGGACTCAACATGCCCTGGGTAAAATAAATTTACATTTAATATTAGTGATTATTTAGAGGGGCTAGCAATATGATTTCCAGAAGCTTTATACCCGATGAAAACAAATATCAATTCACACTACGACCAAACAATTCACTTAGTTGGCGTGGAATGAGAAATGTTATTTTAATCGTTGCAGCAACTCTTAGTACTATATCCATTGGATTTAGCCTTTTAGGTTTATGGCTTATTTTTCCATTTGCAGGATTAGAAATAATTGCTCTAGGCACTGGTTTTTATTTATGTGCTAATCGAGCTCAATATCGTGAAATAATTACCATTGATCAGGATGATATTAAAATCCTTCGAGGCCGTAAAAAACTTGAAGAAATATGGAAATTTCATCGCTATTGGACAAAAATTAGAGTTAATCTCCCTGCTCACGAGTGGTATATGAGTCGGCTTATGATAGGATCCCATGGAAATGAAGTTGAAATTGGCAGCTTTCTTACAGAAGATGAGCGCCAACGATTAGCATATGAGTTAAGAAAGTACTGTAGATCTAGTATTGCCGAATCTATTAAAATCACTTGAAAAATTAATTTAGTGCTTATTGATCTAGATAAGTATATATAAAAGATATATACTCCATATATGTTTTGTTATGAGTATTTTATTATTAAAAGCGATAGCTGGAGGGGAAATGAATGAGCCTGTCTAACAAGAGAAAAAGCTTATTCGCAACCATTGCGGGAAGTATAAGTTTACTTCTGCTCAGTGGGCGCGCAAGTGCTGAATTTGGTTTTAATTTAACAGAAGGTGTAACTCCTATTTCAAAAGAGATTTATGGCCTTCATATGTATATTGGCTGGGTTTGCGTTGCTATTGCCTGCCTTGTTTATGGCCTTATGGCATGGATCGTAGTATTTCACCGTAGATCCAAAAGACCTGTCGCAAGTCAGTTCCATGAACATGCACTTCTTGAAGTTGTATGGACAGTTATACCGTTTGTAATCTTGATTTCTATTGCTATACCTGCAACTAAAGCAATGTTTCGTACATACGATACTAGCGATCCCGACTTAACAGTTAAGGTGACTGGATATCAATGGCGTTGGAAATATGATTACATTGATCATAACTTTGGCTTTATCAGTAGTTTATCTACACCTATAGATCAACTACAAAATAAAACAACTAAAGGCGAAAATTATCTTCTCGAAGTGGATCATCCATTAGTACTTCCAATTAATAAGAAAGTACGTTTTGTAATTACTGCTGATGATGTTATTCACGCTTGGTGGCTTCCTGCTTTTGGCTTTAAGCAAGATGCAATTCCCGGATATATTAATGATGCTTGGGCAGTGATTGAAAAACCCGGTACTTATCGAGGTCAATGCACTGAAATTTGTGGACGAGGCCATGCATTTATGCCTATCGTAGTAGAGGCAAAAACCCAAGAAGAGTTTGATAGATGGGTAACCGATCAAGTTGCTTTATTAGGTAATCCACAAGAAAGTAAAGTTATCGCACAATCAGAGCAAGCTAAGTAATATTAGTTTGTAAAAGAATTTCTATATGTAAGAGATTCAATGTAGGAGAAATTTGAGTATGAGTACAGTAGCACACGGTGATCACGCGCACCATCCCACTGGGATTACGCGCTGGTTATTTACCACAAATCATAAGGATATTGGAACATTATATCTATGGTTTAGTTTTATAATGTTTATAATTGGCGGTACAATGGCCTTAATATTCCGGACTGAGCTTTTTCTACCCGGAATGCAGTTTCTAGATCCTCAGACCTTTAATGAATTAGTGAGTATACACGGTCTAGTTATGATTTTCGGTGCATTAATGCCCGTTCTAACAGGTTTAGCCAACTGGCTTATTCCAATGATGATTGGTGCACCTGATATGGCTCTGCCACGTCTCAATAATTGGAGCTTTTGGCTTTTACCTTTTGGATTTGCATTCTTATTAGGTAGCATGTTTGTTCCAGGTGGTGGACCTGCAGGTGGATGGACTATGTACCCTCCTTTATTCATCCAGGGTGGCATAGGATATGATATGGCGATCTTTGCAGTGCATACTTTAGGGGTTTCTTCCATATTAGGGTCTCTTAATATTATTGCAACCCTCCTTAATATGAGAGCACCTGGTATGACAATGATGAAAATGCCTATGTTTTGCTGGGGGTGGTTTATTACCTCTTTCTTAATCATAGGTATTATGCCAGTAATAGCTGGTGCAGTAACTATGGAACTTACTGATCGCCATTTTGGAACTAGCTTTTTTAATGCCGCTGGTGGTGGTGATCCTATTATGTTCCAACATATCTTCTGGTTCTTTGGTCACCCTGAAGTATATGTTCTTGTATTACCTATTTTCGGTTTAATGTCAGATATTATTCCTACTTTTGCTCGCAAGCCACTTTTTGGTAAACACTCCATGATTTATGCGATTGCAGCAATTGCTTTCCTTTCCTATATCGTATGGGCACACCATATGTTTACGGTAGGAATGCCAATCGCAGGTGAGTTATATTTCATGTATGCCACTATTATGATTTCAGTACCTACTGGAGTT
Source organism: Candidatus Nitrosacidococcus tergens (assembly GCF_902810445.1). Taxonomy (NCBI): domain Bacteria; kingdom Pseudomonadati; phylum Pseudomonadota; class Gammaproteobacteria; order Chromatiales; family Chromatiaceae; genus Candidatus Nitrosacidicoccus; species Candidatus Nitrosacidicoccus tergens. The sequence goes on along the minus strand of NZ_LR778175.1, from coordinate 1,752,184 downwards.
AAAATATTTAACTGGCTAGCCACCATGTGGCGAGGATCTGTGACTTTTGAAGCACCAATGATGTGGGCACTTGCCTTTATTGCCTTATTTGCAGTTGGTGGGTTCACAGGTCTTATGATGGGAGTGTCGTTAACTGACTTCCAATACCAAGATACTTATTTCATCGTTTCTCACTTTCACTGGGTAGTGCTTCCAGTAACAGTATTTGGTGCTTTTGCCGCTTTCTACTATTGGGGTCCAAAATGGACTGGTCATATGTATGATGAGACTCTAGCTAAATGGCATTTCTGGATCACAGTTATTGCAACTAACGTTATTTTCTTACCACAAAACTTTGCTGGTTTAGCAGGTATGCCACGTAGAATTGCAGACTATTCTCCTCAATTTACCGAATGGAATCAAATCTCTACTGTGGGTGCTTATATGTTTGCAACAGGTCAATTACTCTTTTTATACATTGTGCTTAAAACCATCAAAGGTAAAGCAGGGGAAAAATTACCCGATCAAGTTTGGGAAGGTGCTGAAGGTTTAGAATGGACTGTACCAACGCCTGCTCCTTATCATACTTTCGAAACTCCTCCTCATGTGAAATAACAGAGAAATAGTAAATGTCTAATAGCGATAGGCAACAATCTGAGAATAATCAGCAACAGCCTGAGTTTTCTCTGAAACAGCGTCGGGCGAAAGCCCGGCGCACCGGGTGGATAGTAGCTCTATATTCTTTAGGAGTTTACCTTTGGTTTATGTATCAGAATATACATACGGCAATAAAATAAGCCATGAGTAGCTCTGAAAAAAAAGCAAATAAGCACATCTTAAAATTAGCTCTATACGCAATAGCTATGTTTGGATTTGGGTATGCTTTAATACCGCTTTATAATGCTTTTTGCACGATTACAGGCTTAAACGGTAAGCCTGAAAATGTAGCAATTGCAGAAGAAAAAGCTGAAGTAGCAAAAATAGATACAAGTCGTGTAATTACTGTTGAATTTTTAGCTACTGCTAATACTCAGCTTCCTTGGGAATTTAGATCAGAAACAAATAAGATTAAAATTCATCCAGGAGAAACTACAAAAGCTGTTTTTTATGTGCGTAATTTAGATAATCATAAAATTGTCGGTCGTGCCGTACCTAGTATTAGCCCTGGATTAGCAGCAAAACATTTACATAAAACTGAATGTTTTTGCTTTACTGAACAACCGCTTGAAGCGGGTGAGGAGCGAGAAATGCCTGTAGTTTTTTATATTGATTCTAAATTACCAGCGGAATACAGCAATGTGATTTTATCTTATACGTTTTTTAATGTTACCGATAAAAATACTAAAGGCCCTTCGGGTTAAAGATTTTTTTAAGAAATTTTTTGTAATTTAAAATATTTTTTTAGCATTAAATGATACGGGAGGAAATGCTTTATGGCACAAGCTCATGGAGACTATTATTTACCCCAGCCTAGTCATTGGCCTATAGTGGCTTCTACTGGACTCTTTCTTTCACTGGGAAGTGTTGCGGCTTGGGTTAATGATATAGAAATAGGGAAATTTGGCCTATTAGTTGGGCTCGCTATTATATTTTTTGTAATGGCTGGTTGGTTTGGGGAAGTGATTCGCGAAAGCGAATCTGGACTCTATAATGATCAAGTAGATCGCTCCTTTCGTTGGAGCATGATTTTCTTTATCACTACTGAAGTTTTTTTCTTTGCTGCTTTCTTTGGCGCTCTCTTCTATACTCGTGTATTTTCACTAGAGTGGCTCTCTGGAATAGGTGATAAGGGAATGGCTCATGAGTTCTTATGGCCAAACTTCTCTGAAATGTGGCCAAGCAGTGGTCCTGCCCATGTTGGTGGAGAGCTTAACACTATGGAAGCATGGGGTATTCCTGCACTTAATACCCTTATCCTACTTACTAGTGGTGTTACTATTACTTGGGCACATCATGGGTTAAGATCTGAAAATAGAAAACAATTAATTCAAGGATTATTCCTCACCTTTGCATTAGGGTTGACCTTCGTTGGTTGTCAAGCCTATGAATATGGTCACGCTATTACCCATATGAACTTGACTTTAGGTTCTGGGATTTATGGGTCTGTATTTTACATGTTAACGGGATTTCATGGGTTTCATGTAACTGTAGGCTCAATCATGTTGATTACCATATGGGTACGTAGTATCAAAGGGCATTTTACACCCCAGCGCCATTTTGCTTTTGAAGCTGTGGCATGGTACTGGCACTTTGTTGATATTGTTTGGCTTGGCTTATTTATATTTGTATATTGGATATAATAGAAAAAGCTAAGCATATTTATTGATTTACTGATCTCTCTTACCTAAATTTTTAGGTAAGAGAGATTTCTACTATATGCAAGTAAATTATTTTTGATCTGATGAATTTGGGCTATTTATTGATGGATTATTTTCCTGAAAGGAATCTAATGCACTATGCGGAGTAATTAACCCTACGGCTCTTCCAATCATAAGTAAAACAAATATACCTATAGAGAGAGAAATTCGCCAAGTAAGTGCTTTTAACATTTTCTCCGCATCTTTATCGCTTCTCCCTAGCAGAGCAACTAACGCAACGCCCAAAGAATAAATAGTAAAAATTAAAAGTCCAATAATAATTAATTTAAAAATCATAATATACTCCGTAGCAGTTATACAATAAATAGCACTACTGTTAGTCTAATCTTGTAAAGATGTATTTACTATATATTTTATATAATATATATTTATATACTGGTATAAATCTCATTATTTACGGTAAATAATATAATTGAAGTCAATTCCTATAATCTATGCTATTTAAGTTTAAACAAAGGAGTGTAACCCTTAAATTAAGTTTCATACTTTTATTTATGTTCATGATCACTGTACTTAGCTCGTTAGGATTTTGGCAGTTGCGGCGTGCCGATTTAAAACGCTCTATCGAAATAGCCCTTAAAGAAAGGGGTAGTGATGTACCTATGCTTATTGGGAATAATACATTAAATCAAGAAACAGATGAATATAGGAAGATAATCGCAGAAGGGTATTTTGATAATCAGCATACAATGTTGGTAGATAACCAAATTTACCAAGGCCAGGTAGGCTATTATATACTTACGCCATTTCTGTATAAAGAAAATAAAGCAATACTTGTTAACCGAGGGTGGATAGTTGCAAATTCAGATCGCCAAAAATTACCTCCTATAGAATCAGTAGATAGCTCGATTATAACCGTACATGGTACCCTATATCATCCTTTTAAAAAACCTCCTTTCTATCTAGGAAAGGAAGAGGGTTGGGAATCTTCTGGATGGCCAAAATTAATTCAATACATGAATTTAGAGAAGTTAGAGCTAGAATTAGGCTACTCCCTACAACCTCTGATCATTCAATTAGATCCAAACCAGCCTAATGGTTTTGCTCGATCCTGGTCGTCCTTCCTACCAGAAATGGGAGTACAACGACATATTGCCTATGCTATTCAATGGTTTAGCATGGCGTTTATTGCCTTTGGAATATTTATTGCTTTAATTAAACGTGAGATTAATAATCAAAATCAGTAATATGTGAGGAGTTAGAAATTGGAAAACGAGCAAGAATCTAAAATAGATACACTGGTAGATACTAATACTACTGTAAAAAAAGAAGTAAAAACAAAAGAATCTCGCTTAATAATTTTAGCTATTCTTACTATTTCTATATTACCTGTAATTATTTCTTGGTGGATGTACAAAAATTTTCAAGATGGAGAAGTAAAAACAAGCAACTATGGCGAACTTATTATTCCAAGTGTTCCATTAAAAGATGGGTTCTTTATTGATGGGTTATCTAAAAAAGACTTATCTACTGATGATATTTTTAAGGGTATATGGACACTAGTTATTTTTGAACCTGCTGGTTGTGATGATCAGTGTCATAACTTACTAAATAAGGTGCGACAAATACGTTTAGCACTCGGAAATAAATATATGTATCGAGTGCGTCGTTTGTGGATAGCAGATGATATAAATACCTTGCAGCAGCAAAAGGATTGGATTGATAATGAACACCCTGATCTTATAGTTGCTGTTGAGAAAGATCAAGAACATGCATTGATCAAACAATTTATCCTTCCGCATGCTCAGAACCCAGCAGGTGACCAGAGAATTTATATTGTGGATCCTTTAAAAAATATTATGATGAGTTACCCATCGGAAGAAGATTCTAAACATATTCTAAAAGATATTAAACGTTTGTTGATTGTCTCCTATATAGGATAATAAATAAGAATTATGAGTCGTCGTTTTGTAATATTTACTTTTACTGCAAGCTTGCTTGCTTTAGTAATTGTTATTTTAGGAGCTTATGTTCGCATCTCAGATGCAGGGTTGAGTTGCCCGGATTGGCCTGGTTGCTACAATCAACTTACAGTGCCAAGCTCTACAGACCAAATTGATCAAGCTCATGAGCTTTATCCTGATCGCCCTGTAGACACAGGAAAAGCTTGGAAGGAAATGATACATCGCTATTGTGCGGGTATATTAGCAATGCTTATTTTAGGGTGTGCGATAGGCGCTTGGTATAATCGTAGAGATTCTAAACAGATGGTGGCCTTACCCTTACTTCTGCTAGGTGTAGCAGGTTGCCAAGCGGCTTTAGGAATGTGGACGGTAACCCTACTTGTTCAGCCTGCAATAGTTACTCTTCATTTATTGGGTGGTATGACTCTCCTCTCTTTAGCTTGGTGGATCACCCTACGGCAAGGGGAAGCAACTCAGATTATAGTAAGAGAATCTAGCAAGTATTCTCATTCTTTCAGAATATGGGCTCTTGCTGGGCTATTACTTCTAATACTACAACTTGCTCTAGGTGGATGGACAAGTACAAACTATGCTGGATTTTCCTGTAACGATTTTCCTACCTGCCAAGGACAATGGTGGCCTACTATGAATTTTGATGAAGCTTTTACATTCTGGAAGCCGTTAGGGGAAAACTATGAAGGTGGTAAAATTACTCCTGAATCGGCAACAGCTATTCATATTGTCCATAGAATAATTGCTATAGTAACTTTAATATTACTTGTGGCACTTGGTATAAAAGCGATGAAAAACTCTGAAAATCCCATGTTGCATAAAGCTGGGTTAGCACTAGTAGTATTAGCTTTTACTCAAGTAGGATTAGGAATATCTACCGCTATATCTGGAGTATCACCTATTTTAGCAGTAGCTCATAATGGTGTAGCAGCTTTACTTTTACTTAGCGTAATTACATTTAATCATTTACTTCATCCTGTAAAATATCCATTCCGAGGAGATAAAGGATTATGACAACAACTACTTTAATTCGAGGAACCTTAACCAACTGGCGAGAGTATCTTGTACTTTGCAAGCCCCGTATTGTTGCTCTCATTATTTTTACTGCCATAGTAGGCATGTTTTTATCTGTACCAGGAGTGGTACCTTTGCCAATTTTCTTTCTTGGAACAATTGGAATTGGTTTGGGTGCTGCATCCGCAGCTGCGATTAATCATCTAATTGATGAAAAAGCAGATGCGGTAATGGGTCGTACTAAAGCACGCCCCCTGCCTACAGGTAAACTCACTCCTAAACAAGCGCTGATTTTTGCTATATCCCTTGCCATACTATCAATGGCTATCTTGTATTTTTTAATTAACCCTTTAACTGCCTATTTAACTTTCTTTTCTATGATTGGTTATGGGATTATATATACTGCCTTCTTGAAAAGAACAACACCTCAAAATATTGTGCTTGGAGGCGCTGCTGGAGCAATGCCCCCTGTACTAGGTTGGGCAGCAGTAACAGGGGAAATGCATGTTCACGCTTTTATTTTATTTTTAATTATTTTTATGTGGACTCCACCACATTTTTGGGCTTTAGCTTTAGCACGTAGAGAAGAGTATGGGCGAGCAAAATTCCCCATGCTTCCTGTTACTCATGGGGTGGAATATACTAAACAACAAGTAGTTCTTTATACCTTTTTATTGTTTGCCGTTAGTTTACTGCCTTTTTCTAGCCACTTAAGTGGTATGCTCTACTTAGTAGGTGCTGTAGGACTAGGTGGGTATTTTCTATATCTTGCGATTGCTCTATATCGTGATACTAACGATAGGCTAGCAATGAAGATGTTTGGCTATTCCATATTTTATTTAGCTGCATTATTTGCATTCCTATTGGCTGATCACTATATGCCCCATTCCTCCTAATTACTTGAAGATCTACAAATATAAAAAAAGGGATCTAATAGTATCCCTTTTTTTATATATACGAATTATTATATTTATTCATAATTAACATTTTTGGTTTTACTCCTACTAGTAATAAAGAAATAAGATAAATAGCCATAGCTAAGCTAATTAAAATGAGTAAATGCTCTATGCGAGATGTTAAATTCCACTGAATCCAGTCAACTAGCGAAGAATTTTTCCACAGGATAAAAAAAGCCATAAGACTACTTGCGATGGTGATTTGAGCACCTAATAAAAACCATTTTGGTTGAGGAATATAAATACTTCTCCGCTTTAAGTAGATAAGTAATAATGTGGCATTTAGCCAAGCGGAAAGAGATGTTGCTAAAGCAAGGCCTACATGTGCTAAGGGAAACATCAATATTATGTTTAAAATAATATTACTTACCATAGATATAATCCCTATCTTCATAGGTGTTTTAGTATCTTGTCTTGCATAAAAACCAGATGCAAGAATTTTAATAAGAATAAATGGTGCTAAACCAAAGCAATAAGCAATAAGACTATAAACAGTCATAATAACATCATGCTTGCCAAACTCTCCATGATAAAACAAAGTAGTAATAATAGGAGTAGCGAGTAATGCTAATCCTATTGCAGCAGGTATACTGATAAGACAAGCCCAGCGTAGTGCCCAATCGAGAGTATGAGAAAAATCTCTAGGAGAGTCTTTGCTGTATTTTTCCGATAAGGTAGGGAGTATAACTGTACTTAAAGCAATGCCAAAAACTCCTAAAGGAAATTCTACTAGCCTATCTCCATAATAAAGCCAAGAGATGCTTCCTGTTGTTAAAAATGAAGCAAGTATTGTATCTACTAAAAGATTAATCTGAGATACAGAACTACCTATAATTGCAGGAAGCATTAGGGTAAATATTTTTTGGACTCCCGTATCTTTCCATGCGAAATATGGTTTAGGAAGAAATTTTAACTGTCTAAGGAAGGGAATCTGAAATAATAATTGAATAAGTCCTGCAAAAAATACCCCCCAAGCTAAAGCAATTATTGGAGTAGTCAGGGTAGGGGCAATCCATAATGCTGAAATAATAAGTGTAATATTTAAAAATATAGGAGTAATAGCAGGAACACTAAACCGCTTATAGGTATTTAGTATTCCTGCTGCTAGTGCGGTTAGAGAAATAAAAAATAAATAAGGAAAAGTAATTTGCAATAACTTAATTGCTAATTTATATTGATCTAGATCTTTAACAAAACCAGGTGCAAATATTATAACCAATAAGGGAGCACCTACTATTCCTAATCCTGTAACGAATAAAAGTACTATTCCTAAAGTACCTGTAACTCGATCAATCAATGTTTTAGTTTCGATTAGATCTTTACTTACAACATAGGAAGAAAACACTGGCACGAAGGCTTGAGAAAAAGCACCTTCAGCAAATAAACGGCGTAGGAAGTTTGGAATTTTAAATGCTACAAAAAAGGTATCTGCTGCTAATCCAGCACCGAAAGCTTGTGCGATCACCATATCTCGAATAAAACCTAATATGCGAGAAAGAAGGGTGGATCCACCAACAACCGCAGTAGATTTAAGTAATTGAATGCTCATGATTGATTAGTAGATAAAAAAAACCTACCATATTGTCTTTAAATAGTATTTACAAGTATCATTGTAGTTTTAGTTATGAAATTAATAGGAGATATACATTTTGGCTAATACCGCACAAGCACGTAAACGAGCTCGGCAAGCAGAAAAACACCGCAAACATAATTCGAGTCAACGCTCTGAGATGCGTACTTATATTAAAAAGACTTTAAAAGCGATTGTGGCAGGTAATAGAGAACAAGCTATTGTAGCATACAAGATCATGGTACCAACCTTAGATCGTTTAGCTCGTAAAGGCTTAATTCATATTAATAAAGCAGCTCGCTATAAAAGCAGGATAAATACTAAAATCCGTTTAATGGCTTAATACTATTTAGATAAGCTGCAGTATCTAGAGCAATACTAAATTATCCCTATGGATTAACTCTTGTTCGTTAACATATCCTAATATTTGCTCAATATGACTACTTGGATAGCCGAGGATGCAGTTTGTTTCCTCGGCACTATAATTAATAAGTCCACGAGCAATTTCTCTATTTTGCATATCTACACAACTGACTAAATCTCCTCGAGTAAAGTGGCCATTGCATGCAATAACACCTATAGGCAGTAAACTTTTACCAGAGCTACATAATACATTTACTGCACCAGTATCTAATTGTATTTTCCCTTTAGTTTGCAGCTGACCAGCAAGCCACTGTTTTCGAGCAGTAAGAATTCCTGTATTGGGCCATAATAGCGTGCCTATCTTTTCTCCAGAGGTAATTCGTGGAATAACATCCTTCTCTTTTCCAGCAGCAATCACTGTGATTGCCCCAGAGCGTTCGGCTTGTCGAGCTGCTCTTAGTTTTGTAAACATACCCCCACGACCAAGGGTACCTGTCTTAGCACTAGCCATCACATCGAGATTTGGGTTACTAGCTGCTGTTTCTGAAATCAATTCAGCATAAGTATTTTCTCTCGGATCTTCAGTAAACAACCCAGCTTGATCTGTCAAAATAACCAGTACTTCTGCCTCTACTAAGTTAGCTACTAAGGCAGATAGGGTATCATTATCTCCTCTAATCTCTTCAGTTGCAATCGTATCGTTTTCATTAATAATAGGTACAATTTTTAACTGTAGTAGAGTACGCAATGTACTGCGTGCATTTAAATAGCGATTGCGATTTATTAAATCATCATAGGTAAGTAATATTTGTGCAGCCTGTTGTCCATAGCTCTGAAAGTAGGATTCATAAACCTGAACTAATTCCATTTGACCAACTGCAGCAGCTGCTTGTAAATGATGTAATGCACTAGGCCGTTGGTGCCAATTAAGCCTTTGCATTCCAGCGGCGATGGAGCCAGAGGAAACCAATACGATTTGGTAGCCTAAATTTTGTAGTTTAGCAATATCATATGCTAGTATTTGAATATAACTAGTATTTAGTTTACGACTCTCAGTGGTAAGTAAGGAACTTCCTACTTTAATTACCCAACGACGACTAGTGGCTAAACGACTACGATAATCGCTCATTATTAATTTTTAGCTGAAACAGTCTCTAAATATGCCATTATTGCTGCAATAAGTGATTGACAACCCTGCCCCGTGACAGAGGAAATATAATAAACAGGTTTTTGCCAAGAAAGGTGAGTACAAATATTTTTACAGAGATCCCTTAATTCAGCTTCGGAAAGCAAATCTATTTTATTAAACACCAGCCATTGCTCTTGATTTGCTAGTTTAAGGCTAAATTGCTCTAGTTCTTTTGCAATAGTCTGTATGTTAGTAATTAGATCAGCTTGATCGGGGAGAATGTCTACTAAATGAATAAGTAGCCGAGTACGACTAAGGTGTTTAAGAAATTGGATCCCTAACCCTGTCCCTTGAGAGGCACCTTCGATGATACCAGGAATATCTGCAATTACAAAACTTTGATCTAGTCCAACCCTAACTACGCCAAGGTTAGGATAAAGTGTTGTAAAAGGATAGCTTGCAACTTTGGGGTTAGCTGCCGATATTTGGCGAGTAAAAGTAGATTTACCTGCATTAGGTAGTCCCAGTAATCCTACATCAGCTAATAATTTTAGTTCAAGCCTTAAGGAAAGCTCTTCCCCAAGCTCACCCTTAGTAAATTTGCGTGGTGCCCGATTAGTACTACTCTTAAAGTGAGCATTTCCTAATCCATAACGTCCACCTTTAGCTACTAATAGAGTTTGCTTAGATGTGGTAAGATCTCCAAAAAAATCTCCTGTTTCTAATTCCCAAGCTTCAGTACCTACAGGTACTGGAATATAGAGATCTTGTCCATTCTTACCTGATTGAAGCCGACCTCTACCATTTTCACCTCTTTGAGCAATAAAGTGACGGCGATGCCGGAAATCGATTAGGGTATTAATTCTCTCATCAGCAATTAAGTAGGCATTTCCACCTTTGCCGCCATTGCCCCCATCAGGGCCTCCAAAGGGGATAAACTTCTCTCTGCGAAAGCTAAGGCAGCCACTGCCTCCTGCCCCAGCTTGCACCTTAATAATGGCCTCATCTACGAACTTCATTCTATTGAAACCAAATATTAAGAAGTAAAATAGAAAATAGTTAAAAAACTACAGGTATGCTACGAATCGGTTACTTAAATATAAGCTAGATACTACTCTGTAACAATATTAACATAAGTACGGTTACGAGGTCCTTTTACAGCAAATTGTACCTTCCCTGATACTGTTGCAAATAGGGTATGATCCCTTCCTAGCCCTACATTATCTCCAGGATGAAATTTAGTACCTCTTTGCCTTACTAGAATATTTCCAGCAAGTACTTGTTCTCCCCCGTATTTCTTTACACCTAATCGCTTAGATTCTGAATCTCTACCATTTCGGGAACTACCACCCGCTTTCTTATGTGCCATAATTTATTACTCCTATTCTTAGCTAGCAGAAATACTATCAATATGTAATTCAGTAAAATATTGCCGATGCCCCATTTGTTTTTTAGAATGCTTACGACGGCGAAATTTAATAATTTTAACTTTTTTTCCTCGTCCGTGGCTTTTTACTGTAGTATCCACCTTAGCATTTTCGATATAGGGAGTACCGATTTGAGTGTTACCATCAGAAGCTATTAACAATACTTGATCGAGAACAAACTGAGTACCCTCATCAGCATCTATTTTTTCTATTTTAAGGGTATCCCCTTCTTGAACACGATATTGTTTTCCACCACTTTTGATCACTGCATACATAACAGAATGCTTACCTTTTTTTAAAAAACCAATTTTAGAGTCATTCAGGATATTAGAGTTTATGCTATCCTAAGGAACTATTTAATCTTATATGAATAAAAAATAGCCCTAAGGATACTCCAACAAATATAGTCAAGAAACTATAATAAATAATTATAATATGGACAATAGCATAATGCTATTCAACAATAGTGAAATTCTCCTAAATTTTTAGTGAAAAAGTAAGCTCCCTTGAATATACAGCATACATACGATTTAATAGCTGATGATATGCAGTCTGTTAATGGAATGATCCAACAACAATTGCATTCTGAGGTAGTACTTATCAATCAATTAGGGCATTACATTATTAATAGTGGCGGTAAACGGTTACGCCCAATAGTAGTATTACTTAGTGCCCATGCTTTTAATTATAAGGGCATAAATCATATTGATATCGCTACTATTGTTGAGTTTATCCATACTGCTACCTTATTACATGATGATGTAGTAGATTCCTCTCAACTACGAAGGGGGCAAAAAACAGCAAATAACATATGGGGCAGTGAGGCTAGTGTTTTAGTAGGGGATTTTCTCTATTCTCGTGCTTTTGAAATGATGGTTAGTGTGGGTAGTATGCGAGTTATGGAAATTTTAGCCCATACAACAAATACAATTGCAGAAGGAGAGGTCATGCAACTATTAAATTGCCATGATCCAGATACTACAGAAGAACGATATTTAAACGTGATTCGTAGTAAGACTGCAAAATTATTTGAAGCGGCTGTCCAGCTAGGTGCGGTGCTTTGCAGTGCTTCAGATATAGAAGAAAAAGCAATGGCTGCTTATGGTATGCATCTAGGTACTGCATTTCAACTTACTGATGATGTGTTGGATTATAGTGCTTCAAGTGAGGATTTAGGTAAGAATATTGGGGATGACTTGGCAGAGGGTAAACCAACTTTACCGTTAATTTACGCCATGCGCCACGGTTCTGAACTAGAATCCGAAATTATTTTTAATGCGATAAAAGAGGGTGGACTTGGGAATTTGAATCAAGTTATTAAAGCTATTCAAGCCACTGGGGCAATAGACTATACAGCAGAAGCTGCTCGTCTAGAATCGCAGAAAGCTATTCAAGCACTTGAATATATTCCTCACTCACTCTATCGAGAATCCTTATCAGATTTAGCACGGTTTGCTGTTTCTCGCACTTACTAAAAGAACGGGGTGTGGCTCAGTTTGGTAGAGCACTGCCTTCGGGAGGCAGGAGTCGCTGGTTCGAATCCAGTCACCCCGATCAAGTAGTAAATATAGTGCACTTTACTTTCCTAGGTTTCAAAGTTAATTTTTATGTCCTATATTATTTAAGGGACTATTCTTTTTAATTTTTATAGGCTCTAGTTAAAAGCACCGTAGTTGATAACTACAAACTAATTTGACATATATACTAAAAGATTTTCGTAATATGCCTTTAGTATTTTATGCTGCTCAATGCAATAGAGGTAGCCATCTTTCTTATGATAAAACGCTCTATTACTACTCTCTTAGCTCTAGGATTATTATCTAGCTTACTTTTTTTTTCTTGGAAATATTATGAGAAATATAAATCTAGTAAATTAATAACCTCACCTCTAGCCACAGTAGCAATTGATCAGGTGCATATTGATAGTTGGCAACCCATTGCAGAATCAATTGGTAGTTTAGTAGCTATTCAGGGAACGAATGTTACTAACGAAATTGAAGGGCTAATTACAAAAATAAATTTTAAATCTGGACAATGGGTAGAGAAAGGAACTCTTTTAGTACAGCTCAATGATAGTATCGAACGAGCAGATCTAAGAGGATTAATTGCTGCTAATACTCTTGCATCAGTGCAATTAAAACGCAATGCTCAGCTTGTTAAAGGGGATTTAGTTTCCAAATCCGACTATGATATTACTCAAGCACAGCTAGAAAATGATAAGGCAAAGGTGGATTCTAAGCGTGCTTTAATCCAAAAAAAGCACATTACGGCTCCTTTTTCTGGGCTACTTGGCGTACGGCAAATAAACCTCGGAGAGTATTTAACTCCCGGATCTCCTATTGTATTGTTACAAGCCTTAGATCCCATCTATGTAGATTATATGCTTCCAGAGCGTTACTTTTCTTTCCTCTCCGTCAATCAAAAAATTTCAATAAAAGTTAAAAGCTATCCCGATAAAGTTTTTACAGGCCACATTACAGCAATAGATCCTGGTTTCGATCCTCAAACTCGAAATATTAAAATTCGTGCTATTTTTAATAATCCTGATTTATTATTACGCCCAGGGATGTTTGCGGAAGTAAGTACCTTATTACCCGAACAAAAACAAGCACTCATTGTTCCTAAAATAGCGATTGCTTACAATCCCTATGGAGAAATGATCTATGTAGTCGAAAAGCAAGGTAATGACTTTATTGCTCACCAAAGGGCAGTACGGGTGAAAGATGCTTATGGAGATCAGGTGGAAATTGTTAAGGGGTTAGCAGAGGGAGAATATGTGGTTATTGCAGGTCAGTTAAAACTCCATAATGAACAAAAAGTAAGAATCAGTAATAAGAAAATACCTATCTCACAAACCGATGAGCCATGAAATTTACTGATCTCTTTATTCGTCGCCCGGTATTTGCTAGCGTTGTTAATTTGCTTATCCTACTTATTGGGTTGCGATCTTTTACTTTATTAGAACTACGCCAATATCCTGCAACCACTACAACCGTAATTACGGTAACTACAAATTATAAAGGAGCAAGCAGTGAGCTTATGAATAGCTTCATTACTACTCCTTTAGAGCAAGCTATTGCTGAAGCAAAAGGGATTGATTACATCATTGCTACTAGTGATGAGGGAGTTTCAACTATAGAAGTTCATATGGAATTGAATTATGACCCAGGTGCAGCAGTTGCAGAGATTCAAGCCAAAGTAAATAGCCAGCTTAACTTTTTTCCACCAAATACTGATAGCCCACTTATCGATACGAGTACAGGGCGAACAACTGCTCTAATGTATCTATCTTTCTCAAGCGATATAGCATCCTTACATGAAATTACTGATTACATATTACGATCTGTAAAACCTAAAATTCAGGCATTGCCAGGGGTAAGTAAAGTTACCCTTTCTGGAGATAAATCTCCAGCAATGCGGATTTGGCTTAATCCAAAACGAATGGCTGCCTACGGAGTAACTCCAAGCGATGTTAGAGAGGTACTGGAAAGTAATAATTATATTGCTGGTGCTGGCCAAACTAAAGGTGGCTACACTTCTATTAACTTAATTAGTAATACTAATATAAATTATGAGCAGGATTATCGTAACTTAGTAGTATATGGGAAAAATGGTGCTATTGTTCGCTTAAAAGATATTGGCAATCCTAGATTGGGAGAAGAAGACTATAATGCAATTAATTGGCGTAATGGTCAGCCAGGAATTTTTGTGGGTATTGAAGAATCCCCTGGTTCTAACCCACTTGAGGTTGCTAGTAAAGTTCACGCTTTAATTCCAGAAATACAAAAACAGCTACCTCCTGGATTTGAAGGACGTATTGTCTCTGATTATAGCATCTATATGTCAGATTCAATTGATGAGGTATTCCATACCCTTGGGGAAGCAATTATTATTGTACTCATCGTAATTTTTCTATTTTTAGGCTCACTACGAGCCGCTCTGATTCCTTCTGTTGCCGTACCTCTTTCCTTAATAGGATCTGGCTTTTTAATGCTCGCTCTTGGCTTTTCTATTAATTTACTTACTCTACTAGCTATGGTACTTGCTATCGGGTTAGTGGTAGATGATGCCATTATTGTAGTGGAAAATGTTCAACGTCATTTAGAAATGGGTAAATCTCACTTTAAGGCAGCTCTTGATGGTGCTCAAGAATTGGGCTTACCCATTATCGCCATGACTACAACTCTAGTAGCTGTATATGCCCCCATTGGTTTTATGGGAGGATTAGTAGGTACTCTATTTACTGAATTTGCATTTACTGCTGCTTGTGCTGTCATTATTTCTGGAATTGTTGCAATTACTCTCTCACCTATGTTGTCATCTAAGGTGTTAAAAGCGGCTGATCAAAAAGGAAAATTTGAAGTCTTGGTAGAGCATTTACTTACACGGCTAGCTAAATTCTATAGAAATATTCTACACCGTACTTTAAATCATATTCCAATTATCATAGTTTTCGCAGCTTTTATTCTTTTAACTTTATATCCATTATATATGAGCGGGCAAAAAGAACTCGCTCCTGCTGAAGATCAAAGTGTAGTAGAGTTTGAAGCCACTGGTCCAGAGGTAGCAAATGTTGATTACGATAGGGTTTACGCTAAGCAAATTTTTGATATCGCAAAAACCCTGCCAGAATATAGAGAAGTTTATGAGTTAATTGGTATGGCGGGAGCTCTTAATGTAATCAGAGGAGGATTTAAAATGTATCCTCCCGATCAAAGAAAACGCTCTCAAATGGAAGTACGCCCTGATTTACAACGGAGACTACAAGAAGGAATTGCTGCCTATGAAATCTCTGTCTACCATCGCCCAACTTTGCCAGGAGTAGGAGGAGCTCCTATTCAATTTATTGTGGAAACTGATACAGATTTTCTCTCTTTAGATCAAGTTGCTCAAGAATTACTTGAAAGGGCAATGGAGAGTGGAAAATTCTCTTTCCTCCAGAAATCCATTAAATATGAACAGCCTCGGATTTCAATCAATGTGGATCGAGATCTTGCCGGCGATTTAGGGATTACTATGGAAAATATTGGAGAAGACTTAACCACCATGCTTGGAGAACGTTGGGTTAATAGGTTCGATTTAGAGGGTCGTAGTTATAAAGTCATTCCTCAAGTAATTCGTAACTATCGTCTTGATGAACATATGCTGGAGAATTACTATACCCGAACAAAGAATGGGAATTTTATTCCTCTATCTACTTTAGTTTCCCTCGAAAAAACTATAGTGCCTAGTAAAAGAATTCAATTTCAGCAACTCAACGCCTTAACCTTACAAGGTGTTGCCAGCTCTGGAGTCACTATAGGAGATGCACTTTCCTACCTTGAAACTCAAGCTCGAGAAATTTTCCCTCGGGGATTTAGCTGGGATTATGCAGGTGAGTCTCGTCAATATGCCCAGGAAGGAAATGCCTTAGCGATTACTTTTCTATTCGCTTTAATCGTAATCTACCTTGTGCTTGCAGCTCAGTTTGAAAGCTGGAGAGATCCTATTATTGTCCTTATGTCAGTACCTATGTCCATCGCAGGTGCTTTAATATTCCTCGCCTTAGGATTTACCACGGTCAATATCTACACTGAAATGGGATTGATTACTTTAATTGGACTTATTGCAAAAAATGGGATTTTAATTGTTGAGTTTGCTAACCAATTACAGATTCATGAAGGGCTTAAAAAAAGAGAAGCAGTAGAAAAAGCGGCTAGCATTCGACTACGTCCTATTCTAATGACTACCTCCGCTATGATAGTAGGTGTTATCCCTTTGTTAATGGCAAGTGGAGCAGGGGCAGTCAGCAGGTACGGAATCGGTTTAATGATTGCGACTGGTCTAGGAATTGGTACCTTTTTTACCTTATTTATTGTACCTGCAGTTTATGTAATTATTGCAAAAGAACATAAGCAAGAGGAGATGCTTGACATCAAATAAAGCATTTTTAGGAAAGCAGTACTTCCTTGTACTACGATTCCTGCATTTTATTATCTAGCCTTCTTTAGGTTCTTCATAATTGGTATTATGTGCAAAAAACCATTCATAACCCTTAAGCATATAATCCCAATATAAGATAGGAAGTCCTGTCACCTTAATCCACCAATTAAGTAAACGCTCTTTACTAGGCTCTAAAGGCAGTGTAGGGGTAACTTTTCCGCCATAAATAAACTCAGCCATTATTAATTTCCCATAACCTGTAGTCAGCGGGCAAGAAGCATAGCCATCATAGCCTTCCTCTAGATTCCCACCTTGGATAAGGTGCAACAAATTCTTTACGACCACAGGGGCTTGCTTACGAACGGCAGCTGCTGTTTTTGAATTAGGAGTACCTGCAGAATCTCCTAAAGAAAATACATTTTTATACTGAGTATGCTGCATAGAATTTTTATGCACATCTATATAACCTGCCTCATTAGCCAGTGGACTAGACTTTACTGCTTCTGGAGGGCTTTGAGGAGGAGTAACATGGAGTATGTCAAAATCTAAAGTAATTTTTTCTCCGGTGTTATCTCCGCCCACTATTTCAAAAGTCGCTTGTTTGTTTTTTCCATCCACGGCAATTAGATTATGTTGAAATTTAGCATGAATTCCATAGCGAGCCACTACTTTGTCTAACTCTTTTGAGAAGAAAGGTACACCAAACATCACGGGTGCATGAGTACAAAAATAAAGGGTAGATTCGGTTAATGTCTTCTTTTTACGTAAATGATCAGCAGCTAGATAAGCGATTTTCTGTGGTGCGCCTGGGCATTTAAAAGGCATAGGTGGTTGAGTAAAAATAGCGGTTGCTCCTTGATTAAGCCCTTGTATACATTCCCAAGTATATGGAGCATATTCAGGGGAATAGTTACTACACACTCCATTTCTACCAAGAGTTTCTTTTAATCCTTCTACTTTGTCCCAATTTAATTCTAACCCAGGACAGACCACAAGGTAGTCATAGTCTATTAGCTGTCCAGAGGCTAATTTCACTTGATTATTTTGAGGACTAAAACTAGTTACAGAGTCCTGAATCCACTCTATATTAGGAGGAATTAAACTTTCTTCAGAGCGACGAGTTTTTTCTAAAGAATATGCTCCAGCACCTACTAATGTAAAGGCAGGCTGGTAATAATGATTACTGGATGGCTCAATAATAGCAATATCTAATTTTTTGCCTCCTTTTTTTCTTCTAAGGGAAGCTGCTACCGTGATACCTGCAGCACCACCACCAACAATAACGATCTGATGATGTTTTGTATTTGCCATATATACTCCTCATTTTTAAGTAGTTTCTTAAATAAATCTTTACTTAAGTAAAGATTTATTTAAGTGATTTCATACCCAAAATTACCTATATAGAGTATGCCATAGCTAGCTATCTTTGGTATATAATCCATAAAACTCTGTTTTTTATTCTTGAATAATCTATAAAATAACTACTGATTAACAATCTAAATTCTGATTTATTCTAGTTTTATAGGTTGCCCAATTAATTTTTAAAGTTATAAAAAACAAAAGCTAAATGAAATCTTTTCAAATTACTGTCTTAGGTATATTACTTTACTTTGGGTTGCATCCCAACGCCTATGGATTAACCGCGAGTATTTATAGTCAAATACTGACTATGGCAGAATCAGGGGATCTCTCTAGTAGCTGTGTTAATATCGCTGGAGATTATCCTGGATTTAACATTATCTCTAGTGAATACGGCAAGAATCCACAAATTTGCCTAGATAAGAGTAGAGAACATGTCAATGCAATTGAATTTTGGCATGTCACCTTTGTAGCAACCGAATCATCAAGTCAGATTCGTACCATAAATTTTGAACATGAGTTTTTAAATGGTCCTCAAGGATTAATTTTTGGCTCAACCCAGATAAAAGGTTTTTTTGCTACAGAAAATGGAATAGGGATACCTACTAAAAATCAAATTTGGTTTATGGGTATACTCAATCAAGCAAACCATGATGATTTTCTCGCTCAAGAGCTTAATTATACTGTGGATGAAGCATTAGAATCAGCACTATTTAATGAGGAAGCAGAAAGTAAATTCGTGCTTTCCGGATCAAGATCTTTAAGAGGAGTATTAAACTTTATCCTTCTTCATAAGGGGGATAAATTAGTATTGGATCCAGAAACTAGAGTCAGCCTAAATCCTTTTGAGAAGAAAAGAGAATAAAATCAAATTCACTAAAAAATAGTTGGAAATAACTCGAGATAAACGGATTTTAATCGGTATTAGCGGTAGTATTGCAGCTTATAAAGCTGGTGATTTAGTCCGTAAATTACGGGATCTGGGTGCTGAAGTTAGAGTAGTCATGACTGAGACTGCTCAAAAATTTATTGCTCCACTCACTTTTCAAGCCTTGAGTAGTAACCCAGTTCATACTAGCCTCATGGACCCATCGCAAGAATTAGCTATGGGGCATATTGCTTTAGCCAGATGGGCAGATTTAATATTAATTGCCCCAGCTTCTGCAGATATTATTGCTCGAATTGCTCAAGGTCGTGGCAATGATTTACTTACTGCTATCTGTCTAACCACTACAGCTCCACTTGCGGTTGCTCCTAGTATGAATCAGCAAATGTGGCACGCTATAGCAACTCAAGAAAACATCGCTACTTTAACTCGACGAGGCGTAAGAATATGGGGGCCTAACGAAGGAAATCAAGCCTGTGGTGAATGGGGTTTAGGGAGGATGGCAGAGCCTAAGGAACTTATTTATCAAATAACAAAATTATTTATTGAACCCTATCTAGCAGGGTTATCGGTATTAATTACTGCGGGTCCTACTCGAGAGTACTTAGACCCAGTTCGTTTTTTAAGCAATCGGAGTTCTGGAAAAATGGGCTATGCTTTAGCTGAAGCTGCAGAAAGTGCAGGAGCTCAGGTAACGCTAATTAGCGGTTCTACCAGTTTGGATACTCCTTTTAGAGTGCAAAAAATTACAATAGATACTGCGCAACAGATGAGTGAGCAGGTGTTATCACTTATAACTAAGACAGATATTTTTATTAGCTGTGCTGCAGTATCGGATTACCAATCTACCCAAATATTATTACAAAAAATAAAAAAAACAGACAAAAATATAACATTAGAACTAAAGCAAACTATAGATATTCTAAAAACAGTTGGAGAGCAACCTCATAGACCTTTTTTAGTAGGATTTGCAGCTGAAACAGAAAATTATAAAGAAAATGCTAGATCTAAATTCATCGCAAAAAATCTCGATATGATAGTAGTAAATCCAGTTGGGTATCATCAAGGATTTGAAGTAGATACAAATGAATGTACAGTTATGTGGGATAAAGGGGAGATAGACTTTCCTTTATATCCAAAAACAATACTTGCTCAAAAACTTATACAGCAAATAGCTTGGTGCTATCATGAAAAACATCCAAGTTAAAATTTTAGATTCTCGCTTAGGTACTGAAATTCCCCTGCCTCATTACGCAACTTCTGGGGCTGCTGGATTAGATTTACGGGCTTGCATTTCTAATGATTTAGCAATACTACCAAATACCACTGAACTTATTCCAACAGGATTAGCAATACATATTGCAGATCCTACATTAGCTGCTGTACTACTACCTCGCTCTGGATTAGGACATAAACATGGCATTGTTTTAGGTAACTTAGTAGGACTTATTGATAGTGATTATCAAGGAGAGATTCTTATTTCTTGCTGGAATAGAGGATCTGATCCTTTTATTATTACTATAGGTGAACGAATTGCTCAAATGGTATTTGTCCCTATTATTCAAGTTTCATTCAAAACTGTTGAATCATTTACTACTAGCCATCGAGGGGAAGGGGGTTTTGGTCACACAGGAAAATATTAATTATAGTTTTTAACCTATCTTACTCCAATAAAATTGGGAGAAATAAATTGAAAAACCAATTATGTAAAGAAAATAATAATATTCCTACCTCTATTTTTAAAGCCTACGATATTCGTGGTATAGTCAATGAAGATCTTACGCCTGAAATTGTTTATAGCATTGGGCAAGCACTGGGTAGCGAAAGCCAAGAATTTCACCATCAAAAAAATATAGTAGTAGGGCGAGATGGTCGCTTATCTGGTAAAGATCTTTCCCATGCTCTTATCGAAGGATTACAAAATTCAGGTTGCCATATAATAGATATTGGTTTGGTGCCTACCCCTATACTCTATTTTGCCACTTATTTTTTAGAAACTGGGGCAGGTATCATGGTAACAGGTAGCCATAATCCTCCAAATTATAATGGGTTAAAAATGATTTTAGGGGGAAATACACTAGCTCTAGAGGCTATCCAAAGGTTACGTCAGCGAATTGAGAATAAAAATTACCTTTATGGGACAGGAAGTGTAAAAATCCTAGATGTTATACCTTCTTATCTTCAAAAAATTACAGCAGATATAAAGCTCTTTCGGTCTTTAAAAATTATTGTTGACTGTGGTAGTGGTGCTGCGGGAGAAGTTGCTCCTTACTTGTATCGAGCAATGGGTAACGAAGTGATAGAGCTCTATTGCGATATTGATGGTCATTTTCCTCATCATCACCCTGATCCTAGCCAGCCAGAAAATTTAAAAGATCTTATCCGAAAAGTTAAGGAAGAAAAGGCGGATATAGGCTTTGCGTTTGATGGAGATGGAGATCGCTTAGGGGTAGTTGACTCTAAAGGAAACATAATTTGGCCTGATCGCCAACTCATGCTCTATGCTAAGGACGTAGTTTCTCGAAATCCAAAAGCAATTATTCTATATGATGTGAAATGCTCCCGTCACTTAGATCTAATAATTAAGAGTGCTGGGGGTAGCCCTATGATGTATAAAACAGGACACTCTTTAATTAAAGCAAAAATGAAAGAAACAGATGCTTTACTTGCTGGAGAAATGAGCGGTCATATTTTCTTTAAAGAACGATGGTATGGTTTTGATGATGCTTTATATACTGGAGCAAGGTTACTTGAAATTTTAGCTAAAAATACAAAAAATTCTGCTGAAGTATTCGATGAGCTACCCAACGATATTAGTACTCCAGAAATTAGAGTAAATATGGCTGAAGGGACGCATTTCCAATTTATGGAAAAATTACTCCTACAAGCTAAATATCCATCAGATACAAAAATTATTTCTATTGATGGATTACGAGTAGAATTTAAAGATGGCTGGGGTTTAGTTCGTCCATCCAATACTACCCCCTCACTTATTCTCCGTTTTGAAGCAGATAATGCCGTAGCATTAGAGCGAATAAAAAATACTTTTAAAGAATTCATACTACAAGTAGATCCAGAATTAATTTTATCTTTTTAATTTCTATGCAACCCTCCATTACCGATCGTGCATTCAATATAGCTCATGTTTTAACTAAAGCCCTACCTTATATCCAACGTTTTTCAGGAAAAACTATCGTCATTAAATATGGTGGTAATGCAATGGTTGATAACGAGCTAAAAGAGAGTTTTGCTCAAGATATTGTACTGATGAAACTAGTAGGTATTCATCCTATTATTGTTCATGGAGGTGGACCTCAAATTGGGCAACTACTGGCAAAAATGGGTAAGGAAAGTGAGTTTATTCAGGGAATGCGAGTCACTGATAAAGAAACCATGGATGTAGTTGAAATGGTATTAGGAGGGCAAGTTAACAAAGAGATCGTCAATCTCATTAATAAGCGAGAGGGTCGTGCCGTTGGGCTCACTGGTAAAGATGGAGGATTAATTCAAGCTGAAAAACTCCATTTAAAGCCAAATATCTCGGACTCTATATTAGAAAAAAACCCAGAACTTATTGATATGGGTTATGTGGGAAAAGTAAAACAAATTAATACTCAGATCATTTATACGCTTACGCAGGGAAAATTTATTCCTGTTATTGCTCCTGTAGGTGTGGGGGAAGATGGGCATTCTTATAATATTAATGCTGATTTAGTAGCAGGAAAAATTGCTGAATCTCTAGGTGCTGAGAAGTTAATATTATTAACCAACACTCAAGGAGTACTGGATAAATCAGGTGATTTACTTACAGGACTAACTACTACTCAAGTGAATGATTTAATCGCAGATGGTACTATTTCTGGTGGAATGCTTCCCAAAATTCAATGTGCCTTAGAAGCTGTAGCTCATGGAGTAAAATCTGCTCATATTATTGATGGGCGAGTACAACATGCAGTATTGCTGGAATTATTTACCGATGAAGGAATTGGCACTTTTATTAAAAACAAATAACATAGTTATTTATTTTTAATAAATACATACCATTACTCTATACCATACTGATCTCGATACACTTTCACTCGATCTAAATACTGCTCCATAGTAGGTGATTTTGATAAATAAGTAATTAAATGAGTTAAGGAGGCAATACTTATTACTGGAATGCCATATTGAGTGGTAATTTCTTGTGCTGCAGATTGAGTACCTTTTCCTCTTTCTTGCCGATCCAAAGAAATGACTACTCCTGTCAAAATTCCTCCTGCATCTTTTATCAGTGTGACAGATTCTCGTACTGAAGTTCCAGCAGAAATTACATCATCCACAATAAGTACTTTTTGACTATTAAGAGATGCACCAATGATAGTGCCTCCTTCTCCATGATCTTTTGGCTCTTTACGGTTAAATGCATAACCTATATCTTGTTTGAATTTCTCAGATAAAGCTATGGCAGTAGCTGCTACTAGAGGAATTCCTTTATAAGCAGGGCCAAATAAAATATCAAATTCAAGATTTGCCTGAGAAACTCGATGAGCATAGAATCTTCCAAGGTGAGCTAAGTCACTACCGTAACTAAATAATCCACTATTAAAGAAATAGGGGCTAATTCTTCCTGACTTTAAGGTAAATTCTCCAAATCTAAGGATATTTCTTTTAATTGCGAACTCAATAAATTCTTTCTGATAATCTTTCATTTTTTTAAATAAATGTATTTTGAATGTCTATAAACACTTCCGTTTAATTACATACTGGCACACTTTTTTCCAAGCTATTATGTCGACTCCCGTAGTTATTGCTTTTTTTATGGGTTTTGCAAGCGGATTCCCACTGCTACTAACAGGATCAGTACTTCAGGCTTGGATGAAAAAAGAGCATATAGATCTAAGTACGATTGGGTTATTTTCTTTGGTTGGTCTTCCTTATACTTTAAAATTTCTTTGGGCACCTCTATTAGATAGCTATACTCCTAAATATTTAGGTCGTCGCCGAGGTTGGTTATTATGGGCACAAATAGGCGTAATTATTACATTATTTATCTTAAGTTTTACTCATCCTACCCATAGTGCCACTATAGCTAGTGTTGCCTTATTAGTTACTTTTTTTTCAGCACTACAGGATAATGTAATAGATGCTTATCGAAGGGAAAGCCTAGCAGATCATGAGCTAGGTTTAGGATCTGCATTTTATGTCAATGGTTATCGTTTAGGTATGTTGATAACCTCTGCAGGTGGATTAATCCTTGCTGATTATATCACTTTTCCTCAAATATACCGCTTATTTACAGTAATGATGTTTATTGGTGTGATTACTACTTTATTTGCTCCAGAACCCCAAATTCTAACTAGTACTCCTAAAGGGATAATAGAATCTATTACTGCACCATTTAAAGAGTATTTTTCACGGTCCAATGCCTTACTCATCCTATTTTTTATTTTGTTTTATAAGCTTGGAGATAGCATGGCAGGTCATATGACTATTCCTTTTTATCTCTCACTAGGTTATTCCACCTCTGAAATAGGACTTATTGTTAAAGGATTTGGGTTAGGCACTACGATACTTGGTGGAATACTTGGTGGAGTATTGATGTTAAAAGTTACTATTTATCGAGCACTATGGATATTTGGTATTTTACAAGGATTATCTATTTTAGGTTTTTCTCTATTAGCTATCTCCAACCATGATTTATTAGCTCTTATTTTAGCGGTGAGCTTTGAGAATTTTACCTCTGGAATGGGAACCACTGCTTATGCCGCTTTTATGGCCAGTTTAACTCATAAAACATTTACGGCAACTCAATATGCTTTATTTTCAAGCTTTATGGGTATCCCCCGAGTAATTATGACTGCACCTACAGGATTTACTGCTGAATACTTAGGATGGGTATTATTCTTTATTTTTTGTACTTTATGTACCATACCTGGATTATTACTATTACGTAAACTAGAAAAACTAGCAACCTAATTTAGATCTTAGTTCTAAAGGCAGTGTAGTTATTCCTGCAATACGTATCTGTTTATCTCGACTCATTGCTCCAGCAACTATATCAATCCTACTTTTATTTACCTCAAATAACTTTGATAAAAAATTAATTAAATAAAGATTAGCTTTCCCTTCAATAGGAGGAGCAGTTATTTTGATTTTAAGTTGATTTGCATGAATGCCTAAAATTTCATTACGACGTGCATTAGGTTGAAGGCGTATACGTACGATAATTCCATCTTGTACTCGATCAAACCATGAAGATACAATCATATAAAATGAGGAAATAGAGGATCTATAAACATAGATAGTATCTCAAGACCAATTAAAGCAGCGATAGGAGATAAATCTATACCACTAATAAGAGGAATTAAATTTTGTACTGGTCGAAGTATAGGATCAGTAAGATGGTATAGTGGGATAAGTGCAGGGTTATAACTATTTGGCATAATCCAACTTAGAACTGCTCGGAAAATAATTGCCATTTCCAATATCTTAAATCCTATTCCAATAAGATCCCCAATACTTGCCATAAATAGGGTAAATAGGGAAGGGATTCCAAAGGTTAGGCTTGCAATAATAGCCAGCTTCACTAACGCTAAGATAAGTAGTAACGCAATACAAGCAGTATCTATATTACCTACAGGAGGAATATAGCGACGTAAAGGGCGAAGAGCAGGTTGTGTGACTGTAATTAAGAATTGAGCGACAGGATTATGAAAATCGGTGCGTACCCACTGAAGAAATAGGCGTAACATGACTGCTAGAATATAGCAGCTAAATAGTATATCAATAGTGAATATTAAAGGATTTATGAAATAGTGATTAGGCATCATGGATTGCTCCCAATTCTTGGGTTAACTCTTGAGCACGGTGATGAGCAGCTTGTAAAGCTTGAAAAAAAATCTCTCTGAGATTTGCTGTTTCTAAAGAGGAAATAGCACGCTCTGTTGTCCCCTTAGGAGAGGTAACTTGCTGTCGTAAAATAGCAGCACTTTGATCTCGATGATCATTTACCATCTTAGCTGCTCCTAGTGCAGTTTGAAAAGTAAGTATACGAGCACTCTGCGGATCTAATCCTAGCTGGACAGCCGCTTCTTCCATAGCCTCCATCACTAGGAAAAAATAAGCAGGACCACTTCCTGATAGGGCAGTGACAACTTCCATTAAGGTTTCATCTTCTAGCCAAAGTACTAATCCCACCGCATGAAATATAGATTCTGCTAATTTTTTCTGATCTATATTTACGTGTTTATTAGCAAATAAAGCGGTAGCTCCTGTTTGTACTGAAGAAGGAGTGTTAGGCATCGCACGTAAAATAGGAACCGGCTTTTTAAACCAATTGGATAAATCTGTGACTCTAATACCTGCAGCAATACTTAACCATAGAGGATTATTATCTATTAAATGATTTAGTTCTGTAACAACCCCTTTCATCTGTTGTGGTTTTACCGCTAAAACGACTACATCTGTACTTTGTACTCCTTGAGCGTCGTTTGCTGTAATTTGTACGCCAAAATGTTGATGTAGGGAATCTAGTTTTTTTAGATCTAGATCCGTTACCCAAATATTTTTAGGATTAAATCCTGTTTTAATCAGCCCACTAATAAGACTAAATGCCATATTTCCCCCACCAATAAAGGTAAGGGTATAATCGCTTTTTAATTCCATATGTAACTATGTACGATTTTATGTGCTTTTTTGAGAGCGAGATCCAAAAATTGCAGTACCTATTCGAACTAAAGTTGCTCCTTCAGCAATAGCAGCTTCTAAATCATCAGTCATCCCTATAGATAAAGTATCTAACTCAAATCCTATATTGCGTAGCTCGCACCATAGATCATATAAAACTTTAAAAGGTTTTCGCTGCTCTTCAAAATCATGAGTAATGGCAGGTACTGTCATAAGCCCCCGTAAGGAGAGATTAGGTATCAATGCTACTTCTTTTGCTAATTTGATTAAATCCTTTGGAAGAACACCTGATTTTGAGGTTTCATCACTGGTTTTAACTTGTAAACATATACTTAATACATCCAAATCTGATGGTCGTTGATCGCTCAATCTTTGAGCGACTTTCAACCGATCTACACTGTGAACCCAGCTAAAATGACTCGCAATATCTCGAGTTTTATTTGATTGAATAGGACCAATAAAATGCCATTCAAAGTTTTCTTTTTTTAATGCCTCAATTTTAGTGAGGCCTTCTTGTAAGTAGTTTTCCCCAAATACTCGCTGTCCGCAAGAAGCCGCTGTCAGAATTGCCTCTGGGGCGCAGGTTTTTGTAGCAGCTAAAAGAGAAACACTGCCCGGTGCTCGATTAAAGCGTTGCTCTGCTTGAGCAATACGCTCATGAACTTGAGCAAGTTGCTGTGCAATATCTACCATATTTTTTCTTAGTTATTCCTTAGCTATTGTAAACTTTATTTGAAAATTGAGGGTAAATTACCCTATATGATATAAAAAATTCAAATTTTTGCCTCTTATTCTATGGATATTAATACACTACTCGCTTTTACTGTTAAAAATGGAGCCTCTGATTTGCATATTTCATCGGGGCTTCCCCCTATGGTGCGAATGGATGGGGATATTCACCGACTTAATTTACCCGTCTTAGAGCATAAAGAGGTTCATTCCATGCTCTACAATATCATGAATGATAGGCAACGTAAGGAGTATGAAGAAAATCTGGAAACAGACTTCTCTATTAATTTACCTAGCCTTGCTCGTTTCCGTGTTAATGCTTTTACTCAAAATCGGGGAGCTGCTGCAGTACTTCGAACTATTCCTTCTAAAATACCCAGTTTAGAGGAAATTAATGCTCCTGAAAAATTTAAGGAAATTTCAAATCATCCAAGAGGGGTAGTATTAGTAACAGGACCTACTGGGTCAGGAAAATCTACTACTTTAGCTGCTATGATTAATTACAAAAACGAAAATGAGCATGCTCATATTCTTACTATTGAAGATCCCATTGAATTTGTTCATGAGAGCAAAAAATGTCTTATTAATCAGCGAGAAATTCATCGAGATACCCGTGGTTTTAATGAGGCATTAAGATCTGCATTACGTGAAGATCCTGATGTTATTCTTGTTGGAGAAATGCGAGACTTAGAGACTATTCGTTTAGCCCTTACAGCAGCAGAGACAGGACATTTAGTATTTGGTACTCTTCATACTAGCTCTGCAGCTAAAACGATAGATCGTATTATTGATGTTTTTCCAGCAGCAGAAAAAGGTATGGTGCGTTCCATGCTCTCTGAATCATTGCAAGCTGTCATCGCCCAAACCCTTCTTAAGAAAAATGGCGGAGGAAGAGTGGCAGCCCATGAAATTATGATAGGTACCTCAGCTATTCGTAATCTTATTCGAGAGGATAAAATCTCTCAGATATACTCTACAATACAAACTAGCCAAGGGGTAGGCATGCAAACTTTGGATCAATGTCTTACAGATCTTATACGTAAAGATTTAATTACCAAACAAGAAGCTACTAAAAAAGCATTAAGCAAGGATCTTTTTCGATAACTCACCCCTATAGAGAGATAGCACTTAAAATCAATCTAGCTTATTATGGTTGTATATTTTTTAAAAATCTTAAGCGATTAAGCTTATTGATTAATAGAATTATATTTGCTTTATTTATTACGATGAAAAACACACTAAAGCATAGAGATCAAGTAATGAAAAAATTTCTACAACTTATAGTTTTTTTTATATTAGTAGCAAGTGTATATTCCACTCAAACTTGGGCAGAAGGTAATAATCAGTCTCAAGGGGCTGATTATGAAAATTTATCTTGCTTAACAAAAGATAAAAACTATGTGATTCACTTTACCGCATATCAGCCGGCTGCAGCAGAAGAGGGGAAATCAAAATCATCAGCATTTCAACGCTATTGCCAAGATCTTCCTGAAATTGGCACTACTTATATTTCTATTGATCTTTTAGATGAGTACGCAAGAAAAAAGCCGATCATGCTCCGAATTGTAGAAATAGATCAGGAAAAAAAAGAGGGTAAACTCTCAGAGAAAAGAACCCTAATTACAGTACCAGAAAAAACCTATGCTACAGGCCTCATAGAATCACAAACTGTATTTGATGAAAAAGGGATATATGCTGCTATTTTAACCATTGATGGAGAAGATATTTCTATTCCTATGCGTGTAGGGATGAATAAATCCATTTCCCAAGGAAAGCAAATTGGAATAATAGTCATTATATTATTAGTAATCGGTTTAGTTGGTTATTTGTTCTATCGTTCTAAATCTAAAAATAATGGGGTAAAAGTGTAGATCAGAAGTTAATTTAGATAATTTATTATGATGAGATCATTACTATTTTTTTTAATAGCATTTGCTGCTATTTCAGTATTTGCTGATGAAGACTATTTAAAATTACCAGAAGATATTCAATCTGCCATTTCCCCATCAGGGATAGATATTATCTCTGATTCGTTTGACATGGCTAATGATCAAGGTATGTTTCTTTGGAATGCAGATTCTAGAAATTATCTCCATTGTGCTAAGAAAATATCGGCTATAAGAATATTTTGCGAAACAGGCGAGGCAATAGGTAATTTGGGCATACGTGCCCCATTTAATATCTTTGAAGAAAGTGGATTTGGAGCAAAAAGCTGGGCAATAGCCGCAGGAAGCGTCATCCCAGGACTTGGTCATTTGGTGGGCGGAGCACTAGGACTTGGTATGGGTGCTTTTAAAGGATTGGCTGAAGGCGTAGTTTACTCGTATCCTGCACTTATTGAAGGTCCTTCTATTATGGAAGTACCTACAGGAAGAGAGCGATCAAAAAGCGTAGTTACTGAGCAAGTATTAAGCCCATCCTATAAAGCTCATACTGATGAAGAGAAGTATCAAGCTGGAAAAGTACTTTTATCCATTGGAGATGCTTTCTCAGCTAAAGAGCGAGCTATTGCTAGGGCGAAAAATTTAGTGCTTGCAACACAGCAAAGAGGTAGATAACTAATTAATGAATAGGAGCTATTCGGTTAAACGCAACTACAGAAACTACAAGTAGGGCAAAAACAATGGTTATTGTCTCAATCTGCTCTCCTATCAAAAAATAAGAAGCAATGATTGTAATAAATGGTTGCAATAATAAAAGCTGGCTAGTACGCACAACACCGCCTAATACTAACCCTTTATTCCAAAGAAAAAAAGCAAATAGTTGGCTAACTAATGCTAAATAGAAAAAACTACCCCAAACAGTAAATGAAAATTGATTAAGGTGATCAGGTATGTAGTAGATAGCTGGGAGCAATATACAAGGGAAAGAAAGTACCAATGCCCAACAAATTACTTTCCAACCACCTATCTCTTTAGAGAGTATGCCACCTATAGCGTAGCCAGCTCCTGCCAGTAAAGCAGCTGCAAACAAAGCCACATCTCCCCACATAAATTCCCTGAACCCTTTTAATACAGAGAAAATACCTACTAAGCATGCCCCACATATACCTGAAAGCCAAAAAGCAAGGGAAGGCTTTTCGTGAGAAAGCCAAGCACCAATAATAGCAGTAGCTAGAGGTAGAATACCTAAAACCACTCCCCCGTGGGCAGCAGGTACTGATTGCATTGCCCAAGCAGAGAGCAAAGGAAATCCAATGACTACTCCTAAAGCTACTAAAAACAGTTGTCCTATTTGTTTTTTACTAGGAATTGGGGTTTTGCTCACAAATAGTAATAACCCTGCAACTAAAGAGGCTACGACTGCACGTCCTAGCCCGATAAACATAGGGTCAAAATAAACTACTGTAAAACGGGTAACAGGTAGAGTAAATCCAAAAGCAACTACGCCTAAAAAACCAAGAATTAACCCTTTTTGTTCATTGCTCATAGTTATTTAACAACTACTTTCTCAAGTACAGCTACTGCAGTCTCTATACCCTTCCTAGAAATACCTAAATGATCGCTGCTTGAAGTTGAAATTTGTTCGTAGCTCCAATTAAAACTCCATAGGATTTTAGCTGCTCGCTCACTTCAAAGGCAGATAACCCTGTACCTACCTCATTAAAAAAAACAATATTCGTTTCTATTTAAGCCAAATTATGATCTTCGACAAGTTGATCAATGTGATTCTCTAAAGCATGAATTCCAGCTGAGCTAAGATACCTACTTGTCGCATGCTACCTTCTAAGCGTTGTTTCCACCACCAGGCTGTGCTTCAATAAAATCTCGACTTTCCGCAACAAGTATGCCACCAGCTGGGCAGCCTAATTCTTTACTTAAATAAAACTAAGCACTGTCAAAGAGTTGAGTATATTCCTTAATGTCAATACCGCAACCGTTGCATTAAAAATTATTACTCTATCTAAATGAAGAATAAATTAATGATCTTAGGCTATTTTTACAATTTCTTGAATAATAGCTAGCGGCCAGTGCCACTGCCTAAATTAGTAGTTTATTCAACACATTTGAATTACTCACTTTATTTAGTTTAGAACTAGCTCACTACACCCTCGTAATCAAAACCTGATTCTTCTATAGCTTTAGCAACTAAAGTGTCGTTATTAATATCGGTAACTGTTACTTGCTTTTTTTCTAAATCAACAGTTACAGTAGCCTCTGGTAGGGCGTTAATAATGGCATTTTCAACTGATCTAGCACAACCTTGGCAAGTCATACCACCTACTTTATAAATTTTTTCCACTGAAATTCTCCTGGATTATTTAAAATAGTTCATCCCATTATGGATGCCAGCGGCGTAAAAGTAATGAGTTTGATACAACACTCACTGAGGACATGGCCATAGCAGCACCTGCAACCACAGGGCTAAGCATCCCAAAAGCAGCTAAGGGAATCGCAATTACATTATAAGCAAAAGCCCAGAATAAGTTTTGGCGAATTTTCTGATAAGTAGCCCGAGAAACGGATAAAGCGGATGCTACTAAGCTAGGATCTCCTCGCATTAAAGTAATCCCAGCTGTTTCCATCGCCACATCACTACCTGTGCCCATAGCCATACCCACATCTGCAGCGGCTAAAGCAGGAGCATCATTTACTCCATCACCTACCATCACTACATGATGACCTTGGTTTTTAAGAGATTGAATTTGATTGGCTTTATCTTCAGGGAGCACTTCAGCAATGACTTGATCAATTCCTAGCTTATCTGCCACCACTTGTGCTACCCCACGATTATCCCCTGTGAGGATTACGGTAGTAATTCCTTGCTCCTGTAAGGAACTGACTGCTTGTCGAGCAATCTCTTTTATGGGATCAGAGACTGCAATTACTCCCAATAATTGGGAAGAATATTGCGGTAAAGCAACCCACATTAAGGTATGACCTTGATGCTCTAAAGTTTCTCCTTGGGAGGATAAGGGGGATAGATCGATATTATGCTCTTTCATTAAACGGCGATTACCAACTAAAATTGCTCTCTCTTGAATAGTTGCTTGAAAACCTCGCCCAGGTAAATTACGGAAATTTTTCGGCTGAGATAAGACAAGGGTTTGCTCCTCTGCTTTTTTTAATATAGCTTTTGCGAGAGGATGCTCGCTTCCTTGCTGAGCTGATGCTACTAGCTGTAGCAATTCCTCTTTAGTATCCGATAAAGGATAAACTTCAGTAACACTCGGCTGACCTTCAGTTAAAGTTCCTGTTTTATCAAATACTACTGTATTGCTATTTTGGGCACTTTCTAACGCTATTGCATCTCGAATTAAAATGCCATGACGAGCAGCTACCCCTGTACCTACCATTAGGGCAGTAGGGGTTGCTAACCCTAAAGCGCACGGGCAGGCAATGACAAGCACAGAAATAGCAGATCTAAATGCTATTTCCACCGATCCATCTATAAACCACCAGCTTAGGAAAGTTATGAATGCAACAGTCACCACTGCAGGTATAAAAACATGAGTCACTTTATCTACTAGCTTCTGTACTGGAGCTTTACTTGCCTGGGCATCTTCTACTAAGTGAATAATTCGAGCTAAGGTGGATTCAGATCCTACAGTAGTGGCACGAATTTTTAGTAATCCTTCTCCATTAATAGATCCTCCAGTCACGATTTCTCCCTGTTCCCGGAGTATAGGTAAACTCTCTCCTGTAATCAAAGATTCGTCAAGTTGGCTACTTCCTTCTAAAATAATACCATCAACTGGTACTCGCTCCCCGGGTCGAATCAATACGACCATATCAGTCATTACTTGATCCACCGGCATTTCAATGAAATTTCCATCTTGCTCTACTCGTGCTTGATCAGGGCGAAGTGCCATTAAAGAGCGTATGGCAGAGGCAGCACTTCGTTTTGCTTTGCCTTCTAGCCACTTTCCTAATAAAATTAGGGTAATGAGCATAGCAGAGGCTTCAAAGTATAAATGCCCTTCACCGGTAGAAGATAGCATATTCCAGACACTCAATCCCCAAGCAGCGCTAGTACCCAGCACTACTAACACATCCATATTTCCCATTCCACCTCGAAGGGATTGATAAGCACCTATATAAAATCGACTACCTATCCAAAATTGAATAGGGGTGGCAAGCAAAAATTGAGCAAAAGCAGGTAAATCTGCATGGATGCCAAAAGGCATAAATAGCATAGGTAGAGATAAAGGTAAGGTCAGTAAAGCAGAAATCCATAGTCGCCTTAATTCCTGCCGTTCATGAATTTTTATTCTTTCTTTTTCTTGTACTTCTCTTTCTGCAAAGCTGGATAGTGGTTCAGCAGTAAATCCTGCTTTTTCAATAGCAGAGATAATTTGGGTATTACTTAAAGTTCCCTCTGAGATTTTAACTACCACTCGTTCAGTTGCAAGATTTACCGTAACTTCATGAACTTCAAGC
The DNA here is from genome assembly GCF_902810445.1 of Candidatus Nitrosacidococcus tergens. NCBI lineage: Bacteria > Pseudomonadati > Pseudomonadota > Gammaproteobacteria > Chromatiales > Chromatiaceae > Candidatus Nitrosacidicoccus > Candidatus Nitrosacidicoccus tergens. The sequence continues at coordinate 1,718,508 of NZ_LR778175.1, read as the reverse complement.
AGTTGCTTTAATACTTTTTCTAGACGTACGGTACAGGCAGTACAAGTCATACCACTCACTTGAAATTCTAAATTCTCTGTTGGTACAGAAAAACCTGCTTGGGTAATAATATGATAAATTTCGTCTTTAGAGATAGATTTAGGATCAAGAATAAGTCGTGCCTGTTCTAAGGCTAAATTGACTTGTGCATTTACTATGCTGGGAGCCTTATTAAGTACTCGCTCTAAGCGAGTTGCACAGCTTGCACAGGTCATTCCTTGGATAGGTAAAGTAAAGATATTATTTTCTTTATCTATACCTGCTTTATCATCCTTGAGCAAGGACTCATTAATTGTATTAGTTACTACCTTAACCATATATGAATGCTCCTTAATAGATATAGAAATTCCTCTTAATACTTATCATCCTACCACCTTAATTTCTAAAGGAAGCTTAAATTTTCTATAGCAAAATATGATAGCTTGGCAAAAATACATTCATAAATTACCTTCTCTTCTTCAGAATCGAGTTCAAAATCATCTCGCTTGTTTCCAACAAGCACTAGGCAGCAATACAGGCTTAGATTTTGATCAACATATTGAGAAAACTCTTTGTTTTGTATGGGCAATAAGTGATTATGTAGCAAGAAGCTGTACTCACCAACCTAACCTACTATTTGATTTACAAGATAGTGGAGATTTATTCCGATCTTATGAATCAAATACGTATTCCAATACGCTAGAACAACTATTATCGAATATTAGCTATGAATCAGAATTAATAGCTATATTACGGTACTTTCGTCGCCGAGAAATGGTACGGATTATTTGGCGCGATCTTACCCATTGGGCAGAAATTGAAGAGACATTCATTGATCTTTCAAAGCTTGCAGAGACTTGTTTAAATAGTGCTTTAGATTATTTACAATCTTGGCAAACTCAACAAATGGGTATCCCCTATGGTAGCTCCTCTAACAACCCTCAAAAAATAATAGTACTTGCTATGGGTAAACTAGGAGGAGAAGAGTTAAACCTATCCTCAGACATCGATCTTATTTTTGTTTATCCTGAATCAGGAGAAACACAAGGTGGAAAAAAGAGCATAAGTAATGAGGAGTATTTCACTCGATTAGCTCGATCTCTAATTCGTGTTCTTTCTTCCTTAACGCCTGAAGGGTTTGTATTTCGCGTAGATACCCGCCTACGACCTGATGGAGACTCGGGCCCTTTAGTATCTAGTTTTGATGCGATAAAAAATTACTATCAATACCAAGGCAGGGATTGGGAACGCTATGCTATGGTGAAGATGAGAGCAGTGGTAGGTGATCAGTATACAAAAAACTATCTAACAAATATTTTACATAACTTTACTTATTACCCGCACTCAGAACCGAATGTAATTCTCTCTTTAAAAGAGATGAAATCTCTAATCAACAGAGAATTACAACAAAAAAAAGATGAAGCTAATATTAAGCTGGGGGTAGGAGGAATTCGTGAGATTGAATTTATTGTTCAGTCTTTCCAGCTAATTTACGGGGGGGAAGATCCTAATTTACAGGAGCAAAATATTTTTTTTATCCTGAACTACTTAATTAAAAAAGACTACCTTCCTAGTTATATAGGTGATGAATTACGGAGTGCCTATGTATTTTTACGCCAAGTTGAAAATCGTATCCAAGCCTATCGAGATGAGCAAACCCATACGCTTCCTACTAATTTAGAGAATCAAATACGTTTAAGTTTTGCGATGGGGTATGAAGATTGGGAACACTTTTCAATTGAACTTAATCACCATCGGAATAAGATTCAAAGATATTTCGAGGAATTATTTACCGCATCTAGCTATATATACTATAAAACCCATCCAAAGGAACAATTAGAGCAAGATCAATCTACATACCATATCGATGGCTCTACAAATATTGCCTTAAATCCAATAGATTATCTATGCCCTACAAAAATAGCAGAAACATTAAAACAACTAGAACAATCTTGGTCAATTCGTGCGCTTAGTAAGAGAAGTCAAGCACAGTTAAAGCAGTTGATTCTTCGGCTGTTGGAGATAATTAATCATATTGAAAAGCCAGAACAGGGGTTACAACGAATTGTGACTTTACTGGAGGCTATTGCAAAGCAACCTATTTATTTTGATTTATTATTGAAACACCCAGAAATTCTATCCCAACTAGCCAATTTGTGCACAGCTAGTCCATTTATTGCCCGTCAACTTACTCACTACCCTGTACTATTAGCTGAGCTAGCAAACCCAAATACACTTTATCAAGTACCTAGTTTTCATCAATTAGCTAAAAATTTAGAACAACTGTTATCGACTTCTACCTCAGAAGATTTAGATCAAAAAATGGATGTGCTACGTCATTTTCGCCATCGGGAAGCCTTAAGAGCAGCAGTTGCTGATATTACAGGGGCTTTACCACTTATGCGCATTGGAGATTATTTGACTTATCTGGCTGAAGTTATTGTAAAAAAATCCTTAGAATTAAGCTGGCAATACTTAGTAAATCAATATGGGTATCCTTGTAATATTGATATAAATAGCCCAGTGGAGAACTGCAGTTTTATTGTAATTGGTTATGGAAAATTAGGAGGCTATGAGCTTGGATATAGCTCTGATCTAGATTTAGTTTTTCTCTATAATACATTTACTGATGAATTAGCAAATAGAGAGCAGAAAACAATACATCCTACTATTTTTTATAGTCGTTTAGGACAACACCTTATCCAGATATTACAAACCTTAACACCTTTAGGGAAGTTATATGATATTGATATGCGTCTTCGACCTGGGGGTACTTCTGGACTCTTAGTAAATAGTTTTGAATTTTATAAAGACTATCAATACAATCAGGCATGGATTTGGGAACATCAAGCTTTAGTTCGGGCTCGATTTATTGCTGGAGATAAACAACTTGCTACTAGTTTTGCACTGCTACGGAATAAAATTCTTTCACGCCAACGGAATCTAGAAGAATTACAAACTGAAATATGTAGTATGCGTAGCAAAATGCAGAGTGAGTTAGATCGGAGTCAATCTGATTTATTTGATCTAAAGCAAGGTAGAGGAGGAATTGCCGATATAGAGTTTATTGCTCAATATGGGGTACTTGCTTGGTCTCATAAGCATCCAAGCTTACTTAAATATCCAGATAATATCCGTATCATCGAAGAACTTGCTCAAATAGGATTAATTTCTTTAGAAGATAGTCAAAAACTTACAAATTCTTATCGCACTTACCGTGCAGCAGCAAATCGCCTTAGCCTTCAAGAACAAGATGATTTAATTGAAAGTAAGTACTTTGATAGAGAGCGTAATGAGATTCAAGCACTGTGGGCTAAGCTACTCACAGCTTAGGTATTTCTAGGGTAGAATAAACGGTAAATAATTAAAGGGAGAATAAGTTAATGAATACTATGGATGACAGAGATGGTGTCATCTGGCTAGATGGTAATTTAGTGCCTTGGCGAGAGGCTAAGGTTCATGTACTTACTCATACTTTGCACTATGGTATGGGGGTTTTTGAAGGGGTACGAGCCTATCAAACTCAGTCAGGAACCGCAATCTTTCGTTTACAAGACCATACAGATCGTTTATTTCGTTCTGCACATATTTTAAATATACCTATTCCCTACGATAAAGAAACCCTTAATCAAGCTCAATGCTTAGTAGTAGAGAAGAATAATCTAGATACAGCTTATATCCGCCCTATGTGCTTTTATGGTTCTGAAGGAATGGGATTACGAGCTGATAACTTAAAAGTTCATGTAATGGTTGCTGCATGGTCTTGGGGTTCCTACTTGGGAGCTGAGAATATGGAAAAAGGGATTAAAGTAAAAACTTCTTCCTATGCTCGTCACTATGTAAATAGCATGATGTGCAAAGCTAAAGCAAATGGAAATTATTTAAACTCTATGCTTGCCTTACAGGAAGCACTCTCTGTAGGTTGTGACGAAGCGCTACTGCTGGATACTGATGGATATGTGGCTGAAGGTAGTGGTGAGAATATATTTATCATCCGTGACAATATCATTTATACCCCTGATCTAACTTCTGCATTAGATGGTATTACTCGAGATACTGTTTTTCATCTTGCTCAAGAATTGGGTATTTCTATTCGAGAAAAACGGATTACTCGGGATGAAATTTATGTAGCTGATGAAGCATTTTTTACTGGAACTGCAGCAGAAATTACTCCTATTAGGGAGTTAGATGGTAGATCCATTGGATTAGGCTCCAGAGGACTTATCACGCAACGATTACAGACTCTATATTTTGATCAAGTTTATGGTCGAAGAGATTTTCATTCAGAATGGCTTACACCTATAATTAACAATTAACAGATACAAATAAGATCTTAAATATGGCTGGACATAGTAAGTGGGCAAATATTCAACACCGTAAAGGAGCTCAAGATGCTAAACGAGGAAAAATTTTTACTAAATTAATTAGGGAAATTACCGTAGCTGCTCGAATGGAAGGGGGAGATCCGACAAGCAGCCCTAGATTACGTGCTGCCATAGATAAAGCTTTTGCAGCTAATATGCCAAAAGATAAGGTAGAGCGAGCTATTCAACGGGGTGCAGGGGATATAGAAGGCGTATCTTACGAAGAGATACGCTATGAAGGCTATGGTCCTTGTGGCGTAGCCATTATGGTAGATTGTATGACGGACAATAGAAATCGTACTGTTGGTGAAGTACGCCATGTGTTTAGTAAGAGAGGTGGGAACTTAGGCACAGAAGGTTCAGTTGCTTATTTATTTGAAAAGAAAGGAATAGTGAGCTATTCAGCTGACTGTAATGAAAATAAAATTATGGATATAGCCATTGAAGTAGGTGCTGAAGATGTGGTTATAAATGAGGATGGTTCTATCGATGTTTTTACTCAACCAGAGGGGTGGGAAGCTATAAAAAATAAGTTTGAAGCAACAGGATTAAAGCCAGATCAAGCAGAAATTATTCATCATGCTTCTACAACTGTTGATTTAGGAGTAGAAGATGCAGAAAAAATGATGGCATTGATTGAAGCATTAGAGGATTTAGATGATGTACAACAAGTACACAGTAATGCAAATTTCCCGCAAGAAGTACTAACCTCTACTTAGTACTTAGTTTAGCTTTGAGATAAAACTTTGCTTAGGGTTCATGACTAGAATTCTTGGTATTGATCCAGGATCTCGCATTACGGGCTATGGACTTATAGAAGCTGAAGGTAATGAAGTACATTATATTAAAGTAGGAAATATTAAGACCAGCACAAATAGTTCCTTCACTGATCGATTAGGCATTATTTTCCGTGAAATAAGTCTTATTATTGAGGAGTATTGCCCACATGAGGTAGCTATAGAGCAAGTTTTTATGCATCGCAATCCTGATTCTGCTATAAAGTTAGGGCAAGCTCGAGGTGCAGCTATCTGTGCGGCAACAAATAAGCTATTGCCTATTTTTGAATATTCACCTACCCAAATTAAACAAGCTGTCGTGGGTCATGGTCATGCTACTAAATCTCAAGTACAGTATATGATTCGGCTACTGCTTAAACTTACCCTAACACCTACAGCAGATGAAGCAGATGCGCTCGCTTGTGCCTTTTGCCATAGTCATACAGCATTTACATTTTCTGAAATTGCTTATAGCCAGAAAATAATAAAACGAGAACGAGGTAGAGGGCGTTATTATCGATGATCAGCCGTTTACATGGTATTTTATTGGAAAGGAAAATTCCTTTTTTATTATTAGATGTTCATGGAGTAGGTTATGAAGTAGAGGTACCTGTCTCCATATTTGCTTCCCTTCCGGATACTGGATCAGAGGTCACACTTCATACTCATCTTGTGGTTAGAGAAAATGCTTACTTACTTTATGGATTTATTAATCAAAAAGAACTCTCTCTATTTCGTCATTTAATTAAAGTGAATAGCGTCGGTGCTAAACTCGCTCTTGCTATTTTATCTGGCATAGATGCAGCTACCTTCATTCAATGTATTCATGAAAAAGATATTACCCGTCTTATTAAATTACCTGGTATCGGTAAAAAAACAGCTGAGCGACTTATTTTAGAAATGAGTGATAAGTTGAGTAGTTCAGTTGAAGGAAGTAATTTAATTTACAGCACACAAGGTAATGTAAACTCAGTTATCACTGATGCAGTACAAGCATTGATAAATTTAGGGTATAAGCCAAAAGAATCCTTCGAAATTATTCGCCAAATTGATACTGCAGAATTAACTACACCAGAAATTATTCGCCAGGCATTACAAATTATTGGAAGGTCATGATTTTAGACCAGAGTATCCTTTCTCCTAAAAGGATAGATAAAGAAAGTTCTACTGATACTATACGTCCTACAAGGCTAGCAGATTATATTGGACAACCCAAAGTACGGCAACAAATGGATATTTTTATTTCTGCAACTCGTACACGAGGAGAAGCTTTAGATCATGTACTTATTTTTGGACCACCGGGACTAGGTAAGACTACTCTATCCCATATTATTGCCCATGAGCTTGGTGTTAATTTAAGACAAACTTCTGGACCCGTATTAGAGCGACCAGGAGATCTAGCTGCACTGTTAACTAACTTGGAGCCTAGAGATGTACTTTTTATTGATGAAATTCATCGATTAAATTCTGTAGTAGAAGAAGTACTTTATCCAGCTATGGAAGATGGGCAAATTGATATTATGATTGGAGAAGGTCCAGCCGCTCGATCGATTAAACTAGATTTAGTTCCTTTTACTTTAGTTGGGGCAACAACAAGAGCAGGGTTACTGACCTCCCCACTTCGGGATAGATTCGGTATTATTCAACACTTGGAGTTTTATGCCCTTGAGGATTTAGTGTTAATTATTGAACGTGCTGCACGTATATTAAATATCAGTTTAGATAAAAATGGTGCTTTAGAGATAGGCAATCGTGCACGAGGAACACCTAGGATTGCAAACCGGTTACTAAGAAGAGTACGAGATTATGCTGATATTAAGAATAATGGTCAAATTAGCCGGCAAATAGTGCAAGAGGCTTTAGATTTATTAGATGTGGATACTCACGGTCTTAATACCATAGATCGTAAATTATTACTTACCATGATTGAAAAATTTCATGGTGGCCCGGTAGGGGTAGATAATTTAGCTACTGCCCTTGGCGAGGATCGCGGATTACTAGAGGATGTGGTAGAACCATTTTTAATTCAACAAGGGTTCTTAATGCGCACTCCTAGAGGACGTGTTGCTACTTCGAGTGCTTATCTCCATTTTGGGTTAAATCCAATAGGATAGTTTTTAGAACTATTTTAATTGATGAGCGAATCCATACTAAATATTCGTGTTTATTATGAAGATACGGATAGTGGAGGGGTAGTGTATCATGCAAATTATCTTAAATTTATGGAACGGGGACGTACTGAGTGGCTCCGAGAGCGAGGGTTTAATTTAGATGTATTAAATCATGAATATAGCGTAATATTTGTGGTACGTACTATACAGTTGGAGTATTTACATCCTGGGCGCTTTAATGATTGCCTAAAAGTGTATACTCGTCTTTTAAGACATGGTGGTGCTAGCCTGTATTTTGAGCAAACAATAATACAACGGGATCAGGGTAACAATCTCTGTCATGCAACAGTTAAGGTAGCTTGTCTTAATGCTCATACTTTTCGCCCTTGCCCTATGCCAAAAAAAGTAATTTCTACTTTATTTTAATTTTTTGGATAAATAATTATCATAATTAAATGGCCAATCATCTTTCTGTCTTTGATTTAATTCTAGAGGCTAGTTTATTAGTTCAACTAGTCATGCTTATTTTACTTGTTATCTCAATTATTTCTTGGACTCTTATTTTTCGTAAAAGAAATGAACTTCAGCTAGCAAAAAGTACTGCAGATAGTTTTGAGGATTATTTTTGGTCAGGCCAAACTCTAAATAATTTATATACACAACTGTCTACCCATGAGCCTCCACTCATTGGGATAGAAGGGATATTTTTTTCAGGATTTAAAGAATTTACACGTCTTTATAAAGAAGAAAATATAGAGAAAAACGCTGCATTAGACGGGATCCAACGAGCGATGCGAATTTCTCTTACTCGGGAAATAGATATTTTAGAAGATTCTCTACCTTTTTTAGCTACTGCAGGATCTATTAGCCCTTATATTGGATTATTTGGTACCGTATGGGGAATTATGAGTGCATTCCGTGGGCTAGGTGATGTACATCAAGCTACTTTAGCTATGGTTGCTCCAGGTATTGCTGAAGCTTTAGTTGCTACTGCGATGGGATTATTTGCTGCGATTCCTGCAGCCATTGCTTATAATCGATACACAAATGAGATCGATCGTTTAATTAGCCGTTATAATACTTTTTCAGAGGAGCTTTTTTCTATTTTTCAACGGCAAATGTATAAATCTTAATACTTACCTTGTAATAATATAGATATGTACTCTACACGATTTGAGCGAAAACGACGGCTTATATCAGAAATCAATATTGTGCCTTATATTGATGTTATGTTGGTACTGTTGGTGATTTTTATGATCACTGCTCCTATGCTTACACAAGGAGTAAAAGTCGAATTACCTCAAGCAAAGGCTGAAATAGTAGAAACTCCAGATAATCTTGATCCTGTACTTGTCAACATTGATGCCCAAGGTCAGTATTATATTGATATTGGAAATACAAAAGAACAGCCTATTACCAGTGACGATCTCTTCAATAAAATCTCCATAGTATTAAATCACCAGCCAAATACCCCAGTTTTTGTAGGTGGAGATCGCCGAGTTTCTTATGGGAAAGTAGTAAAATTAATGGCATTATTACAACAGGCAGGAGCAACTCATGTTGGTCTAGTCACTGAATCTCCTTTATGATGAAAACCTCATCGGCTCTTGGCTTCTTTAGAGAGAGTCTAGATATAAAACAGTCTTTTTTTTTACTATCTTTACTGATACATGGGCTTTTAATTGGAATGCTTGCAATAAAATTAAAATGGCCCCATCATTCCAAGCCTAAAAATATAGCTTCTATACCTGTCATAGAAGCTACAGTTATTAGCAAAGATTTAATTTTTCCTGAAAAAAAAGAAATCCCTCAGAAGTTTCAACAAAAAGATATAGCATCAGAGCAGTTATCCCTCCTTAGGCAAAAAAAGAAAGCCCAAGAAGAAGCCAAGCAAAAAGCTGAAGCCGAACGTAAAGCTAAAGAAGAAGCAGAGCGGAAGCAAAAAGAAGCCGAAGAAATAGCACGTAAAAAAGCAGAAGAGGAACAAAAACAGGCAGAACTGGCTAAAAAGAAAGCTCAAGAAGAAGCCAAGCAAAAAGCTGAAGCTGAACGTAAAACCAAAGAAGAAGCAGAGCGGAAGCAAAAAGAAGCCGAAGAAATAGCACGTAAAAAAGCAGAAGAGGAACAAAAACAGGCAGAACTGGCTAAAAAGAAAGCCCAGGAAGAAGCCAAGCAAAAAGCTGAAGCTAAACGAAAGCAGAGGGAACTACAAGACAGAATAGATGCCGAGAAAAAAAATGAATCGCGAATCAGAGACGCTATTGAGCGATTTATTCCCCAACTACAAATGCGTGTTCAACGCTATTGGGTTCGTCCGCCCGGAGTGCAAAATGATATGGTAACTGTATTACGGGTTGATCTTCTTCCTAGTGGAGATGTAAATAATGTGACAATCATTGAGAGTAGTGGCGATCCAGTATTTGATCGATCTGCACAAGCTGCTGTTTATCGAGCTTCTCCTTTACCAATTCCTACAGATAAAGAAGCAGCAAAGCAGCTTAAAAGTTTTAATTTTAAATTTTGCCCTAATTGTTAATAATGACTAATAGCATAAAAAAATCTTTTTGGATTATCTTTTTTTTGATTTGCTCATCAAAAGTATTTGCTGTACTTACCATTGAAATTACTGGTGGAACTCAAGCGGCATTGCCTATTGCCATTGTTCCTTTCAAAACTAATGGTAGTATGCCTCCAGAGAATGTGTCTGAAATTATCAGAAATGACTTAGCTTTAAGTGGACGTTTCTCTCCTCTAGAAAATAGGGAATTAATTGCTCAACCCCATGATGCTTCAGAGATTCAATTCTATGATTGGCGAAGATTAGGATCGGAAGGATTAGTGATTGGAACCGTTACTAATATAAATACAGATCAATACGACGTAAGTTTTCAATTATTTGATGTATATAAAGGGGAGCAGTTAGTAGGACGACGCTATCATATTTTGACAGAAGATTTGAGGAATTTAGCTCATCAGATTTCAGATGTAATTTATGAAACCCTAACTGGAGAAAAGGGAATTTTCACTACCCACATTGCTTTTGTTGCAGTCTCAAATAATCAAGGAATAAAGGAATATACACTACAAATCTCTGACATGGATGGGCAAAATCCACGTACAGTGCTGCGCTCTAAGGAACCTATTTTATCTCCTGACTGGTCTCCAGATGGTACTCAGATTGCTTATGTTTCTTTTGAACGTAAACAATCAGAAATTTTTATCCAAGAGTTACGTACTGGTAATCGTCAATCTATTGCTGCTTTTCCTGGTATTAATAGTGCACCTGCTTGGTCTCCAGATGGCAATAATTTAGCTTTAGTGCTATCTAAAGATGGAAATCCAGAAATTTATATCTATAATTTTATTAAAAAAATATTCACTAGGCTTACAAAAAATGGAGCAATAGATACTGAACCTACTTGGTCTCCAAATGGGCAGACGATCATATTTACCTCTGATCGAGGTGGGCAGCCACAACTATATGAGATCCCAATTTCAGGCGGGCAAGCAAAACGCTTAACTTACGAAGGAATATATAATACCTCTGCGTCTTTTGCACCAGATGGGCAACATATTGCAGTTACTCACAAAGCAAATACAGGAACATTTCATATTGCTGTTTTAGACCTAATAAGCAAAAAATTACAGACTCTAACGCAAACTAAAATGGATGAATCCCCTAGTTTTTCTCCTAATGGTAGGATGATTATTTATGCCACTGTAGGTGAACAAGGTGGGGCACTTGCTGCAGTTTCTAGTGATGGGAAGATTCAACAGCGCTTGGTACAGCGTGGTGATGAGGTTCGGGAGCCTGCATGGTCTCATTAAATTTAATTAAAATTGTTTTAGGAATTACTACAATGAAAAAAATACACTTATTCATTCCAGTACTTTTTGTATCAGCTTTATGGCTTGCTGGATGTGCAAACGATAGCGAGATCAAAAAAGATGAAGTTGTTCCAATTGCCACTGAAAGTTTATCAGATTCTACTGAAGATTTATCAGATGCTGGTGCTACAGCCCTAGGTATGTCTGATGGTATGATGTATGAAGGAGATGAACTAACTGATCCTAGTAGTATTTTGGCAACTCGCGTATTTTATTTTAAGTTCGATAGCAGTGAAATTGAAGAAGATGATCGAACCGCTATTGAAGCTCATGGTAATTACTTAGCAAAGCATCCAGATACTGTTGTGACTTTAGAAGGTCATACTGATGAGCAAGGTGCTCGAGAGTATAATTTAGCACTAGGAGAGCGTCGAGCTAATACGGTAAAAAACTTAATACTCCTAATGGGTGCTACTGAAGATCAGGTCAAAGTGGTCAGTTATGGGGAAGAGCATCCAGCTGTAGAGGGTCATAATATTAGTGCTTGGAAGCTTAATCGCCGAGTTGAAATTGTTTATCCTAGTAACCCATAGAAAAAACTATAGTGAAACCATCTTATTTTAGAAAAAATATATGGTTTATTATAGGAGGTATTTGTTTGTTTCAATTACCTATCATAGTAAATGGTATTGAAACAATGGGGGCTGGAGCTAATGCAAATTTAGCACAGCGCGTACAGCATTTGGAGAATATTATACAAGGACAGGGATTGTCCAAATTACTTACGCAGTTAAATCAGTTGGAGTCAGAGGTACGTCAGCTGCAAGGAGAAAATGAAAATCTACAATATGAAATTGAAAATTTAAAAAATAAGCAAAGAGAACTATATGTTGATTTAGATCGAAGAATAGAATCGCTAAATACTCTAGAAGGTAACCAATCTTTAGATGAGCGTAACGATGAAGAAAATAGTTTTAAGAGTGGTGGCTTTACAAGCGATTCTGATTTGAGCGATCAAGCATATCAACATGCACTAGAAGTATTACAAGAGGGTCATTATACAGAGGCAATTATAGCATTTACTAAATTTTCTAAACAATATCCTGAAAGCGATAAATTTGCAGATGCTCAATATTGGCTAGGAGAAGCATATTATATGAATCAGAACTTTCAGGAAACAATCACTGCATTTCAAGCATTTATCAATGATTCCCCTGAGAGCTTAAAAGTACCTAACGCTATTTTAAAACAGGGAATTTCCTACTATGAATTATCCCAAAAAAATCAAGCAAAAGATAAATTTGAAAAAATAGTTGCTGAATACCCAAGCTCAACGGCACGCCAACTTGCTGATGAATATCTTAAAAAGATACAGTAATTTTTTCCTAATATTTTGTGAATCAACTTAAAATTACTGAAATTTTCTACTCTTTACAGGGAGAAGCTAACACCGTAGGAATTCCTACTGTATTTATTAGGTTAACAGGCTGCCCTCTGCGATGTCACTATTGCGATACTAGCTATGCTTTCCAAGGGGGCAATTGGTGGGATTTATCAGAAATCATTCATAAAGTTGCTACATTTAATACTCGTTATATAACAGTAACTGGTGGTGAGCCACTGGTACAATCCTCCTGTTTAACACTCCTAACTCTGCTTTGTGATGCAGGATATAAAACTTCTTTAGAGACTAGTGGTGCTTTAGATATTTCTAAGGTAGATATTAGAGTAATTAAGATTATGGATATTAAAACTCCAGAATCTGGGGAAGAATCCCGTAATTTATATCAAAATATTGATTATTTACTTACTCACGATCAAATAAAATTCGTGCTTTGCAGTCGAGAGGATTATATTTGGGCTAAATCTATTCTGAGTAACTATGACTTAGATTCACGATGTGAGGTGCTTTTTTCTCCAAGCTATAATCAGCTAAACCCTACTCATTTAGCCGAGTGGATTTTAGAGGATAAATTACAGGTAAGAATGCAAATTCAGCTACATAAGTACCTCTGGGGAGATATTCCTGGAAGATAAATATGACTAAAGCAGTCATCCTACTTTCGGGCGGATTAGATTCGTCTACTGTACTTGCAATTGCTCGCTCTCAGGGATATTCCTGCTACGCCATCAGTTTTAATTATGGCCAAAAAAATAAGGTTGAACTTGAAGCTGCCCAAGAAATAGCTCAGCACTTTAAAGTGGCTGATCATAAAATTATCAATATTGATTTAGGCAATATAGGAGGATCTGCTCTTACTGATTCAACTATTCCAATTCCTAAAGCTTCCAAAGGACAAATCCCCGTTACCTATGTGCCGGCACGAAACACACTCTTTCTTGCCTTTGCTTTAGGATGGGCTGAGGTATTAGATATACAAAACATTTTTATTGGTGTCAATTCAGTGGATTATTCAGGTTATCCAGATTGTCGACCAGAATTTATTGCTGCTTTTGAGCAATTGGCTAACCTTGCTACTAAAGTAGGAATGGAAGGGAAAAAAATTCGAGTTCAAGCTCCTTTAATAGGTCTTTCTAAGAAAGAAGTTATTAACCAAGGGATTTCACTTGGCGTTGATTATTCCCATACCATTTCTTGTTATCAGATAGATGATAAACGGCGTGCTTGTGGTATATGCGATGCTTGTACTCTTCGTAAAAAAGGGTTTCTAGAAGCTAGAATAAAAGATCCTACAATTTATCGTTAAAATTCATCTCGATAACTTGAGATTCTTGAGAATTAGGGTAAAATTATATTTTCTTATTTCTATGGGCCGTTAGCTCAGTTGGTAGAGCACCGGGCTTTTAATCCGTGTGTCGAAGGTTCAAATCCTTCACGGCCCACCAAAGTTTGCTTTTCAGGCATTCCGCCAGTGTTGCAAGAAAAGTAAAAATTCCTAACAAAATAACCACGCAGCCTAAAGCATTAAACATTTGAATCAGTTGTTCTGATTTATCTTGACTCTTCATTTTTCACTTAAAAGATGAAGTTTCAAAGCAACAAGAAATTATAAAGCAGGAATAGAAAGACCCAATACCAAAAATTAGTTTTGCTTCAGATCTAGATTTATCTAATATCTACGATGAAGTAATTGGTATTTGTAAAGAAACGGTTGAAACAAATGTGATTAGTAGACTTGCAGAAAATCAGGATATTTCAGCGTGAGTTGAGCACGGGTTAACTTTACACTCAAAAGATAGCGAGCAGTGTGAGTTTTGCGGCTCTAATCTGCCAAACGGCAGAATTGAAGCATTACTTGGTCATTTCAACGAAGCTGATAAAAAGTTAAAAGAGAAAATAAGCGAAAAGATTGCTAATCTTCAACAAATCATTCAATCTGTTGAAAAACCTCAGGCTCCAATCAAAGAACAGTTTTATACAGATTTACAAAAAACTTTTGTACCACAAGCAATTACCTATAACCAAGAAAAAGACAATTATTGTGCCGAATTGTCAGATATGGTTGATATTTTGAATGCTAAAAAGCAAAAAACGACAGAAAAAATACCCTTCTCAAGATCGTTGAGTAACAATTTTCAATTTGTTCTTGATTCTATAAATAAGATTATAGAACAGCACAATCGAAAAAGCGATAATTTCCAGGACGAAAAAGATGAAGCCACTAAATCACTAAAAACTCATTACTTGAGCGAGATTTTTGATGAGGTGAAAGGCTTAGTACGGGAAATTGAGGAGTGCAAAAAAGAAATTTCAAGAATTCAGAATGATATAGAGGTACTCAATGAACAGATTACTGAAAGTAAGAATAAAATTCTATCAGAACACAAGGCTTGCAACACACTAAATAAACAATTACAAACCTTCTTAGGTAGAAATGAGATTACTTTTGAGGTAGCTCCCGAAGGTGGCTATGTTATTAAGCGTAATGGTATCATTGCAAAAAATCTAAGCGAAGGCGAAAAAACAGCCATAGCATTTGTGTATTTTGTAGTGCACTTAAAAGATCAAAATTTTGATGTAACCAATGGCATAATTGTCGTAGACGACCCTATATCAAGCCTTGATTCAAATTCACTGCATCAAGCTTTTGCTTTTCTACAAAATGCAGTTAAAGGCGCGAAGCAGGTTTTTATTTTTACGCATAATTTCAATTTCTTGAGACTTATTCTGAACTGGCTAAAATATAAACCTAATAAGAAACATAGTCGGTATTATATGATTAAGAATCAAAATGAAGTGGCAAATGGCAGAACCGCATTTGTTTCGAAACTTGATAAAGCTTTGATAGACCACGAAAGCGAGTACCACTATTTATTTAAGGTTTTATATACATTTGAATCGGACGATAGTATTGCTTCTGTCTATCACATACCAAATATTGCGAGAAAAGTTCTTGATACTTTTTTGATGTTCCGTGTTCCAAGCAGCGAAACCTCCTATAAGAAAACGGAAAGTTGTTCAATATTTGCTAGAAATGATGGACATAACTTTTCCAGAACATTACAAAATTCTTAAAGAACAATTGCAAATCAGAATTAACACCGATGCGAGCTTGTTGAGCACGGGCGAGATACAGCCCGCATTAGTTTTGTTCAAAATGGATTCGTAGCAGAGTATATAACTCCACTACTCAATATTCCATTATCGCTTAATGCAATAATGTTTTTCCTCTCCCCTGCCCATTTATCCTTGGTACTGCTTTGAGTAAATTCTGTGTATAAGGGTGTTCAGGGCTACTGCAAATTTGTTCTGTAGTTCCTTTTTCGATAATAAACCCTTCTTTCATAACAGCAAATTCATCGCTAATATATTTCACTACACTGATATTATGACTAATAAAAAGTAAGGTTAAATTTTTACTTACTTGCAACTCTAACAATAATTCTAAAATTTCAGCTTGTACTGAGACATCTAAAGCACTAGTAATTTCATCACATACAATAAATTTAGGTGATAAAGCAAGAGCACGAGCAATACAAATTCGTTGACGCTGACCTCCAGAGAGCTCATGAGGATAACGCCATAAATAATCTCCATTTAAACGCACTTGCTTTAGTAAATTCTCCGCTCGATCTAAGCGCTCCTGGAAAGATATACCTATGTTGTGCACTGCCATAGGTTCAATTAAAGTAGTTGCAATGGAAAGTCGGGGATTGAGAGAAGACAGCGGATCTTGAAAAATAATTTGTAATTCCTTTCGATAGGGCTGTAACTTCCTTTGATTTAAAGTAGTAATATCAGTTCCGTTATAGCAAATTTTACCACTAGTAGGTTCTATAAGACGAAGGATTGCACGCCCAAGGGTAGTTTTCCCACAGCCCGATTCTCCAACTAATCCCAAAATTTGACCAGTAGGTATGATTAAGCTAATGTTATCTACCGCGTGAATATGCCCAACGACTTGTCTAAATATGCCTTTACGGATTGGAAAATATACTTGTAAGTTCTCTATTTCTAATAGAGGCCGTATTACAGCCGGAGTTATATTTTTTTGAGGTGTATGAGAAGAGGGTAGAGGCCTAAGGTTTTCTGGTAATGCTGCAAGTAACTGGTGAGTATAAGGACGTTTAGGATTACCAAGTACTTCTTTTAAAGTACCAGATTCAATTATTTTCCCTTGTTGCATTACACCTACTTTGTGAGCCATTTGAGAAACCACTCCAAAGTCATGGGTAATAAATAAAATCCCCATTTGTTTTTTAGCTTGTAATTCTTGCATCAATGCAAGAATCTCAGCTTGAACCGTCACATCTAAAGCAGTAGTAGGTTCATCTGCAATAAGTAAATCAGGCTCACAAGCAATTGCCATAGCGATCATGACTCGCTGGCGTTGTCCTCCAGAGAGTCTATGGGGATATTCATTCATACGTAATCTAGGACTTGGAATACGCACTTGCTCTAAAACATGAATTGCCCTTTCTTGTGCTTCTGTTTTATTCAAGTTTGGGAAATGTAATTGTAAAGTCTCTATAATTTGCTCACCAATAGTAAATACTGGATTGAGGCAGGTCATGGGTTCTTGGAAGATCATAGAAATTTGAGCACCACGAATGTGTTGCTTTTCCGATTCAGGTAACGATAGTAAATCTACCTGTCGATAGTGATTATCACTTTGGTACCAGTTAAATAAAATGGATCCTTCAGGGTGTGTACTAATCTGTTTAGGAAGAAGCTGCATAATAGATAAAGCAGTGATAGATTTTCCACTACCTGATTCACCTACAAGACAAAGGGTCTCTCCTTTGTTTAGAGCAAAACTTACTCCATCTACTGCTTTAATAGCACTACTTTTTCCATAAAAATAGGTTTTTAAATTATTAACTTGAAGCAGCACAACAAATTATAGAAGTGAACGTATTATAATGGCTTTTTTAAATAGGGATCCAAGATGTCACGAAGGGATTCGCCAATCAAATTATAGGAAAATACTGTAAGAAAAATTGCTCCCCCTGGAAAAACTGCCATCCACCAGTTAAACATAGAAGACTTTACCGCCTGATTAAGCATTTGTCCCCAAGAAGGATCATCAACTAATCCTAGTCCTAAAAAACTTAATACTGCTTCTGCTAAAATTGCAGAGGCAATGCCAAAACTCGCAGATACTAAAATAGGCCCGATCCCATTTGGCAGCATGTGACGAAATAAAATAGAGTGTAAAGGAAGACCACAAGCAATCGCTGCTTGAACAAAATCCTGTTGCCGTAAACGTAGAAATTCAGCCCGTACATAGCGAGCATAACCAGGCCAACTGGTAATACCAATAATCACCATTAGCATGTATAAGCTACGCTCAAAAAAAGCAACAAAGGTAAGTAATAGAAACAAGGTAGGTACTGCTTCAAAAATTTCTATTAAACGCATACCTATCATATCTACTATTCCAGAAAAATATCCCATAAGTCCACCAATCACTATGCCAAGCACCATTGCAATGCTTGTGGCAACAAAACCAATGCCTAAAGAAACTCGAGAAGCGTAAATCATACGAGACAATACATCAGCACCATTTTCTTCAGTACCTAGCCAGTGATTTTGATTAGGCGGTTGCAATCCCAATTCATCTTTATCTCGTTGGTAATCCTTAGGGGAATAGGGGATAGGCGTATGAATAACCCACTCATACTTTCCTATGGATTCTTGTTCTCGATACTGCTCATAAATAGTTAGGGTGGGCGGGTGAAGTAGCCATGAACTAAGTACTCCTGATAAAACACAGGTAATGCTTAAGATCCACAACCAAGTTCTCAGCGAGGATTTTATAATTATTAATATAAAACCTACAATAAATAGTGTAATGAGTACGGTATCAGTAGAGGTGAAGTTATATAATATAGGACTACTAATTTGTCCTTTCTGGCTTAGGAGTAAGGGATGGCTATTTGCTAAAAATGGAGCAAAAATCGCAAAAAAACCTAGTAACCCAATCCACAATAATCCTAAACGAGCACCCCATTGGGAAAGAACTTGACTGGCAATACTTGCTTGTTTTTGGGATGGAATTAAATTTTTAGCGTTTGATATAGCCATTTTCTAATCATAGTTTACTCGAGGATCAACGATTGCATAGCAAATATCAGCGATTAGGTAGCTCACCAAAGTGAGTAACCCGCTAATTAAGGTAATAGAAAGCACTAGCTCTCGGTCTCTAGCTTGTACTGCTTCCACTGCTAATTTTCCCATCCCTTCAATAGAAAAAATAGATTCTATAATAACTGATCCAGCTAACAGGCTTGGTAGTAGAGTACTGGAAACCGTAATGAGCGGTAAAAGACTATTGGGAAATACATGCTGCCATAAAACTGTATCATCAGATAATCCCTTAGCTCTAGCAGTTCTAGCATAATCTGTCATTAGATTTTCTAAAACTGCCGTTCGTGTTAAACGAGAAAGAAAAGCAAAGCTCCCATAAGTTAAGCATAAAATAGGTAAAATAAGATGCCAAATACGATCAGCTAGAAATCCACGGGTAAAATCTCCTACCCAATAATTGGCTAAAACTATCCCTCCTACTACTCCAAAAATGCTCATTATGCTTACCCGTAGCATTATATGATTTAGATAACTTAATCCACCTAGGATAGATGCGAATAATGCCCCTAGAAAAATACCTACTCTAAAAGAAAACGTAGGCAGCTGAGTTGTCACCCAAATACCAATACTCACGCCTAATCCAATTAAAATAGCAGATCGGAGTAATTTAGAATGATATAGAGCGATCCAAATACTTACTATGACACTTACAGTAAAAATCGTTAAGAATAACAACCCATCTTGTATAGAATGCCAGTGGGGTAAAAAAGGCATATCTAATGCTTTACGAGTGCTTAATCCTGCTGTAGGGAACCAGTGCCAATATTGATTACTTGCAAGAAAGCCAATTAATAATACTCCAGCGAGCATAGTAGGTATTGACCATAACCCAAGCATGATAGTATTTGAGAGTATATCAAATGCTTTGCCTCGCTCAATTGCTGCATGTACGCCAATTGTAATTGCAAAAATATATACAAGAGGCAGAGAAAGAGTATTAAGTAATAAAGTGATAGGGACTCGCTCTTTTATAATATCTAACACAGGTCTCCCGTAGCGAAAGCTGGTACCTAAATTGGGTCTTTTCCAAAGAGAAAAATTACGAAACCGATTTTCTGAATCTAAGCTAAACCCTATGGGAGAGATATTGTTTAGCCAGTGAAGATATTGAACAGTAGAGGGAGAATCCAATCCATAGAGTTTATTATAGTAATCTTCTAATGCTTTTTTCGCCTCAGGCTCTAAATTTTGGGTACCAATTAAACTTTGAGTACTAATACCACCTGGTGCTGCTGCCATTACAATAAACACAACGATCGTAATGCCAAGCAAGGTAGGAAGCATAAGCAGCAAGCGACGAATGATATAAGCTAGCATAGGCTAATGTAGCATATACTTTTGTTCAGCTTTGGGGATATACCATTCTATAGGAGTAATACCTAAATTTAAACCAAGCCCAGTAATATTTAAATTTTTAATCCTTTTGTCAACAAAAACTAGAGATTTCCCACGAACAAGAAAAGTGTAGGGCTGATCTTCATACAGGATATGCTCGCAAGCTTGCCATAAGGACATACGAATAGATTCATCAACTGTAGATCGAGCTTTTTCAATTAAAGAATCTAATTTTGGATTACGATAAGAAATATAGTTATCTCCTCCAGCAACAATTTGACCACTATGAAACATAGGATAAATATCTGTTTCAATCCCACCTGTCCAACCTAAGGTGATGGCATCAAAATCTCTATTCTTAATTTTATCCAACATTACCGGCCACTCTGTAGGCTCTGGATCTAGCAGTATACCAGCACGAGCGTAGATATCTTTAAGGAGTAATACCATGCGTCGAGTGTCATCCATATCTTGAAAAAAAACCAATTTAAATTTAAAAGGATTACCGCTACTATCTTCTATTACTCCATCGCCATCTTGATCTGTATATCCTGCTTGTGCTAGTAATTCCTTTGCTTTAGTAAGATTAAAGGATTGTGGTATTAAGGCTGGATCATGTTGGGGGCTATTTAAGTTAAATGGACTTACTGCAGGATCGGCATAGCCTGCCATGATTTGATCAATAATTCGTTTTTGATCAGTTAGCAGAGTCATTGCCTGTCGTACTCGCTTATCAGCAAAAAATGTAGATTTTCCCTGCTTATCTTCATTCCAAGCAATATAATTGTAGCCTGCTGTAGGGCTTCTATATTCGAAATTTTGGCTATGGTTTTTTAGAGTTTCATCAGTTAATAATTTTTTATACTCCTGAGGACGTGCTCCATAGACATCAATATCTCCATTGCGAAAAGTAGTTAAACGGGCGCTATCATTGGCAATGATTTTCCAAAGTAGTTTATCTACTGGAGGCTGAACAGATCCCCAATAACGAGGATTTCTCTCTAATTCCACCAATCCTTGATCTGGTCGCCAGCTTTCAGGATCTCTTAATCGATAAGGACCAGATCCTAAAAGTAATCCTTTAGATTGATTAAATTTTTCTGGTTGCTCTAAATAAGGCTCGTAAAAGTGTTTTGCCAAAATGGGTAGTCCACCTGCTAGAGCTAGGCTATTAAAGTAGGGCTCCTTAAATTTAAATTCAACTGTATCTTCATTTAGTGCAGTCACACTTTTCAATTTATCGTAATAAGCTCGTTCTCTAGGGGCTGCAATTACAGGATTCATAATAAAATTAAAAGAAAAGACTATGTCCTTTGCAGTTAAAGGCTGCCCATCTGAAAAAACCAAACCCTTTCTTAAAAAGAATCGAAATGTAAGACCATCACCGCTTACTTCCCAACTTTGAGCAAGCATACCTTCCCATTCTAGAGTTTCTGGATTTCGACTAAGAAGAGAATCTAAAATATAACCTTGTATCTCTGCTGCGTACGCATCAGTGGAAATGAGAGGAGTAAGGGTTTTTAACCCTACACTAAACGCCTGTACTAGCCAATCTCCAGTACTATAATCTAGCTGTTCAGTTGCATAAAAAGCTCGGCTGAAAATACTGGAGATAGACTTATTTTTATCTTCTTTAGCAAGTGTAGTTCCCAGCTGATTCTTATCAATATGAGCTAACTGTTGTCGTAAAGTATGCAAGTCTTGTGCTTGCTCTGATAAAATTTGACCCATTTCAGTTAGCTTAAGCCATTGCCGATCTACCATATACATGGTAAGCAGGATAAGGGTGATAATTGAGCTAAGGACTAGAAATATTAGGGAATTTTTTAGGGTAAATCGAAGTACCATAAAAACTCTAGAAGAGATAATTAAGTCTATGAGATATTCAGTAAGGATAATTATTTAATAAATAATTAAAATTGTAGATTATACCTGTTATTTATTTTAATAAAAAACCGCCTATCATAAAACTGAAATAGGCGGTTTGAGATAGGTATAAATTTTATTTTTATAAGTAATTAGTGTCTTTCTCTACGATCTCCAAAACTTCTAGTATTACGTCGGGGAGCATCAGTTTTAGGGCGAGCTTCATTGACAATAATTTGCCGTCCTTTAAGATCTGTATTATTTAATTCTTTAATTGCAGATTCTCCATCCTCTTTTTTTACCATCTCAACAAACCCAAACCCTTTGGAACGGTTTGAGAATTTATCTATTATCACCGTAGCTGAAGATACCTCCCCATAGGCTTGGAAAGCAATTCTTAAATCCTCATCTGTCACTTGATAAGGTAGATTACCGACATAAATATTCACTATAATACATTCCTGATTTAAAAATATGCCATGCGACAAATAACATCATAATCTTAACTCATGGCATCTCTATTAAGATTTGATTTATCCAGTCATTAACTAGATATATTCCTTAGCTACAGCGCTTTATTGTTGCTTATCAATATGAGCATTTAAGTGCTCATTATTGAAAAGATAGATCAGATACTGATATATTTGACCCTAAGCAGCGTTATTTAAGACAGCAGCATCTAATTAAGCCAGAGAATAGCATAAACAAAAAAATTTCCCTAGCTATAATTAGTATATATTTTCTCTTTACGTTTATAATTAATCTCTAAAATTATCTATCCATTACATAGCAATTATCTAAGAAATACCATGGAAATTTTTAAGAATAAAACCCAGTTTGATTTTATGGGTAAACGTCGTATAGCACTTGGTCTATCTACTACCATAAATGTACTCTCAGTTATCTTTTTAATTTTCTATGGTCTTAATTTCGGTCTAGATTATACGGGGGGAATCCTAATAGAGGTAGGATATGAGCAACCTGCAGATTTATCAGAGGTGCGAAATGTCTTAGCTAAAAAAGGATACGAAGATGTGCTTGTGCAGCATTTTGGCACTACTCGAGAAGTAATTATTCGGCTAGTACCTCAAAAAGGAGAAAACAACGGCGAAAAGGTAGGTAATGAAATACTACAAGCTTTAAATCAAGGAAATAATTACTCTATTGAGCTACGGCGCGTGGAGTTTGTCGGTCCAGAAGTAGGAGAAGAACTTGCCACTGATGGTTGGGTAGCTATGTTTTATGCTGCAATAGGCATTCTTATTTATGTTACTTTTAGATTTGAGTACCGATTTGCAGTCGGAGCCATCGTTGCCCTTGTTCATGATGTTTTGGTAATTCTCGGTATATTTTCACTTTTCAAACTAGAATTTGATTTAACAGTACTTGCAGCAGTACTTGCTGTGATTGGTTATTCTCTCAACGATACAGTGATTATTGCCGATCGGATTCGAGAGAATTTTCATAAACTACGCAAAGCAACTACTGTTGAAGTATTAAATCGGGCAATTAATGATACGCTCTCTCGTACTATTATGACTAGTGCTCTCACTTTAATGGTACTTATTGTATTTTATTTCTTAGGTGGTAAAGCTCTTCATAATTTCTCCTTGGCTTTAATTATTGGTATTGTAGTAGGTACTTATTCCTCTATCTATATTGCAAGTCCAGTTGCTCTCTATCTAGGGGTAAATAAAAGCCATTTTCAAGCAAAGCGTAAAAATCCTAATCAGGGTAATTTAGTTTAAAAAAAACAATATTTTACTAGTGTTGTATAGCATTTAAATAAGTAACCTTATTTAAAAGTATAGAGTCTATTGATTTTGCAAGCTTGTTAAGTAGGACACTCATTGTGCTTATCTCTTGATCTTGTAGCGGGGGTAAGGGATAAGTAATATCTAAATTCCTAATAGATTCGCTGCGATAACCTAACATTAATGTCCCGTTATTTTGCAGCATATTATTCATTTGATCTACGCTAGCTGTATTATTTACTATAGTAGCTATCCCTGAAAATGAATTTAAACTCTGTAAAATACCTACTATAGCAAGATACTGTTTATCCGAAGTTTTATTTAAACTTACATAAACATTAGGTATGTTTGTTTGAGAGATAATCGTACGAGAATCTCTATCCACAATTTGATGATTATCAATTTGTGAAAAAAGCACTATATCTGCAAACCCAATAATCCCATTTTCTCTTTTTATATAGGGTAAATTTACTGACCAAGCACCTAACATTTTCGCAATTCCTTTTGAGCTATTAAAGTAAAATCGCTCAATAGAAATTAGCTGATTTTGGGTGGTTATAGTTCCATGATTTTCATCAATAAAACTTAAAGTAGATTGCATACTGGGATGAGTAGAGGATTGTACTGTTACATCAGTATAATTTGAATAAGCACCCTCTTTAGACTCAAAAAAATCAATAGTAATAGTATTTTCGCTACTACCTATATTATTAGCTCTTCCTGAATACCAAATGGGCTGTCCTTGTTGATTGTAAATAAAAGTAGTTATAAATAAAGCATTATTTTCTATTTTAATATCATATCCACCTCCAAGATGCTGAGGATTCCACCACCAACCATTTTCTGGCACTGTAGCAAAAACATTGTAAGAGAAAAGAGTTAAAATTATTATGTTCAATATATTTTTCATTATTATTTTTCAACTCGTATAAAAAATAAGGGAGCCATATAATACTAGAGCTCCCTTAAAGAGTTTAATAGTTCTTATTATTCAGTAACGTTAAGACTACGCGGTATTACTGCCCAAACAGGCCAGTCATTATGCGCTTTTTCACGGGCTGTATTAAAGTATTCTGATTTATAATTTGTCCAGCCTGTTGATCCATAGCTTATAGATTCAGATGAGCCACTATCAATTGCAGCAGCTAAACCAATTTGCATGTAATCTGGAAAATCTCCAGCAACACCATGGGAGCTCATCATTTGAGTTGGGTAGCTTAGCGTGATTGGACCAGATCCACTATTTGCGACTTTAGTACTAAATATACCCCAATCCTTGACTAAGCCTTGAGACATCTCTGTAGATGGGCAAGGTTGCCCTACTGCATCAGGAAAAGATACGTTAAAAATATCTTGAATAGATGTAAGCCAATTAAGATTAGCATCTTTAACACTGAGTCGATAAGCACTTGCGGCTATCCAACAATAGCCGGTCTGGCTGTAAGGGCCAAATATTCCAAGCTCGAATTGAGCCATAAACTGGGCAAATGGTTGTATGTTAGTATAGCCTAGCATATAAATATGCTGTACAGCCCACATATAATAACTATGCATCCAAGGAGATGTTGAAGTGTTAGGAACACCATTCACAATACCTGGGGTTGAGGTTGCACTAGCAGATTGCCCAATATTATTTGCACAATCAGTTGATTGTGTTATACCAGGCACGGCTATGCAATTTTTATTATTTGGAGGCTGATTATTTGCATAATCAGTATTTAAGAAGTAAATATTATTATTTAATATTGTGTTAATTTCATTTGTGGTTGGGTATGCTGTTGCAGATTCATTAGGTAGCAAATATGCACCATGAGCGATTTCTCTGAGTACCCACGCTTTACCTCGTACCTGGCTAACTGAACTATCAATATAACCTTCACTTCCTTGCCGATAAACTGGATGGGGCCATATAAGGTTGTTAGATACAACAAACGCTAGCTCTTCCATCCAATAGTAGTCACCAGTTACCATATAAGGAATAAAAGCAGTTGAAGGTTGATGAGAATTATCCCAAGATAAATTATTATTCCCATTGCCATAAGATCTATCTGTACAGATAGAAGGATCACAAGGAAGTTTATCTTGAGGGCTAGAATAGGACCATGCAACTAAGGAAACACCGGGGTGTTCTACAATACTTAAGGGATAATAATTAAGGGCCATATTACTTAAGGTACCGTTTTGATTATTTTCCCTAAAATGAATATCATAAGCTCCCATTCCATCATCGCCAGCCAACATATAGGTAAAAGTACGTTTATCCTGTGGATAAGTAATATAGCTAGTAGTCCAAAGTGGTAAAGGACCAATCATTTTACTTAAACCTGCAGCACCCATTTGAGTAGTGTCTTCACAGTTATCTAAGGGTGCACAAGATTGACGCATTTTACTCAAATAACTCTGTGAGGGCTGAATATTAGCTTGATATTTATCAATTACTCCAACCTGCGTCATATAAGGAGTATCTTGTACAACATAATTATCTAGCTCTTGATTGTTATACCAAAGTGTGTGATGCCAACGCTGTGCTTTATAGTGAGTAAGTTGCCCTGTATTAAAGGTAGCACTACCTGATGTTATTTGTGCTGAATAAGCAACAGTATGTTGCGGCGCATAAGCTTTAGAGTTTTCAACTACTGCTTCAGTACGAGTAGCTCCATTGTTATAGTGACGTACATGGAACTGTACCACAAGATTAGGATCATTATGATCTTCTAAAATTTCTTCAACTACTAGAGGACCATTTAACCAAGTTGTTTTTAACGGCATAGCTTGACTACTATAGTTTTGACCACTCGTTAAAGTTAAGGTAGTACCTGGATCACTATAGTTTGCAGCTTCTTGGTTAGTTGGAGGATTAATAACACTAAAATTTATAAATCCTTGTTGACCATCTATGGTAATCACTGCATGTTTTAAGCTACCGTCATCCCATCTTGCTTTAACATCCACTTGAGTGTCATATTGAGTAGTAATTATTTTACCTTGAGGTACTATACCCCTATTAAAAATTTGACCAAAAGTAGCTAATCCATTTGAGCACAGATAAGGCTGAGGTAAGTTACCTGTAGATTTAAATCCGGGAAAAGATGAACAACCAGTAGTAGCAGTAGTAGTTGGTGTTGAGGCTGGGGGTGATGCTGTAGTTGTGGAGGGTGGAGGTGGTTCAGTAGTTGAGGGAGCTGGAGGGGCTGTTAGAGGAGCTGTGCCATGCCACACTAGAGTAGTATTAGGGCTGCCTGATAACGCTAGAGTATTAGGGCTAGTGTTTAATGCACTGCCAAAAAGTGCAGCTGTATTGGAAGCAGCAAGTTGTAGCTGGCTAAATTTATTAGCCAGTGTAGCATTTATAGCCGCTGAATCAGCTGGTTGTGTAGTACTTACACTTTGGATCGTACTACTTCCAAATTGTGTACTAACAGAGTTTTGATTTGTAGATACTGGCAATAAAGTTAAATTTTCGAGATTATTAAAAGCTATGCTAATATCTGATAGCCTAAAATCGGTTGCTGTATTATCTCTAATGCCTAGCGTTTGTGTACCTTGGCTATTTAATATATCTATTATCTCTTGTTGGGTTAAGCTAGGATCTAAAATAGAGGTTTTACCTACAAAAGTATTTATATCATTTAAAGTAAAAAGAGTTGCTAAATTCTTATCTGTAGAGATAGGAACAATACTAAGAAATGTTCCATTTTCATCTAGTTGAGATAAAGATCCTAGCTGATTAAATATCCCCTCACCAGTGATAACCCCATTATTTTCAGAAAAAGAGACGATATCGGAATATCCAGTAGATCCATCCTTTCGACCTACAAACGGTGCACTAACTACCCAATTACCTAAAATTCTTTCTTCACTACTTTTTTGGCTAAAATTAAACCTTTCAATAGTTATAAGCTGATCATCTATGGATAAGTTACCATGACCTGAATCAGTAAAACTTAGCAATATCTCTGTACCACTATCACTTTGAGTAGGAGTGACATATGAGCAGCCTATACAAGATCCACCTTCTGATTTAAATAAATCAATAGCTGTTGAGCCATCTGCTGCAACTTGACCAAAGCCTGAGTACCACTCAGGATTACCTTGATCATCATAGGTAAAAGTAACTATGGATAGGGTATTGTCTTGTGCTTCAATGCTATAACTTATATTTGGATTTTGAGGATTCCACCACTTACCACTCTCTGGAGCAATGGCAGCTGCATGAGATATATTTATAGCAAAAATAAAACTAAAAAATATTAATATACGCTTCATTACAATATTTCCTTAAGGAGTTACTGAAAAATCTATATTTTTAATAGCCGTATCTACCTGACTATTCGTAATGAGTGACATACTAGAGCTTTGATCAGATGGTGTGTTAATTATTAAATTATTTCGAAACCCAATTAATAAGGTTCCATCTTGATTAAGTGCATTACCCATTTCTTGCTCTGTAGCACCAGAATCAAGTATCACTGCTTTTCCTTGAATTTCATTTAAGCCATTAAATATAAAAGCAGCTACTAAATTCTCTTGGTTAGAGATTGGCAGGGTTGTAATAAATACGTCTGAATTTTCCTTTGTAATGAATAATTGGCTACTCCCAGATATGCTTTTACCTATTACTGAATCACTACTTGGAATATATGAAACCACGCTAGAGAATCCATAAATGTCGTTTGATCTGTTGATAAAAGGGGCACTTATAGTCCAGTTACCTATAATACGCAAATCGTTTTCTTCGTAACCAAAATTAAATCGCTCAATTGGAATGGTTTGATTGTCTACAGTGGCATTACCATGGCCTGAATCGGTAAAACTAAAGTTAATTTCCATCCCACTATCACTTGTTATAGCTGCCGTGTAAGCACAAGTAAAGCAAGACCCCCCAATAGATTGGAGAAGATTTATGGTTGTTATATCGTTTGATAATAATCCAGATCCAGAGTACCAGATAGGATTACCCTTACTATCGTAAGTAAAGGTAGTTACAAATAAAGTATTATCTTGAGTTTCTATGCTATAGCCTATTCCTGACTGATCAGAATTCCACCACCAGCCATTTTCTGGAGAAGCCGCAATGGCATATTTGGTAAGGAATAAAAAAAAAATACTAAATATTAGTTTATAGATAATTTTCATAAACTTTATTTCTCTTGGTATTAATGGTTTTTATATGTTTATATTGATTTTTTTACTAGCCCTCCTAAACTAGCTATTTTTAATAGTAAGTGCATAATTTAACAGGATAAATAAATTTAGGCTACTCACCAAAAATAGGTGGGTAGCCTATATTAGTAATATATCGCAAAAAATTAATAATTACTTAAAGCTTGGGATTTCTATTCCAGTAGTTTCTAATTTAATTGAATCTATTAAATCTGTTGCTTTAGGAAAATTCTTTATAGAACTATTAGTAGATTCGTTAATAGACTGGACTTTGACGGAAGTAGGTTGTTGACTGCTACTAGGTAGTCCTAATATAGGAGTAGCACGATAACCGATAAATATCGCATTATTATTTACCGCATTAGTTAATGCAGTACTAATCTCAGAATCGCTAGCAGTAGAATCTACTAATGCTGCTGTTCCAAAAATAGTGTTTAACCCAATAAGCATGAACGATGCAACTAAATCTTGTTGTGCAGATGCTTGGGTACGACTAATAAAAGAGTTATTACTGCTTCCTTGGGCTGCGATAGTTTGTCCTGCAAGTCCTTGACCCGATGCTTGACCACTGCTATTGACCTGAGTATAAGCAAGGATATCAGTATAACCAAAGTCGCTAGCAGCTGCTGTAGTAGTGCTAGAAGTAAAGGGCGCACTGACAACCCACGATCCTTGGAGGATAGCTAATCCATCTCCATAGGCAAAATCAAATCGCTCAATAGGAGTAGATTGACCATTAATCACTACTGTGCCATGACCTTCATCAGTGAAGCTTAGGGTAAGCGGAATACCAGCATCTCCAGTTTGTGGGGCAGTATAAGTACAGCCTAAACAAGCACCACCTTCTGATTTTTGTAGTGCAACAACAACAGTGCTGTCACTGCTGCTTAAATTATTAGCACTTCCTGAAAACCAAGTAGGTTGTCCCTGATTATCATAAACAAAGGTAGCAATAAACAAGGTATCATTTTGTACTTCAATATTATAGCCACTTCCAGATTGCTGGGGATTCCACCACCAACCATTTTCTGGATAGAACTGTATCGCAAAAGCTGAGTGGGTGAAAAAAATTAAAGATAGTAAAGGTAATATATATGATTTTTTTTTGATAATCATGGTTTTCCTCATTAAGTATGATGTTTTTTTTGGAAAAGTAAGTATATATTGTTTTAATTGACTTCTTCAAATAAAAAATAATAAAAATATATCGTTATTTGTTTATTTATAGCTAAAAGGTTAATATTACTCTTAGGATTACATCAAGGCTGACCCATTGTATAGGCTTAAGTCATATTTATTAATCCCTATATGTTCAATACTTTTTCATTCCATTAAAATAGGATAAGTCATATTGTCATAAGTACTACTGGGCGACGATTACTTATGCCATTAGAACTAATCACTGAAACGAATCGTTCAATTAGTTGCTCTACTGTTAGGTAAGTTTCTTTGTGTTTCTTCTTAAACAATAAAAAAATAAAGAAAAGCTTAATTCTGCAATAAAGCATCATTTATTTTGATTGATTAAACAGTAAAACCCCGCAGATAAGAGAGGTTAGGGGAAGA
Organism: Candidatus Nitrosacidococcus tergens; assembly: GCF_902810445.1. Lineage (NCBI taxonomy): Bacteria > Pseudomonadati > Pseudomonadota > Gammaproteobacteria > Chromatiales > Chromatiaceae > Candidatus Nitrosacidicoccus > Candidatus Nitrosacidicoccus tergens. The sequence continues at coordinate 1,688,175 of NZ_LR778175.1, read as the reverse complement.
TTATAAATAGCTAAATAGGTCGGAGCTTAGCATATATCAATGCTAGCCGTTTTATACCAAAGGAATAAAACTTTACTTCTACCTCTGCAGTCTCTCTCTCTCCGATGATGGCTAATAAAATACCTTCTCCAAATTTAGGATGATATACTCGTTGCCCCTTTCTAAGTTGTATATTTTTTAAGAGAATTTCTTTGGAAGAGGCGGGTTGGGAAGTTTGGATCTGGTGCATCCCTAATTCTTGGGTAAGCTGGTTAGGAATTTCAGTGATAAATCGAGAAGGTTCAGGATAGTTTTCTGATCCATAAAGGCGGCGACAATTTACATAAGTAAGGTAGAGCTGAGATTTTGCTCGCGTCATCCCTACATAACAGAGACGACGTTCTTCTTCTAACTTATTTGAACTAGAAAAAGATTGAGCACTTGGAAATAAACCCTCTTCCATACCTACTATAAAAACTAAAGGAAATTCTAACCCTTTAGCTGCATGTAATGTCATTAGTTGCACATAAGTATTAGTCTGCTGTGCTTGTTGAGGATCTGCTTCTCCAAGGGTAGTATAGGCAAGAAATGCAGATAGCCTTTCTAGATTCTGATCCTCTGGCTGAAATTGGGCGATAGCCTGAATAAGCTCTTTAAGATTATCTAGCCGTGCTTGACCACGCTCGCTTTTATCTTTTTCATAATGTGTAACTAAACCACTTTTTTTAAGAACATACTCAGTAAATTGGGGTAAAGAGCTAGATTGAAATACTATTTCTATATCTTGAATAAACTGGCAAAAATTGTTGAGCGCCTGAGTACTCCGTGGCGTGAAGGCTTTTTGTGCTAAAAGCTGTGTTGTAGCTTGCCATAGAGAAATAGTTTGATCCTGAGCATATTCTCGTATTTGAGAAAGGGTTTGTGCACCAATACCCCGAGGAGGCATATTAATAATACGTTCAAATACAGGGTCACTCTCTCTTTGAATGAATAGGCGTAAGTAAGCAAGAATATTTTTAATTTCTGCTCTTTCGAAAAACCGTAATCCACCATGTATCCGATAGGGAATTTTATGCTGAAATAGGATATCTTCAAAAATACGGGACTGAGCATTAGTACGATAAAGTAGTGCTATATCAGCATAGCTACCTCCCTGATTCCTCCAATTTAAAATTTGGATAAGGCAAAAGTGTGCTTCTTCCTGTTCATTAGAACCGCTATAAATTTGGATAGGAATGCCCTTTTTACCTTCTGTCCATAAATTTTTGCCTAACCTTGCTTTATTGCAAGAAATCACAGCATTAGCAGCTGCAAGAATAGTACTGGTAGAGCGATAGTTTTGCTCTAAGCGAATAGTATGAATAGAGGGAAAATCGAGAGTAAGCTGTTGGATATTTTCCACTCGAGCACCTCGCCAGCCATAAATCGCTTGATCATCATCACCTACCGCAAACAATGTTCCCTGTCGGCCAATAAGTAGTCGGAGCCATTCGTATTGAATAGCATTAGTATCTTGAAATTCATCAACAAAAATATGAGTAAATCTGGTTTGATAGTGCCTCAGTAGCTCGGGGTAGTACTGCCATAATTTATAAGATCGTAATAATAATTCAGTAAAATCTACTAAGCCATTTCGTTCACAGTAATTTTGGTATTCAAGGTATATCTGTACCATTTTTTGGATATCTGGGTTGCCATCATCTGGGATATGTTGAGGATATTCCCCCTTATCTTTATGGTGATTAATAAACCATTGTATTTTTCGAGGAGGCCATTTGGTTTCATCAACTAAGTTATGATTTTTTAAAGTTTGACGAATTAAACGGAGTTGATCCTCAGAATCCAAAATTTGAAATTCTTTAGGAAGTTTTGCCTCTTGATAGTGAATACGTAAAAAACGATAGGCAAGGCTATGGAAAGTCCCTATCCATAGGAATTTGGTAGATTGGTTTAAAAGGGATTCTATTCTTTTTTGCATCTCTCCTGCAGCTTTATTAGTAAAGGTAACTACTAAAAAAGTAGACGGAGAGATATTTTGATTTTTAACAAGCCATGCTACCCGATGAGTAAGCACTCGAGTTTTTCCGCTGCCTGCACCAGCAAGTACTAAACAATGGCCTTGGGGAATACTTACAGCTTCTTGTTGGCTTTTATTTAAAGAGTGTAGCAGAGAAATGGAAGCATCCATGAAATGCTAATAGGTAAGATTTTTATCGCTTTATCTTCTTTAAATTTAGGAGATAAGCTAAATAGGATTAAGAGATAGCATAAATTAATAGGCTATCTCCCTTAAGAATTTATAAAGAGTATTAGATACGAGAAAATACTTTTTCTGCTATTAGATGAGTAGCCTCTATTTCTTTATCTCCGTGAGCACTAGAGACAAAGCTTGCTTCAAATGCGGATGGGGCAAAATAAATCCCTTCTTTGAGCATTTCATGAAAGAAAGATTTAAAACGATCAGAATTACAGTGAGTAGCCTGATGGTAGTTTGTGACTTCTTTTTGATCAGTAAAAAAGAGACCAAACATACCACCCACTTGGTTTGCAGTCATATGAATACCTGCTGCTTCTGCTCGAGTAAGGAGTCCTTGAACTAATTTTTGGGTTTGATTAGTTAAATTTTTGTAAAAATCTGGAGCCTGAATAAGCTTTAATGTGGCTAGTCCCGCGGCCATTGCTACTGGATTACCAGAGAGCGTTCCTGCTTGATATACAGGACCTAAAGGTGCGATCATCTCCATAATTTCTTTTTTTCCTCCAAAAGCAGCTACAGGTAATCCTCCGCCAACTATCTTTCCTAAGGTAGTAAGATCAGGAGTAATATTATAGAGAGACTGCGCTCCACCTAATGCTACTCGAAATCCAGTCATGACTTCGTCAAAAATAAGGACACTATCATAATCATCACATACTTTCCTTAGCCCTGCTAAAAAACCAAGACTCGGTAGTATGCAGTTCATATTTCCTGCTACAGGCTCGACAATAACTGCCGCAATATCATTACCAAATTGTCGAAAGGCTTTCTGTACTGTTTCCAAGTCGTTATAAGGAAGAACAATTGTTTGTTCCGCAATAACTGCAGGAATACCTCCGGAGGTAGGTACGCCTAAAGTTAAAGCCCCAGATCCTGCCTTAACTAATAGAGAATCTCCATGCCCATGGTAACAACCTTCAAACTTTAATATTTTATCCCGCTTAGTAAATCCTCGTGCTAACCGAATAGCACTCATAGTAGCTTCAGTACCTGAACTCACCATACGAACTAAATCCATACTAGGTACTAAACGACAAAGAGTTTCTGCCATTGTCACTTCAATAGGTGTAGGTGCTCCAAAACCTAAGCCTTGCTCTGCTGCTCTTTGAACCGAATCAATCACTTCTGGATGAGCATGACCTACAATCAAAGGTCCCCATGAGCAAACATAATCAACGTAGGGACGATCATTTACATCGTATAAATAGGGACCTTTACCATGAGTGAAAAAAATAGGATCACCACCTACGCTTTTAAAAGCACGTACTGGAGAATTTACCCCACCAGGAATATAATTTTGTGCTTGCTGAAATAAATTATTGATATGATCCATAGTCTATTAAGGTCTCAATAGTTGAAAATATATTATATTTAATAAGTTATGAAAGCTCTATGCTAAATTTATCAAATCTACTTTTTAATCTGCGCCGATATTCTCTAGCAACGGACCATTGCTTGCCAGCAACCGTTTTAAAGCGACAACGGATGATAATTTCTTCTTTCTTTAGGCTCTCGATACCAAGCATTTCAAAGTTTTTAACTAGTTTTTCATATTTTGGTCCTTGACGCATCTCCTTCATAACTTCTTCCATAATTTCCATAACTCGATCTGTATTTTCTTTAAATGGTACCCCAATATCAACCACTATTCGACCATAATTTTTAGTAAAATTCGTTACCGTTCTAATATCACCATTAGGGATATAAATAGCACTGCCACGTATATCTCTTAATTGAGTACGGCGTAAATTAATATTTTCTACTCGTCCTGAAAACCCATCAGCAATAATTCCCTCAACCCTAATTACATCGTTAATATTGTACTGTCCTTCAATTAAGATAACCGTACCATGAAGAATATCCCTTACTAAATGTTGACCTCCAAGACTTAAAGAAAGTGCTAGAAATCCTAAGCTAGCTAAAATAGGAGCCATGTTAATTCCAAATGTATCTAGGATTAAATAAAGTGCTACTATAATAATAAGAAGTGTGCCAAACCAACTTAGAAATAACGCAAGAGTTCTCAAACGAGAGCTGCCCTCTTGTATTTCTTCTTCCTCTATTTCTGGACTTTCAAATCTCCGTACAATGATTTTTTTAATTAACCAAATAATAAAGCTAATTACTATAATCCATAGAGTATTCATAAGTTTTTCAGCCAAAGTAAGTTGATCAGCTTTTATTTTTTTTAGTTGAATAAGTTCTGCATTTAATTTTTCTATTTTAGATTCACTTGCAGCTACTTTTTCTTTAGCAGCCTCTTCTTTTGCTTGTACTGCAATAAGCCTACTTGTACCATCAATAGCAGCTTGCTCAAAAGTTCTAACTTTTTCTATTAATTCCTGAACTCTTGATTTAATACCATTATCAACTAATGCTTCTTTTTCTATATTATGAAGTGTTTCCGCTTGTACTTTAGCAGCACTTGCGATCTGTGATTTTTTTTCTACTTCTTGTACAGTAATGGCTTTTTCAGTAGCTGCTTGTGCTGCTTCTTTTTTTGATTCCTGTATAATCGCTTTTGCTTGTTCTATTTCCTCGCGAATTTCCTTTTCTTTTTTATCCAGCAGTTCTATTTCCTTTTTTTTCTCTGCTTTTTGCAGAGCATTTTCGTCTTGTTCAGATACTTCTGCAATTTCTGGTATTTGTTTGCTTTCCAGCTTACTTTGAGACTCTTCAGATTCAGAGTTAGGGGCAATCACGCTAAAACTAAAAGGTGTAGCATTTCTACCTCCATTATTAACCTGTACTCTCCATAAAGAAGGTTTTGTAGAAACATTAATGTAAATTGCTAACTCAGTACTACTAATGAGTTTTATGCGTTCAGGAGGGATAGAAAAAACTCTCTCACCAAGATACAGTGCTACTGTAGATTTAAAAGTAAAATGATTACCTATAATTCTTATCCATTGTCGTTCCGAAGAGCCAACAACAGGATTAGGTTGAATTTCACTAATTTGAGGGTAGAGTAATGCTTCCTTATTTTGAGCAAAGCTACTTTGTCCTAGAGTACAAAAAACAATTACTACAATTACTAAAAGTGCTCTATAGAATTTATGGTAAGTAATATTTGTTAAAAACATACAAGAAATTAGCTAAATCTCAGCCTTATACTTTAGATGAAATCACTTTCATGCTGAACCTAAAAATAGGGATCTATAATTGTAGAACCCCTAAGAAAGTTATATTCAACCTAAAAATAATTTTTTATAGATAATAGTTTGTTGACGGATATTTCGATGACGAAAAATACCACCAATAACAGCGATTGCATCAGCTCCTCCTTGAATAATTGGCAGAGCGTTTTGTGGTGTAATTCCTCCAATTGCAACGATGGGTAGTGGTACTTTCTCGCGCACTTCTTTTAGCAGATCTAGTGAGACAAAAATAGGTTTAGGTTTGGTAATTGAAGGGAAAAATCGACCTAAGGCAATATAATCGGCTCCTGTCTCCCAAGCAGCAATTACTCTAGATAACTCATTGTAACAAGAGATTCCAATAATCGCTTTCTTTCCTAAAATTTGCCTAGCAAGCAAGATAGAAGCATCGCTTTTCCCTAGATGAACACCATCTGCCTTAACTTGAGCAGCAAGTTCAATATCATCATTAATAATTAATGGTACACTGTGTTGGCTGCATAATTGGCGTAAGTCTATAGCTTGTTTATAGCGTTGCTCAGGGCTTTGATCTTTATCTCGATACTGAATTAAATCTGCACCCCCTAATAGTACTTCAGATGCTGCATTATGAAAGCGATCGGGGGGAATTACTCCAGTATCTACAATTGCATAAAGACCATGAATTAAATGTTTCATAAACAAATACTGTGAATTTCAGTATAATTTTAATAAGTTTTAATTTTTTAGAAAAATATATAAAGATTTAGTTTTTTCACTATAGCAGAGGATAAGAAATGAAACGATATATCTGTATCATTTGTGGTTTTATTTATGATGAAGCAGAGGGTTGGCCAGATGATGGTATTCCACCAGGAACAAAGTGGGCAGATATACCAGAAAGTTGGGTTTGCCCAGAGTGTGGGGCAAGCAAAGATGATTTTGAAATGATAGAAGTATAGTCCAGTCCTTTATAGACTAAAGTAATAACTCTTAAGTCGAGATATAAAAAACAGAGGATTCTAATTAATATTGTCCTAGTAGTATAAGTAATATCCTTTATTATAATAAAAAAATTATTTTATTAGCTATGTAGCTTGCGAATTTTGAATTTCTATAATATTGTTATTGATAATTGTTTTTATTTACACTAGAGTAGAGATAATTAAAAAATTTTATGGGTAACGATATCGATGAGAATAGCAAGGTTTATCTTATTTCTTTTCATTTATTTTAGCTCTTTTATTTGTCAGGCAGAAACCACATTAGAGCAAACCATTCAAACACAGATAAACACTAACCAAGCTGCAAGGCAATCTCAGCAAAAAATTAACGCACTTTCTGAAGAAACCCAAGCTTTACTAACTGAATATCGCCAAGTTACTGCTCAACTCGATAGCCTTAATACCTATAATCATCAATTAGAGAAACTTATTCACTCCCAAGCTGAAGAATTCTCTACTTTACAAGAGCAGTTAAGGGATATCGAAACCACTCGGCATGAAATTGTACCACTCATGCTCCGTATGGTTTCTACTCTAGATCAATTTGTCTCTTTAGATGTTCCTTTTCTACTGGAGGAACGCCACACTAGAGTGAAACAACTTCAAGATCTTATGAATCGAGCTGATATTTCTCTTTCTGAAAAATACAGGCGGCTTATAGAGGCTTATCAGGTAGAAGTGGAGTACGGGCAAACGATTGCATCATACCGAGATATTCTAGCAATGGATGACGGTAAATCTCGCACTGTTGACTTTCTTCGTGTCGGCCGTACTGCTTTATTTTTCCACACTTTAGATGATAAAACCTGTGGTCGTTGGAATCAGCAAAAACATGGCTGGGTAACTGTCCCTGATTCTTATTGTTCCGCAATTACTAAAGGATTATTAATTGCTCAAAAACAAGCACCAGAGGATTTATTACTACTTCCTATTCAAGCACCAAAGAAATATAACAGCCATGGCTAATTCTAAAAAAATGATAAAAAATTCAAGCCAAATTTTACTAAAAAAAATATTCTTTTTTGCTCTAAATGGGATGTTTTTCTTACCTATGAATTCTTGGGGGGAAACTCCTAAAACTTTAGATCAGCTCCTAAATCAAGTGCGACAGGAAGGTATTCAAGAAAAAAAGCTTAATGCTGCACGAGAATCGCATTTCCTATCTGATCGAAATAGGCAAAAAGAATTATTAGAAAAAGCAAAATCTGATCTGGTAGCTGCTGATCAGAGAGAACAAGAGTTAAGAGAGATTTTCAAAAAAAATGAAGAAATTCTGGCAGAAAAAGAAGCTGATCTCAAAGAACGCTCTAATTCTCTAAAAGATCTGTTTGAGACAGCACAGAAAGTAGCACAAAATTTCCTACCTATTCTAAACGAGTCTTTAGTTTCTGCTCAATTTCCAGATCGATCTGTGCCACTTACTGCAATTGCAGAAAAAGATAAACTACCTACCATTAATAATCTACGCCAGCTTTGGTTAAGTCTACAAGAACAAATGACAGAAAGCGGGAAAATAGTTACGTTTCAAGCACCGGTGATTACTGTAGGTGGGGAGATTATAAATAAACAAGTAACCCGAGTAGGTACTTTCACTGCAGTTTCTGAAGGTAAATATTTACGCTATCTCCCTGAGCCTGTTTCTAGTTTAGCGGAGCTTAGTCGCCAACCTGCTGCTCGTCTCCTAGGAATTGCCGCAGATTTTGAAAAGGCCACTGGAGATGAAGCACTTCCTATAGCAGTAGATCCAAGTCGAGGTACATTACTTTCTCTATTAGTACAAAATCCAAATTTAAAGGAAAGAATTGCTCAAGGTGGCTGGATTGGTTACGTTACTATAATTCTAGGAGTTATTGGTCTTTTAGTGGCATTACAACGGTTTATTTACTTATCTATCGTTGACAGAAAAATTGAGCAACAACGCCGTACAGAAACACCGGATCAAGATAATCCTTTAGGGCGAATTTTAGGTGTTTATAAAAATGAAAAAGAAGATGTAGAAACCTTAACCTTAAGATTAGACGAAGCTATTTTAAAAGAAATCCCTCCCATAGAGCGAGGGCTGCCTATTTTGGCAATTTTAGCAGATGTAGCTCCACTTCTAGGTCTGTTAGGGACGGTGACAGGAATGATTGAAACATTTCAAGCGATTACCTTATTTGGTACTAATGATCCTAAGCTAATGTCTGCTGGAATTTCAGAGGCACTAGTCACGACAGTGATTGGATTAGTCGTTGCGATTCCTATTTTACTAATTCACAGTAGTCTTGCCAGTAAAAGTAATCGAATTATCCAAATTTTGGATGAAGAAAGTGCTGCTATCATCGCTTGGATAGCAGAAAAACAGCATGGATTACAGGAGAGCAAACATGGGAATGTTCTCTGATGGATTATTCAAAATAAATTCATTTTTGGTACAAGGAGGAAGTGTACTATGGATTATTTTTATTACCTCTTTTTTTATGTGGATGCTAATTATTGAGCGTTATTATTTTTTATTTATTCTCCATCCTGCCAGATTGCAGCAGCTAATTAGCTCATGGGAACAGCTACCAAAACACCGCTCTTGGCATGCTCAAAAAATTAGAGAAGGAATGATTGCAGATATTGCAAGTCATCTAAAGCAATTTTTACTTTTAATTAAAAGCTTAACTGCTGCATTACCTATGCTAGGTCTACTAGGTACAGTAATTGGAATGATCGAAGTTTTCGATGTGATGACAGTTTCTGGCACTGGCAATACTCGTGGGTTTGCAGGAGGGATTTCTACCGCTCTAATTACGACCCTAGCAGGATTAGTTACCTCTCTTTCTGGCGTGTACTTTAGTGCTGATTTAGAACATCGAGTTGATCGCACAATTGAGCAGACTATGGATTTACTAAGATAAGGGAAATTATATGAGACCACAGCATAGTCACCGGCAGAGTAATTCAGCAGTCAATATCAATCTTACTCCTATGATTGATATGGTATTCATTTTACTTATTTTCTTTATTGCAACCACTTCTTTCACTAAAGAATCTGGGGTTGAAGTCAGTCGCCCTTCTGCAAAAACAGCTATTAGCAAAGAACAAGAACACATCACAATTACTATAAGTAGTAATAATGAAATTTGGTTAAACCAAAAACAGATCGATATTCGATCGGTACGTACCTTTATTGAACATGGGCAAGGAGAGAAGCAGATTAACTCAGTGGTCATTGTAGCGGATAAAAATGCAAAAACTGGAGTAGTCATTGAAGTTCTGGATCAAGCGCGACTAGCGGGTATTAGTGATATATCTATCGCTGCAAATCAAAAACAATGAAATATACTACTGCCTTTGTTGTTGCTGGGCTAATTAATCTTGGGCTATTTTTGCTTATGTCCTTTATGGTAGAAGAGCAGCATGGAAAGCTTAAAAAGGTAGATTCTATTCGCTTGACCGATTTTACTCATTTAACTCCAAGAGAAAAGCTAAAACCTCTTCAGCCTAAACAACGCGAACTGCCTAAAAAGCCACTAACTCCTAAAAACCCCCCACCTATGGCTACGCTACAAAAACAGACTATAGCCCCTAAATCTCCTTCATCATTACCTAAAATTACTACAAGTGTTGATTTGCCTTTACTTGCAAATAAAATGGAGCCTTATTTAGGGAGTTTTGGAGATGCCTTGGGTAGTAGCTTAGGAACTGGGACTGATATGGGGGGTGGAGACTTAATTCCTATTGCACGGATACCTCCTCAATACCCCTACAGTGCAGCCCGCAGGGGAATAGAAGGTGCTGTAACTATTGTATTTACAGTAGATAAAGATGGGTTAGTGCATGATCCAAAAATCATTGAAGCTCATCCCCCCGGTATATTTGACCAAGCGGCACTACAGTCAATCAAACGTTGGAAGTTTAAAAGACAAGGAAAGGATATCTCAGAACAACGTGTAACTCAAACCATTGATTTCACTTTAGCGCAATAGAAAGTTTAAATTTATAATCTATGAATGCAAGCAGATATTTAGAAATTTCTTTGAATAAAAAGCTAATCCTATTAGGATATTTACTATGTTTGAGCATCTTATCTAATTCTGCAATTGCTGCAGCTCAATATTCACTGAGCCCTCGTACTTATGAATCTTTGAGTGCAATCCATAAGCTACTAAATAAAGAAGAATATAATACTGCACTTAGCAAGCTTAAAGATCTATTTAGTCTGGTGCAAGGCGCAGGTCAACAAAAAAACTATGAACAAGCAATTGTACTACAAACTTTAGGCTATACTTATTCCTCTTTAGAAAATTATCCTAAAGCTATTCAGACATTTAAAGATAGTTTGAACCTAAAGGTTTTACCTGATCAAGTAAGTAATAGCGTACACTACGCACTTGGTCAGCTTTATATTATTACTGAACGATATGCTGAAGCAGCAGCATTTTTGGAAGATTGGCTTAGAGATGAGAGTATTGGAGATTCTAGTACTGATGCTCACGTACTTGCAGCTAATGCTTACTATCATTTAAAAAAATATACTAAAACAATCTCCCATATCACTGCTGCAATTAATCATAGCGAAGATCCCAAAGAGTATTGGTATCAGCTTAGCTTGGCAGCTCGATTAGAGCTAAAACAATACCCTGAATCTGCTAAAATTCTAGAAATTTTAATCACTAAATTTCCAGAAAAAAAAGAATACTGGCAACAGCTGGCTGGAATATATCTAGAGTTAAACCAAGAGCAGCGTTCATTAGCAGTCCAAGGGTTAACTACTCATATTAAATCATTTAAAGAAGTAGATTTAGTCCGGTTATCTGATTTTTATCGCTATCTTAATATGCCCTATAAAGCTGGGATAGTTCTACAAAAAGGATTTACAAACAACACGATTAAAACTAGTGATAAAAATTTAGAGCGACTTGCTGAGTCTTGGTTTGCAGCTAAAGAGTGGGAAAAAGCTGCAAACGCATTTAAACAAGCAGGGAAGCTACGTGAAGATGGCAAAATGGAGCTGCGTTTAGGGCAAATGTTTATCGAACTTCAACAATGGAAACAAGCAGAGCTCGCTTTTAAACAAGCCTTAAAAAAAGGAGGACTTAAAGATTCTGGACAAGTTTATATTTCCCTTGCTCGAGTAGAATATGAACAAGAGCAAATTGTTCCAGCAATTGAATTCTTAAAAAAAGCAAAGCGATCCCCTAAGTATCACAATCAAGCTGATCAATGGCTCAAACATTTACAATTAGTACAACAACAGCACACAGAGGCTGAAACTGAAGGCTGAAAATTTATTATAGAGAGTTGCAACACTTCGTACTATCCATAAGAAGAATCTTGTGGATAATATGTGAGAATTCCTAGTAGGGGTGATTTTTGGAGCGTTGGTTACCTCTTATTCTTACAGTAATAGTAAGTACTATTGGTATTCATCGTGCTAGTAAAACATGCTCTATCTATCCTGTTAGCAATCAATCACAAGTATTGGTATTGCCTAAAGAACCACGCTATGCGATTAGTATTACTTACCCCGAGCTAGTACAAGAAGAAAGGCTTAGAGATATCCTAGAAAAAACAGGTCAATCTGTTAAAGAAGAATTTATAAAAAATATACCTGATTTACAATACTTCCCAGATCTTACAAAACGGAAATTTACGTTATTTTTAACATTTTCTATTATTTCGCAAACAGAAGAACTAATCAGTATTCGAGGAAGCGGTGGAGCTGATACAGGTGGAGCACACCCTCTACCTATAGAGATGAGCTTTATATATAACAAGCAAGCACAAAGAATAATCACTTTTAATGATTTGTTTATAGATCCTCAAACTGCACGTCAGCAATTTTCTAAATTTTCTCGTACAGTACTTAAAGAAAAACTACTCAATCAAATTTCTTCTCAACTCTCTAATATGCAAGTTCAACAAGAACAATATAAATTTATAACAGAAGCAATTAACGAAGGTACTCAGCCTATTCAGTCAAACTTTTCTGAATTCATACTCTTGGCTACAGATGCTTCTAGTAAGATAAATATATTACAGTTAATTTTTCCCCCTTATCAAGTGGTACCCTATGTTTATGGAACTCAAGTGGTAGAAATACCATTAAAAATTTTTGCTGATTTCATTAACCCTATCTATAAATCAATGTTTGCAGTTAATGAAACTAAACCATAGGTAAACTTAGAAAATCTTGGCAGAAGGTATAAGGATTTTCTGCCAAGTATACATGGACGCTAAAATGAAGCAGTAAAATTTGCCATTACATTAAAGGGTGCCCCTGGCATAATCTGATTATCAGTAATTGCGGTGGAATAATAACGAGCATCTCCAATATTGTCAAAATTTAAAGAAACTCGATAGTTCAAATGTTGATAATAAGCCATAGCATTAGCAATCGCATAGCCTGGAAGAACTTGTGTGTTAGTAAATGAAGTAAACATACTCGACCGCCCAAGCACTCCAGCACCTATACCAAAATGAGAAGTAAAGTCATAAGTACTCCAAAGATTAAATTGATTTTGAGGGACTAAACCTACAACAGCCCCTGCTGTAGCATTCGTTACAGTATCTAAAGTTTCTGTTGAATTAGTTAAGATATGAGCATTTAAAGAGGTGTAGCCGCCAAAAATTTGCCATTTAGGTAGAATTTCTCCAGCTGCACTCACTTCAAAACCTTCATTTTGCTGTTTGCCCGTTTGTACCACAATAAGTGGATTAGTAGGATCTGGATTATTAATATTTTCTTGCTCAAGGCGAAAAAGAGCCACGTTTACTGAGAGTTTATCCTCAAGTATATTAAATTTGGCACCCATCTCATAATTTGTAGCAACCAAAGGAGCTAAATTTAGATCATCGGTACTCTCTATAGTGAAAGCAAGATTGTTTGCTTGAGGTGCATGAGCTTGACTATAGCTGATATAAAACGAGGCAATATCGTTTGGCTGGTAGGTTAATCCCAACTGAGGACTAAACATAGTATCTAAATGATCAACATTTGGACCATTATTTGGTAAAAAATTTGTAGCTGTTGTTCTAAAATTATCCCAACGAGCACCAACAATCATCTTCCAATTTTTGGTAAACTCAATCTGATCTTGAAAGAAGAGACTAATATCTGTTGCATTAACAATAATATTTTTAGAAGGTATATTAAATACACCTACTACATTAGGATTAAGAACTGATACAGTAAAAGTACTACCTGGAGCGGCCGATGCCAAATTAATAATACCGCGATCGTTTTCATAAGATAGAAACATACCTCCTAGTATTTTTTGATGTATTGGTCCTGTATCTACATCATAAATAATATCAGTACGGTTAAAAAAACCATCACGATTATCAAAATCATTATAGCCAAACATAGTTACGGTTCCTGCATTTGATACTGCACTCGTTGGAAAAATGTTTGCATAGATCTTTTCTGTGTTAGTAAAGCGAAAAGAATTTTGAATTTTTAAAGACTCATTAATCTGATGCTCAAAGATACCGTGAGCAGCAGTAAGCACAGTTAAAGTATTATTTTGAGTAGGCGAGCCAAAAAATTCACTGATGGGAACATCTGCTGGCTTTCCATTTTGTCCGGGAATTCCTCGATCTACAAGTCGCCGATCATTAAGATATTGCATTCCTACTGTAAGTTTAGTGTTGTCATCAATCTGAAAGCCTATTTCTGGATCTACGCCATAGCGATGGATAAAAAAATCGTCTCGAAAACTTCCTGAATCCTGAGCCATGGCATTGAAACGATAAGTTGTCATATCTCCTAATGGAATGGGGCCACCAAGATCTATAGTCGTACGCTTATGATTCCAATAGCCATAGTTTAGATTTAAATTATACTGAGGTGTAGAGGTAGGTTGCTTGGTTACTCGATTTATGATACCACCACCGTCATTTCGACCATAAATCATCCCTGCTGCTCCTTTTAATACATCAATATGCTCTACGTTATAGGGATCACGAAAATATTGTGAAGTGTCTGGCATACCATTCATATAAAAGTCATACTCAGTAACAATACCTCGAATAGTTGCTTCATCTCGATCTCCCTCTCCCAGCATAGGCATTACTCCAGGTACATTACGCATAGCGTCCGTAAAGGATTGTGCATTTTGATCACGGAGCAGATTTTTTGGAAGTACGTATATAGTTTTGGGAATATCTCGAAGAGATGTATTAGTTCGAGTGGCACTGGAAGTGTTAGGGATATTATATCCTTCTTCAATTACACTTTGAACATGAATAGGATCAAGTTTTTTTATCTCATCAGCTTCCTCCTCATTTTCTTCTTCAGCACCTTGACTCGGAGAGGATACTAAAAATAATAATATAAACAATAAATTAACAAAAAAATTAATTCGACCTGATACTGCACTCATTTGTAACATAGCTATACTCCAAAATTAATAATAGAAATAGATGTCAATTGAGGGTATAATGGTTAACATTTTTAACAATTTTGTTATAAGACGAATAGAGCTATATGTAATTTAAACTCCTATTGGTAGCAACCTGCTTCACATGTACTATGAAAAAGTAACAGCTTAAGTAGAGAAATCGATTTTAATAAACTGGTTCATAAGATAAAGCAATTAATATGCCAATCTATTTTTAGCTAAGAAAACAGTGAATTATTGAATCAATGGTTTTTTAATAAAAAAATACTTTGTGATTTCACGAAATATTTAAAAAAATTCTGTGAAATACCGTACTTTTTATTCCTTATTTAAGAGAGAAAAAAAGGGTGGATTAAAATAAAGTGTTGGAACTTGCTATTGTGTTAGATGATATATCCAGTTGATAAAAGATTAGACAGAGAAATGAATATTTCTCTGTCTAGAGAAAGGTACTAGAATGAAGCAGTAAAATTTGCCATTACATTGAACGGTGCCCCTGGCATAATTTCATTATCACCAGCAGCAGTAGGGTAATAAATCGTATTAGTTATATTATCAAGGTTCAAAGAGACTCGATAATTTAGAGCTTTGTAGTAAAACATCGCATTAGCAAGCGTATAACCAGGTAATAATACTTTATCGCTAAATGTAGTATACATGCTAGACTGACTAGTCACGCCAGCATCCATCCCAAAATGAGGTGTAAAATCATACATACAGGGTCGCTGGTTAGTACAGAAATGCGGGAACCCCTTTTAGAAATCTATATTCACACTAGCGAATACGCTACGAGGCATTCCAGGCATAATTTGGTTGTCTGCTTGGGCCGTTGCATAGTAGGTTTGATCAGAGACATTATTTAGGTTCACTTGGAAGCGATAACCTTTTGTTTGGTAGTAGGCCATAAGATCCCCTACGGCATAAGTAGGTAGGGTGACCTGATCGGTAAATGTGGCGTACCGGTTAGATTCTCCATGAACGCCAGCCCCAAAACCCCAATGTTTATTAATGTCATAAGTAGACCAGATGGAAAACTGATTGCGTGGTACTAGACCCACTCGAGCACCAGCAGCAGTACCTACGACCGCTACTAAATTATTAGCTTCTGGCATATAGGTGTAATTGGCAAAAATATTCCATTGATCGGTGATACTACCATTGGTAGACCACTCAATACCTTTCATTCGCTGTTTACCGATAGAGATTGCTTCAGGGCTACCGTTGGGGAGCTCGCCTGGTATATTGGTTAAATTGATTTGAAAAAAAGCAAGAGTCATTAGTAATTTATCATCTACTAGGCTGAGTTTATTACCAAACTCATATTGATCGGATCTTTCTGGTGATATATTAGTGCCTGGCGTTGAAATTGAGCTGGAAAGATTGGCACCAGTTGGAATGTAATTTCGGCTGAAACTAAAGTACATCGTGTCAAACTCAACTGGTTTGTACATCAAGGCGAGTTGGGGTGACCAAGTGTCATTCGTTTGTTGCTGGGTAGCGTTTACTGCAAGAAACTGTGTATTCACCGTAAATCGATCATAACGGGCGCCCAGTAATATAGACCAGTGCTCATTAAAAGCAATCTGATCCTGTAGGAAAACGCCGATTTCATCCGCAGCAATGTGGTTATTTCGACTTAAGCTCGTCAAGGGCACCTCGGTGGTAAGGAGCGAGTTGTTTATGGAGAAAAATTGCGGCAGATCAAATCCCCCTTGGGGAGAAACTACGCTGGCCCAATCTCGTTGCCAGGTATAGTCTGCACCACTTAGTACCTGATGCTTTATTCCTCCGGTGTTAAAATCGCTAATAATCTCAACACGATCCTGATAACTGATACGCTGAGTCAGGCTCTGATAACCTAGAAATTGAAACATACCGTCTTCGTTGACGGAAGTAGCGGGGGCAAAGTTGCTGAAATTATGGGTATTATCAAATACATAAAATTTATTACGTATTTTCAGGTGCTCGTCGAATTGGTGTTCGATGTTAAAATAACCTGCCGTAACTTGAGAGTAATATCTATTTTGGTTAGGAGAGCCAAAGAATTGGCTACGGCTAACATCAATTGGTAATCCATTTTGAGAAGGGATGCCTCGATCATCAAGACGATTATCATTAAGGTAGGATAAATTCAGATCGATTTGGGTGCGGTCATCGGGTTCAAAATGGAATTCTGGGTTAACTGCATAGCGATTAAGAAAGTAGAAATCACGAAAGCTTCCTGAAGTTTCTCCCATTCCCATAATACGGAAAGCGCTGGAGTCGCCCATAGGAGTACCGAAATCAAGCTGGCTTCGGAAATGGCCCCAGGGAGATGCATTATTGCCGCCGCCACCTTCTACCATAATATGGCGTATTTCTCGACGTTCTGCTTGTTTGGTCACAAAATTGACGATACCGCTGGCGTTTCCTCGGCCGAACCGACTTGCCGACGGTCCTTTTAGGATATCGATATGATCTACATTATAGAGCGGTCGAAAGTACTCAGCATCATCTCGCATATTATTCATGAAAAAAGCGGAATTAGTGCTGACACCGCGAATAATAAGCTGGTCTCGATTACCTTCACCTAGATTGATTGAAACCCCGGGAGTATTACGGACTGCATCCTCTAGGGATTGGGCGGCTTGATCATTGAGAACTTGTCTGGGGATTGGAGTAATAGAAAAAGGGGTATCCAGTACTGGGGTGTCGGTTCCCAGTGCGGTGTTGGTATCCACTCTATAGGGGGAGAGTTTTCTACCCATGACCGTAACGGGTTCTAATTTTTTAGTTTCTTCATCAGTTGTATTTTCTTTAGTTTTTTCTCCCTTCTCTTTTTCTGCTCCTTGAACTGGAGCTATTGCTAATAATATTATGATGGCAAATACCATCGAGGTTTTTTGCATATCACTATCCCCTTTTAACTTTAATTTTAAAAAAGCTATTTAAAAATAGTAATAACAATTATCATTATCAAGGTAAATTAGATAATTTTTTTTATTTAAAAAAAAAGAGCAGAGAAAATATTATTTCTCTGCCTAGAGAGAGGGAGTAAAAGTGATGCAGTGTTTAGAGTGTAGTAGTAAATTTTACTGCTACACTTTAAATATAGTAATAACAATTATCATTATCAAGGTAAATTAGATAATATTTTTATTTAAAAAAAAAGGGCAGAGAAATAATAATTTCTCTGCCTAGCAAGAGGGAGTAAACGTGATGCAGTGTTAGAAGGTAGCAGTAAAATTTGCCATTACATTAAATGGTGCCCCTGGCATAATCTGATTATCGCCAGCAGCAGTAGGGTAATAGACTGTATTGGATATGTTGTCAAAATTCAATGAGATTCGATAATTTAAATCGGTGTAATAGATCATTGCTCGAGGCAGCACATATCCGGGAAGAAGTACTTTATCACTAAAGGAAGTATACATACTCGATTGAGCATTTACTCCTGCGCTCATGCCAACGTGAGGCGTGAAAGCATAGGTACTCCAAAAATTAAATTGATCCTGTGGCACTAATCCAACGGTAGCCCCAGCATTACCACTGGTGGTAGCCGTTAAAAGATGGGCACTTAAACGAGTATAACCACCAACAATTTGCAATCCGGGGAAAATTTCACCAGTAGCACTGACTTCAAAGCCTTCATTTCTTTGGGAACCTAGTTGAACTAGAATGGAAGGATCATTAGGATCTGGGCTATTTACATTATCTAGGTCAAGACGGAAGAAGGCAGAATTGACAGAAAGTTTGTCTTTAAGAATGACAAACTTAGTCCCTATCTCATAGTTAGTGGAAACAAGAGGAGCAAGAGCTGCATTTGAAGCATCTTTTAGAGAAAGAGCGAGGTTAGCTCCTTGAGGAGTATAGGTTTTAGCATAGCTGGCGTAAAATGAAGCAAAGCTAGTAGGTTCATAAATTAACCCTGCTCGAGGACTAAAAGTATTATCAACGCGTTCGGTATGTGGACCACCTAAGAAATCATCACCTACTACTTTAAACCAATCATAGCGAGCCCCAGCCACCAACTTCCAATGTTCATTAAAAGCAATTTGATCTTGCAAGTATACACCAATATCTGTACCTGTAACATGGCGATTTCTACTGACCTTATCAAAAACACCCACCCCAACTGGATCTAAAATAGAAACCCCTGTAATTTTATTCGCATCAATTTTAAGATCACTATCTTCTTCATGAGAAACCACTAAACCACTCATAATCTCTTGGTGAATAGAACCTGTATCTACTTTATAGATAATATCTGTACGGTTAAAAAAATTATCTCGAGTATTATCATGGTGATAGCCTGAAAGATCGACAGTACCTGCACTTGAAACTGCACTGCCTGGATATAAATTTTGATAATTATGTACCGTTTGAATAAACCGGAAAGAGTTTTGAATTTTTAAGGAATCATCGAAGGTATGCTCAAATATTCCATGAGCTTCTTCCACATTCTGATAAGAAAAATTTTGGGTAGGTGAACCAAAGAATGTTTCAATCGGTACATCTGCAGGACGACCATTCTGAGAGGCAATCCCTCGATCAGCTAATCGGTTATCATTGAGGTGCTGTCCTCCAATAGTCAGCTTAGTGTTGGGATCAATTTGAAAGGTAACCTCTGGATCTACCCCATAGCGATGGAGATAGAAAAAATCCCGAAAACCACCAGAGTCCTCTACCATGGCATTTAAACGGTAACTGGCTACATCTCCAGGAATAGGTCCACCAAAGTCTACAGTAGCTCGTTTGTGATCCCAATAACCACCGTTTAAGTTGATACTATAATGAGGAGTTAAGGTAGGTTGCTTAGTGACTAAGTTTACGACACCTCCTCCATTACCTCGACCAAAAATCATTCCTGATGATCCTTTGAGCACATCTAGATGCTCTATGTTGTAGGGATCACGAAAATATTCGGAATCATCACGTAGTCCATTGACAAAAAAATCAAATTTAGTATCGATCCCTCGAATTACAACTTCATCTCGATTACCTTCTCCCAAATTTACGGTAACCCCTGGGACATTGCGCATGGCATCTCCGATAGATTGTACGTTTTGATCTCGGAGTAATTCTTTAGGCAACACGTAAACACTTTGGGGGGTGTCTTTAAGAGGAGTGTCTGTACGCATAGCACTACTGGTATTGGGAAGAAAATAGGTACTTTCTCCTTTAGCACTTTGTACTTGTATTGGATCTAGTTTTTTGGTTTCTTCACTCTTTTCTTCTTTAATTTTTTCTGCCCCTTGAGCAAAAGAGATACTCGATAAGAATGTAAGTAATATGATTGAGTTAGGTATTTTTAATTGAGATGAAAATATATTTGTATTCTTCATAAAATGAACTACGCTTAAATATTTTTATTAAGTTATGAAAACATCTATCCATTAGTATAAATGAAAATTAATATCATTTGCATATTTTTTTATAAAAAATTTATCTTTATTTTGTTAGAAACAAGTAGATGGGGCTTTCTAGAAGATCTATGTAGAATAAGGTCTTAAGTAAAAATCTTAATTAATTTACCTAAGATATAAATTGGTGGCCTATACTGCACATAATAGGTGTTGTACGATTACAAATTTGATAGGCTAGCGTTCTTTTATTAAATAGTCATAAATTTTCTAAAGAACTATCTCGGCAGGATATAATTAAAATATTAAAGACTTTGTTTTTTGTATTTTATTTATGATGATTATCTATTGATAAGCCCTAGATTTCTGTATAAAGACTAGGTAAATTGGTGCTGATATTTCTGAGAAATACCACTTTAATATGGAACTAGGCAATGCAGATAGGAGTTATTTGTGTTGCCTAAAGAATAGACAAGAGCTAATTTTAATTTCTCAAAATCTTACTATAAGGTCCCATGATCCTATCGCCCTAGATATTCAACTATAAACTGAAATTCGCTTAGAGCTTGATAGTAAGCAAATTCTAAACTAGAGAAGTTCTCCATAGTTGGACTATATTACCATGGAGAAAAATCTGTATAATTTAGATTAAAAATTTTATTTACTAACTTCTTTATGCGTATCATTCAAGAAGCTTTAACTTTTGACGATGTTCTACTGCTCCCAGCATACTCGCAGATTTTACCAAAAGAGGCCGTTCTGACGACTCGTCTTAGTCGTACAATTACACTAAATATTCCTATTGTCTCAGCAGCTATGGATACAGTAACTGAATCTAAACTGGCCATTAGTCTAGCTCAAGAAGGTGGGATAGGCATTATTCATAAAAATATGAGTATAAGAAACCAAGCTAATGAAGTACGAAAAGTAAAGAAATTTGAAAGCGGTATTATTAGTGAGCCTATTACTGTAACACCAGAAACAAGCATTGGAGAAGTGCTTGCAATTACTCGATCCCATCGAATTTCTGGCGTACCTGTAGTCGAAAAAGAACAATTAGTAGGTATTGTTACTAGTAGGGATCTACGGTTTGAAACCCGTTTTGATAGCCCTGTATCTAATATTATGACTCCAAAATCACGGTTAGTGACCATCTCAGAAGAAGCTAATCGGGAAGAGGCGGTTAACCTTTTACATAAAAATCGTATTGAAAAAATATTGGTTGTTAATGATCAATTTAAACTAAAAGGATTAATTACGGTTAAAGATATTCAAAAAGCAACTGAGTATCCTTTAGCTTGCAAAGATGAATATGGACGATTACGGGTAGGAGCAGCAGTAGGTATTGGAGAAGGAAGCAAGGATCGCATTAATTCACTGATTGAAGCTGAAGTAGATGTATTGGTAGTAGATACTGCCCATGGTCATTCTAAAGGAGTGCTTGACCAGATAAAATGGATTAAGTCAACTTATTCTAATATTCAAGTGATTGGCGGCAATATCGCAACTGGAGAAGCAGCTAAAGCACTTATAGAAGCAGGTGCTGATGGTGTAAAAGTGGGTATTGGTCCAGGATCTATCTGTACTACTCGAGTTGTAACTGGTATAGGAGTACCTCAAGTCACTGCCATTACCAATGTTGCTGAAGCACTAAAAGGTAGTGATGTCCCATTTATTGCAGATGGAGGAGTTCGCTATTCAGGGGATTTTGCTAAAGCGATTGCTGCAGGTGCTCATACAGTAATGGTAGGCGGCATGTTTGCTGGTACTGAAGAGGCACCGGGGGAAGTAGAGCTTTATCAAGGTCGAGCTTATAAAGCTTATCGAGGAATGGGATCACTAGGGGCAATGCAACAGGGGTCAAGCGATCGCTACTTTCAGGATCATAAAGAAGGATCTGATAAATTAGTTCCTGAAGGGATTGAAGGTCGTGTTCCCTATAAAGGTAATTTAGCACCTGTAGTTCACCAGCTTATTGGTGGATTACGCTCTAGTATGGGTTATACTGGCTGTGCCAATATTGAAGCAATGCGTACTAAAACAAATTTTGTACGTATTACAGCGGCAGGCGTTAGGGAAGGTCATGTTCACGATGTAACAATTACTAAAGAAGCACCTAACTATCATAGGGACTAGTTAGTGAGTCTCTCTTATAATCACTCTATTTTAATTCTTGACTTTGGTTCGCAATATACCCAGCTGATTGCCCGTCGTATTAGAGAAATAGGGGTATATTGCGAGATATATCCTTATCATATTAAGGATGAAATACTAATATCACTTACACCTAAAGGAATTATTCTCTCTGGAGGGCCAGATTCAGTACGAGGAGAATATGCACCTCAAGTTTCTGAATTAATATTTTCTATGGGTATACCTATCCTTGGTATTTGCTATGGCATGCAAACAATGGCAGCCCAATTAGGCGGAAAAGTAGAGCTTGCCACTCACCGGGAATATGGCTACGCACAAGTTTGTGCATACCCTTCTCCACTATTCATAGAAGTAAAAGACAAAAATACTCATGAAGAGTTTTTATTAGATGTTTGGATGAGCCATGGGGATCGAGTCACTAAATTACCTGCGGGGTTTACAAAAATTGCTTCTACAAATAATAGTCCTATTGCAGGGATGGCAGATGAAAAACGACAATTTTATGGTCTTCAATTTCACCCGGAAGTCACTCATACTCCTCAAGGAACAAATATTCTAAAGGGATTTATCCAGAATATTTGCAAATGTGAATTCCAGTGGACTCCTCAAAAAATTGTTGAAGATAAAATCATACAAATAAAAAATCAAGTAGGTGCTGATAAAGTATTACTTGCTTTGTCTGGAGGCGTTGACTCTTCGGTTGTTGCTGCATTGTTACACCAAGCAATAGGTAATCAACTTATCTGTGTTTTTGTAGATAATGGATTACTTCGTTTAGGAGAAGTCGAGCAGGTAATGACTACCTTTGTAGAGCATTTTGGCATTCAAGTAATTCTTGTTAATGCAAAGCAACGCTTTTTAGAAGCACTATCAGGTGTTAGTGATCCAGAAGAAAAACGTAAAATTATTGGTCATATATTCATTGAGATTTTTGAAGAAGAAGCAAGAAAATTAAAAAATATAACATGGCTTGCTCAAGGAACGATTTATCCTGATGTCATTGAATCAGCAGGTACCAAGACAGGAAAAACACAAACTATAAAATCCCATCATAATGTAGGTGGATTACCTGAAAAATTAAATTTAAAGCTACTTGAACCTCTACGAGAGCTATTTAAGGATGAAGTGCGTAACCTTGGTACTAAATTAGGGCTACCGTTTGAACTTGTACACCGCCATCCTTTTCCAGGACCAGGTTTAGGCGTACGTATTCTTGGAGAAATAAAAAAAGAATATGCAGATTTGCTTCGCTGTGCAGATGCAATTTTCATTGAAGAATTGCGTGCTCATGATTGGTACTATAAAACGAGCCAAGCCTTTGCAGTATTTTTACCTATAAAATCTGTTGGTGTAGTAGGAGATGAGCGTAGTTATGAATTTGTAATTGCACTACGAGCAATAGAGAGTATCGATTTTATGACTGCTCACTGGGTACATCTACCTTACGAATTACTTTCTTATATCTCTAACCGAATTATTAATGAAATACCTAAAATTTCCCGAGTGGTTTATGATATTTCAGGTAAACCACCAGCTACTATTGAGTGGGAGTGATTACACGTCTGACACGACCAGGGATCTGATGGCATAAAACTGTAGGTTCTTGTTTAGCAAGCAATATTGTAAATTCCTTTTCTGTTTCATACCTCATTAAGATAGCCACCTATTGTTGTAGTAGTATGTAACAATGCTATTTTCTTGGAGTTAAGCTGATAAATTCTCATGAACCTACTTTTCTTGATAGTGAAGACCTAGGTGCTGATTTATCGGTGTTCATCTCTACTACTAGCGCTCAAGAGCAGTACGAACTGTGATATGGAGAAATCGTGGCCGAAGCTATAGCTCGATATCAAAGCAAAGAACAGGAAGAGCAGAATATCTTGTAGCATTCAGCAAAATAGAAAGAATAAGAAGGTGATAAAAATGAGTATTGAAATGATCAAGAGCGAAATTCGCTACTTTCTCACAGAGGAAGATAGGCTAGCTCTTTGCTTAAACGGTAAGTGGGGCACTGGTAAAACTCACACTTGGAAAACGCTCCTTATTGAAGCATTTAAAAATGAAAATGTGAGTCCCTCTAAATACGCTTATGTATCGCTTTTCGGACTCGAAAGCTTGGGGGATGTACGGCGTTCGCTTTTCGAGAATACCAAGGGGTCTACTGCCTTTAAGAATACAGAGCCGTTTGAAGCGACCACTAGCGGTATTTTAAAAAAATTGCCCTTCCTTGTATCAAAATGGCGAGAATGGGTTGGAGCAGTAACTCGCAAAACACCGATTAAAATACCGCTCATCGCAGACTATAGTAGCTTGGTGGAATTAGGGTTTCTGAGTGTACAAGATCAAATAGTATGTTTTGATGATCTTGAGCGAATGAGTGAAAATCTTGCACTTAAAGATGTACTAGGTCTGATTTCTTTTCTTAAAGAAGAGAGACGATGCAAAGTCGTGCTTTTACTGAATAGTGAAGTGTTGGAAGGCCAAAATACCAAAGACTTTAAAAATCAGCTTGAAAAAGTAATTGACATTAATCTCGTTTTTTCACCTACAGCCCAAGAAGCAGCTGAAATAGCGATTTCAGATACGGCAATAGCATCACACGAATGGGTTAAGGAATGTGTAGTTAAATTAGAAATTTCAAATATCCGTACGATCTTTAAATTGCTTCGTATAGTAGATAGGCTTGAAAAAATACTTGATGGTTATGATAAACGTATTCTGAAGCGGGCAATTCATAGCGCTTGTCTTTACGGATTTGCTTTATATCAGCCCAGAGATGCTCCTTCAGTTAAGTATATTTTGAATCAACCATCTGAGGTATATAGCCTCTTATCTAGAGGTACCAAGGAAAAAAACCCAAGAAAGATTCGATGGTCTAGGTTGCTTAAAGAATATGAGTATCATGGCCCTAATGCATTAGATATAGCTATTTTTGATAGTATTCGTACCGGAGTTTATGATGAAGCGAAAATTAAGGAAAAAGCTCAAACTCTCTTTCAGCAATTATCTTTGGATGATCAATATACTTCCTTCAAGGAGATATGGAAAATTTATCATGACTCCTTCGATGATAATGCTGATGAGTTTACTACAAAATTAAAAAAGTCTATTTTGGACTGCGCTGCAGTCATTAGTCCTAGTGATCTTTCTGGATCGATAGAGGCATTGAAACTTTTAGGCTATAAGGGGGATGTTAAGAGCTTAATTCAAGGTTATATAGAAAAAAGAAATGACGGAAAAGAATTTTGGTTGTCTGGAGCTTCCATGAAGGATCCAGATCCAGATGTAGCAGAGGCTTTTGCGAAGAAGGCAGCTGAGTTTTGCGATGATCTGAAATTACAAGATGTTTTGACTGATATTGCTCGAAGCAAAAAATGCAGTAAAGAAGTGTTTGAATCTATTGACAAGCATAGTGTGGACGATTTCTATGAAATGTTGAAATCTACAAAGGGCGAAGCCCTATATCTTGCAATTGAGGGCCTGATTATAGCTAATGATACGATGCAGAGCATAAGAGAAAAAGCTATATCTGTCTTTCAGTGGATAGAGCGTGAGAGCAAGATTAATCATCTTCGTGCCAAAACAAAATTTTTCGATAAATTATAAATTGTTTAAGTAGGGTTTTTGTTTTAATTACAATAGAATAGGAGAATAAAATATAGAAAGTACGGAAGATATAGATATTAAATGGATGAACTACGCTTTAGTACTCGCAAGATATGCTAAAGAAATAGGAGAGGTTCCTATTGGGGCTGTGCTGGTAAAAGATGGTGAAATTTTAGGAGAGGGCTGGAATTGCCCAATTACTACTAATGATCCTACAGCACATGCAGAAATACAAGCTATTCGAGCTGGTGGAAATAATCTTAAAAATTATCGCTTAATTAACAGTACCCTTTATACCACCTTAGAACCCTGTAGCATGTGTGCTGGAGCTGCTATTCAGGCTCGAGTTAAAAGAATTGTGTTTGGTGCCTTTGATCCTAAAAGCGGGGCAGCAGGAACAGTTATTAATATATTTCCAACAGGATTATTTAATCATAGCATAGAGATTCGAGGAGGGGTTTTAGCAGATCTTTGTGGATCAGTTTTGACTGCTTTTTTTAAAGTACGCCGATAATAGGTATTATTTAATCGTATTTTTTACTTAAGCTAGTTTTTTTGTGAAAAACTATTTTATGAATTAAGATATATATAATAAAATTACACAATTAGATCTTTAACTAAGTTAAAGGAATTTCTTAAATTTCTATATAATTATCTGATATAAATATAAAAGAACTAGTTTAAATAAATATTGTCCTAGTTTAATCTATAGAGTAATCTCTTTTTTTTTATATATAAAAAGAAGTTTTAGGTAGAATTTTGGAGATATTATGCCAGTGTAATTTACGGCATACAAAATCATGGAGTATGGAATGAAGAATTTTAAAAACACCAAATTAGCTGTAGCTATTGCAGCAGCAATGGGTTTTTCTCTTCCTGTGGGTGCGATTGTAGTAGTTGGAGGAGACAATGGTTGGGAAGTTAGTTTTGATGGTAATATCAACCAATTCTATGTTTGGAGCGATCCAAGCGGTCGTCCAGACAATGTAATTGGTGGTAATATGAATATGAGTCCTATTGCGGAGCATCAAAGTAGGTTTCGTAGTGGATTAATGCCTTCTCTATTTGGTTTTAATGTAAAAGCACCTACTTGGAATGGGTTAGATATTGGTGGAAGAATTAGTTTTGCAGGAGAAGTAAATAATTCTAATACACAAAACAGGGGTTATAATGGCGGCCCTGGAATGCCAAGCCAAGGGCTGGTAAATAGTAGTGAAACTACAGGGTTTGGCGGAAATTTAGAGTTTCGAGAAGCGTACTTCACTATTGATGGTCAGTTTGGTCAAATTTTGATGGGGCGGACACTAGATGTTTTTATGGGTAAAAATATCTTAACTGATCAAACCCTCTTTGGTGTAGGTGCTACCGGTGATGTTCATGGTGGAGGGTTTACTCTAGGCCGAATTGGTTATGGGTATCTTTATCCTAACTTTAACGCTCAACTTCGATGGACTAGTCCAGATATGGCAGGTGTTAAACTAACTGCTGCTGCAGTAGATCCTTCTCAAGTTTGTGGTGCTGCTGGATCTTTAGTAAATGGCTATGTCGCTGCAAGCGGAGCAAATTGTTATAATACTGATAGTACTCCACGAGCTGAGGGTATGATTAGCTACGCTAGATCTTGGAAAGATGGTAGCTGGGAAGTATGGGGATCTGGGGTATGGCAAAACTTTACTCGCAATTCTATAAATCAAGGACAGATTATAGCTGATGGTTTTACCCCAGGTATTGAAAACAATGTTTGGGGTTGGTCAACAGGATCTCAGCTTCGATATAAAAATTGGGACTTTAATGGTTCCTACTACTCTGGTAGGGGATTGGGTAGCTCATTTCTTTTTGATGCTGACTCTATGGATGCATCTGGTCATCTGCGTAGAAGTAAAGGCTGGATGGCACAGTGGGGCTATACTTTCTTGGGGCACACTAAATTAGCATTTAGTTATGGTACTTCTAGGCAAGCTGAAACTGGAACGGATCAATTGATGAGCTCTATGGGATATGGGGCTGTTCTTAAAGATCAACAATCCTACACAGCTGGAATATACCATGATGTAAACTCTAATTTAAAACTGGTTGCTGAGTGGACCCGTGAAATTAATGAATGGTATGGTCATGGTAATAGACAGACTGCAAATGTAGTCGGTGTAGGTGGATACTTTTTTTGGTAGCCTTACTACTTGAAAATACAACTAAATAAGCCACCCATAAAGGGGTAGTATTGTACCCCCTTTTTTTTAGATTTTTTGTTAGTCAATATTAATTAATTAGCGAGCACGGTAAATGATTCTACCTTTAGTAAGATCATAAGGGGTGAGCTGAATAGTTACCTTATCGCCTGTAAGAATTCGGATATAATGTCTTCGCATTCTTCCAGAGATATGTGCTGTTACCACATGACCATTTTCTAGTTCTACTCTAAACATAGTATTTGGAAGGCTATCAATTACTGTACCTTCCATCTCAATATTATCTTCTTTTCCCATATATTATTAATAATTCCTATTGCACTAATAACCTGTATATTTTAGTCATTTTATCATAAAAGCTGTGAAGACGGATTAAGGTGAATTCTCATACTGCTTTATTTTAAGTTATTTACAATAGATGGGTCACATAGTTTTTGTACCCATCTAATAAAGAGATCCCTAGCAATTGCTTGGGCACCAAGGCGAAGTAAGTGATCAGACTCAACTTGGCAATCAATTAGCGAGACTCCTTTTTGCTGAAGATAATCACAAAGGTAAGCTAGTGCTATTTTAGAAGCATCTGAGCGTAGGCTGAACATAGATTCGCCAAAAAAGATACGACCGATATGTAATCCATAAAGCCCACCTATAAGATTAGATTTTTCCCATACCTCTATAGAATGAGCTATTTCCATATTATGTAGTTGGGTATAAGCAATTTGCATTTCTGTAGTGAGCCAAGTGCTAATAATGCCGTGACGTGGTGTATTGGCACAAGCTTGAATGACACCTTGAAAATTTTTGTTTACAGTAATAAACGTATGTTCAGATCGATTTAGTCTTTTTTTTAAACTTCGTGAAATTTTTAATTTATCAGGAAATAATATCATCCTAGGATTAGGACTCCACCAAAGTATCGGTTGCCCTTGACTATACCAAGGGAATATACCTTGGCAGTAGGCATAGATAATCCGTTTTGGGGATAAATCCCCACCTATAGCAAGTAATCCATTTGGATCTAAGAGGGCAAGTTTAGAATCTGGAAAAAAATAAGATGAATCGTTAGGATCGATGTAATAGGGAGAAATCAAAGATAAATATTTTACAAGTGCTTGCGACCTTTAAAAGCATAGGAAAGCGTATTTACATCAACAAACTCAAGCTCACCTCCAATAGGAACGCCATGAGCGATTCGAGTAGTAGCAATATTATATTTTTTTGCTAATTTATTAATATAATAGGCAGTGGCTTCTCCTTCTACAGTAAGGTTGGTAGCAAGAATAATCTCATTAATTTTTTTAGCTTCTAATCGCTGAATAAGTAAATCCATACCTAAAGCTTCAGGATCAATTCCATCAAGAGGAGATAAATGTCCCATAAGTACAAAATATAGCCCTTGGTAAGCTGTTGTTTGTTCAATCGCCTGTACATCACTAGGCATTTCTACAACGCAGAGTTGGCTATGATTTCGATCAGTACTAGCACATAAGGAGCATAGAAGAGATTCATTTAAAATACGACACGATTGGCATTGAGTAACTTTGTCCAGAGACTCAAGCAAAGCATTAGCAAGTTGAATTCCCCCTTCTCGATCCGATTCCAATAGATGAAAAGCCATACGTTGTGCAGATTTTGGTCCTACTCCAGGTAAACAACGTAATGCCTTTACTAAATAAGATACAGAAGGACCAAATAAATCAGTATGAGGCATTTAGGGCAATTAATTAGAAAGGTAATTTAAATCCAGGGGGAAGCATTCCAGAGGTCATACTAGACATTTTTTCCTTCGATTGAGCTTCAACTTGCTGGACTGCATCGTTAACAGCGGCAGCAACTAAATCTTCCACCATTTCCTTACCTTCTTGCCAAACTTCATCATTAATAGTAACACGCCGGCAATCATATCGTCCGGTCATCACTACACTAACCATTCCTCCTCCTGACTGACCTGTAACCTCCATGTTTGCAAGTTCAGCTTGTGCTTTTTCCATATTCGACTGAATCTGCTGTGCTTGTCTCATAAAATTACCTAAACCACCCTTCATTAATACGCCTCCTTAACTATCAGATTTATTTTCTTGAATAGCTTTAATGTTTTCAGTTAGAACTCGAGCATCAAATATTTTACAGATCGTTTGAATATTTTCATTATTCTCTATTGCTTTAATCGCAGTTTGTTTTGCTATTTCTTGATTTTTTACTTCCTGTGTAGCAATTGTATCTGTACTATCGCTGAGATTAGAAATTTGAATAATAATTTTAACTTCCTGGTTTAAGTAATTACTTAATACTTCTTGTAAACGATCCCTTCCACGCTGGAGACTCGCCATAGTTGGAGAGATTTTCAAATAAAAAGTATTCATCTCAAAATAATCGAAAATACAATTTTCGGCAAGCTGCTTTGAAATACCGCTCAATTCTAATTGAAAGATTAATCCTTGCCAGTCATGGTTACTATTTGGCAGGCTTATAGAAAATTCTCTCGGTATAAATGCCGTTTCTTTTTCTTGTATTTCTACTATTTTATTTGAATTATTATCATTCAAGATGTTCTGATAGGGTAGAGTTTCCTCATTAGATTGTGTTTCCATAGGATAGAAACATAGCATTCTTAGTAATAACATCTCAAAGGCCATATATGGATCTGGTGCATAGATAAGATCCCGGTTTCCAATAAGACCTATTTGATAGTAGAGTTGTACTTCTTCTGGAGTAAAGCGGCTTGCAAGTGCTATAAAATCTTCACTCTCAACTATCTTATCTATAAGATTAGGATTAATTTGATAAAGAGTAATTTGTTGAAGTAAATGTAATAAATCTCTAATAATTTTAGAGATATCAACTGAATAGCTGCATAACTCTCGCACCTGCTTGATCAAATCCTGAGAGTTTTTTTGAGATAAATAATCTAAAAGAATAAGAAGGTTTTTTTGATCGATACCGCCTAAAACTGCTTGAGTAGTATTAACAGTAACTTGCCTATTATTATAATTAATAGTTTGATCTAAAAAACTAAGTGCATCGCGCATGCTACCTTCCGAGGCTTGAGCAATTGCAAATAACGCCTCTGGATCAAATAAAATATGTTCTTCATCTAGGATTTTACCTAGATGATCTGCAATAGCCTTCGGATTTATCCGTCTTAAATTGAATTGTAAACAGCGAGAAAGGACGGTAACAGGTATTTTTTTAGGATCAGTAGTCGCTAATAAAAATTTAACATGAGGTGGGGGCTCTTCTAAAGTTTTTAATAATACATTAAAACTTGAAAGAGAAAACATATGCACCTCATCAATGAGATATACCTTATAGCGCCCATGACTCGGAGTGTAGCAAGCGTTTTCTAGTAGTTCCCTAGTATCATCTACGCCTGTACGAGATGCTGCATCTACTTCTATGAGATCAATAAAGTTACCTTTATTAATTTCTAAGCAATTTTTACATTTTTCGCATGGAGAAGAACTAATACCTGCTTCACAATTAAGAGATTTTGCTAAGATTCGGGCTAGGGTAGTTTTACCTACACCTCGAATTCCTGTAAACAGAAAAGCATGATGTATTCTTCCTGTATCTAAACTATTTATAAGTGGTTGAAGTATATAATCTTGTCCCACTACTTGAGAAAAGTTACGAGGTCTCCATTTTCGTGCTAGTGCACAATAACTCATTAGTTTATAAAAATAAGGTGGTAGCCTACAACTAGCCGTATCTCGGCACATGAAAATACTGCTGCCGCTGCTCCTTTCCAGGCCTGACGGGGTTTACAATATATCATTGCGAGAGAACCAGTGCAGGCTACCATTAAACTATTAGTTTACTCAAAGGGGTTATTTAGAATGATTGTTTGCTCTCGCTCTGGACCAGTAGAAATAATTCCTATAGGAGTTTCTGTTAGCTCTTCTATTTTATTAAGATAATTATGTGCATTTTTAGGAAGCTGTGTATAGTCAGTTAAACCGACTGTAGATTCACTCCAACCTGGTAATTCTATATAAACTGGATCGCAGTGAGCTAGAATTTCAGTATCTGGAGGAACTTCATAATATTGATTATTATAGCGATAAGCAGTACAAATATATAATTTTTCTATACCGTCTAGTACATCTAATTTAGTTACACAGAGGCTAGAAATGCTGTTAATAATAATTGAGCGTTTTAGTGCAACTAAATCTAACCAACCACAACGGCGAGGACGATTAGTGGTTGATCCAAATTCATATCCTACTTTAGCTAAATGCTCACCAATATCATCGTTAAGCTCGGTGGGGAAAGGCCCATTACCTACTCGTGTCGTATAGGCTTTAGTAATCCCAATAATGTGATCTAAATTTCTAGGACCAATACCGCTTCCAGTTGCAGCTGCTCCTGCGGTAGTATTAGAAGAAGTTACAAAAGGGTAGGTACCATGATCTATATCGAGAAAAGTGCCTTGAGCCCCTTCAAATAAAACATTTTTCCCTTTTAATCGTAATTGTGTAAGTAAAGCAGGAATATCAGCTATTAGAGATTTGAATTTTTCTTTAAAAGAAAAAGCTTGATCTAGAGTTTGTTTATAGTCAACAGGTTGAGTTTGGTAATACTTCTCTAGAATAAAATTATGGTAATCTATAATTTCAGCCAAATTTGTCGTGAAATTCTCTTCATTTAATAAATCACTGACTCGTAAAGCTCGCCTTGCAATTTTATCTTCATAAGCTGGTCCTATCCCACATCCTGTAGTACCAATTTGTCTACCTTGGGTTTTCTCTCTTGCATGATCTAATGCAATATGGTGCGGCAGAATAAGCGGGCTCATTGGGCTGATTTTAAGTCGATTGTATAACATAATGCCTTGCTGCTTAAGCATTTCTGCTTCTTTCATAAAGGCAACAGGGGACAATACAACCCCATTTCCTATCATGCACAATACATGCTCATGTAATATACCTGAAGGAATTAAATGAAGAACTATTTTTTGATTAGCTTTAGTAACTAAGGTGTGGCCTGCATTGTGCCCTCCTTGGAAACGAACAACAGCATCAACATGATGAGTAAGCAGATCAACAATTTTTCCCTTTCCTTCATCACCCCATTGACTACCTATAATTACTATATTTTTAGCCACTTACTTAATCCTTATCACTTTCCATTGTCCATCTTCTAATACTAATCGACGATTACATCCTAGTGTTTCATAGTCCTCTTTAGTATCTGAAAATCCATAGACTACCTTTTCTCCTTGCTGACGTAAACGCAGCACTTCTTTCTCAAACTTAGCATCCTCAATCCAGCATGCATAAATCCTATGATAAGATTTCGAACGAGGGGTAATAATTTTTTTTAAATCTATGCTAAACCCAGTTGCTGGTTGTGCATATCCGAAATCTTGCCCAATTCCGTCATAACGTCCACCTTGAACAATTGCTTGACCATACTTAGGGGTATAAACAGAAAAAACAAGTCCTGTATGATAATGATAACCCCGTAGCTCAGCTAAATCAAAATGAATAGGCAATGAAGGGAAATACCTTTGGATAGCACTTGCAGTTTTCTTTAAGGTAGTTAATGCATCTATTGCTTCATTATCTATTAGATATTGTTCTGCTTCCTTCATAATCTCTTCTCCTCCATGGAGATGTATTAATGCCATAAGCATTTCAGAATATTTAGGGTCAACTTGGTATTCTATCAATACATTTTCAATTTCATCTTGTGCTTTGCGTTGTACCATATCAAGCAATATATATTCTTGTGCTTTTGAAAGCCGTGCTTGAGAAATAATATTTTGGAATATTCCTACATGACCTAAGTCTAAATAGATTTTTCCTACCCCAGATTGAAATAGAGATTCTACTGCAAGTCGTATAATCTCTATATCGCTTTCTATACCTTCATGCCCATAGAGTTCTGCACCTACTTGAATAGGGTTACGAGTACCGCCTAAATTCTTTGGTAGAGTATGCAATACACTACCTATATAACACAAACGGGTTACTCCTTTTCTTTTAAGGCGGTGAGCAGAAATTCTAGCTACCTGCGGTGTTATGTCGGCACGAATCCCCATTAAACGTCCAGTGAGCTGATCTGTAAGCTTAAAAGTTTGCAACTCTAAATCAGTACCTGTACCTGTGAAAAGAGATTCTAGGTATTCAATAAGCGGAGGGATAACTAACTCATAACCCCAAGAATAAAATAAATCTATCAGGTTTCGGCGAGCAGATTCTATATCTTCCGCTTCTTCTGGTAAAATTTCATCCACACCTTCTGGCAAAAGCCAGCGTTCAGTAATCGGCATCTTATAGATTAAACTTTAGCTTATTTTTTATTCTAAGATCTAAAAAAAGGGGGGATAACCCCCCTTTTGAATATTACTGAGTAGGATCAGAATTAGTTTGAGATTGTATGGAATGAGTTGTTAGAGAAGAAGTAGCTGATTTAGAATTAAAAAAACTGAAAAATTCTCCTTTAGGCTCTAAAAGAAGGATATTATCACCTTCCTGTGGGAAAATATTACGATATGCGCTTAAACTACGATACAGGGCGTAGAAATTTGGATCCTTATTAAAGGTATCTCCATAAATTTTAGTAGTTGCTGCATCACCTGCACCACGAATAGTATCTGCTTCTTTTTGAGCATCAGCTAAAATGATAGTGCGCTGACGATCGGCTTCTGATCGAATTCGCTCAGAGGTTTCTACCCCTTGAGATCTTAGTTCAGCCGCTACTCTCTCGCGCTCGGCTTCCATACGAGCATATACGGAACTACTTACATCTTTTGGTAAATCAATTCGTTTAAGACGTACATCTACAATAGTAATACCAAATTCTTTAGCCTGCTCGTTTGCTCGGCGAGCCATAGTTTTCATAATAAGTGTTCGTTCACCTGAAACTACTTCTTGAATAGAACGTCTCCCAAACTCACTACGTAATCCATCTTTAATAATTTGAGATAAACGTAAATCTGCATTAGACTCAGTACCAGCCATCGAGCGATAGTATTGAGCTACATCGCTAATTCGCCACATAATGAAAGAATCGACAATAACATTTTTCTTCTCGATCGTAAGATAGCGCTCAGATTCTACATCAAGGGATAAGGTACGACCATCAAATTTTTTTACTGAGTTGAAAAATGGAATCTTAAAATGGATTCCAGGCTCAAAATCTACCCTTTCAATTCTTCCTAATCTGAGTAAAATAGCTCTCTCTCTTTCATCAACAGTAAAAACGCTTTGAGATCCTATAATAATAAGTAAGGCAATGCTCCCAAATAAGACGCTAAAATTTTTACCCATTACTAACGCGTCCTCCGATTTCGGCTATTATTGTCTTGTAGACTATGATCTTGTTGGTTCATATTTTTACCTCGGATAATAGCAGGTAATTGATCTAAGGAGATTGTACGTCTCGTTTTATTACTCTCCTCACTCTCATTATTTCCAAGAGGTAGATAAAATACATTAGTACTTCCAGGTACATCAACAAGTACTTTACGGCTTCCTTTCATTACTGATTCCATAGCCTCAAGATAAAGACGTTTTTCAGTAATTTCTGGGGCTACTAAGTATTCTTCAAGAATCTGAGAAAATTTTGCAGTCTCACCTTGAGCATGGGCAATCACTTGGCTCTTATAAGCTTCTGCTTCTCTAATCTTACGAAAAGCCGCACCTCGTGCTTTAGGAATAATGTCATTTGCATAGGCTTCAGCTTCGTTACGAAGTCTTTGCTCATCCTCCCTAGCTTTAATAGCATCAGCAAAAGCTTCTTGTACCTGCTCTGGTGGTTGAGCATCTTGCATGTTTACGCTAGTGACAAGCATTCCTGCCTTATACTGATCTAAAACTTCTTGGGCTAGGGTTTGAGTTTGGATCATCGTCTCACTACGTCCTTCTGTAAGCACAAAATCCATAGTATTTTTACCTACTACTTCTCTTAATGCACTTTCAAGTACTTGCCGTAAATTAATATCTGCATGACGTACATTAAACAAATAATGAGCTGCATCTTTAATTCTATACTGAACTGCAATACGTACATCTACTATGTTTTCATCCTGCGTGAGCATTAAGGATTCACTAGGCACAGGAGATCCAGACTGTCCTCTACCCGTAGATCGATAACCAATTTCATAGCTTCTAATTTGTGCTACATCTATTAATTCTACTTTCTCAATAGGATAGGGAATATGCCAATGTGGTCCTGAATCAACCGTAGTTGTATATTTACCAAATCGAAGCACTACTCCTCGCTCTGCAGGTTTAACAATATAAATACCTGAGCCTACCCAGCCAGCTATAGCAATAAGTGCTAATAAAACAAGACCTCTACTACTCGGTCCTTGCTCTAAAAAACTTGGTCCTCCTCCATTTTTATTACCAAAGAATTTATTTAGTTTAGTTTTGAGGTTATGGATAATTTCATCTAGATCTGGTGGCCCTTGTTGATCACCATTTTTATTCCAAGAATCATTATCTTTGTTTCCATTAGGCTCATTCCAAGCCATCAGTCTAGGTACTCCAATGTCGATTCGATTACAAAATATGCGTTTATAACATGCATTACTAGCATACTATAAACCAGCCCATTTAAATTTAATGCTACTTAATTAAAACTTACTACTCTACCATTTTACAAGGATATAGTTCTAACTGGCAAATCCACATTACCATTTTCTATACTTTTACCCACTTTAAAAAACTCTATTAGTACCTGTTTTAGTAAAGCTAAACTCTTATATTGAAGGGCAGAAAGCCATACTTTATTAATATTTCCTGCTTCATTTCTTTCTATTTTTGGTTTTATATCAGCAATTTGATCAATCTTGTTATAGACTTCAATACGAGGTATATCGTCTGCACCAATTTCAGAGAGTACTTTATTGACTTGATCCACTAAATCCTTTCTATCTTCAGAAGAGTAATCGATAATATGAAGTAGCAGTGCAGATTCTTTAATTTCCTCTAGAGTTGCATAGAAAGCATCAATAAGGCTATGGGGTAAATCACGGATAAATCCAACAGTATCTGCTAATACTAAAGAAGTATTAGCCTCTAGTTGAAATTTTCTTAAAGTAGGATCTAGAGTTGCGAATAATTTATTATCCGCAAAAACTTGTGACTTAGTTAAGCAATTAAATAAAGTGGATTTACCCGCATTTGTATATCCTACTAGAGAAACAGTAACAACTCTTGCTTTATGCCGTGCATATCGACTTTGACTACGTTGTTTGCGCACTCGCTCTAAGCATTTACGTAATTGCTTAATTCGATTACCAATTAAGCGGCGATCTGTCTCTAATTGGGTTTCTCCAGGTCCTCGTAACCCAATACCACCCTTCTGTCGCTCTAAGTGCGTCCATCCTCGTACTAATCGGGTAGATAAATGTTGTAACTGAGCAAGCTCTACTTGCAATTTTCCTTCATAAGATCGTGCTCTTTGAGCAAAAATATGTAGAATAAGCTCAGTTCGATCCAAAACCTCACATTGTAGAAATTTTGCTAAGTTACGCTCTTGGCTTGGCGTTAAATTTTGATTAAAGATAACTAAGTTAGCTTCTTGGGTGCGGGTTTTATGATAGATTTCATCTAATTTTCCGCTACCAATAAAATACTTTGGATGAGGTGTTGCTCTCTTACTGACTAGCACCTCTAATACTTGTATATCTGCAGAGCGGACAAGTGATATAAGTTCTATTTGCTTTTGATCGCCTGTTGTTCTATAAAAAACAACCTCTACTAAAATAGCCCTATAAAAATAGGGCTGATTATTAGTGTACTCCACACTATTACATTAATTGACTATTTATTCATCATCATTAGGTAGTGATTTTTCAGTGTTTTGATCAATATTACCTAGCTCATTAGCAGGTAATTTAACATTACGTGCAGGAACAATCGTTGATATAGCATGCTTATATACCATTTGGCTTACTGTATTTTTTAATAAAATAACAAACTGATCAAAAGATTCAACTTGTCCCTGTAGCTTAATACCATTGACTAAATAAATAGATACAGAAACTCTCTCCTTACGTAAAATATTAAGAAAAGGATCTTGTAGTGATTGCCAGCGCGACATGAGTCTTTCTTTCTCCCCCATAAATTTTTTGTTTTTAACGATAGGTAGAGATTAAGACCTATTAATAGCCTTCTAGTTCTTTGTAAAGAACTATACTTTTACCAACTCGTTAATTATATTAATACCTCTATTACAGTGCCTAAAATATAGGTCTGTAGCCTTATATACTATACCTAAATTATAGTATATGTGTATTACAAATACTTATTTATTTTTTGGTGTAGTTCTTTTGCACAAGTTTCTTCAGATAAAATCTGTAAGCTATCTCTTTCTCGTCTAAGCCAAGTTAGTTGACGCTTTGCCATTTGCCGAGTAGCAATAATTGCCTGATCGGTCATTTCAGAAAGCGAGAGTTTATTTTGCATATAAAACCAAGCTTGACGGTAGCCTACCGCACGTATAGATGCTAGTTTTATATTTAAATCAGCACGTTGAAATAAATTTTTTACTTCCTCTAAGAATCCTTTCTTTAGCATAGCTAAAAATCGCTGTTTAATACGATGATGAAGTAGAGATCTCTCTTTTGGTAAAACTGAAACTCTAATTACATTGTATGGTAGGCTAGGATAGATAGAGTTAATTAATGAACTTAAAGGTTTGCCTGTTAGTCGATAAACTTCTAAAGCTCTTTGGATTCTCTGTGGATCGTTAGGATTAATATGATTAGCAGAGAGGGGATCGATAATTGCTAATCGATCGTGTAAAGCTTTCCATCCTATTATTTCTGCTTCTCTTTCAATTTCAGTCCTAATAGCCAAATCTCTAGCAGGTAGAGAAGAAATTCCGTATTTTAAAGTATGGAAATACAACATAGTTCCCCCCACCAATAAAGGAATACGATTACGTTTAGTGATTGCATTCATTAAATAAAGTGCATCTTCATAAAATTGCCCTGCTGAATAAGATTGGGCGGGATCGAGAATATCAATGAGATGATGAGGGTAAGTTTGACGTATATCTATATTGGGTTTTGCAGTACCAATATCCATTCCTCGGTAAACCTGTGCTGAATCAACACTAATAATCTCACAGGGTAAATACTCACAAAGTGCTAAAGCAAGATCTGTTTTTCCTGATGCTGTAGGCCCCATAAGAAATATAGCAGGGGGGAGATAGGGCACAATGGATTAAACTTTTGAGATTGTAGAAACTGAAACGTCAACTTTAACGCTTCATGGAATCAAAGAATGATGCATTTGTCTTAGTTTCTTTTAATTTATTTAGTAAGAATTCCATGGCTTCAGCCTCATCCATAGGGGCAAGTAATTTATGCAAAATCCATGTTTTTTGTAGGTTATCTGGTGCGGTAAGCAATTCTTCTCGGCGAGTACCCGATCGGCTAATATTGATTGCAGGATAAATCCTTTTTTCTGCTAACTTTCTTTCAAGATGAATTTCCATATTGCCTGTACCTTTGAATTCTTCATAAATCACATCATCCATACGTGATCCAGTATCAATAAGTGCAGTTGCAATAATAGTTAAACTTCCTCCTTCTTCTAAATTACGTGCAGCCCCGAAAAAGCGTTTAGGTCTTTGCAAAGCATTTGCATCTACTCCACCTGTAAGCACTTTTCCAGAGGATGGAGCCACCGTGTTGTAAGCACGAGCTAATCGAGTAATTGAATCTAAGAGGATTACTACATCTCGCTTATGCTCTACAAGGCGTTTTGCTTTTTCAATTACCATTTCAGAGACTTGCACATGACGGCTTGCAGGTTCGTCGAAAGTACTGGAAATTACTTCACCTTTTACAGAACGCATCACTTCAGTAACTTCTTCTGGACGCTCATCAATAAGTAAGACAATGATATAACACTCTGGGTGATTTGCTGCAATGGACTGAGCAATGTTTTGCAGCATGACTGTTTTACCAGATTTAGGTGCAGAAACAATTAATCCCCGTTGTCCCTTACCAATAGGTGCAATTAAATCGATTACTCTAGGGGTAAGATCTTCTGTACTACCGTTACCTCTTTCTAGTATTAATCGCTCATTAGCGAAGAGAGGAGTTAGATTCTCAAATAAAATTTTATCTTGAGATTGCTCTGGTGGAGCAAAATCAATGTCATTGATTTTCAGTAGGGCAAAATAACGTTCTCCCTCTTTTGGAGGTCGTATCTTTCCCTCAATAGTGTGACCAGTGCGAAGCCCAAATCGCCTAATTTGGCTTGGGGAAACATAAATATCATCAGGCCCTGCAAGATAGGAAGAACTTGATGAACGTAAAAATCCAAACCCATCTTGAAGAAGCTCTAACACACCACTGCCGTAAATATCATCTCCATTTTTAGCATGGGCTTTAAGCAAAGCGAAAATAAGATCTTGGCGGCGTAACCTAGACATACCCTCTAACCCCATAGATTGGGCAATTCCTAATATTTCAGGGGTACTTTTTGTTTTAAGCTCAGTTAGATTCATGGGAATTATTTAGATTTTTAAAAATTGTTTAAGAAAATATGAATAAATAGGTAACAAATATATAAGTAATAAATTGCACCATTGGCAATTCTAGGTTATGCTTTTAGGTTTAAGTGCGATCATCATATTGGGAGAGGTGGCCGAGCGGTCGAAGGCGCACGCCTGGAAAGTGTGTATACGCTAACACGTATCGAGGGTTCGAACCCCTCCCTCTCCGCCATACAGGTTACTAAGGTTTGTTAGCACCATCTCTAATCCTCAATTTAATTATAGTTTATTATTAAATAATAAAAATGTAAAAATAATATATCTTTTAATTGGTAGATGCCTTAATTCTAATAAAGATATATTATCGATCTGTATAAGATCCTAAGGAAATCTATTATTTTTAGCTAGGTATAGGTAGGATATTTATAGGAATTTACTTAAATCACGTAGCTATGCTGACTAGCAGATTAAAGCAAATTTCAGCTGTAACTTATCTATGTGGTACCTTAAACAGAGATATTGGAGATTCTAATAGTAAAACTTCTACTTAAATATAGAGTTAGCTATTATTTATATATATATGCAATTGCAAATTCTGATAAATCTGTAGAAACCTTTAAATTCTATCCTTTGATAACACTAGCCATTATAGCTATATAGATAGTTTTGTAAATAAGTAATATCTACTATCTATTTTCTTGTTCTAACGTATTATAGAGTAAGCAGAAAATGAATTCTAAGAAAATAAATAGCTCTGATCTGCAGCATTTACCCAGAAGTGAAAAGGAAGTTTTACTTTCATTCCGTTTAGGGGATTTAATCCTTTATCGTAAAAAGCTTTTACTATTGACTTATCACTATCATTCTTCTTGGATTATTTTTCATAAAAATGGGTTTACCCTCAATGAAGTTATTACATTGGTTAAAAGTGATGGTAATCGTCCATCTCTATTACGATCTTTACCTGTTCAGCAAATATCGACTAAGCTAACTAAAATCTCAAACTATCTTATATATACTGCAGATAGCTATCAGCGCTGTTTTGTAGATTTAAAACTCGGTGCAGATAAATACATAAATCATTTCTCAAATAAAACTCGCTCTACTCTTCGGCGTAAAGAGCGGAAATTTGCCGATGCTTGTGGGGGGCAAATAAATTGGCGTGAGTATCGTACTGTAGCAGAATTAACCGAGTTCTATCCTATTGCACGAACTATTTCTAAAAAGACTTATCAAGAAAATTTATTTGATGCCGGACTACCTGAGGATAAACAATTTTATGACACCATGCTAAAAGATGGTGCACAAGGTGCTGCTCTTGGTTATATTATTTTTGATGATAAAAATAATCCACTTGCTTATCTTTATTGCCCTATTATTGATGGGGTAGTTCTATATCAATATCTAGGATATATTAATAATCACCCACTTAACTCTTTCTCTCCAGGCACTGTATTATTATGGCTTGTACTGTTACACCTTCAAGAACAGAGTCATTATCAGTGGTTTGATTTTACAGAAGGAGGAGGGGATAAATCAACAGGGCAAAAAGCTAGATTTGCAACCCATCAAATAAACTGCGCTAACCTTTGGGTTATGGAAAAAACACTTGCGAATCAATTACTATTTTTTACCCATCGATTGATTGATAATCTATCTAAACTCATCGGAGATACGCTAGAGAAAATAGGAGTAAAACAGAAAATAAAACAATGGATTCGGCAAAAATCTATCAAATCTGATTAGTAATATCTTGTAATTTTAGTTGATCAATAGCATTAATACGCCGGCAATATAATTGCTCCCCAATTGCTTTTCCTTTAAATCCATCCGCTA
The DNA here is from genome assembly GCF_902810445.1 of Candidatus Nitrosacidococcus tergens. Taxonomy (NCBI): domain Bacteria; kingdom Pseudomonadati; phylum Pseudomonadota; class Gammaproteobacteria; order Chromatiales; family Chromatiaceae; genus Candidatus Nitrosacidicoccus; species Candidatus Nitrosacidicoccus tergens. The sequence continues at coordinate 1,645,858 of NZ_LR778175.1, read as the reverse complement.
TAATTTGTTGTATATTTACTTTTACCGCTGCCTGATAAGCAGGTTTTAATATTTGTGTATTACAGCAATAATTATTTTTTTGCTTTTCATATATAGTTTTACAAACTAATAGAAATTTCTCAAACCGATCTGAACGGCGAAAGGCGTCTAAATTCTGTAGCAAGATAAGTAGCTCTTTAGCAGATAAACGCTGGGATTGGTTAAGCTGAGGGTAATAACGAGCGACTAAAACCGCAAACTCTTGATAGATGTTCGGAATTCGCAACCGATTACAAAAGGTAGAAATAAGTAGCTCCTCTCGATTAGCAGCTGATTTAGCATACAAATTACTTTTACCAAAAGCGTGCACTAAAAGCCCAAATTGGATTTGGGTATCTAAAGCTAAAATAGCAGCAGCTTTTAAAAGAGATAGAGTGTATTCTCCCATATTATCTTCTGTACTTGTATTCCTCTCAATAGGGATATGAAATAGAGACTCAATTTCTGGAAATATTTTCGCCAAAGCATCGCACGCCCTTAAAGTTTTAAAAAAGTTTTGAGGGTATTTTTCTTGAAGAGCTCGTTCAAGTTCTTTCCAAACTCGTTCAGGGGTCAGGTGATCTACTTCTCTATTGGTTACCATTTGCCTCATAAGATCTAAAGTTTCAGAAGCAATAGAAAAATTAAATCGAGCAGCAAATCGTGCAATACGCAAAATCCGTACCGGATCTTCAACAAACGCTAAAGATATATGACGTAATATTTTATTTTTTAAATCTCTTTGTCCACCGAAAGGATCAATTAATGTGCCATTTTCATCTTGAGCAATAGCATTAATGGTTAAATCACGGCGTTGTAAATCTTCTTCTAAAGTAATTTCAGGAGAAGCATAAACTTGAAACCCTTTATAGCCAGGCTTTGTTTTACGCTCAGTACGAGCTAGAGCATATTCTTCTTTAGTCTCTGGGTGGAGAAATACAGGAAAATCCTTTCCTACAGAGGTAAATCCTTGAGCTATAAGCTCTTCAGAAGTAGTACCAACTATTACGTAATCACGCTCCTTTATAGGATACCCAAGTAGCTTATCCCGTATTGCACCACCTACTAGATAAATTTTCAAAAATTTATTTATGATTAACCACGTTGTGCTCGCTGACGAAATCTAAAGTAATTCTCTCTTTGATCGTTGCGTATCAAATATTTAGGAACTATTGCCTCAACTAGAGTAGGGGTAATTTCTAATTCAGCTAGCCTATTTTGATGGCAAACGCTAGGTACCTGCAGAGTAGCATAATTATCCTTAGAAAAGAGTTTTTTAGGGAATCGCTCTAAAATTGCTGCTTGCTTTAAACTCCACGCATCGGAAAGAGGAATAATTTTTCTTTTTATACCCATAACTTGAGCAGTATACTCTACAAGTTGCTGTAAGGTATAAGTGTTAGGACCACATAATTCGTAGGGTGATTCTAGAGCTGGTTTTTCTGTAAGTACAAAATAAATGGCTTGTATTACATCTCCAACATAGATAGGAGAAAAAGTGGCATTAGGGCAAGCTAGAGGAAAAACGAAGGGAATATAAGTCAATAGGGAGGCAAATTGGTTAAAAAAATAATCACCAGGGCCAAAGATCACTGAGGGGCGAAAAATAGCTACTTGTAATCCTTGTCTGGCTAAATGTTGAAGTTGAGCTTCCCCTTCACCTTTACTCCGCAAGTAATAACTTGCTCCTTTATTGCTATCTGCATTCAGGGCACTCATATGGAATAAGCGTTTAATCCCAGAGTCAAGGCACGCTTGGCCAATCTTTTCTGGCAAAGTGACATGTACATGATTATATCCGTAACCTGACTGCAAACCATCGTTTAAAATACCTGCAAGGTTAATCACAGTGTGACAATCATAAAATTGATTACTTAGAGCCGAAATATCATATACATCTATTTCTCTAAGTTGTACGCCAGGTAGTAGAAGCATATTTCGGTGACGTTGCCAATGTCGAGTTAAAATACGAACTTTATAGCCCTGCTCTACCAAGTAGGAAGTGAGATGATAACCGACAAACCCTGTACCTCCTACAATACAGATAGTATTATTATTCATTTAAGTTATTACTCTCCAAACTATTTTACGGATGTTTCTCAATATAAGTAGTAAGACACTATTTTAAGGAACTTTTTGAAATTTTCACTAAGTATAACGAATCCTAAGTTTGTTATTAACTTAACTGTAGCATCTAGGAAAATAAAAGATATTGGATCAAAAAAATTTATTAACTGCATCTCATCTTTCTATCTCTGCTGCAATTGCTGAAACTAAAAAATATTTTACCCATTTAGAGTGCGGCTATTGGGAAGCTGAAAGATTAGTTAGCTGGGTATTACAGACGAATCATAGTTATCTCCACACTTGGCCCAATCAGTTACTTACTTCAACACAACAAAAGCTTCTATTGCAGGCGATACAGCGACGCTTATCCCATGAACCTCTAGCTTATATCCTAGAAGAGCAAGGGTTCTGGGCTTTCACTTTGAAAGTAAACCGAGCTACCCTCATCCCACGTCCAGAAACAGAGCTTTTAGTAAGCCTTGCACTGGAAAAAGTATCTAACAGATTGTTAAAAATTGCTGATTTAGGCACAGGAAGTGGGGCAATTGCCTTAGCAATTGCTAGCGAATGCCCGCAAACACAAATTATTGCTACAGACATTTCGGTGTCAGCGCTAAAAATAGCGCAAATAAATAAAGAAAATTTGAAATTAAGCAATATTACTTTTAGACAAGGAGATTGGTTCAACCCTCTTCAGGGAGAAATATTTGAAGTGATTGTTAGCAATCCTCCTTATATTGATAAAGAAGATCCACATCTGATTCAAGATGGATTGTGGTATGAGCCCTATCAAGCTTTAGTAGCAGATAATAAAGGACTAGAAATAATTTACCATATTGCAGATAAGGCAAGAGAATATCTCGCTTCAGAAGGATGGTTACTTATTGAACATGGTTACAATCAAGGTATAGAGTTAGTAAAACTTTTTATAGAATTAGGTTACCGGCAAGTAGTAGATTTTCTGGACTTAGCAGGACAACCTAGAGTCATTGTCGGACAGTGGCATCCATGAACCATCAGAGGATGACTATCCTATGAAGACATAGGATAAATTTAGAAAAATATGAATGATCAGCAGTTACTTCGCTATAGTCGGCATATTCTACTGCCTCAAATTGATATTGAAGGCCAAGAAAGGCTGTTAAAATCAAAAGTCTTATTGGTGGGTGTAGGTGGTTTAGGATCGCCCATTGCTTTATATCTTGCTGGATCTGGTATTGGGAAAATTATTTTAGTTGATCCGGATCAAGTAGAGCTCTCTAATTTACAGCGGCAAATTATTCATAACACCCAAACTATTGGAACAAATAAAGTAGATTCAGCAAAAAATCGTATGCTAGCACTTAACCCTGAGATACAGATAGAAGCAATTCCAGCTTATTTTACAGATAAAGAGCATAAAAGAATTGTTGATCAGGTGGATATTGTTATTGATGGAAGCGATAATTTTGCAACCCGATTTGATTTAAATGCTTCTTGTGCACATTTAGGTAAACCATTTATATCCGGATCAGCCATTCGTACTCAAGGGCAAGTGGCTATTTTTGACAATCGCCAGCAAGATAGTGCTTGCTATCACTGTTTATATAACGAGATCGCTCAAGAGGAAGAAGAAACCTGTACTCAAAGTGGTGTATTTAGCCCTTTATTAGGTATTATTGGTAGTATTCAAGCAGCAGAAGCACTTAGGCTATTACTTAATTTAGGAAGAAAACAATATAATCGGCTACTTCTTGTTGATGCTGTGAATATGGGCTGGCAAGAAATGACTATTGCTAAAGATCCAAAATGTCCGATCTGTAGTTAAGACTGTTTTATCATTTATACTTTATGGAAAGGATTATAATTCCTAGAACTATTGCTAACCAGCTACTAGCTCAAGCACAAGCCAGTTCTCAACAAGAGATTTGTGGATTAATTAGTGCTTTAGATGGTATACCTACTCGATGCCATCCAGTTGAGAATATTGCTTCTTATCCTGATACCCAATTTTTGCTAAATCCAGAAACTCAGATTAGAGTTATGAATCAGATTCGGGAGCAAGGAGAGTCTTTATTTGGTATTTATCACTCTCATCCTCACTCTCCACCGATTCCATCTAAAAGCGATACTATTCAAGCAGCTTATCCTGAAGCATTTTATTTTATTATTTCCTTGAATATCAAAGGTGTACTTGAAATGCGATGTTTTAAATTTCAACAAGGAGCTTATAGAGAATTGGAGTTAGAGCTATGAGAAAAATTCTTTATCTAAAAGGATAGCTTAACTCTCATCATCTTGTTTTGGGGTAAGTACACACCATTTTACTCCATGACCCTCTAATGCACTTACTTTAATATGAATACCCCTATAAATTACGGTATCATTGATGATAGGTTCACGACCCAATAAATGAAGTACAAGCCCACCTAAGGTGTCCACCTCTTCATGATCAAGAGCTTCATCATCTAACCCTAAAGCTTCACTTACCTTATCAAGTCGCCAAATGCCAGGAATAAGCAAACTATCTTGAGAATAAGGAATAGCCTCGTCTTCTTCTTTCTCAATATCTCCTACAATTTCTTCACAAAGATCCTCAATAGTAACAAGCCCTGAAGTGCCCCCGTATTCATCAATAATCACTACCATATGGGTATGAGCACGACGCATAGCAGCTAAAATACTATCTACAGTAGCTGTCTCTGGGATAAAGGATAAAGGATGAATATTTTGCCGTTCAATAACAGTATTAGTACATAGTAAATGAAGTACATCTTTAATATGAATAAAACCAAGAATTTGATCTAAGGCTTCCTCATATACTGGATAACGAGTATGTTGAGATTGATGAACAATAGCTGCTAATTCCTCTACAGTAGCATCAAGAGGGATTCCAGTAATATGTACCCTAGGAGTCATTACTTCTTGGGCAGTAAATTCACCAAGCTCAAGTAGTTCATGCACTATCTGTCCTGCTTCTTCGTTTATAGTGCCACTTTTCTGACTCTCCTCTACAATAAGTTGAATTTCCTCAGGTGTATAGTAGTGACTATTTGCAAGATGACGATTAACACCTATCCTCTTTAAAATTAGACTACCTAGCCTATTGAGTATAACCACAAGGGGATAGAAGATAAATTGAGCTGTTCTCATTGGTCGAATAATCCAAAGTGCAATTGCCTCTGAATTAATCAGGGTAAGTGTTTTAGGGATAATTTCCCCTAAAACGATATGGAAATAAGTAAGAATAGCAATTGCTAGAGCACTTGCAACGGTATGGGGTGTTATCCAGTAAAAGACATCAAAGTGCTCAAACCATATAATAAGACCATGAGCAATTTTATGCTCGCCATACATACCTAACCCTAAACTTGCTAAGGTTATTCCTAATTGGGCAGTCGCAAAATAATAATCTTGTTGAATAGGGTCTTTGAGTATATTTTGTATTTGTAAGGCATGGGGGTTATTTGCTGCAGACTGATTCTCTATTGCTGCTCGTGGCACACTAATAATTGCAAATTCAGCAGCTACAAAAAGCCCATTTAGGAGAATAAGAAATAGGATACTAAGAATTGAAATAAACAAATGAATTTAATTATAAAATTATGTTTTTTTCTTTTCTGATAGGGGTAACACTTTAACTAAAATAGATTGAATGACAGGTCCTTCTAGCGCTTCAATTTCAACTTCAACCCCTTCAACTATAATACGTTCATTAGGCTTAGGAATTCTCTCTAGAATAGAAATGATATGACCAGCGACTGTATTGGCTTGGCTGCTACTCCAAGAGATACCTACCCAAAGCATCATCTCTTCTATACCCAGTGTACCAGGTAGGCGTATCCATCCATTTGGAAGATATTCTGGTTGCGTGTATTTCTCTTTAGATTTTCTCCTCGTTCCTTTAGTTAAGGTAATCAAGATATCATCCAGGGTGACTAACCCTTGCATAACCCCATATTCGTCTATCACAATAAGTTTACGCACACTTTGCTGACGCATAATCGTTAGTAGTCGATCGCCAGTAATTTTATCAAGCACATTGACAGCTGGTCTCATTACCCTATGCACTGTAGGTAATTCTTGATGAGCTATGTAGTGGGCAGCAATATCTTTAATATAGATAAGGCCGATCACATTATCTGATTCGCTGCTATGGACAGGTAAACTAGAAAATGGAGATTGCGTAACAAGCTGACACAGCTGATCTGGAGGGGTTTGCTCATCTATGGTAGCCACGAAACGCCGGTGAATCATTAATTGTTTTGCAGTCTTCTGGCTTAAAGAAAGAGCTTGATGTAACCTTTGTTGTTCATGGAGTTTAAATAGACCAGCCTCTCTACTTTCTGTAATCAGTAGATCAATCTCTTTAGAAGAATGAATATGCTGCTGCCGTAAATACTTAAGCCCCAAAAATCTAAGTAGTATCACCCCGCTATTATTGAGTAGTGTGATAAAAGCCCCATAAGTCTTTAATGACCAGCGCATAGGTATGTAAGTGTAAAGTGCAAGCTGCACAGGATACTGTAATGCAAGGGATTTGGGTAATAACTCTCCAACTACTACCTGTAACCCAGTTAAAAGAATGAGAATGGTAATTGCCGATACCGATTGGGCAACTAATGGATCAATACTAAATTTTATAAGTAAATCAGTAAAATCCCTGCCTACGGTTGCTTGACTATAAGCACCTAGAATAAGGCTGGATAAGGTAATACCTACTTGGCTAGCAGCAATATAACGATCGAGATATTCAGGATTATTAACAACAGGCAATAGCTCTTTTGCCAGCTGCGTTCCTTTTTCTGCAAGGTGTATAATTTGACTACGACGAACCCCTACGATAGCAAATTCGGCTGCAACATAAAGTGCATTAATAGTAATAAGCAAGAAAAAAATGACAAAAACAGTCAAATTCATCTAGTAATCTATTTATTACCCCTACGATATATAGGTATAAAACCTTACCATAAATTATTAATGTGCTATATATAGTTTTATACGCTTTTTATCACAAAATAAGCAACTAGATTAATTTAGAATATAAAACTCATTTATTTATAAAAAGATATTTCTCTACAAAAATATTTATTTTTCTGGAAAAAAACATACATGGTGCTCTCTTTTCTTTTTCAAAGTATAAAAAAAACTTTTTTTATCTTTATTTTTAGTTTTTGTATATTCATTACTATTGTTTATGGTGAGGATTATCCTAATCCCCCATCACCTACTTTAGATCAGCTCAACACACTTAACACTGAGCAAATGAAAGAGTATCAAAAACTACAATTAAAAATATATGCGGTTGAAATGCAGCTTGATAAGATTCGAGAAAATGCAATTACGATAAATCCCCAACTAAAAAAAGAAATGGATCAATACCAAGCACTTGTGTTAGAAACCATGGCTAAACAAGGTCACGATCCTCAGCCTATTCTCGCAAGAATCAGAGCGATTCAAGACGCTTTACAAGATCCAGAATTGGAAGAAGAAAAACGAATTGATCTCACTCGTGAATATGAAAAGAAAAATATTGAGCTTCAAAAAATAAGTCAAGAAGCGATGAAAGATGAACAAGTAAGAAAAGATGCTGATAACCTTTCTACAGAAACAATTACTGCCATGCGTAAGCAAGACCCTATAACTGAAGAACTATTACAACAAATGAAACAGGCAAGCGAATCATTAAGCTCATTTATGGCGAAGGTAAAATTAAACAACCAGAAAAAATAATATTAATACTCAATACCTATTACAATATAAAATCACACAAAGGTAATGATTATCAGTTTCTCAAAAACAATTTATATTTTTCTTTTACTAAGTAGTATTTTAATTATTACTAGCTGTGCAAGACCAAGACCCGTCTTATATCCCAATGATCATTTTAATGAGGTAGGAGCAAAACAGTCTCTACAAGATATTCAAAAATGTCGTGAAATGGCAGAAACTGCAGGTGCAAATTCTAGCACTAAAAGTAATGCTGTTAGGACGGTAGAAAATTCAGTAGCTAATGCAGGAATGGGAGCAGTTTCAGGCGTAGTCGGAGGAGCGATTATAGGAGATGCACTAAAAGGTGCTACGGTAGGTGCAGCCAGTGGAGCAGCCTATGGATTAATGCGAGAATTTATTAATGGTACGGGAAGACAAGTAACCAATTCCACTTATATTAACTTTGTCAATCGCTGCTTAAAAGAAGCAGGCTACGATGTAGAAGGGTGGGAATAATTTTTATTTATTCCCATTTTCTTTGCCACGAAATTTTAATTTGATTAAAGACATTAAGTATTTTTGGGGCAATTCCTAATGCTACCGCATCCACCAAACAATACCAAGCAGCAACACCACTTGGTGGATTTCCCTGAGAAAGTTGAAAAATTGGCTCACTGGCTACCCAACGCCAAGTGCCATAGGATACACCGATTAGTTCTAGCCAAGTCGTTACAAAAAACGCACCTAGATACACTTTAGGAGATCGGCCAGAGTAAACCGAAAATATAAAAATAGCGAATAGCATAGCGCCTAGCGCATCTCTTTGAGATGCTCCAGTAAAACCCCAAATAGACCAAGCGATTCCTGCAGTAAATACAAAAATTTTAACTTTATTAAAATGCTGATCAAAAAACTTTGAGCGAGCAAAAGCAACTGCGGTTAAATAAACAAACCCATGGCCTGGAGGTACATAAGCAGGTACATTATGAAATCGGTAAATATACCCTTGCATATACACAGAAGCAAAATGCTCTCCTACAGTTGCAAAGGCTACCGCTACTAATACCTGAGTGCGAACCAGCGGGCTTTCCCAATATAAAGCAACTAATAAGCAAGTCCAAGCAAACATCCCAATCCGATTTTGTAGCTCTAAAGTAGAATCAGAGTCTAAATATAAAGTTGCAGCGATGGAAATGAATGTAAATGCTGCAATAATGTAATTATGAAGATCCTTTTTAGTTTCAGTATTATTTTTCATAACGTACAAAGGTAAGTCATATTGCTATGGTGGGTATTATACAGACCATACTAAAAACCTAAATGCCGTTTGGCTTAATAATTTTTTGCTTCAAAGTAGATAAATCAGTTTATGTATCTAAAGAAATTTTTTCTACTCTATTTAAGTAGTATTATTCCCTTAGTGACAGTAGCTACACAAGATTCACCAATATCTGATAATGGTAACTTAATTGACTGGACAGTAAGTGTAAAACAAAAAACCAGTACAATATCCGCATTTAAACCACAAACCTTACACTTTCAAACCTGCCAGCTTCCAGGGGCTTTTGAGCCAGAGACGTTTATCCAGCAAGTATTGCCCCCTGAAGCAAAGCAGCAATGTAAAATTACTGATCGAAGTAAGCCTAAAAAAACAGTGACTTTTAAATTTGCCTGCGAAGGAGTGATTCCCAAAGGAGCCATTACTGGCAGCGGAAAATTTAAATCCGTAAATGGAAAAGAGTATACGGGAACAATACAAGCTGAAGTGAAAATCAATAAATATTTTTCATTACATGTAGATGCAGATCATGCAGGTAAGCAAGTGGATACTTGCTATTATGCACCTTGAAGGCCAAAAATTTATGATAAATGCTATTGCTATAAAAAAGTCGATAGAATGGGGAGAAAACACCCAGTTTACAATTTTTTAGAACTACATATGTGAAGTAAGGTGCGAGAATGTAGCAGCTAATGCTTTAAGCTATTTTCTTATATGCTTATATTCCGAAGCTCAGGCCAAGAAGCCGCCCTTAGAAAAAATCAAGGAGAATATAGCCAATCTAAAATAAGAAAAAAAGATTGATGTATAACCCAACCTTATCACTCTTTAGAAATAGCTTAAATATACCCAATACCCAAGGCATTAAATACGCTGGTTCAAAGCTAAAGCTTATTTCCTATCTCCTGCCCTTAATTAATCAATTAAGCATTAAAACCGTATTTGATGGATTTTCTGGAACTACTCGTGTTTCCCAAGCCTTTGCGAAAACTGGGTTTAAAGTAATTAGTAATGATATTTCAGAGTGGTCTTATATTTTTGGTACGTGTTATTTAAAAAATAAAAAAAAGCTATCTGAATACCAAGAACTGATTGATTATTTAAACCCTATAAAAGGGTATGATGGCTGGTTTACTCAACATTATGGGGGTTATGATTTTACAGGAAAGGCGATACAGCCAGATGGTAGCAAAAAACCTTGGCAGATACATAACACAAGAAAGCTCGATGGGATTAGAGATGAAATAGATAGATTGAGCCTATCTGAAGTAGATAGAGCAGTGGTATTAACTAGTCTTATCCTTGCTATGGATGAAGTAGATAATACCCTAGGGCATTTCTCTTCTTATTTGAAAGAGTGGTCTCCTCGATCCTATAAAACAATGAACTTAAAAGTACCAAAGATATTTGAAAATACTCAAGATCACACTGTTTTAAAAGGAGATATTTTTGAAGCGATCAAAAACATTAAAGTAGACTTTGCTTATTTAGATCCCCCTTATGGTTCTAACAATGAGAAAATGCCTCCTTCAAGAGTACGTTATGCTGCTTATTATCATATTTGGTCTACTATTTGTAAAAATGATAAGCCTGAGCTATTTGGTAAAGCGTTAAGAAGAAAAGATAGTTCAGATACTACCGCAGGTTCTATTTTTGAAGAGTTTCGTAAAGATAAACAGGGCAATTTTATTGCGGTAAAAGCCATTGAAGATTTGATACAAGGTATTGATGCCAAATATATTGCCTTATCTTATAGCTCTGGAGGAAAAGCAACGGCTGAAGAGTTAAATTCCATCTTAAATCGCCATGGCAGTTTAATAAAAATACTGAAAATAGACTATAAAAAGAATGTGATGGCAAATATGCGATGGTCAAACAAATGGATACCAGAAGCAGAAAAACCTAATCAAGAATTTATTTTTTTAATTGAAAAATGAAGTTGAATCTAATCTAGAGAGTTTACTTAAATTCTCCATTACCACTTCTCTCGGAGTAATTGCAAGTTGCATTAAAGTGAGTATTTATAGTTTAGATTCAAGGCTTAGGCTTTGATATTCCATTAATAGCAATTATTACCTATTAACAAATCTGGACTACCCTGAAAGATCTTTAATTACTCGTCAAAGAATTTCAGCTTAATTAACTCAACCAAAAAATTACTACAGTAGTTCCATGTTACTCAACTTAATGAAACTAAAATTCAAGTTTCATTACCATTCAAGTTTGCCTGTTTTCTTGTCTATTTTAGCTACTGCTGTAGTATTGGGTTCATAAAATTCATAGCCAAAGTGTTTCTCAATCAATACGTCACAAACAAATTGGTGCTCTAATTTATAGTCCACAGCTTTTGGAGTTAAAGCAACTACTGGCTCACCTTTAGCTTGAACTGATGAATACAACAATCCATCAGTCTTATCCTTATCTCCTATGAAGATGGAACTAAGATGCGATGTGACCTGATACAACGCATCACTTCCTTCACGAGACAAAATATCGTTAAAGAATCGATCAGTTAGCTCATAGGCTAATAACAGTTTAGGATCAAATTTTTGAGCCATATACTTTTTAGCTTCTTTGCAATAATTAAAGCTATTTTCGCTCAAGTAATATGGTTTTTCATCCTGCCTAACTAGATCCCATATTCCAATAATCCGTAAGTTTAAGTCACTTCCAGTTTTTTGATGAGAGCGAAGTACATTAAGGCGATCGAGCTCTTTAGCAGCAACTTCAGATAACACAACCCTCAATGCAGTATCATCTTTTTTAACAATTAAGGATGCGTAGAACAACGCTTGACCTGCTTTGTTTAATCTGCCAGCTTTAGGAAAAGAGTCAGTCGGTTGATTGATATACGACAAATCATTAACCCTATAAAATTTTTGCTCTCTATCAATTTGCCCTTCACAAAGGCGAGCTCTTAAAAACTTTAACTCCTGCATTGGATAATTGAGGGTAATCGTTAAACAGCCAGCTAAATAACCAATTTTTGTTTTAATTTCATGAGCAGTAAGCTTACAAGTGCCATTTATATGTTCATTTAATTGTCGAATATATACAGAAGAGTAGCGTAAACTAGTAATACCACACTCTGCTGCCGCTTTATCATCAATAAGTTTAACGAGATCTGGTGCTAACACCTTATGTTACTCAGCAACTACCAGCACAACACTATTAGAAATACTCTCTAATATTTATCAGGGCTAAAAAGGAATATCATCATCTGGATCTTCCATGGAATGAGGGAATGGATTTGTTTTATGTTTTTCTGAAGAAGGCCCTGAGGGATCGCTCCAAGGTCCGTTATGATGAAAATTATCTGTTGGACTAGATTGGCTATAATTATCTCCATAAGAAGATTCGCTACTACTGCCCACTCGATCCAGCATCTGTAAATCTCCTGCGATAATTTCAGTGGTGTAACGATCTTGTCCATCTTGACCTTGCCATTTTCGAGTTTGGAGTCGTCCTTCAATATAGACTTTCATTCCTTTTTTTAAATATTGACCGGCAATTTCTCCTAGACGATTAAAGCAGACCACCCGATGCCATTCCGTACGCTCTTGTGTTTCTCCGGTATTTTTATCTTTCCAGCCTTCTGAAGTTGCAAGAGTAAGGTTGGCTATCGCTGCCCCATTTGGGGTATAGCGTACTTCTGGATCTCGACCTAAATTACCAATTAAGATGACTTTGTTAATTCCTCTTGCCATATTGATATACTCTCTATTTTTTTTAAATTAAAGTTATGCAGATTATGAGATAACAGGATGAATACTATCTAGTGCCGCCTGATCTAAATGCTCATCGTCGATTTTCAGATAAGCTACTCCTTCATCAGGAACTACAACTGCATCATCTACCCCGGCAATTTCTGAAAGACGTTTTGCTAAGGCATCGGCTTCATTCGGATTGAGATTACCTACAGATAGAATATGGCTTCTCAAGTGTTTAGGTGGAATCATGGTAAAGGCAAAATAAAGCCAAAGTAGTACAACAATAGCACCAAAAATAAAAGCACCTGTAAAACTAAACTGACCGTATACAGTACCGCCACTCCAACCCCCAATAAAAGCACCTAAAAATTGACAGGTAGAGTATACCCCCATGGCAGTACCTTTACTTCCTGCCGGGCTTCTTTTAGAGACCAATGAAGGAAGGGTAGCTTCAAGTAAGTTAAAAGCGCTGAAAAATAGCCAAAGAGCCACTATTGTTAAGGCTAAAGAAGTATGGAAAAACACCCAAATCAGCTCTGCAATCCCAAGGGTGATGACTGCCCCTACAAATACTTCTTTCATTCGGCGTTTTTTTTCTGCCAAAATGATAAAAGGTACCATGGTTAAGATAGAAAGAATGAGAATTGGTAAGTAAACATAACCATGACTTGCTGAAGCCAGTCCACTTTCATCTCGCAGACTAATAGGCAGTACCACAAAGGTAGCCGTGAGTAGCACATGGAGCATAAAAATGCCCAAAGCTAGACGCATGATTTGCCCATCTTTTAAAATTCGTAAAAACTGCTTAGGAGCAGGCTCCACATCTGAGTGATGGCGAGGGGCAGTGACTTTAGGTACGCCAAAATTAAGTACACCAATTGCAAGAATTGCTAAAATTGCTGTCATCCAAAATAAGCCTGGCACCCCAATCCAACGGTTGAGCACAGGCCCAACCCCAAGGGCAAAGGCAAATGCCACGCCGATAGATAGGCCAATCATAGCCATAGCTTTAGTGCGTTGTTCTTCCCGAGTTAAATCAGCGACTAATGCCATAATGGCAGCAGCAATAGCACCGCTTCCTTGTAAAGCACGACCAATAATTACCCCGGTAATAGTCGTTGCCATAGCTGCTACTGCGCTACCAATTGCAAATAGAATTAATCCACCAGTAATCACTGGTTTTCGACCAATTCTGTCGGATAATAAGCCAAAGGGGATTTGTAATATAGCTTGGGTAATACCATAGGCACCTAGTGCTAGCCCGATCAAAGAAGGAGTAGCACCTTCGAGATCATGAGCATAGAGGGAGAATACAGGTAGGATAAGGAATAACCCTAACATCCGCAGGGCATAAATTCCGATTAAAGAGAATAGGCCACGACGCTCAACAGGGGTCATTCCAAGGGTGAAGTGTTTTTCTTTATTTTGACTCATATTTCCTCAGGGTAATTGTGATTAACTGATGTGCAAGAAAGATATATTTTATCAAGATGTTTTAAGTATAAATTAAAAAAATGACGGATTATATTTCAATTCGAGGCGTTCGCACTCATAACTTAAAGGGAATTAATTTAGATTTACCTCGCAATAAATTAATTGTAATTACTGGACCTTCTGGATCTGGAAAATCATCTCTAGCATTTAATACTCTTCATGCTGAAGGGCAACGTCGATATATGGAATCTTTATCTGCCTATGCGCGCCAATTTTTGCCCATGATGATACCTCCAGAAGTAGATCATATCGAAGGACTCTCTCCTACCATTGCGATTGGTCAAAGAGGATCTAGTTATAATCCTCGATCTACTGTAGGCACCATCACTGAAATTTATGATTATTTACGGCTTCTCTATGCCAGAGTAGGAACGCCACATTGTCCAGATCATGGTGTTATTCCGCAGGCTAAAACTATTTCTCAGATAACTGAGGAAATACTCAAACTTTCTATAGGGGCAACTTATATGATTCTTGCCCCTATTACGAGTAAGGTAAAAAATGGAGGTAGAAGAATACTGGAATATTTAGCTCAGCAAGGATTTCTTCGAATTCGAATAGATGGACAGGTACATGAATTAGAGCAACAATTAGATTTTGATTGCGCTCAAACAAAAACTATAGAAGTAGTGGTGGATCGATTTAAAATCCGCCCAGAAATTAGATTACGATTGGCTGAATCTTTAGAAAGTGCTTTAAAGCTATCTGGAGGAATGATAAGTGTAGCGGCAATGAATAATTCCTTAGAAGAGATAAAAATATTTTCTACTCGATTTTCCTGCTTAATCTGCGATTATTCCCTAACAGAACTAACACCTCATTTATTTTCTTTTAACCATCCTAAAGGAATCTGTCTCCAATGCAGCGGATTAGGATTAATAAAAGAAAGTGAGATATGTCCTCAATGTTTAGGGGAATGTTTAAACCAACAGGGAAGAAATGTATTTATTAATGAGTATAGTTTACCTATGCTTACTGCCGTGCCCCTAGTAGAGCTAAATAAATTCTTTTCTCAACTTAAATTTACGGGGCAAAAAAAATTAATTAGCGATAAGGTAATTAGAGAAATTCAAGCTCGCCTTAATTTTTTGATTAATATGAGATTAGGCTATCTAAGCTTAAATCGAAGAGCAGATACCCTATCTGGGGGAGAATTTCAAAGAACCCACCTAGCTAACCAATTAGGAGCTGGGTTATCTGGAGTGATTTACATTCTTGATGAACCTTCCATTGGGTTACACCAACGAGATAATGAACGATTACTTACTGATCTAAGCTATATTCGGGATTTAGGAAATACCGTAGTAGTCATTGAACATGATAAAGATACAATGGCATCGGCTGATTATATTGTGGATATAGGACCGGGTGCTGGTATTCATGGAGGAGAAATTATTGCTCAAGGCACCGTAGCTGAGATTATAGCCAATCCCAACTCTTTAACAGGAAGGTATCTAGCAGGGATCTTAAATATTCCTATCCCTTCTCAGAGAGTAAAACCAAATCCAAACCAAATTCTTTCTTTATATGGTGCTAGGGGAAATAATTTGCAAAATATTAATGTAGATTTTCCCTTAGGGCTAATGATTTGTGTGACAGGAGTTTCTGGTTCCGGTAAATCAACTCTGGTTAACGATACCTTATTTCCTATCATAGCTCAAAAATTACACCGTGCCACAATAAAACCTGCTCCTTATGAGAGTATTAAGGGAATATCCCATATAGATAAAGTCATTAATATAGATCAATCACTAATTGGGCGTACCCCACGATCTAATCCGGCGAGTTATACCGATATATTCTCAACCATTCGACAATTATTTGCTGGAACCCATGAAGCCAGATCTCGAGGCTATAATTCAAATCGTTTCAGCTTTAATGTGAAAGGAGGGCGATGTGAACCATGTCAAGGAAATGGTTTAATTAAAGTGGAAATGAATTTCTTGCCGGATATATATGTACCCTGTGATGTCTGCCAAGGAAAGCAATATAATGCTGAAACTTTAGAGATCCTCTACAAAGGGAAAACTATCTATGAAATATTAGAAATGACAGTTGAAGAAGCACACGATTTTTTTCATGCTATTCCAGCGCTTACTCGAAAATTACAAACATTGATAGAGGTAGGACTTAGCTATATTAAGCTTGGACAAAATGGAGTTACCCTTTCTGGAGGTGAGGCACAACGAATAAAATTAGCTAAAGAATTAGCAAAGCGTGATACAGGTCGGACTTTATATATACTTGATGAACCTACTACTGGGCTACACTTCCATGATGTTGCTCAATTGCTGAAAATTTTGTTAGAGATTCGAGATAGGGGTAATACACTGATAATTATAGAGCATCATCTGGATGTAATTAAAACAGCTGATTGGCTCATTGATTTAGGGCCAGAAGAAGGAAAAATTATTAGCGTAGGTACTCCTGAAGAGATTGCAAAGAATAAAAATTCTTATACAGGTCATTATTTAGCTCAAGCACTTTTAAATTGAAAACAAGATATTCTTGAAGTAAGTTATAAGAATCCAAAGCCTACTTGAAATAGTCGCTCTACTTCAGAAATTCTTCTTTTATCTGTTAAAAATAGAATCACATGATCCCCAGATTTAATTACCGTATTATGATGAGCGATTAACACTTCATCACCACGTACCACAGCACCAATAGTAGTGCCTGAAGGAAGCTTAATTTCTTCAATACCCCTACCGACTACTTTAGAGGAGGATTTATCACCGTGGGCAACCGCTTCAAAAGCCTCTACCGCTCCGTGACGTAGAGAGTGGGCGGCTACCACATCTCCCCTGCGAATTCGGGCTAATAAAATACCGATGGTTGCCTGATGGGGAGAAATAGCAATATCTACTGTACCACTTTCTACTAAATCTGCATAAACACCTCGGTTAATCAAGGACATTACTTTTTTAGCACCTAATCGTTTGGCAAGCATAGCAGCTAGAATATTGACTGCATCATCATTAGTTAAAGCACAAAAAACATCGATATCCTCGATTCCTTCATCTACAAGAAGCTCTTCATTAATGATATCTCCTACTAGGATAAGACTCTTGTTTAAGGATTCAGAGAGATATTTTGCCCGAGATGGGTTAGCTTCAATGACTTTAACTTGATAACTTTTCTCTAGTACTCTGGCTAAGCGGTGCCCAACACTTCCACCACCACCTAACATAATCCGCTTATAAGGCTTATCTAGACTACGCAACTGGCGCATCATTTTAGAAATATCTTCTTGAGGGGCAGTAAAAAACACTTCATCGTCTACTTCAATGACTGTATCCCCTTGAGGAAAAATAGGTTTATTTTTCCGAAAAATAGCCGCTACCCGAGTTTTTACTCCAGGAATACGTTGAGGTAACTCTCTTAATTGATGACCTACTAACAAACCATCATGGTAGGCTTTCACTGCTACTAGTTGTACTTTTCCTTCAGCAAAATCCAAAACCTGTAAAGATCCAGGATTTTCAATAAGCCGCTTAATTGAATTAGTCACTAACTCTTCTGGGCTAATTAACATATCAATGGGGAAAAGCTTGTCAGAAAAAAGCTGAGGATGGGAAATGTAAGCCGATGATCTAATCCTAGCCACCTTAGTAGGAGTATTAAACAGGCTATAAGCTACTTGGCAAGCCACAATATTCACTTCATCGCTTCTAGTTACTGCAATAAGCATATCTGCTTCTTCAGCACCTGCCCGGGCAAGTACGTTCGGATGCGCTCCTGATCCTTCAATGGTACGGATATCTAATCGATCTCCAATATCCTTAAGCTGTTTTCCATCCACATCTACTAAAGTAATATCATTAGATTCACCAGCTAAATTTGTAGCAACAGAGCGACCGACTTGACCCGCGCCAAGAATAATAATTTTCATAATTTTTATTTACACTTTTCTAAACGGGCATAATAAAACCCATCAAAGTTTTCAGTTCCTGTCAGCAATTGTTGCCCAATTTTTTGAGGAATACCCCAAGGTACTGTAAACGAGCTTATTTTGGCATCAGAATGGGATATAAGAAATTTAAGGATCTGCTCATCATTTTCTGGGGGAAAAATAGAGCAAGTACAATACAGGAGTAATCCACCAGGTGCTAGTAATGACCATAGAGCATTTAATATACGCTCTTGTAGTACTGCCAATCGATGAATATCTTCTTTTTGCCGCAATACTTTAATATCAGGATGACGGCGAATCACACCACTGCTAGTACAAGGAGCATCAAGCAAAATACGATCAAATAGGATCCCATCCCACCAAGTATGGGGATCTGTAGCATCTCCTAAGATGAGATTTGCCTTAAGTTGTAGTCGAGTTAAATTTTCTTGAATTCGGCTAAGACGGATTTGATCAATATCTAATGCAACTAAGTTAGCAGTTGGATTTAGCTCTAAAATATGACAAGTTTTTCCTCCAGGAGCAGCACAAGCATCAAGAATTCTTTGATTTGACTGCACATCCAATAAGATTGCAGCCTGTTGTCCTGCACCATCTTGTACAGAAACTTTACCTTGATGAAATCCAGGCAGGGCGGCTACTGAGTAAGGTTTAGTTAAAGTAATACCTTGATGTGTGTAGGGTAATATTTGTGCTTCAATGCAGTAAGATTCTAGTTCTCTTAAATAATGCTCTTTTGTTCCTTCTAAGCTATTTACCCGTAGACTTAGAGGTGGATGGGTATTATTGGCAGTAATAATTTGTTGCCAATGATTAGGCCAATATTGTTGGATAGTCTGTAGAAGCCACTTGGGATGAGCTGTATAGGCTTCTTGATGATAAGTTATTTGTTTTTTTAGAGAATCTTCATTTCGTAGATAATTACGCAATACACCGTTAATTAACCCTTTTGCCCATGATTTTTTTAATGCTTGAGCCGCAGAAACTGTCTCAGAAAGTGCAGCATGAACTGGGGTGGCCAGATCTATAAGTTGGCATAAACCTAATAATAATAAACAATAAATATCCTTATCTTGAGTGCGCAATGGTCTAGTTAGCAATAACTGAATAAGGTAGCTTAATTTTGGAAACCAACGCAGGGTGGTATAGCATAGGGTTTGTACGAACGCACTATCCTGATCGGACAGTGGAGCAACAGCTTGGGGTAATACTGCAGTCAGTGAGCGTTTTTGGTTAATAACTTTTACCAATAAAGTAGCTGCAGTTGCCCGGGTATTAAATAAATTAGGCTTTTTACCCATAAAAAATTTTTATGCTGTTACAGCTAAAAGTTGCGTACCTACTGTTAAAGGGTGTGCATTAATGTAGTCTTGCGCAGCCATAACTCGTTTACCGGCAGGTTGTATTTTTAATAGCCTCAAAATTCCTTCTCCAGTAGCGATATCAATGCCTAACTTATCTGCCCTTAAAATGGTACCTGGTGGTGTTAATCGACTATTTTCCAATACCGTAGCTTCCCATACTTTTAGTACTTGATCTTGAATTTGGATCTTTGCAACAGGCCAAGGATTAAAAGCACGTACTTTTCGATCTAATAATACAGCGGATTGATTCCAGTTAAGAAAGGCTTCTTCTTTGGTAATTTTAGGAGCATAACATGCTTGAGCTTCATTTTGTGGCGTGTAAGAACATTTATTCTCTACCTGCATAGGCAAGCATGCTAGTAAAGATTCTGCTCCTAATTCAGCAAGATGATCGTGGATAGTTGCTGCCGTATCTGTTTTTTGAATAGCATAGGTATTCATCCTGATGACTGAACCCGTATCTAAACCTACGTCCATTTTCATAATACTTACTCCTGTTTCTTTATCCCCAGCAAGTAAAGCTCTTTGAATAGGGGCAGCTCCTCGCCAACGAGGAAGTAATGAAGCATGGACATTAATGCACCCAAGAAGAGGTGTATTTAGTATTGAAAGTGGAAGAATAAGACCATAGGCAGCTACGATTAAAATATCCGGAGTAAGTGCTTTAAATTGATCTTGTATAGATTTATCCTTTAAAGTCTTTGGCTGATATATAGGAATATTATGAGTTATTCCTACTTTTTTTACAGGGCTAGGTGTTAATCGTTGGCCGCGACCACTAGGTCGATCTGGCTGAGTATATATACCATAAACTCTATAATCACTCTCAATGATCCTTTGCAAAATAATTGCTGCAAATTCTGGTGTTCCTGCAAAGAAAATTTTTAATGCCATAAAACCCTAAAATATAGGAGATACTCTAGTTGAACTTAACCAGTTGAATCATGTTAAAGAGAAAAATAAAAATAGCTAATCTATTTACTTATATAGCTCGGCTATGTTGTTTTTCTATTTTCTTTCGAATGCGGCTAACTTTTAGTTTAGAGAGGTAATCAATAAATAATTTGCCACTTAAGTGATCTATTTCGTGTTGAATACAAGTGGCTAGTAAATTTTTTGCGTGGAGTTCTTGGGATTTCCCATATTGGTTTAAATAGCGTACCGTAATTTCTTCAGCACGTGTCACAGTTTCAAAAATATTAGGGATAGATAAACACCCCTCTTCATTTTCAGCAGATCCCTGGCGATCAATAATTTCTGGATTAATAAATATTAATGGATTGGATTTATCTTCAGTAATATCAATAACGATAATTTGTTTAGTTACATTTACTTGAGGTGCAGCAAGTCCAACACCTGGTGCTTCGTACATAGTATCTAACATGTCTTCTGCTAATTTTTGGATAGACTTATCTATAGTGGCAACAGGTTCAGCAATACGCCGTAGTCTTGAATCAGGGTAGTGTAGTATATTAAGCATTGCCATAAGTATTAATATAAAATGATATTAGCTAATAAATATTAAAGTACTACTAGTGCTTTATTAAATACAATAAATAATGAGAAAAAAATTACTTGTTACCTTGCTGTATATGTACGCCCTGGTATTTACAGTATGGAGAAATCCTACCTTAGCCGAAGAAACAACCTCAGAGCATCCACCCCTTCCAATACATAAAATTTCCCCGCAAAGCCGATCCCTTGAACTATATAGTAGTATTTCCACTGAATCACTGAAATCGCTTCGACAATCTTTATTACATCATAAAATAGTAAGTAAAAGCACCATTATTCATGCACCCTATATTATCTCTGGCAGTAGAGAACACTTAATATCAAGTACTGGCGATGAAATCTATGCTCAAAATGTACAAAGCACCAATATTAGAAATTACGGTATCTACCGAAAAGGAGAAATTTATTTAAATCCAGATGATCCTGATGAAATATTAGGCTATCAAGCAATATACATTGCAAGTGCACGAATAAAACAATTTGGTGATACTGCTATTCTCAGTGTTCTTAATACTAGGGAAGAGATTTTGGTAGGAGATTACCTGTTACCCATAAGCAATGAATTTAATGACTTATCTCCCCATCAACTATCAATTCCCTTGGAGGGAAAAATTATTGCAATTGTAGGGGGGATTTCTCAAGTTGATGAACATCAAGTGCTTGTACTTAATTTAGGGTTAAAAGACGGTATAGATCCTGGGACAGTACTTTCTGTATATCAAAGAGGAGATATAGTATATGATATCTACCATTCTCCACCTGAACAAAATAGAATTAAACTACCTAATAAATATGCAGGAGAAATGATAGTTTTTCGCACTTTTAATCATATTAGTTACGGATTAATACTTCGAACAGAGTTACCTATTAATATTTACGATATCGTGCGTACTTTATAATTTAACAATTTTGGCAGTTGATTTAACTCAAGAATTAGCTTATTGGCTAGCACTATACCGCACTCCAGGGATTGGTAATAAAAATTTCTCATATATATTAGAGAAATATAGTACGCCTGCTACAGTTTTTTCAAATTTAGATAAACTCTCTGACCTGAGTGCTAAAATACTACACTCCTTACATAAACCGGATTGGGAAGGAGTGACTAGAGACTTAGAATGGGTAGAGCAACAGCCTAATCGTTATATATTGACCCTAGCTGATAAAGATTATCCTCCTTTATTAAAGGAAATTGCTGATCCACCCCCTGTGTTATTTATTGAGGGCAATCCAGAATTACTTTCACTACCACAATTGGGAATTGTAGGTAGTCGTAACCCTTCACCAAATGGTAAAGAAACAGCACATCAGTTTGCCTATTCTTTATCAAGGTCGGGGTTGTTGAT
Source organism: Candidatus Nitrosacidococcus tergens (assembly GCF_902810445.1). Classification (NCBI taxonomy): domain Bacteria; kingdom Pseudomonadati; phylum Pseudomonadota; class Gammaproteobacteria; order Chromatiales; family Chromatiaceae; genus Candidatus Nitrosacidicoccus; species Candidatus Nitrosacidicoccus tergens. Next base: position 1,623,461 of record NZ_LR778175.1, on the reverse strand, counting down.
TAGTAGTGGATTAGCAGTTGGTATAGATACGGCAGCACACCAAGGCTCTCTTGCTAGTAACCTACCTACTATTGCTATAGTTGGTACTGGTTTAGATAGAGTATATCCTGCTCGTAATCGAGATTTAGCTCAAAAGATTAGAGAGAATGGAGCACTTATATCAGAGTTTTCTATTGGCACTCCACCCCTCGCTCAAAATTTTCCACGACGTAATCGAATTATTAGTGGATTAAGTTTAGGAATTTTAGTAATTGAAGCTGCCACCCAGAGCGGATCACTGATTACCGCCCGGCTTGCTGCTGAACAGGGCAGAGAAGTGTTTGCTATTCCTGGTTCTATTCATAATCCTTTATCTAAAGGATGTCATCAGCTAATTCGAGAAGGTGCTAAATTAGTAGAAACTGCTCAAGATATTATAGATGAAGTAAAATCCTTAGTAGGTTTTATTGCAGCTAATAATCAGTCATATTTAGATTCTTCTAATAATGAGAATCTACAAAATATAGAGTCAGAATATAGAAACGTCTTAAATAATTTAGGGTATGATCCTTTACCTATAGATGTTCTAGTTGAGCGATGCCAGTTAACTGTAGAGGAACTTTCCTCCATACTATTAATGCTAGAGTTACAGGGCTTTATTACTGCATTACCTGGAGGGTGTTATATTCGCTGCGATCGAGGAGATCAGTTATGAAAGAGAGTATATTTAATATCCTTGTGTATTTATTTCAACAACATATAGATAATGAAGCTGGACAGCAGCTTAATAAGGAATCCCTTTCTATAGAATTAGCTCAAGCTGGTTTTCACCATACTGAAATCGATAAGGCATTTAATTGGCTAGAGAGATTAGTAGTACCCCAGTACAATGAAGAATCTAAGCAACTTTTAGTAGAAAGTATTTCGATTCGGATTTTCACTCCAGAAGAGCAAAAAAAACTTAATTCTGAATGCCAAGGATTTTTATTACTACTTGAACAAGTGGGTATTTTAGATCCTATGACTCGAGAATTAGTTATTGATCGAGTGATGGAATTAGGATCAGAGGAATTTTCTTTAGATCAATTAAAGTGGGTTATTCTTATGGTACTTTCCCATCAGCCTAAAGGAGAATCTATCAATCCATGGATCGAAGATTTTATTTTTGATGGTATTGATTATCCACTGCATTAAACACTGAGTATAGTTATAAAAAAGTATTTTTGATTATAGTAGTTACATTTTGAGTAAGAATTTAATCATTGTAGAGTCGCCTGCTAAAGCTAAGACAATAAAAAAGTATCTAGGAAAAGATTTTGAAGTTATGGCTTCTTATGGTCATGTACGAGATCTTATTCCTAAGAAAGGTGCAGTAGATCCAGAGAATGGATTTATGATGAAATACCAAGAAATTGAAAAAAATAGCCGCTATGTCAATGCGATTGGTAAAGCCTTAGAAACTGCAGATACCCTTTTTCTTGCAACTGACCCGGATCGAGAGGGAGAAGCTATTTCTTGGCATTTACTTGAGCTGCTTAAAAATAAAAAATTACTGGCTAATAAAACGACTAAAAGGGTAGTATTTTATGAAATTACTAAAAACGCAGTCAAGGAAGCCATTGCTCATCCTCGGGATATTTCTATTGACTTAGTTAATGCGCAGCAAGCTCGCCGCGCTTTGGATTATTTAGTAGGATTTAATCTTTCTCCTTTACTTTGGAAAAAAATTCACCGGGGGCTATCTGCAGGGCGAGTACAGAGTCCTGCACTGAGGCTAGTTTGCGAACGAGAGCAAGAAATAGAAAATTTCAAGATTCGAGAGTACTGGACTCTTGAAGCAGACGTAGAATCAAATAAGGAAAAATTTATTGCTAAATTAGCTTATCTTAGTGGAAAGCGACTGAAGCAATTTGATATAGAAAATGATACTCAAGCTCAAGAAATAGTAAATCATCTTACTCAAATAGCTCAAGGAAAACTCTATGTAACAAAGGTTGAGAAAAAACAGCGTCGTCGCAACCCTACTGCTCCCTTTATTACCTCTACTTTACAGCAAGAATCCTCTCGTCAACTAGGATTTTCTGCAAAATATACTATGAGTATTGCCCAGCAACTTTACGAAGGAATTAACATCGAGGAAGGTGCTGTAGGGTTAATTACTTATATGCGTACAGATTCAGTGAATTTAGCCCAAGAAGCTATAGAAGAATTACGTAGTTTTATTACGCAACATTTCGGTAAAAATGATTTACCAAACCAACCAAGAGTATTTAAGACTCAAGCTAAAAATGCTCAAGAAGCCCATGAGGCTATCCGTCCTACTTCAGCATATCGAACCCCAGAATCTGTAAAAACTTATTTAAAGCCTGAACAATTTAAGCTCTATGAGCTTATTTGGAGGCGAACTATTGCCTGTCAGATGAATCCTGCTCTAATCGATATGGTAGCTATAAATCTTAGTACACAAACCATATCTAAAGACGGTGAAAACGAAAATATATTTCGTGCAACTGGTACTACGATTGCTTATCTTGGTTATATGATAGTTTATCAAGAAAAAAAAGATGATTTAAAAGAAGAAGGACAAAAAATTCTTCCTCCTTTAAAAGAGGGAGATAAAGTTAATTTAATACAAATTAGACCTGAACAGCATTTTACTGAACCGCCACCTCGATATTCTGAAGCAAGTTTAGTAAAAACCCTAGAAGAATACGGTATTGGAAGACCTTCTACTTATGCTACCATTATTTCTACGCTACAACAGCGAGAGTACACAATTCTAGAAAATAAACGCTTTCATCCTACTGATGTAGGAAAGGTAGTCAATCACTTCCTTACCGAGCATTTTAATCCTTATGTTGATTATGATTTTACTGCTCGTCTAGAGGATGACTTAGATGCGATTTCTCGAGCTGAAAAAGATTGGATTCCTATTTTAGAGAAATTTTGGGAACCATTTTATAACCAAATTCAGCAAAAAGAACAGAGTGTCAGCCGAGAGGAAGCTATCCAAGCCCGAGAATTAGGGATTGACCCAAAAAGCGGGAATCCAGTATCTGCTCGAATGGGACGCTATGGTCCTTATGTACAGATTGGATCTAAGGAAAGTGAGGAGAAACCAAAATTTGCAGGATTACGACCTAATCAAAAAATTGAAACGATTACTTTAGAGGAAGCTATAGAATTATTTAAATTACCTAGAGAGTTAGGTATGACCCCTGATGGAGATACAGTGATTGCTAGTATCGGTCGTTTTGGTCCTTATGTTAAATATGATTCAAAATATATCTCTATTGGTAGAGAGGATCCCTATACCATCACTTTAGATCAGGCTTTGGATTTGATAGAAGAGAAAAAATTGGCTGACGCTAAGAAAGTCATTAAATCTTTTCCAGAAGCAAGTATTCAAATTCTTAATGGGCGTTATGGTCCTTATGCTACTGACGGAAAGAATAATGCCAGAATTCCTAAAGATCAGAGTGCTGAAGAGCTTACCTTAGCTGCAATACAAGATCTCCTTGCACAAGCACTTGAAAAGCCAAAAACCAGCCGCTCTAAAAAAGCGAAAAAATAATCTACTATCATGTTCAAAGGAGAATAATTAAATGTCCCTTCCTTTTGTTGCTGTACTGATGGGGGCAGATTCTGATCTACCTGTTATGGAATCTACCTTAGATATACTAAAAACTTTAACTGTCCCTTTTGAGGTACGGATCACTTCTGCTCATCGGACTCCAGAAGCTACTGCTTCCTATGTAAAAGAAGCAGATAAGCGAGGATGTGGAGTGTTTATTGCGGCGGCAGGATTAGCAGCCCATCTTGCTGGTGCAGTAGCTGCAAATACCCTAAAACCTGTTATTGGTGTACCTATGGCGGGAGGCCCTCTCAATGGTATGGATGCCTTATTATCTACAGTGCAGATGCCCGGAGGTGTTCCTGTTGCTTGTGTTGCCATTGATAAAGCTGGAGCAAAAAATGCAGCTTATTTAGCGGCACAAATTTTAAGCCTTAATGATACAGATCTTGCTAAACGGTTAGCTACTGATCGGCAAGCAATGGCTCAATCTATATTAGATAAAGCAAATAGTTTATAACCCAATATATAGTTAGAAAACTATAGAATATTAATTTAGGAAAAAATTCTACCAATGACTGTGTTAAAAAATGATCGCTTACTACGTGCCTTACTGAGGCAACCTGTTGATAAAACTCCTATATGGATTATGAGACAAGCAGGGCGTTACCTTCCCGAGTATCGTGAAGTTAGAGCAAAAGCAGGCAATTTTTTAACTATGTGTACTACCCCAGAACTTGCTTGTGAAGTAACAGTACAACCTATTCGCCGCTTTAATTTAGATGGTGCAATTATTTTTTCTGATATTTTAACAATTCCAAATGCTATGGGATTGGGTTTATATTTTACTGAAGGTAAAGGTCCTTGTTTTGAACGACCTGTAAGAACAGAAAGTCAAATTCATGCTTTAAGTGTACCCGATCCAGAAACAGAACTTCGTTATGTAATGGATGCCATTAGACTTACTCGCCAAGAATTAGACGGTAAAGTACCGCTGATTGGTTTTTCTGGAAGTCCGTGGACTTTAGCGTGTTATATGGTAGAAGGAGAATCGAGCAGGGAGTTTACCTTAATTAAAAGTCTATTATTTGATCAATCTAAATTGCTCCATCATTTACTACATACCCTTGCTCAATCTGTTACTTCTTATCTTAATGCTCAAATAGCAGCAGGTGCTCAGGCTGTCATGATTTTTGATACTTGGGGGGGAACTTTAAGTAATAGAGATTATTTAGAATTCTCTTTATCTTATATGTCCCGAATTATTCAAGGACTAACCCGAGAGAATGAAGGGTGTAGGATACCGATTATTTTATTTACTAAAGGGGGTGGCTTGTGGATAGATCAAATGATAAATTCTGACTGTGACGCTTTAGGCCTAGATTGGACTATATCTTTAGCTAAAACAAGAGCTCAAGTAGGACAAAAAATAGCCTTGCAAGGCAATATGGATCCCTGTGTGCTATATGCTTCAAAGGAGCGAATTCATCAAGAAGTAGCAAGTATTTTAAAGGATTACGGATCTGGTAATGGTCATGTGTTTAACTTAGGCCATGGCATTCATCCTACTATTGATCCAGAAAAAGTTGCCTATCTTGTCGATACAGTTCATGAATTAAGTCAACCTTATCACTCGTTTTAGCTACCCCTCTCTTACGAGAGGGGATAATGTTTTATAAATTAAGCCCAAAATTTATTCTTAGCTAATTTTCTATAGGCTTCAGCAATATTCTTTGAAAATAGCTGGAAAAGTAGTGCAAGCGGACCAAAAAAAAGTCCTAAACCTGCCCAAAATATAGGATCTTGTCCTTTTCTCTTAGCTATGAAATACATAAGTACAGCAAAAAACAAATAAAAAAGTAAAAAATAGTACAGCATGATGGGTAATCTCCTAGAATTGAACTCTTAATAGAGAATCCTTAGTGGTGAAATATGTTAGTTGGAATTAAAGATGATGGTGGTGATGGATAGCTACCCTAATACCTTAGTGCTATTTTGCCCACGATGCCTTAACAGATGATCCATTAAAATAATGGCTACCATAGCTTCAGCAATTGGAGTGGCACGAATACCAACACAGGGATCATGGCGCCCTGTAGTAGCTACTTCTACTGGTTCATTATGGGTATTAATGCTTTGTTCAGGTAATCTAAGGCTAGAAGTAGGTTTTAAAGCAATACTAGCAATAATATCTTGGCCTGTAGAAATTCCACCTAAAATTCCTCCTGCATGGTTACTTAAAAAACCATTAGGTGTAATAGGATCCCGATGTTCCGTTCCTTTTTGAGTAACTACATCAAAGCCAGATCCAATTTCTACCCCTTTTACTGCATTAATACTCATTAATCCATGGGCAAGGTCTGCATCTAGCCGATCAAAGATAGGTTCCCCAAGACCTGAAGGAACACCCGTAGCTACAATATTTATTCGAGCACCAATGGAATTACCTTCTTTACGTAAGGAATCCATGTATGCTTCTAATTGAGAAATTTTCTCTGAATCTGGAAAAAAAAAGGAATTTTGTTCGATAACTTCCCAACTAATTTTCTCTGCCTTAATTGGACCTAATTGAGCTAAATAACCTCGAATTTGTATATTATGCTGGTTAGCCAAATACTTTTTAGCAATTGCTCCTGCAGCTACACGCATGACTGTTTCACGAGCTGAAGATCGCCCACCACCTCGATAATCTCGAATTCCATATTTATGCCAATAAGTGTAATCCGCATGCCCAGGGCGAATGAGATCTTTGATTTTTTCGTAATCCCTAGAGCGTTGATCGGTATTTTCTACCATAAGACCAATTGGAGTGCCAGTCGTTTTTCCTTCAAATACTCCTGAAAGAATTTTAACTTCGTCTAATTCACGACGCTGGGTAGTATGGCGAGATGTGCCAGGACGGCGACGATCCAGATCTATTTGTATATCTACTTCGCATAGATCAAGCTTGGGAGGGCAACCATCAACAATACACCCTAAAGCAAGACCATGACTTTCGCCAAAAGTAGTTACGGTAAAAAGCTTACCTATCGTATTGCCAGCCATTAATATCTAAGCACTACCAGTTTATTAGTTTTTAATCTGACCTCTAATTTCCCCATTTGGAAACTTTATTGAGTGTACATTAATATAAAGATTACCTGAAAGTAACTCATTGGTTATATTTTGAGTTAGGGTAAATGTTTGTTCTATAGGATTTTCAGCAGTCTCAAATGGCATTACTATAATGCTTCTATCTGTCTCCGGGGGAGATTTATGTATGTGAGCAACGGTTGGACTTGTAACATTATGATTACAGGTGACTGTAAAGGTAATTTGATTTTTCTTTAAAAGTGCTGTGCAATAAGCTACTTGACTATTATTTGTAGGTACTTCTTGATCGCTGCTCAAAAAGAATTTAAAAATTTTATCTCCTGGACTAGGGGTAAGATCTTTTTTAGTCGCTGACTGTGCTTGTGAAACTAAAGTTAAATTTATGCTCAGTATTAATAAAAATCCAATGAATGCAATATTAAAGATAGGTCCCAATAATACACATAACCCTTTCATATTATCTCCTATTATATTTTTTATATATTACGCAATATAATTTTTAATAAAAACTGTATAAGTGCATAATTGACAAAAAATATAATATAGATTAGCTAATAATATAAGCTGATCTACCATGCAGAATGGCTAGCTTTTTCAATCTCATCTTTAATAATTTGATTTATTTTATCTCTTAGATCTTGAATCTGGCTAAAAGCCAGCGCTACTAGCAATACTACTTTAACTAGTTCTATTATGATGTACATAATATGATGAGCGGGTAAAGTGATCATTCGAATAATTTGTCCCGCAATAACCATGTGCACAATATGATAAGGACTTGTCATGGCTTCTATGCCATGTACCATAGCCAAAGTTTTTGGATCTAACAAAAAAAACAAAAAAGCAGTTTGAATAGTTAGCAAAATAGCGATACTTATTGTTAGAGAAGTCGTTTTTTTAGATCCCTCTCCGCAATAAGCAGCTCCGATTACTACTGCTGCAAATATAATTTCAACTAAATTCAGTGCATGGAATAGAACATATTCAATCTGAATAGCAGCTGGTACAGTAAGCAGTAGAGCATAGAATTTTAATGGGGTTTCAAAAAAACTAATAGCTAGAATAAAGCCTATCCATAGGATAGTGATTATAAAAGCCCAGCTAAAAATAGGTAGAATACTGATTTTCATTGTTAGGCTAGATCTACTCTTATATTTCACCAAAGAATAAATCGGAGATTATATAATACTTACCACCTACACACACCAAAAATGGAAAGATCTTAAAATTAAAGCAATCAAAAGATAGCCTATTCATAGATTAAATTAAGCACCACACTTTTGGTAAACAGTAAATCGAGCAGTTGTAAGTTTTTTATTTAAAAAATATTTCATATAGATAGAATTAAAGACTAGGACTAGTAGAATTACAAATTTAAATTTTTACTTAAACAAATATTTTTTGCCTAAAAGGTATTATATAAAGTTTGATCTCTGTATAACTAAATGAATTATTCACATTTTTTTATAATTGCTAATTTATTTATGAAATAAGTGATTGAGCAATTAAATCTTTATTAAGATGTTCCAATAGCATTTGTATTTCAGAGTACTCATGGCAATTCAGGATTTGCTGAGTAACTTTTGACAGTTCCTGTTGGTTACTCTTTGCTATAATTTGTTTTACTTCCAGCAGAGAGGAAGGGTGCATACTAAAAGTTCTTAACCCCAGAGCAAGAAGTAGACGAGTATAATGCATATCACCTGCCATCTCTCCACACATAGAAACATTTATATTTCTCTTCTTCCCCGCAGAAATTGTACGATAAATAAGCTGTAGTACCGCTGGGTGTAAAGGCGTGTAGAGATAATTTACCTCATTGTCAATTCGATCAATTGCCAGTGTGTATTGAATAAGATCATTGGTACCAATAGAGAGAAAATCCAGATGCTCAGCAAAGATATCTGCACAAATAGCAGCAGAAGGAATCTCGATCATTGCGCCAATAGGTAAATTAGGATCATACTTTAATCCTTGCCGTTTTAGCTCTTGTTTGCATTCTCTAAGTAATGCTATGGTTTGCTTTACTTCTTGTAAAGTACATACCATAGGTAATAATAACTGTACGGGACCATAAGCTGAAGCTCGGAGAATAGCCCTAAGTTGAGGACGGAAAATACTGGGCTCTCGTAGACAAAGGCGAATAGCACGTAACCCTAAAGAACTAGTGGATATCGGAGCGGAAATAGCATGCTCATCTACTGTTTTATCTGCACCTAAATCAATGGTACGAATAGTAACTGGCGATCCATTTAAAGCATGAATGACCCGAGTATAAGCTTCTAATTGTTCTTCTTCATCGGGAAGTGAAGTACGGTTAATATATAAGAATTCTGTGCGATAAAGCCCTATACCTTCCGCTCCTGCTTGAGTCACTAAGGGTAGCTCTTCAGGTAGTTCAATGTTTGCCTGTAAATTAATGGTCGTCCCTTCTAGGGTGATAGCTCGCTGATTTCTAAGCTTATTAAGTGCAATAAGCCGCTTTTGGCAAGCAATTTTCCTTTCTTGAGATTTTTGAATAAGCAGATCTTGTGCACCTGCCAGTAATATACCTTGCTCACCATCAATGATAATTAATTCATTATCTTGTATATAATCCTGTGCACCTTGTAAACCAACAATAGCGGGAATACCTAAGCTACGGGCAAGAATACTTAAATGGGAGTTGTGGCCACCGTGCTCAGTGACAAACCCTGCAATTTCTTGCTGCTGCATCAAAATAACTTCAGATAGAGTTAAGTCATTAGCAAGTACAATACAATCTTTAAGTTGCCGGGTAAGATAATCATAACCATAATTATCTGGATTGATGAGAATATGCAAAATGCGGTTAATAATATGATTGATATCGCTTTTGCGATCTCTGAGATAAGCATCTTCCATCTCATTGAAGGCGTTCGTTAAAATATCACCCTGTAATTTTAATGCCCACTCGGCATTACAGTGCTCTGTTTGTATAATTTGAATTGGAGCAGTTGTAAACGCTTTATCCTCAAGCATAAGTAACCGCATGTGAATAAAGGCAGTAATATCAGTAGAGATACTCTCAGGGATTTTTTCTAAAATACTATGTAGTTGATTTTTAGCCGCAGCTAACGCAGTTTGATATCTTTGTACCTCTTGATCGAGAAGTGGAGGAGCAAGTGTGTATTTACTAACTTTAGGTTTATCTTGTACTAAAAGATAGGATTTTCCTATACTAATTCCTCGGGAAGCACCAATACCATGTAATTCAAGTGCCATAGTACTTGCCTAGATATAATCTATTTAGGTTAAATTTTTTATTTTTCATTCGCCCTCATCAAAGCGATTATTAATAAGATCTTTAATTTGGGTAAGGGCCTGTTCTTCATCAGTACCAGAGATACTAATTTGTAAGCAAACTCCTTGAGATGCAGCTAGCATCATAATCCCCATAATACTTTTACCATTTGCCTCTTTTTCATTGTATTTAATAGTGACTTTACTTTTAAATCGGGAAGCTAAAGTAACTAATTTAGCTGCAGCTCGTGCATGTAATCCTCTCTTATTAATAATAGTTATGTTATCCTTTAGCATTTTTATTTTTCCTGATTAGCTACATACGCAAAATTCCTTGCGCTCCACCACTGACTGCTTTATCTGTTAGCTCATCTAAGCTTAATTCAGGATAGTTAAGTACTCGAATGAGCATGGGTAGATTTAACCCAGATACGACTTGTATATGATTCTTTTTTACCAAACGGCAAGCAATATTACTAGGTGTAGATCCATACATGTCGGTTAAAATAAGTACTCCATCTCCCCTATTTAGTAAACTGTTTACTAAGGATTGAGCTTGTGCTTGTAATGTATCTAAATTGGATGCACGAGTAACACGTAACAACTCCAGTTGTTGTGGACGATGCTCTAATACATCACTCACGCTATCAAGTAAAGCTAAACCAATATTATCATGAGTGATTAGTAATATACTTACCATCATATTAAATCCCGATGATAGCAAATTACATGGCTATGAATGGGTTGAAAATGTATTTTAAGCTGTTCTACTAAGTAAACCGATCGATGCTGCCCTCCAGTACAACCAATACTTACTGTTAGATAGCTACGATTTGTTTTTTTAAATTCTACTAACCATTGTTGTAAAAAATAGATTAAGTGTTCTTTCATCTGAAGTACTGTTTTATGATTCTCAAGATAAGAAATCACACTTTTATCTTGTCCCGTTAAAGAGCGTAAATGTGGCTCCCAGTATGGGTTAGGTAGACAACGCACATCAAACATAAAATCTGCATCCAGCGGAACACCATGTTTATATCCAAAGGATTGAAATAATAGTGACATTTCCGTTGTTCGATCATTTGCTATATATATATTAATGAGGTGTTGAAGCTGGTATATATTTGTATTAGTCGTATCAATCTTAATATCTGCCCTTTGCGTAATTACTGTAAGTAAATTTCGCTCATGCTGAATAGCTTTGGTTAAAGGAATATCACTTAAGGGATGTTTACGACGAGTTTCGCTAAAACGCTTTAGTAAGGTCGCATCATCTGCATCAAGAAAGATAATGGAGTACTTTACTCCCATTTTTTTAATTTGTTCTAAAATATGAGGAAGATGTGCCAGTTCATGAGAAAAATTACGCACATCAATGCTAACAGCTCCATGAATGTGAGGATTATTCCAATCCATGTTTTCTACAAAGTGAGGGAGTAGATCAACCGGCAGATTATCTACGCAATAATAACCCTGATCCTCTAAGAAATGGAGAACAATACTTTTTCCTGATCCAGATACCCCGCTAATAATTTGTAATTTCATAAAAGCCTATACTTATTAGCGATGCTTAGTTTTTCAAAGTATGCTATATACACTGACGCTGCTCTAGTTCTAAAAGTGAATCATAGCCATTTTGACATAATTGATAATCTTGAACAGCAATTTCTATTATTGAAGCTAATGGTAATCGCTCTGTAATAGGTAGCGTAAGTTGGGTAACTGAAATACCAAGTTGCTCCCATTTTCCTAAATTACGGCTAAGGGGTTCTATCTCTTCGTCCATATCTAAATGGATTACAAAATCAAGAACGTGTTCAAAAATAATAGCTTGCTCCCCGTATATTTTTCTAATATTAACAACACCCAAACCTGGTATTTCAAGAAAATCTTGTAAAATGGGGGAACAGCTACCTATTAATTTTTGGTTATCGCTGTCTTTATGAAAAATAGGTACATCATCAGCAATTAAGTGATGACCTCGTTGAATTAATTCTAAGGCAACACTACTTTTACCTACTCGACTCTCTCCTGTAAGGAGTACTCCTAGGTTAAACATAACAAGCAACACGCCATGAGTCATAATACTATTAGTAGTTAGATTCATGAACCTAAATAATTTAGTACTATAGCACCGAATTATTTAGATACGCTTGATGTACTATCCCATTCTATTAGAGCCTGTAATAATTCTTGAGGATCTTTAACTTCTCGTAAGTATTGGCGTAGTTTAGAGTTGCGAAATAGTGTTGCTAACTGAGCAAGTAAATTTAAATGCTCATCCGTAGATTTTTCAGGTACTAATAGAGCAAAAAATAAACTTACGGGTTTATTATCAATCGCATTAAAATCGATTCCTTCCTTTAAACGGATAAATGCTGCAATAGTATATGGACTACCTTCTATTCGGGCATGGGGAATAGCAACGCCATTGCCAATACTAGTACTTCCAAGTCGTTCCCTGCTTAGTAAATGACTTAAGATATCTGTTACCTCCAACCCATAAGTACCATGGGAAAGTAATTTAGCAAGTTGCTCTAGTACTTGTTTACTACTGCTTGCTGAAAAATCAATAATAACTTGCTCTAGAGTGAGAATTTCAGTGATTTTCATAGTGATTTATATAGTGTTAATAACTATATTTATAAAAGTTTATGAAGATTTTTTTCGTTCGCTAGATGTGGGAATATTCAAAAACTCTCGATACTTTGTTACTGTACGGCGAGATATTTTGATACCTTGTTTTTCTAATACTAGTGCAATAGCATTATCGCTTAGAGGTTTATTTGCTGGTTCTTGTGCAATTAATTTTTTAACTGCAGCACGGATAGCAGTTGAGGAATAACCTTCTCCATTTTCTGTTTTTATACTACTAGAGAAAAAATATTTTAATTCAAAAATCCCCCAAGGGGTGTTCATATATTTATTCGTAGTAATACGAGATACCGTTGATTTATTCATAGCAATAGATTCTGCAACATCGTGTAATACTAATGGACATATATCTATTTCATTTCCATGCTCTAAAAATTTCTGTTGATATTTAACAATACAGGTAGCAGTTTTTAGTAAAGTTTCATTACGAACATGTATTCCCTTAATAAACCAACGAGCATCCTGAAGTTGATTTTTCAAATAACTCTGTGTAGCAGGTGCATTATTATTTTTGCGGGTTAAATCTTTATAGTAGCTATTAATTCTAAGCTGAGGAATAACCTCTAGGTTTAATTCAGTTTTCCAGCGACCATTAGACTTAGTGACATAAACATCGGGAATAATATACTCTATTTTATTAGATTGTACTTGATAGCCTGGATAGGGATTAAGAGAGCGGATCATTTTTAATATTGAATCTAATTTTTCTCTACTTAGCTCTTCCCATATTGGCAATAAGTTAATTTCCCTAATTATTTTTTCATAGTTATGTTCTGCTAAATCAGGCAAATAGCGTAGAACAAGCCACTTAGTAAGGTCTAATAATGGAGTATCAGTTGGATAGCGATTGAGCTGTAATAAAAGACACTCTTTTAAATCCCTTGCACCAATTCCTGGAGGATCAAAATTGTGTACCTTAGACAAAACTGCCTGAACTTCCTCGGATTCAACTACAATATCTGTTTCTATAGTTTCTATTATTTCTTTAAGCGAACTATCTAAATAGCCTTGTTCATTAATTGCATCAATAATTTTACTAGTAATAAAAAATTCTCTTTCACTCGTAGTGTTTAAATAAGCTTGCCAGAGTAGGCATTCTTGTAGCGTCTCTTGAGTGTTTTTAATACTATCTATATCAAAGGGAGACTCATCTTTAGATGGCTTTGGAGATAAAGAGTAATCATAAATATCGCTCCAATTTGCATCTATGGAAAGATCTTCAGGTATATTCTCTTCTAGTAAAGTAGATGTTGAATCTTTAGATTCTTCGTTTTTTACAATATGCTCTTCTTCATGTCCAACTTGTTCTAATAGTGGATTAGATTCCAGCATCTGTTGAACCTCATTTTGGAGATCAATAGAAGAAAGCTGCAATAGACGGATTGATTGTTGTAATTGAGGGGTTAATGCAAGCTGTTGTTTTAATCGTAATTGGAGTCCGGTTTTCATTTTTATTATGATTTTTTAAGTACTAATTATAGATTAAAGTTATGACCTAGATAGACCTCTTTGACTTGCTCGTTATTAAGAATTTCTTGAGGCTCGCCACTAGCAATTACCTCTCCTGCATTCACAATATAGGCATGTTGACAAATGCCTAAAGTTTCTCGAACATTATGATCAGTAATAAGCACGCCAATTCCTCTATTAGTAAGATGGCGAATAATGTCTTGAATGTCTAGCACTGAAATAGGATCCACACCCGCAAATGGTTCGTCTAACAATATAAATTGCGGCTCTACTGCTAATGCTCTTGCAATCTCTACTCGTCTTCGCTCTCCTCCAGAAAGGCTCATTCCTAGCGTGTTCCTTACATGGGTAATATGCAATTCATTCAGTAAACTATCCACTAAGTGGTCACGCTGTGCTTTAGTTAGATTATTTCGTGTTTCAACAATTGCAGTAATATTTTCAGCTGCAGTAAGTTTACGAAATACAGAAGCTTCTTGAGGGAGATAGCTTATACCCAACTTGGCACGACGATGAATTGGATAGTGAGTAATATTATGATGGTTTAAAGAAATTTGTCCCTTATTTGGAGGAACTAACCCTACTATCATATAGAAACAAGTAGTTTTTCCAGCACCATTAGGACCTAATAAACCTACTACCTCGCCGCTTAAAAGCTCGACTGAAACGTCTTTTACTACCCAGCGAGATTGGTAGCATTTTGCAAGGTGATGAGCAGCTAGTTTGCTTATAGATGATCTATCTACTACATGATCCATAAAAATACTTTAGGATGATTCTTCCAGATCATCCTCTTCTTTAAGCCGAATATCACTCTCTTTAACCCAACCCTTTACTGCTTTTCCATTCACAAGGGTAGCAATATGTGCCCAAGGTCCCTGGTGACCGTAAATAACCACTTGAGTTCGTGGTGGAATAAGAGCGGTTTCTTTACCCTTACGATGAGGGCGATCAAGTAATTTTAACCATGTTTTAGTACGCCCATCGGAGAGAGCACCTTCAAGTGCCGGAGGATCTTTTATTTCATATTTCTTTATTTCAGATGGTTTTAATTCATCTTCTGGTATTATCTCTAGGGTACCTTTATTTTTTGTTGTAACTATTGCTTTATTCTCAGGCAGTTTTACATCTTCTTTAGTATTAATATCATCTTTCTCAGGTTTTATTTTAGTCTGAGGTTCTGATAAATTTAAGCCCTCTAATTTTCGATGTTTAGCTTCAATATTAATAAAACGTGAGGCTACCCAACCTTTTAAGGTTTTTCCGCTAATAGTAGCTGTAATTTGGAACCACTCGCCATTCGTCTTAAGAATAGTGATAGGTGTACGCTCTGGTAGTAGAGCTAATATTTTGGCTTTTGTGCTAGCCTCTGATCGAAGATTTAATTTTGTCTTTGTATAGCCATAGCTTTTTATTTGCTCAGAGTATTCTTCATTATTATTAGTATGATTCTCTAAGTTTGTGTTAGTTGGTAAGGAATTTTTAGTTACTTTTTTTTCTTTCTTAGATGTATTTGCTACAGAATCTAGTTTATCTTTTTGGGCAATATTACTTTCCTCATTAGGATAAATCGTTACATGGATACGCCCTGTGCTCGTTCCTTTTTCTCCTCCTTGCCCTTTAACAATGCGGTGCTCAGTATCATACTCTATGTAATCTCCTGTAAAATCATCGTCTCCCTGCCATACATGAGCTTCTTTAAAAAGATAAATCATTGATTTATCAGCTTCATATTCCATGCGTAATGCTTTGGCTTTCGTTTCTTTAGAACCATCACTGGGTAATTGGTGAAACCATGCAGGTTTTCCTACCGCAATCATTTTTTCAATTTTTTTGTTCTCATCATAGAAGATGGTTAAAGTATCAGAATCAATTTTCATATCATCTTGAGTTAGATGAACATCGCCGTAATAGATAGCTGTTTGTTTACGATCATCTAGCTCTCCACGATTGGCATCAATATGAATAGGTTTTTCTTCAGTACTGCTAGAAGCAAGTACGATTTTCCAATTTAAATTTAGAATAATAAGCCCAAAAATAATAAAACTAAGGCTTACCTGTTGATACATAATCCCCTTTAACCTGCGATATTAACTCTACTCGATCTTCATTAAAGTAGAGCCGAGCACCTACCGAATCTGTTCTTCCTGAAGGGCTAAGCATAGTAGTCGGCTGGCTAGTTTCAGCATATTTTTTCTCTAATTCTATCCTTACATTTCTAGTGAAAATTGTCATATCATCCATTTCAATACCATTTTCATCTAACTGGTGAATAACTACCTTTCCTATAAGGAAAATTCTATCACTGTTGCCTTTGGTCAGCCCTCTCTCGGAAATAGCACTCCATTTTGGAGAAATATCTTTCTGATAAAAAACGATATATGGGGTAGTTACATCGATCACATCATTCTCAGAGTAATGAACCATTCTAGGACCACTTAAAGTATGATGTGGTAATCCTTGCTCATCTATTTCAGTGGATATAAAGTTATCCATGAAGTAGTCAATATTATATCTTTTGTTATGTGGATTATAATCAGCTTTTGGGGGTACCGGTTTTTTTATTAAAGCTGTCCAATTTATCAAGAAGATAATAGAAAGGACTGTAACAATACTTCTAAATTGGAATCGGCGACTAATAGTACTGCTCCAATTGGGGTTGTAAGGTACTTTGTGCCTTCATGATGAGTTCACAAACATCACGAGCTGCCCCTTTTCCTCCTATATTGGGGGTTATCCAATGGGCTTGTTCTTTTACTAAAGGGTGAGCATCCTGAACGGCAATTGATAAGCCTACTTGTTTCATAACACCTAAATCTACTATATCATCTCCTACATAAGCAGTTTCATAAGGTTTAAATTTAAGCTTATTAATCAATTTTTTATAGGCAGCTAGTTTTACTTTTTGTCCCTGATATACATAAGCAATACCTAAATCTTTTGCTCTTCGACTGACAACATCAGAAGTACGTCCTGTAATAATCCCAATTTTTATTCCTGTGTTTTGTAGCATTTTCATTCCATGGCCATCTCTAGAATGGAAAACTTTACTTTCTTGTCCATTAGAATTAAAGAAAAGCCCTCCATCAGTTAAAACACCATCTACATCAAAAATAACTAGTTTAATTTTCGCAGCTTTAATAAAAACATCGTCCATAAAATTCAGTTATTATAATTTTCATAAAACACCTGCACGGAGCAAATCATGTGTATTTAAAGCACCCACTAATTTTTGAGTTGAGTATTCTACGACAGGTAAGGCATTGACTCGATAACGTTCCATAATACTTAATGCCTCTACGGCAAGTTGGTCAGGACCTAGAGATTTATAATTCACTGTCATTACTTGTGCGATCAAAGTATGATGAATGTCTATCCCTTGATCTAGAGATCGGCGCAAATCTCCATCAGTAAATATTCCGATGAGCTCTCCTGTATTATTTATAACAGTTGTCATACCTAATCCCTTAGAGGTCATCTCTAGCAAAGCTTGACTCAAAAGATCATGATCTCTAACTATTGGAATATCTGTGCCCTGGTGCATGATGTCTCTAATGTGAAGTAAAAGACGTCGACCCAATTGTCCTCCAGGGTGAGATCGTGCAAAATCTTCTTTAGTAAACCCCCTAGACTCTAATAAAGCAATGGCTAATGCATCCCCCATTGCAAGCGATGCCGTTGTACTTGCTGTAGGCGCTAACCCCAAAGGGCAAGCTTCTTGTGCAACACTAATATCAATATGCACATCCGATATTTTTCCTAAAGTTGACTGGGATCGGCTAGTCAATGCAATTAAAGGAATACCTAAGCGTTTAATTAGAGGAAGCAGCATGCAGATCTCTTCAGTTTCTCCAGAGTTGGAAAGGGCAAGTACTACATCTTTATCAGTAATCATCCCTAAATCACCATGGCTTGCTTCTCCAGGATGTACAAAAAAAGCAGGTGTTCCAGTACTTGCTAGAGTTGCCGCAATCTTACCGCCAATATGACCTGATTTGCCCATGCCCAAAACAATAACTCGCCCAGTACAAGAGAGCATATATTTGCATGCAGCAACAAAGCTACTGTCAATTCTAGTTTTAAGCTCAGCTATTGCTTTAGCTTCAGTTTCAAGAACAGCAATACCTAACTGAATTACTTTAGTATCCATACTTAAAAAGTAAGGATATTGAGGATATTTAAGAAATCAATTTATAGAAAATTCCATGCAGAGGAGAGGTAAAGATCAATTATTAGAAACTAATTTATTACTAGGAATCGCTTCCTCATTAAGATCTGGTTTCTTTTTTAATGGACGTGCAGGAGCAAAGTGCTCTGGAAAAACAGGATCAGTAGGTTTAGAGACTAAAGAATAATACTGTTTAAATAGAAGATTTCTACTTGCAGAATCCTCATCGTCATCACTATCGTCAAAATCAAAATTATCATAAGAATCTTTCGCGGGTACTTTACCATCATGAATTTCAAATTCCCGACGTTGAAAATATGCTTCTCTCATATAAACATAAGGATCTAAGGAGGATTCATCAAGTATATCCTTAGCAGCTAGTAAATTTGCCCTCATGTCTATTGTTCGCACTGCACTGAGACCAAGGCGAATGCCTAGGCTAGGAAAATAAGTGACAGGCCAAGCAGCACCATACATTCCATATCCGATAGCATCTCGAACAGTAGAAGGACCACTCATTGGCATAATTAGATAAGGGCCAGATTTCACCCCCCAAACAGCGAGAGTTTGACCAAAGTCTTCATTATGTTTTTTCATTCCCCCTAAAGATGCCATATCAACAAATCCAACTAAACCTACAGTACTATTTGTAAGCACTCGTGCCATATCAGTGATTCCTCGCTGGAATTTTCCTTGAAGAAAATCATTCACTAGAACAATAACATCATCGATATTATTAAAGAAGTTATGAATCCCCTTTTTAATGGGACCAGGAACAGCCTTTTGGTATCCTTTAGCAACAGGCTTCATAAGAAGGCGATCTGTAACTTCATTCATTTTATAGGCAGTACGATTAAATCGCTCAAAAGGATCTCTAGGATCAGGAGCTGCTATTTTTGTAGTACTACTACAGCCAGCTAATATAGTTATAAGTAGTAATAACCCGCACTTGGTGTGCCATCCTGCTACCGATGTTCTGTTCATAGTTTTATTAAAACCGCCTCAAAAAAGTAACTCTTATACATCTTATCAGACCTAGTTTAAGACATCTAAATATTCTAAAGAACTTTATACAGCATTTCCTGTCTTAACTGTTTTAGTATTATATTAGAACTCTACTTCTAAAAAGTCATTGTTAAAAATTTCTTAAACAACAGATTTTGTACCAGTGTAGATCATATATTGAAGATATAAAATGAACTTCATAAATTTATGCATCTAGAGTACGCAATTAAATGAAAACAAATAAATTTCTAATATAGTACTTATTTAGATTATACCCTATGAAATCTAACAATCCGCTAGTTACAATGCAGAATATGCATTTTTCCAGAGGGGCACGATCCATTTTTAATGGCGTTGATATTAATATTGAAAGAGGAAAAATAACAACAATTATGGGCCCTAGCGGCACTGGAAAAACCACTTTACTTCGCCTCATTGGAAAACAATTATCTCCTACCCAAGGCACCATCGATATAGATGGTCAAAACCTCGCAAATTTATCGAATAAAGCACTATACACATTACGCAAGCGTATAGGTATGCTGTTTCAAAGTAGTGCTTTACTTACTGGACTTTCTGTATTCGACAATGTTGCTTTTCCTTTACGAGAACATACTAACCTATCTAAATCGATGATCAGAGATCTAGTGCTTATCAAACTTCAGGCAGTAGGATTACGCAACGCCCGCCATTTGATGCCCAGTGAGCTTTCAGGTGGGATGGCACGTCGTGTGGCCTTAGCTAGGGCAATTGCATTAGATCCTATGATGATTATGTATGATGAGCCTTTTACTGGGCAGGATCCTATTTCTATGGGGGCTTTACTGCATCTTATCCGCTCTATTAATGATACTCTCGGACTTACAAGTATTATAGTTTCTCATGACGTTCAGGAGGCAGCATCAATTTCTGACTATATCTATATTCTCTCTAATGGTAAAATTATAGATCAAGGCACTCCTGATCAAATTAAAGAATCTACTCAAGAATCTACTAAACAATTTATACAGGGATTACCTGATGGTCCTGTACCGTTTCATTATCCTGGTGAAGACTATAGAAAAGACTTGTTAGATTTGGATAATATAGATGATTTAGATGATGTAGAATAAGAAATTCAAGCTCGTTAACTAGCAAATTTTTATAACTTGAGGATCTTGGTGGTTAAGTTTATTCGCTCTCTAGGTCTATGGGGACTAAGTACTTTCCAGCGTTTAGGTGGAAGTTGCCTCTTTCTGATGAAGCTATTACTAAGTAGCTCTGTTTTGATTTTACGTCCCTTTTTAGTAGCTACTCAAATGTATTCTGTAGGCGTTTTAACCCTGTCTATTATAATAGTTTCAGGTATTTTTGTTGGTATGGTTTTGGGACTACAAGGTTATACTACACTAACAAAATTTGGAGCTGAACAATCTCTTGGAGCTATGGTTTCCTTGACCTTGGTTAGAGAGCTAGGTCCTGTAATTAGTGCATTACTTTTCGCCGGAAGAGCTGGATCAGCACTCACTGCGGAAATTGGATTAATGAAAGCGACGGAGCAATTATCTGCTTTGGAAATGATGGCAGTTGATCCTATGCGTCAAGTTATTGCTCCTAGATTTTTAGCGGGCTGCTTTTCTATGCCTCTTTTAACTGCTCTATTTATTGCAATAGGAGTTATAGGAGGGTATTTTGTAGGGGTAGGCTTACTCGGTGTAGATCAGGGTGCGTTTTGGACTCATATGCAGGACTCTACTGACTGGAGAGGCGACGTATTAAATGGTGTTGTTAAGAGTATTGTATTTGGATTTGTATTAAGTTGGATTGCAGTTTTTGAGGGTTATGATAGCATCCCTACTTCAGAAGGAGTATCTCAGGCAACTACCCGCACCGTAGTATATTCTGCATTTTCAATATTGGCACTAGATTTTTTACTTACTGCATTAATGTTTGGGATTTAGTAACTAAATTATGAAACAATCCACCAGTTTGGAACTTATTGTAGGTTTATTTGTAGCTGCTGGCTTATTAGCCCTATTCTTATTAGCAGTGAAAGTGAGTAATCTTAGTCTTGTTGCAACAGAGAATACTTATCCTATCATGGCTAAGTTTCAAAATGTTGGTGCTCTTAAAGTAAGATCTCGTGTTACTTTGTCAGGAATGACTATTGGTCGAATTGCATCAATAGAGCTTGATCCTAAAACTTATGACGCTAAAGTAATAATGCAAATTGAATCTAAATACAATTATCTTCCTGAAGATACTGGTGCAAGTATTTATACTGCAGGGCTATTAGGGGAACAATATATTGCCTTAGATCCAGGCGGATCTGAAACTGTTTTAAAAAGCGGGGATGAAATTACTTTAACACAGCCAGCACTAGTATTAGAGAGATTAATAGGTCAGTTTCTCTATAAAAAAACAGCTGAAGGAGATAATAATTCTTAATTCTAAATCAGTAGAAATTTTTAATACTTTTTATATTGATTAATTTAGAAAGAAGTTAAGTGTCTTATAAAATTGAAACAACTTCTACCAAGAATTTTAAAATTATAGGTGTACTCACTTTTGATACTGTAATCAATGCTGGTGAAGAGGGCATAGATTTATTTGAGTTTGTAAATGATATAAGAGTTGATCTACAAGAAGTTACACATATAGATAGTGCTGGTCTTGTCTTACTTATCTCTTGGATGCGCTATGCTAGATTAAGAAACAAATCTCTTCAATTTTTAAACGTATCGGAAAAGATATTAGCACTTGCAAAAGTCAGTGATCTTGATCAAATTATCCCTTTCAGCTAAGAATTAATATTTGCAGCTATAGCTTTGGAATTACTTTAAATGGACGCTAATACAATTAAACATATGATAGAATCCGGGTTACCCGGTGCTAAAGTCGCAATCTATAGTGAGGATAATCACCATTTTGAAGCATTTATAATTCATGCGGGGTTTAATGGAAAAACCTTACTTGAGCGGCACCGTATGGTTTATGGGACTTTAGGAAATAGTTTTCAATCTAATCTACACGCACTGTCACTTCACACTAAAACTCCAGAAGAAGAAGGTTAGTACAGTAGCTTATTTGTTTCCCTATTACCATGACTACTATTATTGTAGGTAATATGGTTTGGATAAACTACTAATTGCAGGTGGTACCCCTATAAACGGGGAAATTAGGATATCGGGTGCTAAAAATGCTACTCTCCCTATGCTTGCTGCTGCCTTGCTTGCAAGCACACCTATAGAAATCTGTAATATTCCGCACTTACAGGATGTGACTACTACTATAGAGTTACTTGGGTTAATGGGGGCTGTTTTTACAGTAAATGATGATCTCAATATCCAAATAGATACTAGCACATTAACTCAATTTAGTGCACCTTATGAGTTAGTGAAAACTATGAGAGCTTCTATTTTAGTGTTAGGACCACTCTTAGCGCGGTATGGTAAAGCAGATGTTTCTTTACCAGGTGGCTGTGCTATAGGTTCTCGACCCATTAATCTTCATATCCACGGGTTACAAGCTATGGGTGCAGATATTACCATTAAAAATGGCTATATTCATGCTAGAACCCACGGACGATTAAGGGGGGCTAAAATATTAATGGATCAAGTATCTGTAACAGGTACTGAGAATTTAATAATGGCAGCTACTCTAGCTAATGGAGTTACGATTATTGAAAATGCTGCTTGTGAACCAGAAGTCACGGATTTAATCCACCTTCTCAATAAGATGGGAGCAGAAATAACAGGAGTAGGAACTACTACTTTGACAGTTGAAGGTGTCTCTACACTTAATGGTACAAAATATACTGTGCTCCCTGATCGTATTGAAACAGGTACCTATTTGACTGCTGGTGCACTTACCGGTGGAAAAGTGAAACTTAAAAATACTGATCCAAAAATTTTGGATGCAGTATTATTAAAACTAGAAGAAGCGGGTGCAGAAATTGATACAGGGGTAGATTGGATTTATTTAGACATGAAAGGAAAACGACCTAAAGCGGTAGATGTATGTACTGCTCCTTATCCAGCTTTTCCTACTGATATGCAAGCTCAATTTACTGCACTTAATGCTGTAGCAGAGGGTAGTGGCGCTATTACAGAGACGATTTTTGAGAATCGCTTTATGCATGTTCAAGAACTCCAACGTATGGGAGCAGAAATTAATTTAAGAGGAAATACTGCAGTCACTAAAGGAGTAAAGAATTTAACAGGAGCACCTGTGATGGCCACCGATCTGAGAGCTTCTGCATGCCTTGTTTTAGCAGGATTAGCTGCACAAGGAACTACTATTGTAGATCGTATTTACCATATTGATCGAGGTTATGAGTGTATTGAAGAGAAACTACAAAATCTAGGTGCAAACATTAAGCGAGTTTCAAACTACACTGTTAGTGATATTTATTCAATTTATGGCTAAATCTCTTAGGCTTGCAATCTCTAAAGGTAGAATTTTTGATGAAACACTACCACTTCTGGCTGCTAGTGGTATCTACCCTATAGATGATCCTAAAACAAGTAGAAAACTTGTTCTAGATACTAATCGAGATGATCTTAAATTAGTTATCATTCGTGCCACTGATGTACCTACTTATGTAGAATATGGTGCTGCTGAGTTAGGGATTACTGGTAAAGATGTATTATTAGAACACTTAGGAAATGGATTGTATGAGCCTTTAGATCTTAAAATAGCTTGCTGTCGGATGATAGTAGCAGGTAAAACAGAAATACCTCCTAAGTTTAGTTATTTACGTATTGCAACAAAATATATCCATAGTACTCGTCGTTTTTATGCTCAACAAGGACAACAGGTAGAACTGGTTAAACTTTATGGATCCATGGAACTTGCCCCTCTAGTTAACCTAGCAGATTGTATAGTAGATTTAGTAGATACGGGTAATACTCTTAAAGCCAATGGATTAGTGCCATGGGAGCATATTGCTCATATTAGCTCTCGATTAATAGTTAATAAAGCAGCTATGAAAATGGCATATCAGCAACTTAAAGAGTTTATTCATCTTATGACAATTGCAGTGGATAAGTATCATGGCTAATATTAGCCGACTTAAGATCGATCAAGCAGATTTTTGGAAAGTTTTAGAACAAAAACTGGCTTGGAATAGTGTAGCTGACGAAAATATAGTGAGCATAGTACAGGATATTGTTAGGGAAGTCCGCTCTAAGAAAGATAAGGCATTACTAGAATATACTTATAAATTCGATCATGTCACTGCCTCTTCCGTAGCAGATCTAGAAGTCCCTATGGATACTATAGAGGCATCTCTATCCGCCCTCCCTATAGATCAGCAAGAAGCATTAAAAACAGCAGCTCAGAGAATTACCCACTATCATCAACACCAAAGGCAGGAATCTTGGATTTATACAGAAGCAGATGGTACGGTACTAGGGCAGCAAATTACTCCTTTAGATCGAGTAGGACTCTATGTTCCAGGAGGAAAAGCTGCATATCCCTCATCAGTACTTATGAACGCTCTTCCAGCGAAAGTAGCAGGGGTGCCTGAACTCATAATGGTAGTTCCTTCGCCTCATGGAGAAATTAATAGATTAGTACTTGCCGCTGCTGCTGTAGCAGGTGTCGATCGAGTATTTACAGTTGGCGGTGCTCAAGCTATTGCTGCCCTTGCTTTTGGTACGGAAACCATCCCTAAGGTAGATAAAATTGTGGGTCCTGGTAATATTTACGTAGCTACTGCTAAAAGCATAGTATTTGGACAGGTAGGGATCGATATGATTGCAGGTCCGTCCGAAATTTTAGTGTTTTGTGATGGAAAAACTGATTCAGAGTGGATTACAACAGACTTATTTTCTCAAGCAGAGCATGATGAAGATGCACAAGCTATATTACTATCTACAGATAAGAATTTTCTTGATCAAATAGAAAGAACGATAGAAAAACTACTACCTACATTTGAACGGCATAAAATTATTGAGACCTCTTTAAAAAATAGAGGAATGCTGATTGAAGTAGAAAACGTAGATCAGGCATTAGAAATTATTAACTTTATTGCCCCTGAACATTTAGAGCTTTCTGTAGAGAATCCTCAAGATATAGCCTCTCATGTTCGTCATGCCGGTGCTATTTTTATGGGTCGATATACTGCTGAAGCTTTGGGGGATTACTGTGCAGGCCCTAACCATGTATTGCCTACTTCTCGTACTGCTCGTTTTGCCTCTCCCTTAGGAGTCTATGATTTTCAAAAACGATCTAGCTTAATTCAGTGTTCGCCTAAAGGTAGCCAAAATTTAGGAAAAATTGCCTCTATTTTAGCAAGAGGGGAGGGATTAACTGCTCATGCTCGCTCAGCAGAACACCGTTTTTAATGACTAATGATTTTATCACTCAATGGGTTCGTCCTGAAATTAAAGCACTTTCTGCTTATCACACGGTAGATCCAGGGGAGCTAATTAAGCTAGATGCGATGGAAAATCCCTACACATGGCCTCCAAGTCTTATTACTGCTTGGTTAGAAAAGCTAAAGACTGCAAATATTAATCGTTATCCGGATCCACAATCGCATCACCTAAAATCAAAAATTCGCTCTTATTTAGACATACCGGATGATATAGATCTTATTCTGGGTAATGGCTCTGATGAGCTGATTCAAATGATACTGTTTGCAATAGCAGGAAACCATACCATAGTTGCCCCCGATCCTACTTTTGTAATGTATCGGCAAATCTCCCTAATGCTAGGATTAGAATATCAAGGCATACCGCTACACCAAGATTTCTCTTTAGATCTTCCCTCGATGTTACAAGCTATCCAAGCAAAAAATCCTGCAGTAATTTTTCTTGCCTACCCGAATAATCCTACAGGCAATCTTTTCGATCCCAAAGAGATAGAAAATATTATTGAAGCAACTTCTGGGTTAGTGATAGTAGACGAAGCCTATACTGCTTTTGCAAAAAAGACACTTATTCCCTTGCTTAATCGGTATAAAGATCAATTGTTAGTCATGAGAACGCTCTCCAAAATTGGACTGGCAGGGCTGAGATTAGGGATTCTCGTAGGTAACCCAGATTGGATTGAAACGCTAGAGAAAATTCGCCTTCCTTATAACATTAATCAACTTACTCAGATTAGTGCTGAATTTGCTTTGACTCAAACGGAAATTTTGGATAAACAAACAAATCTTATTTGCTTACATCGAGCTCAATTATTTAATGAATTATTAAAAATACCAGAGATTCGTGTTTATCCTAGTGATGCAAATTTCATTCTTTTCCGTACTCCGCTTAATCAAGCAGAACATATTTTCTTATCAATTAAGAAGCAAGGAATTTTAATTAAGAACCTTTCAAACTATGGAGGAGTACTTCAAGATTGCTTGAGAGTGACTATAGGCACTGAAAAGGAAAATACTGCATTTTTAAAGGCATTAAAAATTGCTCTTACTAGTATTAGCTAAAAATATAAATACCTCAGATTATTATATCTAGTACTAAACTTTGTAAATCCTATAAACGATAAGATCGGGCTTATACCTATTAAGCTAGAACTATTAGGTTCAGATATAGCAATAACAGATTGAGTAGCCTTTAAACACAAGTTCTGCAAAGTCTGTAAATTTAATTTTGCCTATAAACAATTCATTTCCTAAGTCAGGATTATGTTAATTCACCAATAAATCCGTAACTACATGTGGGATAGCAACCTTGGTGAGTACTACTTTTTGTTAATATACGGTCACTAAGCCAGTCTGGATTTTAGATAACAAAAGACATTGAAATTTAAATATTGATTTATAAAAATGGTTTTGCTAAAGTTCGATAAATCTTACCAATAGAGGAAATAAAAATGTCTAAAATGAAATGGATTGGAGAAAATTTAAGCTTTGGTGGGCTGATACGCAATGCAGGTAGTGGGCTTGGTACACTTACTAAAGTTACTGTAGAAGGCACAGGAATGGTAGCGAGCTTATTCATAGATGATCCAGAAGAAAAACAAAAAATACAAAATACCTGTACAACTATAGGAGAATCAATCGATTCTGATATTAAAGAATGTAGTGCTATAGTAGGTAAGGGAGTTGATTATGGGGTACAAAAAACTAGTGCTGGGGTTGGTTATGTAAGTGGAGAAGCTGTAAGATTAATGGGTGCTGATGAAGAAACTGTCGTACTTGCACAAAAAATTGGTACGCTTGCTAGTGCTGTTACTGTAGGTGTTGTGGTTGGTGGTGGGATTGCCGATGCAGCAATCGCTGCAGGAGCGGCTGCCGGTGCTACAGGAGCAGCTGCAACTACTAGTGGACTAGCAGCACTAGGTGGTGGTTCCATTGCTGCTGGTGGTGGGGGTATGGCAGCAGGACAGGCTGTAGTGAATGGCATTGTCGCAGCAGGCGGTGTATCTGGTGCAGCAACCTTAAAAGATAATGATTCTGCCTAAATTAAAATATAGACTAAGTAGTCATTCGGACAGAAATTGAGGAAGTACTTAGTTAATTAGAATGACTAGCTTTATTTATTTCAGGTATGGAAAGGTGGGCAAAATAAAGAAAAATTTATTTTGCCCTTAGATAGAATAGTGATTATCTATTTATTATGCTCTGCACTATGGGTGTAATACCATAAGGTAGAGTTAAAAATAACCGCACCTAATATATTACCGATCGTCACTGGAATTTCATTCCATAGCCACCATTGAGCAACGGTTACTTTTGCACCTGAAAGAATACCCATGGGGAAGGCAAAGAGGTTGACCACTGCGTGTTCAAAACCTAACGCAAAAAAGGTACCAATAGCAATCCACATCATCACTACTTTACCAATCATACTATGGGATGTTTTAGCCATAATAGGTCCTAAACTCACCAACCAATTACATAGGATTCCCATACCAATAGCAGAACACCATCCAACTACTGGACCGTAATTCATATAGGCAGCTTTATGCTCAGCTACTTTGACGATTGCGGTAAGTAACAGAGGTGGCTCTTCAGATCCAAATTTTGTTAGAGATCCCCAAAGAAGCACAGCAAAAAATAGACCTCCTAAGATATTGCCTATATAAGTTAATCCCCAGTTGCGAGCTAAGCCTCTTAGGCTAACAGTACCCGCATATACCCCAATAGGCATTACTGAGAAGCTTCCTGTTGCCATTTCAAGACCTAAAACAGAAAGCATGACATAACCTACTGGAAACATAAATCCAGCAATAGTACTTGGTGCTCCTTGAGCAGTAAGTAAATAGGCAAAACAAGCACCATAGGCTAAAAAGGGTGTACATAAAAACCCACGTATTAAGATATGATGATTTGCTAGCTTATCTTTTACTGCCGCATCGGCTGCCAAATCCCGACCCATCTGAGCAGGATACACAATATCGTTAATATCTTGATGCGAGTGAGAAGCATGGTGATGCTTGTGTTTATGATGGTCGTTGTTATGACTATTATGATGTTCTTCATGATAATCGCTACTTTTGGTAGGATTATTGCCATGTATATCATCTACAGTAGTGCTCATAAACTTTTAATCTCCTTATTATTTCCTAGTAAATTAATTTTTTAAGTAGTGTAAGGTATAGTCTAGAATATGGAAAATTCCAAGAAAGAATAGGTAGAGAAAAAATTCTACTAATAAAGTCTCATTTAAAATTCAGAGATTATTTATAGAAAAGCACAATAAAAAAAGGGAGGTTAGAAAATATCTATCCCCCCTTTTTATTTAGATTAAGTAGAAATCTATTTAAATTACTGCATATTGATAGTTTCTCCTAACTTTTCTCGCTTTTCTATTTCTTGTACATGTATCCATGCTTTAATGCTAGCAATGACTAAAGGAAAGGCACCAAAAACAATAAATACTATGTCTCCGGGCAATCTCAGCCATTCTAGTAAGCGAGCACCTTCACTAGCGGTATAATCAAGACTACGAGCATGCCAATAACCATTCTCAAGTACATCCCATATTTGTAGCGCACCTCCGGGAAATAGGCTCATGATAATCATCATGGCAAGCCCTATATTACATCCCCAGAATGAAATTCTAAAATAATTTTCAAGATGCTTATCCCAAAAATCATCATCTACAGTATGACGGATTGAAAATGTCATTAAGGCAATAGCAAGCATTCCAAATACGCCCATCATTGCAGGATGACCATGGGTAGGAGTCATGATTGTGCCTACTTCATAGTAACTTATAATAGGTAAGTTTACTAAGAAGCCGAAAACTCCTGCTCCTAAGAAATTCCAAAAACCTACTGCCATCAAAAAATGAAAAGTTCGAATATGATGCACTGTAGGGGAGGTAAATTCAAATAAGGGCTCAAAGGCATCTTCACGGCGAGTAGTCTTTATAAACTTCCATGCATCTAGCGTAAGTAATGTAAGGGGTACCACCTCAAGCACAGAGAATAATCCAGAGAGTGCCATATTAAAATGAGTTTGACCATTAAAGTACCAATGGTGGCCTGTACCGATTAATCCACCAAGGAAAAATAAAATAGCGTCTAAATAAATAACCCTCAGTGCAGTATTGCGAGTTGTTAAATTCAGTCTATAGAAAATAAAAGCAACAATTGTAGTAGCAAAAAATTCAAAAAAACCTTCTACCCATAGATGAATAATCCAAAAACGCCAAGTATCTACTACAGTAAAATGGCTTCTTTCATCATAAAAAAGAGCAGGTACATAAAATACAGGAATGGCAAGAGAGGCAACTAAAAACATCCTTGCTAAAGGGCGAGCATCTGGATTATCTACATTTTTAGGACGGGCAATCCAAAAAAGTAACCCAAACCATGCAAATAACCCAATCACCATTAAATATTGCCAAATTCGTCCTAGCTCCAAGAACTCCCAACCTTGATTACCAAGTAAAAACCACCAATCTCCTAGTTGATTTTCTATCCCTAGCCACTCGCCTAACAGGCTTCCTCCAATCACAATAGCAAAAGCCACAAATAATATATTAATCATTGTGGCTAATCCTTGAGGCTCATGAATCCTTAAGGTTCTTGCTAAAAAGAGAGCTGCAGCAACAAAAGAAGTTGCAATCCAAAAAATAGCCGTTTGTAAGTGCCAGGTACGCATTAAATTACTAGGGAAAATGCTTTCTAATTGAAACCCATAGAAATCCCCAGGTTCAGCACGATAATGGGCAGTTACACCTCCTACTAAGGTTTGCATTAAAAAAAGTAATGCCACTACCACGAAAAACTTTACCAACGCTCTTTGACCAGGACTATCTTGGCTAGGCAAATAAGGAGGGCGTACTGTGGTTTTTAATCCAGTCCACCCCAGTAGATCTTCATACCGACCTGCTGCGAATAATACACAACCCGTACCGATAATAATGACAATTAAACTCATAGCACTCCATAACAGTGCACCAGAAGTGGGTATATTACCTACACTAGGATCATAGGGAAAATTATTGGTATAAGAAAAGTTTTTACCTGGCCGATTAGCTACTGATGCCCAAGCAGACCAATAAATAAAAGAGGTAAATTGACGAATCTCTTCAGTGTCAGTAATTAAATTTGGTTTAAGCCCTCCATTATCTTTAGGATCTTTAAAATAATTTGCCCAAAACTCAATTTGATGGCGATACGCTACTATCTCAGCAGCAGTTAATATGAGGACATCTTTAGCTGCATCATAAGCGTTTGTCTTTAGTACAGTAGCAGTTTCTGCTTGTATACCACTACGCTCAACATTTTCTAATTCATCGATATTTTTATCGTAGTACTCTTTAGCAAGTTCTGCGGCTACTTCCTCACCAATATGGTGTAACGCAGCAGCAGAATAGTCTGGACCAAGATAGCCTCCATGGCCCCACACACTGCCATTATCCATTAAGCCGTATTTTAAAAAAATAGTTTGGCCGTCTTTAATATCATCGCCTGTAAAAATCACCTCTCCTTGAGAGTTAACTACCTTTCCTGGGATAGGCGGAGCATTACGGTAAGCCAACCCAGTAATGATAAATAGCATTGTAAAGCCAAAAATAACTATAATAAGTAAACTGCGCATCCACCACGGAGATAAGGATGCACTTCCTTTATTTATTGTATTCATTGTTTTTAATTGCTCCTATGCTAAAAAGCAGTTTTTATAACTAATAGTCACTTATTTTGATTTAAAAAATTTTGTTAGAGAATAAGAATAAATATATATATAAAGATATATTATAAATACATTTTTATAAATGTATACTAATTCCTGAGATTTGGTACTCAAGTGATTTCATTTCGTATTTTTCTATATAGATATCATTCTGGTATTCTCATTATGAATAATATCTAAGCTATACTAATGGCATACAGAATAATAGCAATTTTAGATAGTCTTAAATAAAAATGATTGATCCCAAGCTACTTAGAAATGATCTAGAAAATACTGCTGCCCAGCTTCTAAGACGCAATTTTATTTTGGATACTGTCACCTTTTCTACACTAGAGGCTAAACGCAAACATATTCAAGCACATACTCAGGAATTACAAGCAGAACGTAATCTGAGGTCTAAAGAAATAGGTCTAGCAAAAAATCAAGGTCAAGATATTGCTCCACTTCTTGCTGAAATTGCAAATTTAGGAGATCAATTAGATCATACTAAAGCAGAGTTAGAGCAAATCCAATCACAATTAGATGTTGCAGCTATAGGTATTCCAAATATCCCAGATTCAAGTGTCCCTGAAGGGAGAAATGATCAAGATAATGTAGAAGTAAGATGTTGGGGTGGTTCACCCACCTTCCATTTCCCCCCTAAAGATCATGTGGATTTAGGTGAACATTTGGGTATGAATTTTGAAACTGCAGCAAAAATTAGTGGAGCTCGATTTTCTACACTTATTGGTCCCTTGGCTTCTCTGCATCGGGCCTTAATTCAAATGATGCTAGATACCCATATTGATGAGCATGGCTATCGTGAAGTTTATGTACCTTATATGGTAAATCAAGATTCACTATATGGCACGGGACAGTTACCTAAATTTGAAGAAGACTTATTTAAAATTGAAGGTAGTAAATATTATTTAATTCCTACTGCTGAAGTTCCTATAACCAACCTTGCGCGTGATGAAATTATCCCAGCAGAAAAGTTACCCTTAAAGTATGTAGCCCATACCCCATGTTTTCGCAGTGAAGCAGGATCCTATGGAAAAGATACTCGAGGGATGATTCGCCAACATCAATTTGAAAAAGTTGAACTAGTACAAATAGTACGTCCTGAAGATTCTTGGAAAGCCCATAAGGAACTTACTTCCCATGCAGAAGCTATTTTGCAAAAACTTGAATTGCCCTATCGGGTTATGAATCTTTGCACTGGAGATCTTGGTTTTGCCAGTAGCAAAACCTATGACTTAGAAGTCTGGCTACCTGGGCAACATGCCTATCGAGAAATTTCCTCCTGTAGTAATTTTTTAGACTTTCAAGCGCGTAGAATGCAAATTCGTTGGCGAGATCCAGAAACTCAAAAACCTACATTAGCTCATACCCTTAATGGCTCAGGTCTTGCGATTGGGCGTACTCTCGTAGCAGTTATGGAAAATTATCAACTCGCTGATGGATCTATTGAGATTCCAAAAGCGTTACGTCCTTATATGAAGGGTATTTCTAAAATTCATCCTTCTTTCTAAAAAATATATACACAGGTATTAGGATATTTCTTAGCAAAAATAGCGACTAGGTAGGATAAGTGACTGAATTATCTACAATACAATACATTGCAGTTTGGGTATTACCAGTACTTTTCGCAGTGACTGTTCATGAAGTGGCTCACGGCTGGGTAGCACTTCAGCTCGGAGATCATACCGCTCAATCCATGGGGCGCTTAACTTTAAATCCTTTACAGCATATTGATCCTGTAGGCACTTTAATTGTCCCTGGTATTTTACTTTTTCTAGGGGGGATAGCTTTTGGTTGGGCTAAACCAGTACCCGTATCATGGGATAGGTTACGTCGTCCAAAACAAGATATGGCAATTGTAGCTATCGCCGGGCCTATCGCTAATTTAATTATGGCTATTTTATGGGCTTTAATAACTCGCTTAGGAATGAGTGTAACCGAAAGCCTACCAATACTTGGTATTCCCCTTGCTTACATGGGTACTGCAGGTGTATTTATTAATACAATTTTAATGATAGTTAATTTAGTTCCGTTACCTCCTTTAGATGGTGGAAGAGTATTGGTAGGATTACTTCCAAACTCACTTGCCTATAGGGTAAGCCGAATTGAACCCTATGGTATTTTATTACTGCTAGTTCTACTCCTTACAGGAACATTATGGTTTATTCTTTGGCCTTTAGTCAGTCAATTCGTATCTATATTAGTATCTCTAGTTGGTATTCCAGAGTGGGAATTCACTAGAGGATTAGCAGCTTTACTTGGATCACATTAATTTTAATTTAAAGGAAATACTTTTGAATCCACTCCAATCTCAACGTGTTCTTTCAGGTATGCGTCCTACAGGTCAGCTACACTTAGGTCATTATCATGGAGTGCTTAAAAATTGGGTTCAATTACAACATCAATACCACTGTTTTTTCTTTGTTGCTGATTGGCATGCACTCACTACAGAATATGAAAATCCCCAAACAATTGCCCCTAATATCTGGGATATGGTAATCGATTGGCTTGCAGTAGGTATTGATCCTGAAGTAGCAACTTTATTTATTCAATCAAGAGTACCAGAACATGCAGAATTGCACTTACTCCTTTCTATGATCACTCCTTTAAGCTGGTTAGAGCGTGTACCTACTTATAAGGATCAGCAACAAAAATTAAAAGATAAGAATTTATCGACTTATGGGTTCCTAGGTTATCCTTTGTTACAAAGTGCAGATATTCTAATTTATAAAGCAACTCAAGTACCCGTAGGAGAAGATCAAGTACCTCATGTGGAGATTACTCGAGAAGTCGCTCGTCACTTTAATCATCTCTATGGTTATGAATCTAACTACGAATCACTTGTAGATTTAGCCATTAAAAAAATGGGTAAAAAAAATGCAAAAACCTATCAGCAGTTACGAAATAAATTTCAAGAGCAAGGAGATAATGCTGCGTTGGTAGGTGCAAAATATTTAGTAGAAACGCAGCAGAATCTTGCTGTTCAGGATCAAGAGCGATTAATAGATTATCTAGAGGGTACTGGTAAAACTATTCTCCCTGAACCTCAAGCCTTACTTACGCCTGCTGCTCGTATGCCTGGATTAGATGGGCAAAAAATGTCTAAATCCTATGGTAATACTATTACCTTAAGAGATTCACCGGATCAAATTTCAAGAAAAATAAAAACTATGCCTACAGATCCTGCTCGGATACGGCGAACCGATCCAGGTAATCCAGATAAATGCCCTGTATGGCAATTTCATCTTATATATTCTAACGATGAAATTAAGCAGTGGGTGCAAACTGGCTGCAGATCTGCACATATTGGTTGTATTGACTGTAAGCAGCCTGTAATTGAAGCAATGCAAGCTGAATTACAGCCTATTCGAGAACGAGGAGAAGAATACACTCGTAAAAATACAGTTCGCGAAATTATTGATGAAGGAAGTATCAGAGCACAAAAAGTTGCATACCAAACTATCTCAGAGGTTCGAGAAGCAATGGGGCTAAATAAATAGTATTCTTTTTAATACTATTTACTCTATTACTACGCCATAAAAGAGATGCATGCTCTCGAGATTCATCAGCTTTCTACAAAGATACAAGCATTTGCAATTATTCAGGGATGCCCTGTTACAGAACTTCCTAAGGATCTCTATATTCCCCCTGATGCATTAGAGATATTTCTTGAAAGTTTTGAAGGACCATTAGATTTATTACTTTACTTAATAAAAAAGCAAAATCTAAATATCTTAGATATTCCTATTGCTACTATTACTCATCAATACGTAGAATACATAGAGATTCTTCAGGGATTACGTTTAGAGCTTGCTGCAGAGTATTTAGTCATGTCCGCTTGGCTT
Organism: Candidatus Nitrosacidococcus tergens; assembly: GCF_902810445.1. NCBI lineage: Bacteria > Pseudomonadati > Pseudomonadota > Gammaproteobacteria > Chromatiales > Chromatiaceae > Candidatus Nitrosacidicoccus > Candidatus Nitrosacidicoccus tergens. The sequence continues at coordinate 1,588,329 of NZ_LR778175.1, read as the reverse complement.
GCAGAGATAAAATCCCAAATGTTACTCCCTCAACCCCAAAAAGATACAGAAGAAGAGATAGATCCTCGAGCAGAATTAATACGTAGACTCCAAGAATACGAACAATATAAACAGGCAGCTGAAGATTTAGATTCCTTACCTAGAGTAGGGCGGGATTTATTTGAGACTACCGCTTACTTTTCCTCAAAATATATTCCTAGACCTGAAGTAAAGCTTGAACTAAATGATCTGCTTGTTGCTTTTAAAGAAATGTTTACGCGAGTGGAAAAGTTTACCCATCACCATATTACTCAAGAATCTTTATCAGTAAGAGCACGGATGGTAGAAATTCTTGATAGAGTAAGAGTAACTCCCGATTCTTTCTGCACATTTATGGATTTATTTCACTTAAATGAAGGACGATTAGGAATCGTAGTGACTTTTCTTGCTATTTTAGAGCTTATTAAAGAATCTTTAATTGAAGTAACACAGACTGAAATTTATAGCGTAATTCATGTAAGAGCTATTGCTGCATAATAGTGATTATGGATAGAGGGTTTTTAAAAAAAATTATTGAAGCAGCCTTACTAACTGCAAATAGGCCGCTATCTATCTTTCAAATACATAGTTTATTTTATGAAGACATTTGTCCTAGTTTCGAGGAAATTCAAAGTATAATTCAAGAACTAATTACAGATTGGGAATCTCGATCTGTTGAATTAAAAGAAATAAATAGTGGGTATCGTTTCCAAGTTCGCCAAGAATTTGCTCCATGGATAGCTCGTCTTTGGGAGGAGAAACCTCCTCGTTATTCAAGAGCATTTTTAGAAACTCTTGCCTTAATTGCCTATCGCCAGCCTATTACTCGAGGAGAAATAGAGCAGATTCGAGGGGTTGCAACCAGTAGTGGAATTATAAGAGCTTTACATGAACAAGAGTGGATTAAAATCCTAGGCCATAAAGAAGTGCCGGGTAGACCTGCCCTATATGGCACTACCTCTAAGTTTTTAGATCAATTAAATCTTAAAAATTTAGATGAACTCCCTCCTTTAAAAGAAATAACAAATGTTAATGAAATTAAGACAGAACAAAAGTTATAGAGCTCATAATCCTATCTTCAAAAAAGAGAAAGATAATACTAAAGCTAAATCTAAGAGTAGGAGAGTGCAGTACTGTGACCCCTCAGAAATGGAGCGGCTTCAAAAAGTGCTTGCTCGAGGCGGAATAGCTTCTCGTCGCAGAATTGAATCGTGGATTGAAATGGGCAGGATTCGTGTAAATGGTACGATTGCTAAGTTGGGAGATAGAGTCTCAAAAAACGACTCAATTACCTTAGATGGAGAAAAAGTATCTTCTAGGCAGTTAAAACCATTTAAAGATATTCAGGTTATTCTTTATCATAAACCTCCTGGAGAAGTGTGCACTCGAAGAGATGAAAAAGAACGCCCAACGGTTTTTAGAGCATTGCCACGACCTAAACAAGGTCGCTGGATCAACGTAGGTCGTTTAGATTTAAACACTTCTGGGTTACTTTTATTTACTAACGATGGGGAATTAGCTCATCAACTCATGCATCCTAGTATGGCAGTAGAACGAGAGTACGCAGTTCGTATTTTAGGAAATGTAACCGAATCGGCACTGAACAATATGCTTAAAGGTGTTCAGCTGGAGGATGGCTTTGCTCAATTTAATAACATTTTAGATGCAGGTGGGGTAGGTGCCAATCACTGGTACCACGTTACTGTGCAGGAAGGAAGAAATCGAGAAGTACGCCGTATTTGGGAATCCCAACAAGTACAAGTGAGTCGACTCATTCGGATTCGCTTTGGATCAATTAAATTACCCTCTAGACTTAAAGTAGGTCATTGGCAATCGCTTACTTCTTCAGAGATTCAATCCTTATTAGAGATGGTTAAAGAGAAATCAATTAGCACTTTGGCGCCAACCCCCATTTTGCCCGCTTTGAAGTAAGCCAAGAAAGCCATAGTTTATGAAGAGGAGTCAAGGAGGTTTTTTTTTCTAATAATAAGTAGCCATCGTCCTTAATAGCATTTAGAGTTGCTAAACTTAGACTTATTTGGATAAGTCCTATCTGCTGAGAAATATAATCATCCTTATTTAGATGAGATAAAGAATTGCAGAAATACTGGCGAATCAAATTTACTTGGTAAGTAAAAAGATTTACTTGCCCTGTAGGATTATGTCCATTAAAAATATCCTTAGTAGATATTTTAAAAGACATAAGCTGGTCTTGTGGAACATAAAGAAACCCCTTATCAACATACTGCCTAGTATTACGTAATAGGTAGTATAGATGTAATGCAATACCTAGAGTGTTTGCATATTCTTTAGTTTCTGTATGGGTATAGCCACAGATTTTGGCTATTAACACACTAATACTGCTAGAGATACCTTCGCAGTAAGAAATAAGAGAGTCAAATGTTGGATAGAGAGACTGTGCTAGATCTAAATCATTGATAGCTGCTTCGATTACGCTAAGAAATAAAGATTGAGATAATTGATATTGTTTAGTAGCGGTTACTAGATATAGAGTAATAGGATGTCTAGGATTCCCCGAGAATAATCGATCTATTTCTTCTCGCCACCATTGGAGTTTTGTATGTGCTACTAATACTTCTGAACATTCTAAGGGAATATTAATAATTTCTCTTTGATAAGCATAGAGTGCCGTAACCACTTCCTGCTTCTCCTTAGGCAGGAATAAAAGGCTATAGTATAAATTGGTTCCAGGCTTGGCTACTCTAGCTAGGTAATCTACTTCTAGATTCACACCAATCTATACTAAGAGAAATTAAATTCGTAAACGCTCAACAGCCCGTCCATGAATGAGATGTTCATTGATAATCTCATCTATATCCTGTCGGCTATTATAAGTGTACCATACTCCTTCTGGGTATACCACAATAATAGGACCTTCAGCACATCGATTAAGGCAACCAGAAATATTAATTCGGGCTTGTCTTTGCTTTGCTAATCCTAAGTTTTTTACCTGCTCTTTAGCATAGTTGCGTAAAGTTAAAGAATTGTGATTTTGACAGCAGATCCGCTCATTACCCCTTTGATTAGTGCAAAAAAATACATGATAGCGATAATAGGGCATATTCATGAGCTAGACTTACCTAGAGAGGAAGTGAGGTACCACAGGCACAAGTACTCGTATCATTAAGATTATGGATGATAAATTTAGCTTCTTTTGAGTTATTAATATAATCTATTTCTGCCCCCTGGAGATAAGGGTAATTTGAAGGATCAAAAATAAGCTTTACCCCTTTACTTTCTATTTGCATATCCTCCTGATGGAGGTGATCATCTAGAGTAAAGCTATATTTTAAATCTGAACAGCCATGACTAGTAATCAGTACCCGAAGCATAAGATCTTTGTTATTTGCCTCTGCGATTAGATCTTTCATCTTATCAACAACAGCATCAGAGAGTTTTATATTTGAAACTGATAAATCCATAGTTTTTAGTAATCTAGTTTTTAATTCCAATAAATTATTAACTACGGCATTAAACTGATGCCAGTCAATCCAGTAGTTTCCGGTAAATCAAACATTAAATTCATATTTTGAACGGCTTGTCCTGAAGCACCTTTTACTAAATTGTCGGTTACAGATAGAATTACGATTCTATTATCTTCCTTTGAAGGGCGATGTACTGCAATACGACACATATTACTACCTCGTACACTACGAGTTTCCGGGTGGCTATTAGGAGGTAGTATATCTACAAAAGGGCTATTTGTATAACGCAGTTCAAAAAGAGCCTGCACATCTACTTCTTTCTTAAGCTGAGCATATAACGTAGCATGAATACCCCTAATCATAGGCACTAAGTGAGGTACAAAAGTTAGATTAATTGCAGTATCGCAGACTTGAGAAAGTCCTTGAACAATTTCTGGATGATGCCGATGACCTGCTACGCTATAAGCCTTAAAGTTTTCACTGGCTTCACAAAGAGAAGTTCCTATCGCTGCTTTGCGCCCTGCACCACTGACTCCTGATTTAGCATCTGCAATCAGTGTGGTTAGTTCAATAATATTTTCTTCTAATAAGGGCAAAAACCCAAGTTGGACAGTGGTAGGATAACAACCGGGACAGGCAACTAATCGTGCTTTAGATATTTTGTTTTTATTAATTTCAGGCAATCCATATACTGCTTCTGACAATAGATCTGGAGCAGTATGTGGCTGACCATACCAGCGCTCCCATAAAGCAGGATCTGAGAGTCGAAAATCGGCAGAAAGATCAATAACTCGAGTACCGTAGGATAGTAATTCTGCTACAGTATCCATAGCTACTCCATGGGGAGTTGCAAAAAATACTACTTCGCACTGATCAGCTAATAATTTAGGGGTTAGATTTGTAAAAGATAACTCTAGATGACCACGTAGATTCGAGAAGAGATCGCTTACTTTAGTACCAGTCTGACTACGAGAGGTAATTACTGTGATCTCTACCTGAGGGTGAAAAGCAAGAATTCGCAATAACTCGATACCAGTATACCCAGTTCCACCAACAATTCCTACTTTAATCATAAAATTATATTTTATAATCCTCTTATGTAATGAGAAATATTCTACTTCTATCTAAGATAATACCTAATGGCGAAAATGACGAATCCCAGTGAATATCATCGCAATATCATGCTCATTGGCTGCAGCAATAACTTCATCGTCTCGTTTAGAGCCACCTGGCTGAATTACGGCACGAATACCTAATTCTGCAGCTGTATCTAGTCCGTCTCGAAATGGAAAAAAAGCATCCGACGCTAATATAGATCCTGATATGGTAAAACCTGATTCTTTTGCTTTAAGCCCTGCAATTTGACTACTCATCACTCGGCTAGTTTGTCCTGCACCTATACCAATCGTTTGGCCTTCTTTAGCATAGACAATAGCATTGGATTTAACAAATTTCACTACTTTCCAAGCAAATAATAAATCTTTAACTTCATTAGGAGTAGGTATACGGTTTGTAACTGTATGACAGTTTTCTAAAGAAATTGAGACAATATCTTGGTTTTGGATAAGTAAACCACCCATAACTCGCTTAAAATCTAAAGAAATACTTTGATGTGACCAGTTCCCACTCGCTAATATCCGTATATTAGATTTAGCTGCTAATACTCTTTGAGCACTTTCTTCAACAGTTGGAGCAATAATTACTTCAACAAATTGCTGCTCTGTAATAGTTCTTGCTGTATCCCCATCTAAGGATTGGTTAAATGCAATAATTCCCCCAAAAGCAGAAACGGGATCTGCATGATAAGCTCTTTCATAAGCTTCTTTTAAAGAAGATCCAGTAGCTACTCCACAGGGGTTAGCATGCTTTACAATCACACAGGTAGGTTGATCGTTAAATGATTTTACACACTCTAAAGCAGTATCTGTATCTGTGATATTATTAAAGGACAATTCTTTTCCTTGCAACTGCTGAGCAGAAGCGATTATTCCTTTTGCAAGAGAGGATTCTATATAAAACCCTGCCCGCTGATGAGGATTTTCTCCATAGCGTAGATCTTGCTTCTTTTTTAATTGAATCGTGTAGCATGAGGGGAGATCTACCAGCTTTTCTTCTTCTTTTCTATTTAAAGATCCTAAATAGTTTGAAATAACGGCATCATAATTTGCAGTATGCGCAAAACCCTTTATTGCAAGATCAAATCGGGTAGTAGCAGACACAATATTATTGTTTTGATTCATTTCAGTTAATATCCTGTCATAATCTGCTGAATCTGAAATAACAGTCACTGATTCATAATTTTTGGCAGCTGCCCTCAACATGGCTGGACCACCAATATCAATATTTTCAATAATTGTAGTAAGCATAGCATTAGGATCAGCAGCCACTTGGGTAAAAGGGTATAAATTTACTACTACTAAATCAATAGGCTGAATTTCGTGCTGTGCCATGACTGCATCATCTAAAGATCTACGACCTAAAATTCCTCCATAAATCCTAGGATGCAGTGTTTTTACTCTCCCATCCATAATTTCAGGAAAATGAGTATAGTCTGAAATTTCAGTTACTGAAATATCATGTTTTCTAAGTAATGCAGCTGTTCCTCCAGTAGATAGAATATCAATTCCTTTGTTATGTAGCTGACGTACAAATTCAACAACGCCTGATTTATCTGAAACGCTAATGAGTGCACGCTTAATTGGTAACTCCATTTATTTTCCTACTTAGATTTAATATATTTTAATTACAAACGATGTCCTACCAATAAAGCCCAATCTTCCTTAAGAGAAGGGGGATCAAATGAAAACCAAGTATTATAAGTTTGAACGATAGATTTTATTTGAGATTGGAGAATTCCCGATAAGATAAGTGTACCTTTAGGAACAATAAGTTGAGCAAATTTAGGGGCAAGTTCTACGAGAGGAGCAAGCAATATATTTGCTATTAAAAAATCAGTTTTGATTGTTATTGATTCCGAAGGTAATAGAACTTGTAAGTGAGTATCTGCACCATTGCGAGTAGCATTTTCTTGAGCAGCTAGTAATGCTTGTGGATCATGATCTATACCAATTGCAGTAGTTACTCCTAGTTTTAAAGCAGCAATTGCTAAAATTCCCGATCCACATCCGTAATCAATTATATTTTTCTGATTAATATCTGTAGAAGCTAGCCATTCTAAGCAAAGTGCTGTAGTAGGATGGGATCCTGTACCAAAAGCAAGTCCTGGATCTAGTATAATATTAATAGCCTCTGGTTCTGGAATAGGCAGCCAACTTGGGCAGACCCAAAGCTGTTGCCCAAAGCGTAAAGGTTTAAAATTCTCCCTCCATACTTGATCCCAATTTTGATCCTCTAAGATTTTAGATTGATATACAGGTAAGGGGAAAGAGATAATTTGTTTTAAATGGGTTAATACTAAATTCAGATCAGTACCAATAGGGAATAGAGCATTAATATAAGTTAGTGCCCATAAAGGTATATCCCCAAGTGGGGGCTCAAATATAGGCTGCTCTATCGCATCTGTTAGAGTAACTGCTACAGCACCTACCTCGCTTAAAGCATCTGCTAATTGCTGTGCCTTATGGGAATCCTCTCTAAATTGAATTTCCAGCCATGGCATAAAAACACTTACATTCCAAGCATATTCTCTAAATAGTGAATATTAGTACCACCTACTTTAAAATTTCCATTTTTTAAAATTTCTTGATGGAGTGGTGCATTACATTTTATCCCTTCAATAATCAATTCTATAAAAGCCATTTGCATTCTGCTAATTGCTATTTCTCTTGTTTCACCGTGGGCAATTAGCTTACCAATCAGCGAATCATAATATGGAGGGACGGTATAGCCTGTATATAAGTGAGAATCTACTCTAATTCCAGGTCCGCCGGGAGCATGATACATAGTGACTTCGCCTGGGCTAGGAATAAAACTTCTTGGATCCTCTGCATTAATACGGCATTCAATAGCATGACCATGGATTTTGATATCTTTTTGGGAATAGTTTAACTTCTCTCCTGCTGCTATTCTAAGTTGTTCTCGAACAATATCTACGCCAGTAATCATTTCAGTGATTGGGTGTTCAACCTGTACCCGGGTATTCATCTCTATAAAATAAAACTGTCCATCTTGGTAGAGGAATTCAAAAGTGCCTGCACCTCGATAACCAATTCTTAAACAAGCCTCTACACAAATTGCTCCCATTTGTTGTCGTTGTTCTTCGGTAATACCAGGGGCTGGTGCTTCTTCAATAACTTTTTGATGACGGCGTTGCATAGAGCAATCCCGTTCCCCAAGATGGATTACATTTCCATAGGAGTCAGCGAGTACTTGAAATTCCACATGACGAGGATTTTCTAAATACTTCTCCATATAGACCATATCATTGCCAAAAGCAGCCCCTGCTTCAGCTTTGGTTAAAGAAATAGCACTGAGTAAATGTGCTTCTGAATGAACAACGCGCATTCCTCGACCCCCACCGCCACCAGAGGCCTTAATAATAACTGGATAACCAATTTCTCTGGCAAAGGTAAGATTTTCTTTATTATCATCTCTGAGCGGTCCTTCAGATCCAGGTACACAGGGCACTCCAGAAGATTTCATCGCTTTTATTGCAGAAACCTTATCTCCCATGAGCCGGATAGTTTCAGGACGAGGACCAATGAAGACAAAACCACTTTGTTCAACCCGCTCGGCAAAATCAGCATTTTCAGAAAGAAACCCATAACCGGGATGAATAGCAGTAGTGTCTGTAACTTCCGCTGCACTGATAACAGCTGGTATATTTAGGTAACTTTGAGCAGAAGCTGCTGGTCCAATACATACAGTCTCATCAGCAAGTAATACATGAGTAAGCTCTCGATCTGCCTCAGAGTGAACTGCAACTGTTTTAATGCCTAACTCTCGACAAGCCCGGAGTACTCGCAACGCAATCTCACCACGATTAGCAATAACAACCTTATCAATCATTAGGCTATTTTATAATAAATAAGGGTTGACCATACTCGATAGGCTGACCATTTTCTACAAGGATAGCAACTACTGTACCTGATTTATCTGCTTCGATCTGATTAAACATCTTCATCGCTTCAATGATACATAACACATCACCGGATGAAACTTGATAACCTATTTCTACAAAAGGATTTGCTCCAGGAGTTGCAGAACGATATAGTGTACCTACCATGGGAGATTTAATGACATGCCCTTCAGGTAAGCTTTCCTCTTTTTTCGAACTTATTTCTTCATTTAAATGAGACGCTTCTAAAGCAGGAGGGTGAGCTGATACAACAGGCGGTAGTGCAGAAGGGATTACCGCACTATGTTTACTAATCCGAACTGACTCTTCTCCTTCATGAATTTCTAGCTCACTAATATTAGAAGAGTCAAATAACTCAATTAGCTTTCTCAGCTTCTTTATATCCATAATCTTTTCTTAGTATGTAGAGGCATTAGTTTTTAGACTTTTGAGGAAATATAGGTTAATGCAGCCTGTAAAGCTAGCTCATAACTCATTGCTCCTAAACCACTGATCACTCCTTCTGCAATATCAGAAAAGTAAGAGTGGTGACGAAATTCTTCCCGTTTATAGATATTAGATATATGTACTTCAATGAAAGGTATGGCAGCTGCAAGTAATGAATCTCGTAATGCAACACTAGTGTGGGTAAATGCAGCAGGATTAATGATAATAAATTTTGTGTTTTTTTTAACTGCATTATGAATGTGCTCAATTAGCTCATGTTCTGCATTAGATTGAAAACACACTATATCTACACCTGCTTTAACTGCTTGATGGGCTAAAGAAGCATTAATCGTCTCTAATGTAACTACTCCATAGTGATCAGGTTCCCGAACACCTAATAAGTTAAGATTAGGTCCGTGAAGAATAAGTAATTGTGCCATCGATGGTTTAGTATTAAATGCTCAAAATATGAGGTGATTTTATGAATTAAGATTACTCATTATAATAAGGGTAATACAACACCTTCAATAGTTTTTTTATCTAACTCACCAGCATGGGTATATATTATTTTTCCATTTTGATCTATAACCACAGTATAGGGTACTACATCTAAACTATTACCGTAATTTTTAGATACGATTGCATCTGCTCCTTCATCTATAAGGATAGGGTAGTTAATATTATGTTCTTTAACAAAAGGTTTAACCGATTCTATTTTATCAATAGCTACGCCAATAAATTGGAGTCCCTTGTTTCCTAATGACTTTTGTAGTTCAATAAAATTAGGGATTTCTCGTAAACATGGAGGACACCAAGTTGCCCAGAAATTTACAATGATTACTTGCCGATCCCATTCACTAATATTATGTTGGATTCCATTTACATCGGGTAGCTGAAAATCAGGCCGGTAAGTGCCTATCATAACAGATTGTTCCTTGCCTTGATGTAGTTGGTTTACAATATAGCCACTAATTCCAGCGACCAAAGCGACTACTAAAAGTAACGGCCAACGTGCGATCTGATTCAAAACAAAACCTCTCTTTAGATTTTCTGATTAGTTTGATATATTACCTGTCGTAATTGAGATAAAAATTGTTTTGGAGATGCGATACCAATAATCCGATATTGTTTCAATTCAGTACCTGTAGGGGTGAAAAATAATATTGAGGGTGGCCCATAAAGCGAAAATTGTTTAAGTAGTGCCTTATCTTTATCATCATAATCAGTAACATCAGTTTGTAATAGCACTATATTTTTAAGTGCGGTAATTACTTTAGGGTCTTGAAAAGTAGTTACCTCCATACGCTTGCAGTCTACACACCAATCTGCATAAAAATCTAGTATAATATAGCGATCTTTATACTGATCTAGAGCCACTTGTAATTCATCAATACCCTTAACAGACTGAAATTGAATACTTTCTCTAGGGTTTGAGCTAATTACTGTTCCAGATATTCCGGCAGTAAGGCCTTTTAATGGCTGCCATTCGGTACCTTCACCACTTGCTGCACCTATAATTAGCAAAATACCATAAACTAAGGAAATTAGACCTATCCCTTTACGAAATTTACGCCAACCATTTACGTTAGCTTTTAGCACTTCTAACGCACCAAGATATACTGCACTAATTAAAAAGAGCGCACCCCAGAGTAACATAATGAGCGGGTGCGGGAGTATACGAGATAAAAGCCAAATAGCAACCACAAGTAGTAATACACCGAAAAAGTATTTAATTGGCTGCAACCAAGGTCCTGCTTTAGGCAGTAATTTTCCTCCTGAAGTACCTAAAATGAGCAAAGGTGTTCCCATTCCTATACTTAAAGAAAATAAAGCTGATCCCCCTAATAAGGCATTACCACTTTCTCCAATATAAATTAATGCCCCTGCAAGTGGTGGCGCAACACAAGGACCTACGATTAAGGCTGAAAATAACCCCATTAATCCAGACCCTAGTAGGGTTCCTCCTTTCTGTTTTTGGCTTAAGAGATTTAAGCGATTTTGAATGTATAGGGGCATTTGTAGCTGATATAAATCAAACATGGAAAGTGCTAGTAAGACAAAAACTAAGCTTGCACTCATAAGAATAGCTGGATGTTGAAATGTTGCTTGTAGATTATTACCTACCAATCCTGCAATAACACCAACAACCGTATAGGTTAATGCCATAGCAAGCACATAAGCTAGAGATAATATAAAGCTACGCTTGGTAGTAATATGCTTACCTTGGCCTACAATAATTCCAGATAAAATCGGAATCATAGGAAATACACAAGGAGTAAAGGATAGTAATAGACCAAATCCAAAAAAAGCTACTAATGTAAACCAACCCTGGTTATGAAATAGGGATTGAGCAATGCGATCTTGATCAGAAAAAGCAGAAGTAGGATCAAAAGTCTTTTCTATAGTTAAACTAGGATTTTCTGTATCGGTTGTCTTAATTTCTCTATTGGCACTGAGCGGAAGCTCTAAGAGTGTTTTTTCTGTGATCGGAGGGTAGCAAATACCATGGATTGCAGAACAGCCTTGAAATGAAGATTCCAAAGTAATTTCTTCTGCTTCTAAATTTTGACGATTTAGTTTAATTGGAATTTGAATTTCGATTTTACCAGGATAAACTTCTGCAACCCCCATAAAAGGGTCTTTTTTCGTTTTTCCCTCTGGAAGGGAAATATCAGTAATATCTATTCCTTGGGAATCTAAAATTTTAAAAGCAAATTTATCCCGATAAAGATAGTAACCCTCAACGATATTAATTTGAGCCATTAAGGTATGATCATCAATTACCTTAGGACTATAAATAAAAGCTTGTTCTGGCTTAAGTAGAGGGGGTTTTTCTGATTTTCCCAACCCTAATTGGTCCAACAAATTAGCTGTTGTCGAAGAAGTTGCTATTAGCAATAAAGCAAAAACAAGAGATAATTTTTTTATAACTACTGAGATAATGCTTTGTCTATCCATGCAAGATAACCATTTAACCCTACTTCAATAGGCACCGCAATAATCTCAGGGAGATCATAGGGGTGCTGCGTCCTAATCATTTCTTCAACTAATGAATAATAGTCTGATCTAGATTTAACCAAAAGCAAGCACTCTTCTTCGTATTTTATTTTTTCTTGCCACTTATATATTGAAATTAGTTTTGGAATAACATTCACACAAGCTGCATATTGTGCATTTACTAGGGAGATAGCCGTTTTTTTAGCTGTCTCACTATCAGGATACGTAGATAAAACTAATTGGTAACTTTTATTATTAATTACCATTTTATACTCTAGAGCGGTTGCTGAATATCTAGATACTAGGATTCAGGAGATTTACCTATTCCTGATGGCGTATGCTCCGGATTAGGCCAATCCATGTATGGGAAAGGTAATTCCTCAGTGTTATAGGTTAAATATAATAATACGTGATAAATGTAGGCAGATACCTGCCTTGCAAATTGAATCGCTCGTTCATTAGTTTTTCCAGTGACTAGATGATGAGCCAGAAGAAATGCAATGATAGTACATACTACTGCGGCAGCAAGGGTATAGGCAGCAGCAAATATAGCCATGAATAAAAAACGCTTCCAAAAGCCAGTGTTTTTTAAATTCTGTACCAAACTTTTGGTAAGATCACCTATTTTATCACTCTCATATGTCATAAATTATACTCCAAAGTTTCATACTACCAATAGTAATAGTATAACAATCCTATTAGTAAAATTTAGAAGGAAAAATAAAATATACCCCAATACTAGATTAAATATATATCAAACCGAATACTTTTACCTTGCAGGGTAAAACCCGGGCTAGGCCCTTTAATAGGAGGTGCTAATCGGGGTCGTTTCACAACTACTCGTTTTTGTGCATACTCTAATGCAACTTCTAAAAGTAAAGGATCATTTTGATCTACCCCCACTAAATCTTGTAATAGTTGCATTTCTTTTTTGACAAGTGCACTTTTACTTCGTTCCGGAAACATAGGATCCACATAGATAATTTCAGGATAATCTTGTTTATCCATATGATGCATATAATCTATAGAATCCTTATAAATATTAAAAATTCTACAGGTAATTTCAGATAATTCTGGTATTTGATTAGCACGTGTTAAACCATCTTCAAGTAGCAAGTGTACAATAGGGGATTTTTCCACCATAGAAACTTGGTATCCTAAAGATGCTAGGATAAATCCATCTTTTCCTAAGCCTGCAGTAATATCAAGTACTCTAGGATTTTTTATATTTTTAAGCTTAACAGCACGGGCTATAAGCTCTTTATTACTGCTATGTCTGCAACGATAGCCTATTATTCCATTTAAAAAATCTACTTTAATACTTGCTTTTAAGTAAGGAGAATAAAGGGTAATACCTTGAAAGCCAACAAGTAATGTTAGTGCTGTAGTTGATAGTTGCTGTGTAGAGGGTATAACTATGGAGGGATGTATTTGATTTGCTATCTTTTGAGCGAATACTATTTGTTCATGGTTTTCAGGCTGTATTTCGATAGGAAATTTACAGCCATGATTTGCCATGAATAGTGATTATTTATTATTTTAAATAAAATTGCCCTGCACTCCGTCTAAGCAAGCGTGATCAAGTACTACATTTTTGAAATTAGCTCTTTCAAGATTTGCGTTAGATAAATCACACCATACTAGATTAGCACTATTAAGGTTTGCATTTTGTAAATTAGCTTCATTTAACTTAGTACTATCCAAATTAGCCCCCTGGAGATTTGCACTAGTAAGATTAGCTCTTTTAAGCGAGGCTAAAATAAGATTAGCCCCTTTAAGATTTGTGTTTGATAGATTAGTACCTTCTAAACAAGCTAATGTTAAATCTGCCTGCTCAAGGTTGACTCCACTAAGATCTCTACCTCTAAGGATTATTCCCTCTAATTTTGCCTGTTCTCCTTCTTCTCCATTGGACTGAAGCCATTTTTCATGGTTAGTTAAAATAGATTCGAGTTTATCTTGATGGATTTGAAGATCCTCTTCCTTAATTAATGTAGAGTCCATAAACTTATCATGTATACCAAATGATTTAATGTGCTATATATACAGGCTACTATTTTATAGCGATTAACGATTATTAAGATTATTGTAAATTAAGATGGCAAGGTTCACTATTGCTACGTGGAATGTAAATTCTATTCGGGTACGCCTTTCTCAAGTATTGGATTGGTTAAAAACTAATCAGCCCGATATTCTAGCACTTCAAGAAACGAAAGTGATTGATGCAAGTTTTCCTTGGCAAGATTTCCAAAAAATAGGGTATCAAGCTTATTACGCTGGGCAGAAAACCTATAACGGAGTCGCTTTTCTAAGTAAGAATCCTTTAGGAAAAATCACCACTGATCTCCCTAATTTACAGGATCTTCAAAGAAGAATTTTAGGTGCAACCTATAAGGATATTTATATCCTCAACCTCTATGTCCCTAATGGGGAGAGGGTAGGATCAGAAAAATATTTTTATAAATTAGACTGGCTTAAGAAAATAAGAGATTATCTTGAACAATCCCTATACCAATATCCTAAGTTAATTGTTTTGGGTGACTTTAATATTGCCCCTACAGATGATGACGTATACGATCCAACACAGTGGTGTGAAAAAATTTTATGTAGCACTACAGAGAGAGAGCAACTGAAGGGAATTTTAGATCTAGGTTTTTGTGATAGTTTTCGCTTATTTAGTCAAGAGCTAAATTCTTTTAGCTGGTGGGATTATCGGAAAAATGGTTTTGTTTATAATCGTGGATTGAGGATTGATCTCATTTTAATTAGTAAAGCACTACAATCTTATTGCAATAATTGTAAGATAGACAAAACGCCTAGATCGTTAGATCGACCTTCAGATCATGCCCCTGTAGTTTGCTTATTTAATTAAGGTCTAGCGAAGAGATCGTTTATAGTACCAATATAGTTTTTTAGCACTTTTATATAAAATTCCTTCTTCTGGAACCCAGGAACGGAAAATATTTTCAGCTTGAGATTCAAATTGCTTCTTTAACCACCCAATAGGCATTCTTCTTCGATAAGCTGCCATATACTCTTTAAGCTCATCTTTTGTTTTTGCTTGTCCGTTATCTGAATATTTTGCAACATAGGGTGTAAAATCTGGATATAACCCATGTGCATCCCAATCTCCATGGAGGGTAGTTTTCATAAAATTTCCAATCAACATATCATCAAATATTTCATAGTTGATTGCAGTCATAAGAGAGCCTCGAGGAGCTTCAAATGTAATACCTTTCGTAGATTTACGATCGGATATTTTAATGTGATTGTTTCGACCTCCAACACGTAAATTGATAAAATCTACTACTGTATGTAAGTGCTCAATTTTACTGAAATATACTGTAGCTTTTTTTATATCATCAGGCTCAAGTAATTCATCCCAGTGATCACCAAACTCTCCTGGTTCACGTACCTGAATTTGATTTTCTGCCGGATTAATTTTTTCAACTCGATCGTTTAAGCAATCATAGCGAATATAAGCTGAAAGACACTCTGCTGTTTTTGACTGGAATCCATCCGCATAATCATTAATGCTAGTATGTAGTTCATTTGCCCATATTGAATCTCGACGTTGAAAACAATGCATAGAACTAAATGGGATAAAAAACTTTGCACCTATATCTTCAGTTCTCCACGCATTACGTTGCCCAAGCTTAGGCGTATTTTCGGTTCGAGGAATTCTATTTCCATCTTCATCGAAAAAATTAATCATATCGGCATCGCCAAAACGTGATGATAGTGCAAGTAAAAAGCTCTGATCATAGGTCTTAACAACTTTACGAACATAGCTTTCCCAACCATTATCATTTGCATCATTTTTGTTAAAAACAAGCTTTCCGCCAATATCAACTAAAAGGATTGCATCTTGATTACAATCAGCAATACATAATACCTTGATACGGTCGGACAACGGATACCATTTCTTATCACTTAAGACATGAATATCGAAACCCTGTTCTTTCATATCATACGCAATCCTAGATCCAACATGATCAGGAAGCAATATTTTTTTCTTTGATAAGCCTCTTAGAGATTTAGAATCCAGATGATCTGGATGCCCATGAGATAGCCATATATACTTGCTTAATTCAATAGCTTCTCTTTGTTCATCAGGAATTTTATGAGAATGCCCCCAGCTACCAAAATATGCACTATCTGATATCCACGGATCAGTTGTTAGAATAGGTTTTTTATCATAAAAAATTAATATTGCATTACCGATGGTTTCAAAACCAAGCTCCATAACTCACCTTTATATTTATATACTATTATAAAATCCGTAGGTTAAAAATCTTTTAGAAACCAAACTAGGAATGATGCACTATTTCAATGTATATATTACAAAAATGGCGGGATTATTCCCGCCATTTCTCATTTTTCAAATCTAAGAAGGATTAGCTTATAGCTGCTTCCAGATGAGTTGCAGCCTCAGCAGCTGCTTTTTTAGCTGCATCAGTATGTCCAGCTTTTGCATGATCAATAGCATCTTGTAGGCTTTTTATGCCAGCTACAGTATGTGGATTGCCGCCTCCAGCTTTGGCATGGGTCATTGCTTCTGTTGCATGGGCAGTCACTTCTTCTGAGTTAGCAGCACCAGCTGCAGCTTTAGCATGCTCAACCGCATCAGCTACGTGCCCACCAGTTGCATATACAGAAAGAGATAGCAATACACCAGCAATTAAACCGATAAGTTTCTTCATAATTTATACCTTTATTATTAGAGCCAAAAAATTCTAAACACATTTAATTTATTTTAGTATAAAAATAATGATATATCAATAAGAGATATAGTACTTTTACTGCTTATAAAAAGGTATACTGTTCTGATTATTTAAGGGATTTTCGTGATTTTCTCTATCGAAAGTAGCCTGAAGTCCAATAATTGGCAAATTGCGCTTGTTGTAGTACTCTAGTCACCTATACCAACCCAGATAATTTCCTAGATATTTACTCCGTGAAATTTCTCATCTACCATTTAAGTCGGCTGTTGTAGATGTTCAAATTCTGGATACAGCAATAAAAAACACTAACAATAACCAAAATACCAGCGTAGAGATTGATCTGGCGGTAGACAATACCAAAGCTGCGAGCTATAAACTAGTAGAAAAAAGTACCATCACTGCAGAAAATTGCATTCTTGACCAGAATAGCCCGTAAAGGTAGTTGGATTGTCTTTTTATTAGGTACATTCAATATGAAATCTGCGGTTGCATCAGAGTGATTAAATAATATTTTTTTATTAATATATATATCAAAAAAATGGCGGGATTATTCCCGCCATTTCTCATCTAAAACTAAATCAAGAAAAAATAACTATTCTTCAGCCTCTTCTAAATGGGTTACAGCCTCAGCAGCTGATTTTTTTGCCATATCAGTATGACCGGCTTTTGCATGATCAATAGCGCCTTGTAGGCCTTTTACTCCAGCCTGAACATGTGGATTAGATTGATCAGCTGCTGTAGCGTGTTTCATTGCCTCTGTTGCATGGGCAGTTACTTCTTCTGAGTTAGCAGCACCAGATGCAGCTTTAGCATGCTCGACTGCATCGCTTAAATGCCCACTTCCTGCATATACAGAAAAAGATAGTAATACACCGGCAATTAACCCAATAAGTTTCTTCATAACTTATACCCCTCTATTAGTATTGAAAATTCTCTGCCTAATTATTGCACTTTACCTAAAGTGCGAAAAATTCTATATAGGCCTAAATAAGTCTAGTATAAAAATAATGGTATATCAATAAAAGATGTAGTATTTTTACTGCTTATAAAAAGGTATACTGTTTTAGTTATCTCTAAGAATATATTAGCTTTCTTATGGTATTTTTAGGTTATGAAATATAGAGATTTTCGTGATTTTCTAAGTAAATTAGAAAAGAAAAAAGAATTAAAACGAATTCGGGTAGAAATAGACCCTTACTTAGAAATGACTGAAATTTGCAGTCGGGTTTTGAATAATGAAGGGCCAGCACTGCTTTTTGAAAATACAAAAGGCTCTTCTATACCTGTACTTGGTAATTTATTTGGTACTCCTCATAGAGTAGCACTTGGGATGGGAGAGAATTCAGTATCTGCTCTTAGGGAAATAGGAGAATTACTTGCTTTTCTAAGAGCCCCTAATCCTCCTCGAGGGATAAAAGAAGTATGGGAAAATCTACCTATCTTTAAAAAAGTGCTACATATGGCACCTAAAATCGTTAAATCAGCTCCCTGCCAAGAAGTTGTTCTTGAAGGATCAGCCGTTGATCTAGGAAAATTTCCTATTCAAACTTGTTGGCCTAAAGATATAGCCCCTTTGATTACTTGGGGTTTGGTAGTCACCAAAGGCCCCCACAAGCCTCGACAAAATATGGGTATTTATCGCCAGCAAGTAATTGCTCCTAACAAAGTGATTATGCGTTGGCTTACTCATCGAGGAGGAGCTTTAGATTATCAAGATTGGCAGCAAGTTTATCCAGGAAAATCTTTTCCTATTGTCGTTGTACTAGGTGCTGATCCTGCTACTATTTTAAGTGCAGTTACCCCAATTCCTGATACTCTATCGGAGTATGCTTTCGCAGGCTTATTACGGGGTTCAAAAACAGAACTTATCTCCTCTTTAGGCAGTGAATTACAAATCCCAGCCAGTGCAGAAATTGTATTAGAAGGTTATCTTAACCCTGGAGAAGAAGCCCCTGAAGGTCCCTTTGGAGATCATACGGGATATTACAACGAGGTGGAGTCTTTTCCCATTTTTACCATAGAGCGTATTACCCATCGGCATAACCCTATTTATCATAGCACTTACACTGGTCGCCCTCCAGATGAACCAGCTATTTTAGGCGTTGCACTTAACGAGGTTTTTATTCCTATTCTACAGCGACAATTTCCAGAGATTACTGATTTTTACCTTCCTCCAGAAGGGTGTTCCTATCGAATGGCTGTCATTACAATAAAAAAACAATATCCTGGTCATGCAAAGCGGGTTATGTTTGGAGTTTGGTCTTTTTTGCGTCAATTTATGTATACAAAATTTGTGATTGTGACTGATGATGATATTAATGCTAGAGATTGGAAAGATGTAGTGTGGGCGATGACAACTCGTATGGATCCGGCGCGAGATTGTACCATTATTGAAAATACTCCGATTGATTATTTAGATTTTGCTTCGCCTATTTCAGGATTAGGATCAAAAATTGGTTTTGATGCAACCCATAAATGGCAAGGAGAAACAACAAGAGAATGGGGAGAAACAATTACAATGAATAAAGAAGTAAAGCAAAAGATAGATAATATTTGGAATCAGCTAGGACTGTAAGAGATTCCTGTACCTGTAAAAGTTCTGTAAAAACTTTCTCTTTTGGTTTTAAATTTTATATATAGGATCTCATGTTTTCTGTTAATCCTCCTTGGGAAATACGCCTTGCAATTTTTGTTGCAAAATTATTTCACAACAGTTGGGTTATCCCTAATCATATTACGACATTACGCTTTGCTACAGGGATAGGTTCTGCATTTTTATTTAGTGGAGGAGAATATCTCTATCTTGCAGCTTGGCTATGGATTCTAACGGGATTTCTTGATCATGTAGATGGAGAGCTAGCTCGAATCAGCGGAAAACAATCCTATTTTGGGCATTTTTACGATCTAACAGTAGATACAATCACTACTACTGTTTTGTTTTTAGGTATTGGCTGGGGGCTTAGAGATTCCTACTTAGGAGAGTGGGCTCCTATCATGGGATTATTAGAAGGTATCGCAATTGCAGTAACTTTTCAAATCCGCAACATAATTGAGCAAAAAGCAGGAAAAGAGGCAATTAAACTTCCTAATTTTTTTGGTTTTGAAGCAGAAGATACTCTATATTTACTTCTCATCTTTGTTTGGTTTGACAAACTATCTTTAATAGTATGGATAGGTATTTTTTTAATGCCATGTATTCTTATAGCAGTTAGTTGGCAATACCTTAATATCAAGAAAGCCAGCAAAGCTAAGGAGTGAATTACTCTTTATAGGATTGCCCATCTACGGTAATCAATCTGTCTAAGCGAATAGATTGATTTGAGCTAAGTAATATAAATTCTTCTTTGTTTTTTGTGTAAATATCTACAATCTTATCATTTACTTCTGAGCAACCACCATTTTTCTCTTGGTAAATAATAGAGCAAAACTTGCCATAAGTAGCAAGTATTTCTAAGCGATCATGAAGATCGCAGTTAATAGGAATATAGTTTGACACCCCACCTCCAATAATACATTGGTGCCCCGAACACGATTCGAACGTGTGACCTTCCCCTTAGGAGGGGGACGCTCTATCCATCTGAGCTACCGGGGCTAACTCTCTTAATTCCCGAAAAAAATACAAATTATATGATTGAAATTCTACCCTATGCACGTTATGGAATGAAGAGGGGAATTTAATTTAAGGTAGATCTGGTTCAAGTATTCTTTAAATACCTAAATTCAGGATGGCTTAATATAATAGCTATAGCATATAAAAGGAGATGGCTATGAAACAAAAAACTATCCTACTCCTATTATTAAACTTATTTTTCTTATCTTCTGCTCAAGCAGGTAATTTTTTCTATGGTGGCTTCTTTGGTTGGGGTTATCCAGTAGGAATATATAATCCGTTTTTTTGGAGCTACCCAGGAATCATACCTTTTGGTAATCCAATGGGTTATGGTTACCAAAAACCAAGAAGATTGACCAAAAAAGAGCGTTTACAGGCACTTCAATACCAACAAACATTACTAGAGCACACTACAGCAAAAGTAAAAGCACAAGCAGCATTACTTAAAGAAACTAAGCAAGTCTATATAGAAAATACTATTTCTGAGCGTTGCATTTATCATCCTTATGATGAAACTATTACTTGCCCGCAAGGAAATCATGGCTCCATGGAAGAAGTTAGCCTAAGACAAGCACAAGCGATGAAAGACTAATTTACTTAAGAAAATAATATTGCTGCTGTATTAAGCCTTTTTTATGCTGTTTTAAAGCAACTATTTTTTGAGTTTGATTGGTATAAAATTCTCTAAGGAAGAGTGATAAGCGGTTATTTTCTGTTGCTCCTCTAAAATAGAGAGAGAATATTAAATTCTTCTAGCTAGGTTAAAGAAATATTTGACTGAACAGTTTTCTATTTTAATTCTTAGAATATTTGCTTAGATTAAATTAGATGACAAAAACCTATTGATATACTTTAGTAACCTCTGATTTTTTTAAATGAATAATTACTAATGCTTGATTTATATTAGCTGGTAGAATTTCTTTATCAACTATAGCGGTAATACCTAATGCACCTGCAATAGAAAATAAAATATTATTTTTTTGAAGCTATAAAATTAGGTTCTGGTAATCAGATCTGCAAGTTTATTTAATTTCATAGTTTTCCATACTTTCTTCATCTTTAAGTTCTGGAAATTTTTTAAATAATTCATATAGATAATAATTAGAAGATCATGAGGGAAGGAATAATAAATATTTGGTGATGCTTAAGCAATGAATAAAACACAATGACGCAGAACAACTTGAGTAGGAACCTGATCTGTGCTAGCTCACAATTTTGAGGCTTAGTTCATGACGGCAATCGAAAACCAAATCGAGCAAGATCTGATCTCCAAACTGGAAGATCTCAAGTACACCTATCGCCCAGATATCCGTGACCGTACCACACTGGAATACAACTTTCGCTAGCATTTCGAGGCACTCAACCGTGTTCATCTCACCGATAGCGAGTTTGCTCGCCTGCTCGAATCTATCGTCACTCCTGATATCTTCGCTGCTGCTAAGTACCTGCGTGAGAAAAATAGCTTTAAGCGCGACGATGGTACGCTACTCTACTACACGCTGATCAACATCAAGGATTGGTGCAAGAACAACTTCAAGGTGATCAACCAGCTACGTATCAGCACCGACTACAGCCATCATCGGTATGATGTGATCTTATTGATCAACGGTGTGCCGGTGGTGCAGATCGAACTGAAGACGCTGGCTATCAGCCCACGTCGGGCAATGCAGCAGATCGTTGACTACAAGAATGATCCCGGCAATGGCTACATCAAAACTCTACTATGCTTTTTACAATTATTCATTGTCAGCAACCGTTCAGATACTTGGTATTTCGTCAACAACAATAACCGTCACTTCAGCTTCAATGCTGATGAGCGTTTTCTGCCATTCTATCAGTTTGCTGCTGAGGACAACAGTGAAATTACGCATCTAGATAGCTTTGCTGATGCCTTCCTCGTCAAATGCACGTTGGGGCAGATGATTAGTCGATATATGGTGTTGGTAGCTAATGAACAAAAGCTGCTGATAATGCGCCCGTATCAAATCTATGCGATTAAGGCGATTGTCGGGTGCATCCTACCAGCGTTGTGGCAACGGGTACATCTGGCACACCACTGGCAGCGGCAAAACGCTTACCTCGTTCAAAGCTTCCACCCTGCTGAAAGACAATCCAGACATTGACAAGTGTCTGTTCGTGGTGGATCGCAAAGATCTTGATCGACAGACCCGGGAAGAATTCAACAAATTTCAGAAAGGCTGCGTTGAGGAAAACACCAACACCGAAACGCTAGTGCATCGCTCGCAATTTGGTGAGAACCACAAAGCCATCAAGGAATTCTTCCCCAATGCACAGTTGTTTGGCTTTACCGGTACATCAATTTTTGAAGATAATGCTAACTATCAGCAGATCGAAGGGCAGTAAGCTAACTTCAAGACCACAGCTGATATCTTCCAGCAACAGCTACACGCTTACACCATCACTCACGCCATCGAAAACCGTAATGTGTTGCGTTTACCATGTGAACTACTACAAACTAAGTGGTAACCCGGACGGAAAGAAGTTTATCGGGTATCTACACGCTCTCCTCGTGTTGTTGACAGTAGCACTATGCACATATCTCACATGTTGGTCCCGCATAGCCAATAAGGTCGAACAGTTCCTGTCCCAACTGAGACTAATAACAAGCCCAAACTACAACCGAATGAAAAAACAAAACAAGATTTTTGGAAAGGATTTAAAACATATCCACTATTCCAAACTCTCTTCCAATTAGAAGCTCATACAATAATTGAGTATAGGTGCCGATGGGTAGATGTGTGTTTACGGGCATTTAGGTTTCTAAGTGCCAATCCATAAGTAATTTATATGTTAGGCGTATAGTTTCTTTGCTCACCCCAGATATGAGCTCTGCCCAGATGGAGCCAGAGACATCGTATTTCTGACTTTGGTAGGCGGCATATCGAACCATCGTCTACATGAACTAGTAAGTACCGATTGATTGGAGTAACCCAGCAAGTTTGTTAACTGGGTTAATGGAATGTTTGTCTGTGTGAGGTAGCGTAGTGCAATTTCCCTACGTACGTTATCCCTTATGCCTTCAAATGTGGCCTTTTCATTACTTAACTTGCGTTGCATTGTGCGAGGATGTAGGAATAACGACTCAGCAACCGCTGATTTACTTCCACCTGTTGCACTGAGAGTACAGAGTAAGGCCCGTCGTACACGCTCAGCCATCGACAAGCTAGGATCGCCGTAATGTCTTTGCAGATAAATCAATAGCAATCTTTTTTAGCGAACTGTTAGCGTTTTTTAGCTTACTCGACAAAGTCTGAGGTGAAACGTGTAGCCCAGCATGCTCTTGCTCTGTATAAAGTCGTGCCTTCTCGAAAAAATGCGTATATACATCAGAATTGGGCATGGTTTTGTATGGAAATGCTACTGCAAGTAATTAATAATTATCCTCTGCAAAAGAACGAATAAGATGATGCATTCGGCCTAAACATTGATCAAATGTTTGATGGCACAGAGATACATTGGGTGCTGCCAAATTGATACGAATTTCAGAAGCGCCCTCTATCAATGAGCTTGACTCTATCACGGAAAGCTGTACGGTGGGGCTATGGACATATAGGTGATGAAAAGTTATCGACACAGCAACTCGTCTAGTGAGTGTTCACCACCTATCTGGATAAGTGTTGGGGGCAAAATGTCAACAGTCGGGGGACTACACCAAGTCCATTGCAACATGACCGGAACCCATATTAGTACTGAGAAATACGGGTAAAAAAATTAACCAGTTTAGGTTAGTTTCTCGAAAAGTGGTGGAGTCGAGGAGGATCGAACTCCCGACCTTCGCATTGCGAACGCGACGCTCTCCCAACTGAGCTACGACCCCAATATCAATGAACTAATTGGTTGGATTTTACCTTGAAACACTATTCAAGTCATCTTTGATATATATAAATTAAAGGGTAGGAAATATTACTTCCGTTCAATCAGCTCAATTCGATAACCATCTGGATCTTCTACAAAGGCAATCACTGTCGTACCATGCTTCATAGGACCTGCTTCTCGAACTACATTACCTTCTTGTTTTCTAATTTCATCACAGGCTTTTGCTGCATTATCTACCTCAATGGCTATATGACCAAAGCCATCTCCAATATTATATTTTTCTGTATCCCAGTTATAAGTCAGCTCTAATGCCGTATGATATAATTCATCTCCATAGCCTACAAAAGCAAGGGTAAAACGTCCTTCGGGGTAATCATGTTGTCTTAAGAGCTTCATCCCTAAAATTTCTGTATAGAATTTGATAGATCGCTCTAGGTTACCTATCCGTAACATAGTATGCAAAATGCGCATGGTACTTATTCTCCAGAATAATTATTTTTTAGTGCTTAACCCTAGGTTATGCCAAATAGCAAGGGTAGGTTCTGCCCGATTCAAAGTATAGAAATGCAAGCCGGGCGCCCCTGCATCTAAGAGTTTTTGGCAAAGATGACTTAATACATCTGTAGTAAAAGAAAGTAGTGCTTCGTCTTCATCTTCTTTAAAATCTTCCAGCCGCTTTCGCAGCCAACGAGGGATTTCTGCCCCGCACATATCAGAAAATCGAGCAAGTTGTGGATAATGGTGAATAGGCATAATGCCAGGAACAATAGGGATAGAGATTCCTAGGCCTAAACAGGAATCTACAAAACGAAGATAAGCATCTAGATTATAAAAATATTGAGTGACTGCACCATCTGCTCCTGCATCTACTTTACACTTAAAGTTAATAAGGTCTGCTTGAGCAGATTTTG
Organism: Candidatus Nitrosacidococcus tergens; assembly: GCF_902810445.1. Classification (NCBI taxonomy): domain Bacteria; kingdom Pseudomonadati; phylum Pseudomonadota; class Gammaproteobacteria; order Chromatiales; family Chromatiaceae; genus Candidatus Nitrosacidicoccus; species Candidatus Nitrosacidicoccus tergens. Next base: position 1,563,322 of record NZ_LR778175.1, on the reverse strand, counting down.
CTTGGGGATGCACCTCTGGATAAGCACCTACTTCAATATGGAAGTAATCTCCAGTTTGCTCTCGGATAAACTCCACCAAATGGTTTGCGTAGTGGAAATCTCCATATCCAACCGTACCGGAAGGTAAATCTCCTCGTAGAGCAACTACATGACTTACCTCATGTTGCTTATAAGTAGTTAAAGTGTTTTTAATCTCATTACGACTAACACCAATGCAAGAAAGATGGGGAGCAGCTTCAATTCTGCTCCCTTGAATCTCAATAACTGTCTCAAAAGTTCGATCTCGAGTAGAACCTCCTGCCCCAAAAGTAACTGAATAGTAACGAGGGTCAATGACTGCGAGTTGTTCTCTTACTTCCTTTAGTTTAGTGATCCCTTTTTCAGTTCTAGGAGGAAAAAACTCACAACTAAAGATTAAATCTTTTTCCTTTTGAGCATTCATGCAATTTATTGTTTATTTTAATATCGATAATGTTCTGGCTTATAGGGACCATCTACAGAAATGCCAATATATTTTGCTTGCTCTGCAGTTAGCGTAGTCAAATGTGCACCCACTTTTTGTAAATGCAAGCGAGCGACTTTCTCGTCTAACTTCTTTGGTAATACATAGACTTTATGTTCATATTTACCATGGTGATTCCATAGTTCAATTTGAGCAAGTACTTGGTTTGTAAAAGAATTAGACATAACAAAGCTAGGATGACCAGTAGCACAACCTAAGTTGACCAATCGACCTTCAGCAAGGAGAATAATCCGCTTTCCATTAGGGAAAATAATATGATCAACTTGAGGCTTAATATTTTCCCAAGTGTATTGCTCAAGACTTGCTACATCAATTTCATTATCAAAATGACCGATATTACATACAATAGCTTGGTTTTTCATTGCCTGCATATGCTGCAAATTAATAACATGGTAATTACCGGTAGCAGCAATAAAAATATCAGCTTTGCTAGCAGCTTCTTCCATAGTGACTACCCGATAACCTTCCATCGCTGCTTGTAAAGCACAAATAGGATCAATTTCCGTAATCCAAACTGTAGCCCCTTGTCCTCTTAAGGACTGGGCACAACCTTTACCCACATCTCCATAGCCAAGCACTACCGTAATTTTACCGGCGATCATCACATCAGTAGCCCGCTTGATACCGTCAAGAAGAGATTCCCGGCAACCATAAAGATTATCAAACTTAGATTTGGTTACTGAATCATTTACATTAAACGCAGGTATTTTTAGGGTGCCTGCTTTCATCATTTCATATAAACGATGTACCCCTGTAGTAGTTTCCTCAGAAAGTCCACGAATATCCTTTAATAGCTCTGGATATTTATTATGCATTACCCCGGTAAGATCACCGCCATCATCTAAAACCATATTAGGTCGCCAATTATTGAGGCCAAAGATAGTTTGATCAATACACCACCAATACTCTTCTTCAGTTTCTCCTTTCCAAGCAAAAACAGGGATTCCTTTATCGGCAATAGCAGCAGCTGCATGATCTTGGGTAGAAAAAATGTTACAAGAAGACCAACGCACTTCTGCACCTAATGCTACTAGAGTATCGATAAGCACTGCGGTTTGAATAGTCATATGAAGGCAGCCAGCGATTCTTGCACCAGTAAGAGGTTTTTTGTGCTTATATTCTTCTCTTAATGCCATCAATCCTGGCATTTCTGTTTCTGCAATCGCAATTTCTTTATGACCCCAACCTGCTAAATTAATATCGGCTACTTTATGATCTTGGGGTAAATTATTTGTAATTTGTGTACTCACTAAATTCATTCTCCTAAATTGGGTAAAACATAAACAGCATATGCAGAGCTTAAGGTAAGCTAGAAATTAATGTAGTCCTGCAGCTTGCTTAAGCTCTTGTGCTTTATCGGTTCTCTCCCAAGTAATTTCTGCTTCTTTTCGCCCAAAGTGACCATAGGATGCAGTAGTTTGATAGATAGGTTGTAGTAAATTCAACATCCGCAGAATTCCTACAGGTCTTAAATCAAAATGAGCACGAACAATTTCTACTAAGCGAGATTCAGCGAGTTGCCCTGTGCCAAAAGTATCAATACTTACAGAGGTAGGTTGTGCTACTCCGATAGCATAGGAGATTTGTACTTCACAGCGTTTTGCTAGCCCTGCTGCCACAATATTTTTAGCCACATAACGACCCGCATAGGCAGCAGAGCGATCTACTTTAGAAGGATCTTTTCCTGAAAAAGCACCTCCTCCATGGCGGGCCATTCCCCCATAGGTATCTACAATAATCTTTCGCCCAGTAAGGCCACAGTCACCCATTGGACCACCGATGACAAAGCTTCCTGTAGGATTGACATGAATATTTTCAGATTTACAGCGAGTAAACCAATCACTAGGAAGAATAGGTTTAATAATAGTTTCAATTACTGCTTCTCGAAGGGCTTCTTGACTGATTCCAGGGCTATGTTGAGTAGATAGCACTACCGCATCAATACCTACAGGCTTACCGTTTTGATATATAAGGGTAACTTGACTTTTAGCATCAGGACGCAGCCAAGGAAGCTCCCCTTTACGCCGCACCTCAGCTTGACGCTGTACAAGACGATGAGCATAAGTAATAGGGGCAGGCATGAGTACATCGGTTTCATCACTAGCATAACCAAACATCATGCCCTGATCCCCAGCTCCTTGATCTTCTTCTGTTTTCCGATCTACCCCTTGGGCAATATCTGGGGATTGTTTACCAATTGCATTAATGACTGCACAAGTATGACCATCAAAGCCCATCTCAGAGTTATTATAGCCAATATGATTTATGGTATTACGGATGATTCCTTCATAGTCAATTTGAGCTGTAGTAGTAATTTCTCCTGCAACTAATACCATTCCTGTTTTTACTAAGGTTTCACAAGCAACCCGAGCTTTTTTATCTTGAGCTAGAATAGCATCTAGAATAGCATCTGATATTTGATCTGCAATTTTATCCGGATGTCCCTCAGATACCGACTCTGAAGTAAATTGCCTTGTTTCTGACATAAATATATTTAGATTCCTTTAATTTTTAGATTTAAGTTAAGTAAAGTGGTTTTTTAGTAAAAAAAGATAATTGTTTAAGAATAAATCAGAGGATTTTAGTATAGAACCACAATTCTAGTGTTATTAGCAAATACTTTTATTCATAATAAAGCTGTTTGAATATTATTTGCTAAAACATTTAAAAATCTTGATCTGGAGGAATTTCTCTTGCTTCCTCTTCTAACATTACAGGTATATCATCCCGAATAGGATAGGCTAAACGGCAGGGTTTGCAGATGAGTTCTTTATCTTCTTTTTTATAGCTTAACGAGCTTTTACATACAGGGCAGACAAGAATTTCAAGTAACTTTCTATCCATAGTGATTCCTATTATTTTTACTGATTTTCTTTTTTTTAAAGGCCTCTTGTACTAAATCTAATACCTTTTCTTTAAAAGAATTAGGTAACGAAGCATTTACAGGCAGATACCAGTAATGATCCTCTGCAAATGAAATACATTTTACGGCATCTTTCTCTGTCATCACTATTGGAATCTTATCCCGAAAATTTAATTCTTGAGGATTAAAATTATGATGATCAGGAAAAGAGCGGCGATAAATAGATAAATTTTGAGCTTCTAATTGAGTAAAAAATCGCTCTGGATGCCCAATACCTGCTATTGCATGAATTTTGCTTTGTTTAAATGCTTCTAGAGAACATATTTCTTGAGTTTTTAAATTGTAAACATTTTGGAAACGTAACGTCATTAAATATTCATTATCTTCGGCTTTACCTCCATTTACTACAGTTAAATCCACTATATTTTCTTTGTTAGGTGGCTCTCTTAGAGGGCCCGCAGGAAGGCAATGATTATTTCCAAATCTTCTGATCCCGTCAATGATTAAAATTTCTATATCTCGCCCTAAATTATAGTGCTGTAACCCATCATCAGAGAGCAAAATGTTACACTGTGTATGGGCAAGTAGAGTTTTTGCCCCATTTACCCGATTAGGGCTTACTACAATAGGGCATCCTGTACGTTTTGCTAGCAATACTGATTCATCTCCAACGAATTTTGGATCACTAGTGGAAGAAACCCATTGCGGATAATGTAGCGCATGACCACCATAGCCTCGGCTAATAATCCCAGGGCAATAACCTTGTTGTTTCAGAAACAAAGCAAGCCAAATAATAAGAGGGGTTTTTCCCGTCCCGCCTACAGTAAGATTTCCCACTACAAGCACTGGTATTGGAAGAGTATGTGTAGGTAAAATTCCTTTAAGATAAGCCCATCTACGTATTTTTATAATTAGTTTATATAAGAGACTTAGAGGTATAAGTAATCGATAAGATCGATATTTATGATACCAATAGCGAGTAATAATATTGGTTAAAAAAAGCACAAAAAGCTATTTAAATTATGTGCAGTTACGAAACTGTAATCGATAAAGTTCAGCATAGTGATTATCTTGCTCAAGCAGCTGACTATGAGTACCCATTTCAATAATTCTTCCTTGTTGTAGTACAACAATTTTATCTGCATTTTCTACGGTAGAAAGTCGATGCGCAATCACTACAGTAGTGCGATGATACATTAAAGCCTCTAGAGCAGCTTGAATATGCCGCTCAGATTCAGTATCTAAAGAAGCGGTTGCTTCATCTAAAATGAGCAAAGGGGCATTTTTAAGTAATGCTCTAGCGATAGCAAGCCGTTGCCGTTGCCCTCCAGAGAGTAGCACCCCATTGTCTCCAATTATAGTATCGAGGCCTTGAGGGAGTCGATCAATAAATTCCATGGCATGTGCAGTTTTGGCTGCGTGGACAATATCTTCTCTGCTTACTTCAGCATCATCACTGCCATAGGCAATGTTTCTTGCAATAGTGTCATTAAATAGAACAATCTGCTGGCTAACTAAAGAGATTTGTTTTCTAAGTTCAGCTAAGCGAAGTTCTCTAGTATCTATTCCATCAAAGGTAATTTTACCTGAATTAATTTCATAAAAACGAGCTAGTAACCCAACTAAGGTAGATTTACCACTACCCGAGTGACCTACTAAAGCAACTATTTGTCCCGGCATAACTTCTAAATTTATATTTTTTAATACAGTATGATCCTTATAGCCGAAGCAAAGATTTTCAATTTTAATTGCTCCTTTAAATTCTTTAAGAGCACTTTTCCCATGGTCCACCTCTGATGGTTCTTCTAGCAGATGAAAAACACTCTGAGCAGCAGCAATACCTCGCTGTAAAGATCCATTTATTTTAGTAATTCGTTTAATAGGACCCATCAGCATCATCATGGCAGTAATAAAAGAAATAAAAGTACCAATACTAACTCGGGTTAACATAAAATCTTCAGTAGATAAATGAATCACTTCAGCTAACCCTAAAATAGCAACAATTTGAATAATAGGTTGGCTAATAGAATCCACAACTACCATTTTCATAGCTTGTTCACGATTTTGTTTGTTAGCTTCTTTGAATCGCTGTAATTCATAGGATTGCCCACCAAATACCTTAACTTCTAAATGCCCTTCAATACTCTCTTGAGCAAGATGGCATACACTTCCCATAGAAGTTTGGATTTTTTGGCTAATCCTACGAAATCGATGACTTACAAACCAAACAATGCCACTAATAATGGGGGCAGTAATTAATATTATCAGCGCAAGTAATCCATTTAAGTAGACCATCCAAGCCAATAAACCAACAATAGTTAAAGAATCTCTAATTAAAGTTAATACCGCATCAGTAGCTGCGTTTGATACTTGCTCAACATCATAAATAAGTTTAGAAAGAATTTGTCCTGAAGAATTTATATCGTAAAAATGAGCGGGCAAAGTAAGTAAGTGGGAGAACATTTTTTCTCTCAGATCCTCAACAACTCTCCTTGCAATCCATCGTAATCCATAATCGGTAGTGAAGTTTGCAATACCCCGAATCACAAATAAGCTCACTAGAAAAATAGGAATACGGTGAATTGATACTGGATCATGGCGTACAAAACTGCCATCCATTAATGGCTTCATCAAAGCCGCTAACCCTGTTTCAGTAAGTGCGTATATACCCATCGCTATTACTGAAATAATAAAAACCCAGCGATAGGGGCGAGTATAGCTTAGAAGTTTCTGATAAGCAGCCCTACCAGATGTTGTAGAGAAGGATAGTAATGAGGGCATAAAAAATTTTTAATTAAAACAATTAAATATAATTTTTTTTATTTGTAATACTTTAACTAAGGTATAAGAATAAGCTATTTTTTAATTTTCAGTCCAGTAATGACCATAAGTTTGTCTAAAAGATTCAGGTTTTTTTATTGTATCTGCTGTCATATGAATAGTGATGGCCCCATAGTACGCTGTATCCCATATTTCAGCATCTTGATTTAAGTAGCGCTGGACTACCTCTGGTTTAGGAAAATGCCATTGATTCTGATAACCTACAGGGAATAACACATATTTAGGATGAGTAGCTGCGATAAATTCTAAGCTTGATGAGCTTGCACTTCCATGATGAGGAGCTACTAAAATTGTGGTTGCTAACTTGTCTTTATACTGGCTAATTAATTTCTGCTCTATTAGCTTGCCAATATCCCCTGTCAGTAAGATATATTGAGATCCAATAGTGATTTGTAATACGCAGGATTGGTTATTTCCTTGATAGGAAGATTGAATCTGCGGATGGAGAATCTCAAAACCTACCCCATCCCAATGCCAATGTTGCCCTTGAACGCAAGAGCGTATATTTATTTCAGAGAATTCACTTGGCGTACCAGTTAAAATTTTTTTAGCTGGAATGCGTTGCAGCAACCTTACCATACCTCCTGCATGATCATTATCTCCATGACTAATAATTAACGTATCAATTTGTTGAATTCCTTGATTGTAAAGAAAGGGGGCAATTATTCCATCGCCTGCATTAAATTTTTCACTATACTTAGGTCCAGTATCAAATACTAAGGTATGGGATTGAGTGCTTACTACCGAGGCAAGCCCTTGTCCTACATCAAGTAGAGTAAATTGCAAAGATCCGTATTCAATCTGTTTCTGGGATGGTGTTAATAAAGGGATAATCCCGATAATACCTAACCATCGTCCTGGTATGCCCTTAGGGACAAGAATAAGTAATATCCCTAATATTGCCAATAATAATGTTCCTAGGGTGGGTGCTATCAAAGTCCATTGAGCTAATGAAAAATGGGAACACCAAATCAAAAAATACCAAAGAGGGGTAAATAAATAACTGCCTATAGTTAAAAGTGTTTTTCCCAATATCGGAAAAGGAGCTAGCAATAAAACTCCTAAGAGTAATAGAGGTACAATAAAAAACTCCATCCAAGGAATGGCAATTAAATTCGCAATAGGAGAGATGAGAGAAAATTTTTGAAACTGATAAATAAGTAAAGGCATCAATCCAAGAGTAACAACCCACTGAGCATGTCCCCACCGCCAAAATTGATAGATAGCATTAAATATTGGACTATTCATAGTAGGTTTAGTTTTCATTAAAGGTCTATGAATTCCAAAAACTAACAAACTAACTGCACCGAATGAGAGCCAAAACCCTGAAGTAAGTACTGCTAAAGGATCCCAAATCAATATTAAAAAAAGAGCGATAGATAGAGTACGGATAATAGAGATGGGACGTCTAATTAGTAAACCCAGCATTACAAGGGCTACCATAATGAGTGCTCGTTGAGTAGGAATAGAAAATCCTGCAAGGGCCGCATAAATAAACGCAGCAACTAATGCACTCATTGCTGCAACACTTTGCGCAGGAAATATCAGTAACCAAGTCGGTCGTAATGACCATAAATACTTTCCTAAAAAGTAAACTAATCCAGCTAATAAACCAATATGTAGTCCGGAAATTGCAACTAAATGTATTGTTCCAGTACGTTGAAAAACTTGCCATTGCTCAGAGGTAATATGATTGGTTTCTCCTAAAGTAAGTGCTTGAATAATACCTTTATAGGGATCGTCTATTAAGGTATGATCTAGTTTCTCGAGTAACACTTGGCGAGTTCGATCAATGGGGTAAGCACTTTTAGGAGAAATTATAAAATGGTTATCCCCTTTAGGACGCACATAGCCTACTGCTTGAATTTTTTGGTGAAAAAGCCACTTTTCATAATCAAATCCTCCAGGATTCATAAATCCTCTTGGACGTTTCAATCGTACTGTAAGTTGATACTTATCACCTACCCTAAGATCCAGTAAAGGGGTATGGTACCAACTAAGTTTAATTAGGTTTGGTTTCCATATTTTCTCCTTTAAGAAAATATTTTCAGGATCCATCAGAAACTGTACTCTATGATGGTCTTTAGTAGGAATAGAAACAATTGTTCCACTAATAGGTAGATCCTCATTTTCAATCTCTAAAGGCAATCTTTGAGATAGTAGTAAGCTGGCTTGAATAAAAGCCCAAAGAAACCCAATAATAATTAGCGATAGGGTTTTGGGAGTTCTAAAAAAGATAAGAAGGCAGAGGATTCCAATTAATATGAAAATCCATTTAAATTGAGGAAGATCAGGTAGGCACTGAAATATAGAAATACCTAAAAGAAAAGCAAGTGCATTTAAAGCAATCATAATTTTAAGTGCTTATATAGCTATCTTTTATATTTTAGAATTGATAATAACTCGCTATAATAGCGATGGAAATTAAATCTAAATCAGGCTATGTATATGTAAAGTATGTCACGCCGAATCCTTAAACGTTATTTATCACGACCGGAGCAATTAAAAAAAACTAGATATTTTAAATACTTAGAAAAGTGGATTTTTGCTCCTAATTTATGGCACTTCAATCGTCGTACAACAGCTAGAGCTATAGGAATAGGTTTATTTATTGCGTTCATCCCTATTCCAGCCCATATGTTATTGGCTGTACTTGCTGCTATATGGACACGAGCTAATCTACCCATGTGTATCTCAGCGGTTTGGTTCAATAATCCATTGACTATGGTACCCATTTATTTTTTTAACTATAAAGTAGGTGCTTGGCTACTTGGGAGTCCAATGAGTACCGTTGGATTCCAAGTTACATGGCAATGGTTAAGAATAGAGTTATTAGCTGTTTGGCAGCCATTTTTACTGGGTTCTGTGATAATGGGGACACTAGCCGGTTTTTTTGGTGCTATTTTAACTTATCTTTTATGGTGTTTAGATGTGTATCAGAGTTGGAGATCACGCAAGCGTAAAAGAGCAGTCATTTAAGGGATTAAGCCCTGTATTAATCCACCATCTACTAAAGTTAAGACTCGATCCATCTGAATAGCAATATGAGAATCGTGAGTTACTACCACAAGGGCAATATTTAAATCCCGATTAAGCTCTAACATAAGCTTGAAAACTTCTTCAGCATTTTCCCGATCTAGGTTTCCTGTAGGTTCATCGGCAAGGATGCAATGAGGATTAGTTACTAATGCCCTTGCAACTGCTGCTCTCTGTCGTTCTCCCCCAGAGAGTTTACTCGGCTTAAAATTAAGCCGAGCACCTAATCCAACTCGTTTTAATAGCTGAGTAGCTTTTTTCTGAGCATCGGTAATTTTTTCCCCTGCAATAAGTAAAGGTAGTGCTACATTTTCTAGAGCGGTAAATTCAGGTAATAAGTGATGTAATTGATAAACAAACCCTAGAGAGCGATTGCGTAATCTTGCTCGCTTAGTTGCACTTAGTTTTGAAATATTTTGCCCTGCAACCCAAATTTCTCCTTCAGTAGGTTGATCTAGTCCTCCTAGTAAATGAAGTAGGGTACTTTTCCCAGAACCAGAAGCACCTACAATGGCAATCCGTTCACCATAGGCGATAGATAAATTAATTTCCTTTAATACCTCTACAATTAATGCACCGTCAACATAACTACGGGTTAGGTGATGGCAGCTTAAAACATGTTCTTCTGAAGGAGGATTAGGCATAACGTAAGGCATCTGCAGGTTGTACTCGAGTAGCTCGCCAAGCAGGATAGATAGTTGCTAAAGTACAGAGAATAAAGGATGAGCTACATATAGTGTATACATCAGACCAGCTCAATTTAGATGGTAATTCACTAATATAATAGACTTCCGGAGATAAAAATTGCACCTCAAATAAGGATTCAATATAAGGAACAATTGTCTCTACATTCAAAGCGAGGACAACACCTCCGATTGTTCCTAGTAAAGTACCGATAAACCCAATCACAATTCCTTGTATCATAAAAATACGCATGATACTTCCTGATGAAACACCTAGGGTTTGTAAAATAGCAATATCAGCTTGTTTATCTGTAACTACCATAATTAGAGTGGAAATAATGTTAAATGCTGCGACAGCTACAATTAGGAATAAAATGACAAACATGACTGTCTTTTCAGTTTTTAACGCTCGAAAAAAATTTGCATGCTGATAAGCCCAATCGGAAATCCAATAGTTACCAGATAAGGATTTTTGTAGTTCCTGTGCCATGTAAGGTGCAGAAAATAAGTCATTGAGTTTTAATCTTAACCCACTGACTTTGCCAGGAATACGAAAAAGAGTAGCCGCATCTGCTATATTCATAATAGCTAGAGCACTATCATATTCGTACATACCTACTTGAAAAATTCCACCTACAGTCACCTGCTTAATTCTAGGAATAATCCCTACTGGGGTGGTGGTTGCCTGAGGTGTGACTAAAATTAGTTTATCATGAAGAAAAACTCCTAAATTATGAGCTAAATCTGCTCCTAAAATAATTTTATAGCTCCCCGGCTGAAGTTTGTCTATGCTGCCAATCTTTATTTTGCTATGAATATCATCGGCTTGAGCTTCTCGACTCAAATCAATACCTCGAATTAAAGTTCCTTGTACCTTATTACTGTGGCTAAGCATGGCTTGACCTTCTACAAAAGGAGCAATGCCTACTACTCTAGAATCCGTTTTCATTTCGTCTTCTAATTTTTTCCAATCCTTAAGAGTACCATCAGGTCCTGTGATAGTAATGTGAGCAACCATATCGAGCATACGGCTGCGTAATTCTTCTTCAAAACCATTCATTACCGAAAGTACTACAATTAATGCAGCAACTCCTAGTGCAACTCCTAGTACGGAAGTCAAGGAAATGAAAGAAATAAAGTTATTATGTTTTTCAGCCCGAGTATAACGCAGACCTATATAGCAAGATAGAGGTTTAAACATGACTATTTATATCAAGAGGCTACTTATTTTTATTTTGGATAGATAGTTTTAGCACCTTCAGGGGTACCTAGAATAAGTACATTAGCTGGCTTCATCGCAAAAAGACCATTAGTCACCACGCCAGTGATATTATTGAGTTGGGCTTCTAACTTAGCTGACTCCATAATTTCAAGCCCATGAATATCAAGTATTTGATTACCATTATCTGTAATAAAATTTTCCCGATAAACAGGTTCTCCACCCATTTTAACAATCTCTCTGGCTACATAACTACGTGCCATTGGGATGACTTCTACGGGTAGAGGAAATTTGCCGAGTATATCTACTAATTTTGATTGATCTGCGATACAAACAAATTTTTTACTTACAGCAGTAATAATTTTCTCTCGAGTAAGTGCACCCCCACCTCCTTTAATGAGCTGTAAATAATGATTAGACTCATCTGCTCCATCTATATAAACAGGGAGATCACTGACCGTATTTAAATCATATACAGGGATATTAAGTGCTTTTAATCGTGCTGTAGAAGATTCAGAGCTAGAAACAGCACCTTCAATTTTACCTTTTATTGTGCCTAAGAAATTAATAAAATGATTAATAGTAGATCCGGTGCCCACACCAACGACAGCACCCGACTCCACATATTCAAGGGCTGCTTTAGCAGCTGTTTTTTTCATTTCATCTGGATTCATTAATACTGCTCCTTAAAACTAAATATTAGCTATAGATTATAGGTGAATAGGCAAATTACTCATAATATCTAAATTATATGTTACATAACTATGTAGAGCAGATTTTAAAAGCGCGCATTTATGATCTTGTAAGGGAAACTCCTTTAGATCCCATGCTTCGTCTTTCTCAGCGATTTAAAAATAATATTCTATTAAAGCGAGAAGATCTCCAATCCGTATTTTCATTTAAGCTGAGAGGTGCTCATAATAAACTGATTCATCTTCCAGAATCAGCAAGACAAAAAGGAGTCATTGCAGCATCTGCGGGTAATCATGCTCAAGGAGTAGCCCTATCTGCACGAAAACTAGGTATTCAAGCCCAAATTGTCATGCCTACCACCACCCCTTCAATAAAAACTCAGGCGGTACAAGCTTTAGGTGCTAGAACTATCTTAGTAGGGGATACTTACGATGAAGCTTATACTCATGCCCGCAATTTAGCTGAAATTGAAAACCAAACCTTTATTCATCCCTACGATGATCCTGACGTGATTGCCGGTCAAGGAACCATTGCTATGGAGATTTTACGCCAATATCCTAAATTGCTGCACGCTTTATTTGTTCCTGTAGGCGGAGGAGGATTAATTGCTGGAATAACTGCCTATGTTAAAGCTATTTTTCCAGAAACTAAAATCATTGGAGTAGAGCCTGAAGATACTCCTACTCTTTATCAAGCATTAAAAGCAAAAAAAAGGGTGATACTGGATCAAGTGGGAATCTTTGCCGATGGGGTAGCCGTACGGCAAATTGGTGCCGAGCCTTTTCGTATTCTTCAAAACACAGTGGATGAAGTAATTTTAGTTGATAGTGATGCTATTTGTGCTGCAATTATGGATATTTTTGAAGATACTCGATCTATTGCAGAACCTGCTGGAGCACTTGCTGTTGCTGGGTTAAAGTACTATATAGAGCGAGAGAATATTTCAAATCAACACCTAGCTGCTATTAATAGTGGTGCCAATATTAATTTTGATCGCTTAAGGTATGTGGCAGAACGAGCTGAGCTAGGTGAAAAGCGAGAAGCTTTATTTTGCGTTACTATTCCTGAGGAGAAGGGCAGTTTTCTTAAATTTTGTAGTACTATTGGCGATCGAAGTATTACAGAATTTAGCTACCGCTATACACCAAATACCAAGAATGCCTATATATTTGTAGGTATCAAAACGAGCAATAATGTTCAAGTTAAAAACCAAATAACCCTAGCCCTTCAATCACAGGGTTATATGGTGATGGATATGACGGGAAATGAAATTGCAAAGCTCCACATTCGCTATATGATAGGAGGTAAAGTAGCTATTTTAGAAGACGAACTACTCTACCAGTTTGAATTTCCAGAACGTCCAAAAGCACTATTAGATTTTCTTATTAACATGGGAAGTCGATGGAATATCAGCCTATTTCATTATCGGAACCAAGGAGACATTTATGGCTACGTTTTAGTAGGAATCCAAGTACCAAAAACAGAGCGAGAAAATTTTCAGCAATTTTTAGATAACCTAAAGTATGCTTATCAGAATGAAAGTAATAATCCAGCATATCAGCTCTTTTTAGGTACATCACTCACTTTTAAATAAAATAGAGTAATTATTTTTTTACAACGGTTTATCCATGGACGATCACTATCAGCCTAAAAAAATAGAATCAGAAGCCCAATCCTATTGGGAACAACATCAAAGTTTTCAAGCGACTGAAGATTCGGATCGAGAAAAATTTTACTGCCTCTCTATGTTCCCTTATCCAAGCGGACGGCTCCACATGGGCCATGTACGTAACTATACCATCGGGGATGTGATTACTCGTTATCAACGGATGAATGGTAGAAATGTACTTCAACCCATGGGGTGGGATGCTTTTGGATTACCTGCAGAAAATGCAGCTATTAAAAATCAAGTACCCCCAAGCCAATGGACCTATCAAAATATTGACTATATGCGAGGGCAACTCAAACAGTTAGGGTTTGGCTATGATTGGTCCAGAGAATTAGCTACTTGCCACCCAGAATACTATCGTTGGGAGCAATGGTTATTTATTAAACTTTTTGAGAAGGGATTAGTTTATAAAAAAACGGCTGCAGTTAACTGGGATCCTGTGGATCAAACCGTATTAGCCAATGAACAAGTCATTGATGGTCGAGGCTGGCGATCAGGGGCGTTAGTAGAACGTCGAGAAATTCCCCAGTGGTTTCTTAAAATTACTGCGTATAGCGAAGAACTACTCAATGGGCTAGATAATCTTACCGGTTGGCCAGATCAAGTGCGTACCATGCAGCGTAACTGGATCGGTCGTTCTGAAGGAGTTGAGATTCGGTTTCAGGTGGAAGGAAGTGAATCGCTTTCAGTATTTACTACTCGCCCAGATACCTTAATGGGAGTTACGTTTGTTTCAATTGCTGCAGAGCACCCTCTAGCTAAATTAGCAGGAGAAAAACAACCAGAAGTTAAGCAATTCATTGAGCAATGTCTGCAAACAGCGACCTCAGAGGCAGCACTTGAAACCTTAGAAAAAAAAGGAATAGATACGGGCTATAGGGGTATTCACCCTATTACTGGTGAGTTGGTACCTATTTGGATTGGAAACTTTGTACTTATGGGATATGGGACCGGTGCAGTGATGGCAGTACCTGCCCATGACCAAAGAGATTATGAATTTGCAAAAACTTATGGACTCTCTATAAAACAGGTCATTGCTCCCAATCAAGATAATCAAGTCTGTGACTTATCCCAGCAAGCATTTACTGAAAAAGGAGTATTAATTAATTCAGATAAATTTACTGGGCTCAATTTTGATCAAGCATTTAATGCTATTGCAGAATACTTAGAAGGATCAGGAAAAGGCAAACGAGTAATCAATTACCGCTTACGAGATTGGGGAGTTTCTCGCCAACGCTATTGGGGTACGCCTATTCCCATGATTAATTGCCAAAACTGTGGATCAGTGCCGGTTCCAGAGAAAGACTTACCTGTTGTGCTTCCTGAAAATGCTCAAGTAGATGGAGTGAAATCTCCTTTAAAACAGATGTCAACGTTTTATCAAACTACTTGCCCTCACTGCCACCAACCAGCGGAACGGGAAACAGATACCTTTGATACTTTCTTTGAATCTTCTTGGTATTACACCCGTTACTGTTGCCCAGATAATAACTCTGCCATGGTGGATCAAAGAGGAAATTATTGGCTTCCTGTAGATCAATATATTGGCGGAATTGAACATGCAGTACTGCACCTTTTATATGCACGATTTTTCTTTAAACTCATGAGGGATTTAGGCTTAGCAAAAGGCAATGAGCCCTTTACTCAGTTACTTACCCAAGGTATGGTGCTTAAAGATGGGGTAAAGATGTCCAAATCTAAAGGCAATACGGTAGATCCCCAATCCCTGATTGATACCTATGGGGCAGATACTGCCCGTTTATTTATTATGTTTACTGCTCCTCCTGAGCAATCTTTAGAATGGTCAGATAGTGGTGTGGAGGGTGCTTATCGATTTCTTAATCGCCTTTGGCGTATGGTAGCTAGCCATCTCACTCAAAATAAAAGCATGATTTCAGATTTTGATAAACAGTTACTTACGGCAGAACAAAAAGAAATCCGCACTAAAGTCCATGAAACCATTGCTAAAGTAACTGATGATATTGGTCGACGTTATACTTTTAACACTGCTATTGCGACTGTGATGGAATTAATGAATGCTTTAGGAAAATATGAAGATACTTCTTCTCAACGCCAGGGTATTTACCAAGAAGCGTTAGAGTCTATCGTATTACTACTCTCACCCATTGTGCCTCATATTTGTCATAAACTGTGGCAAAAATTAGGTCACTCAGAATCTATTGTGAATGCTTCTTGGCCCAAACCTGATCCAGCAGCACTGATTAAAGAAGAAATCGAGCTAATTATTCAAATTAATGGAAAGCGCCGTGGGCAAATAACTGTGCCTGTTAATGCAACTGAGGAAATCATCAAAGCTGAAACTCTAAATGAAGCAAATGTACAGCGATTTATTCAAGACAAACAAATAATAAAAACTATTATTGTGCCTCATCGCCTTGTCAATCTAGTAATTCGATAATTTTTACTATGAAAAAATGGCTTGTTTATCTTATTTTTCCACTACTAATGAGTTGCGGCTTTCGTCAGCATGGCAGGGCTAATTTTCCTCCCGTGCTTAAGAAAACTTACTTACAAGGGGTGCTTCCCTACAGTCATGTTGGATCACAGCTGCAACGAAGCCTTGAAGAAAATGGGGTAGAGGTCATTACTGATCCTAAAAAAATTAAAGATGCGACCGCTATTTTAAATATAGGTTCTAATCACTTAGAGCGTGAAGTACTCTCTGTGGGTGGGGGAACAGCTAAGGTGCAGGAATACACTCTAAAATATGTATTAGTCTTTAATCTCCTTGATGCAAATGGAGATGTATTATTACCATTACAGGAAATTGATCTCTCTAGACAATACCGATTTGATCCTCTTAATCCACTCTCAGCAGGGGATCAAGAGGTTTTACTTCAAGAAACTATGGAAGAAGATGCAATACAGCAAATTATTTGGCGTATGGAATCTTTATCTACCCCCTCTAATAAAAAGTGAAGATAAAGTTAGGACAATTAACTACTCATCTTAAAAAAGGGTTAGTACCTATATATTTCGTATTAGGTGAAGAACTTTTATTAATAGAAGAAGCAGCAACAACAATCCGTGATTACGGGAAAATTAAGGGGTTTAGTGAGCGTACTATTACATATATCGAGCATAATAGCGATTGGAATCAATTGTCTCAAACACTAGAGAGTTTTTCCTTATTTACCACTCATCGACTTATTGAATTGCGAATCTCAGGAACAAGTATTAACCAACAGGGAGTTAAACTACTACAAACTTATAGTAAAAATACCCATCCTGATATTTTGTTACTAATTATAGGTCAGAATCTGGGAAATACCATTCAAAAAAATAAATGGTTTTTAGAATTTGAGCGATTAAGTACTATCGTTCAAATCCCTAAAATTGATGCCCATTTACTACCTCAATGGATTGAACAAAGAATGAATGCTAAAGGATTGTATCCCACCTCTGAGGCGGTGCAAATGCTTTCATTTCTTTTTGAAGGAAATTTACTTGCTTGTGCTCAGGAAATTGAGCGATTAGTACTACTTTATCCAAAAGGAAGAATTGATACTCAAGAGATAGAGAAGGTAGTAACAAATTGTGCTCGTTACCATGCTTTCCGCTTAATACACGGTACGCTTGCAGGAAAAATAGGTGAAATTAATCCAATATTAGAAGGATTACGAGCCGAAGGGATAGATATTCTCGTTATTTTAGGTGCTTTTGCTTGGGAATTACGGCGGTTAGCTAGAATAAGTCAAGCAATTAACTATCAAGGAATTTCTTTAGAGCAAGCCCTTGAGGCTGAGAAAGTATGGGTACAGCAAAAATTACTCGTGAAACAAGCGTTAAATCGCCATTCCCTTCACAGCTGGCTGATGTTTTTACAGCAATTAAGTAGAATTGATCTAATGGTAAAAGGAGCAGTGTTAGGTAATATATGGGATGAATTACTGCAACTATGTTTAGCGATCGCAGGTACCCAATTATTTCCTTATCAAAATCAGAGTTTAATTTTTCCTGGAGCACCTCATAAAGCTATAAATTAGGTTACAGTAAAGTTTTGTATGAATATAAAGAATTACATAGAAGATTTAGCTCATAAGGCACAACAATCATCCAGAATATTAGCTAAAAGTAGCACCCATGAAAGGAATAATGCACTAAAAATAGCAGCAAATATTCTTGAGCAGGAAGAACAAATGCTGGTTAATGCTAACTTAAAAGATTTGCTAGAAAGTCAAGCTAAGGGATTAGCTGAAACGGCTTTAGATCGGCTAGAGCTGACTAAATCAAGAATTAGAGCTATGGCTGAGGGATTACGGCAGATAGTAACACTGCCTGATCCTATCGGGGTAATTAGCAATCTTAATTTTCAGCCTTCAGGAATTCAAGTGGGACAAATGCGTGTTCCTCTTGGCGTTATCGGTATTGTTTATGAATCACGCCCAAATGTAACTGCGGATGCTGCAGGTCTATGTATTAAATCTGGTAATGGGGTAATTCTTCGTGGGGGATCGGAGGCAACTCACTCTAATCAAGCCATCACTCACTGTATTCATTTAGGCCTTGAACAAGCTAGATTGCCTAAAGAAGCGGTACAAATGATTGAAGTTACGGATCGGGCTTCAGTAGGAGAGTTAATTACCCAAGAAAAGTATGTGGATGTAATTATTCCTCGAGGTGGAAAAGGTCTAATTGAGCGAATTAGCCGAGAATCTAAACTACCAGTAATTAAGCATTTAGATGGTATTTGCCATGTGTATCTTGATAATCAAATAGATTTTGAGAAAGCCATTGCTATTGCTATTAATGCGAAATGCCAACGCTATGGGGTATGCAATGCTATGGAAACGCTACTCATTGCTCGAGATGTTGCAGAAAATATTCTTCCTAGGTTAGCAAAACATTATCAAGAACATAATGTAGAGTTACGAGGCTGCATAGAAACTAAAAAAATATTGTCAACTATTAAATTAGCTACAGAAGAAGATTGGTATGAGGAGTATTTAGCCCCTATTTTAGCAATTAAAATTGTAACAGGATTAGATGAAGCTATTTGGCACATTAACCATTATGGATCTCATCATACGGATGCTATTGTGACTGAAAACTTTACTCGAGCAAGACAATTTTTAACTGAAGTAGATTCTAGCTCAGTAATGATCAACGCTTCTACTCGTTTTGCTGATGGTTTTGAGTACGGATTAGGAGCTGAAATTGGTATTTCTACAGATAAACTCCATGCCCGAGGTCCAGTAGGACTTGAAGGGTTAACTTCCCAAAAATGGATTGTGTTAGGGAACGGTCATATTAGACAGTAGGATTTTATGTCTCTAAAAAATAGAGATCTAAGGACTCCTATTGGTATTTTTGGCGGTACTTTTGATCCAATTCATTTCGGTCATCTTAGGATTGCCTTAGAGTTATTAGAACAAACGCCTCTAGCAGAAATTCGCTTTATTCTCTGTCCTTACCCACCACATCGGCAAATACCTATAGTTAGCCCAGAAACACGGTTAGCTATGTTGAAATTAGCAACAATCACAGAGAGTAGATTTATTATAGATTCCCGTGAATTTAATCGGTCTGCTCCTTCCTATACGTTTGATACTTTAATCTCTTTAAGAGAAGAGATTGGGGAAAAAACGCCTTTATGCCTTATTTTAGGTACTGATGCATTTCAAGGATTATCAAAGTGGTACCAATGGAAAGAGTTAATTAACTTAACTCATTTTATTGTAGTAAAGCGTCCCAAAGAAAATCTTTATTTAGAAAGTGAGTTAAAATGTCTTGTAGCAGGAAAAACAATTAATGATCCACTTTGGCTTATGGAAAAACCCATAGGATATATTTTATTTACCGAATTGACTCAGTTGGATATATCAGCTAGCCAAATTCGGAATTTAATAAAAAAAGGGAAAAACCCCCGTTACTTACTACCAAACTCGGTTTGGGAATATATTCAACAAAGAAAATTATACTCTTCATAAGAAGAGTAAGTAGGGAGAAAAAGTGCAAATTAACTATCTTAAAGAGATCGTCATTGCTGCCTTAGAAGAGATAAAAGGTCAAAATATTAAAATTTTAGATGTAACAAATCTAACAGACATTGCTGACTATATGATCATTTCTAGTGGTACTTCTCATCGGCAAGTAAGGGCTTTAGCAAATGAAATTGTTGAAAAATGTAAAGCTGCAGGGTGTCCGCCTATTAGTGTTGAGGGAGAACAACATGGGGAATGGGTATTAGTAGATATAGGAGCGATCATTACTCATATTATGCTCCCCGAAGTACGAAATTTTTATTGCTTAGAAAAACTTTGGGATAATTCCTTGCTTGTTGAAATAGAGAACATTAGCTAATAATGCATATTCATATTTTGGCTATAGGTCAGCGGATGCCGCAATGGATATCTGAAGGATATAACTACTATGCTAAACGATTATCTAATCAGTTTATTTCTCTTCATTTGATTGAAATTCCTACGGCAAAGCGAACTAAAAATAGTAATACTACTAAATGGCAACGGGAAGAATCTGAGAGATTGTTAGCAGCAACTCCTATAAATAGTATAGTTATCGCTTGTGATATGCGTGGTATTGCTTGGTCTACAGAAGAAGTAGCAAGCTATATTCAGAAATGGATTAATGAGAGGCAGGACATTGCTATTTTTATTGGTGGACCTGATGGATTAGCACCCCTCTGTTTAAGCCATGCAGATTATCAGTGGTCTCTATCCCCTTTAACATTACCCCACGGTTTAGTTCGTATTGTATTAGCTGAGCAAATTTATCGAGTGTCAACTTTACTCAGTGGTCACCCTTACCATAGGGGGTAATTATTATGAGCGAGGAAATTTTAGTCAATGTAACTCCTAATGAAACCCGTGTTGCAGTAGTAGAAAACGGCATCGCTCAAGAATTATATATTGAGCGGGGTAATCGCCGTGGTTGGGTAGGTAATATCTATAAAGGTAAAGTACATAGAATCCTTCCCGGAATGCAGGCCGCATTCATAGATATAGGTTTAGAAAGAGCGGCTTTTCTCCATGCTTCAGACATTAAAATTCCTACTGGTCAGCTAGGTAATTTAGAGAGTGGAACAGGAAGTATAGAAACACCACCAATTGCTTCTATGCTCTCAGAAGGGCAAGAAATTTTGGTGCAAGTCATTAAAGATCCTATAGGGAGTAAAGGAGCAAGACTCACTACTCAAATCTCTATTGCTTCTCGCTACTTAGTATATATCCCAGAAATGTCGGGGATTGGCGTATCTTTAAAAATAGATAATGAGGAAGAGCGTCAACGACTTAAAAATATATTACTTAGTTTTAGTGATAAGCAAATTGAAGGTGGGTATATTATCCGAACTGTAGCGGAAACCGCTAGTGAAGCAGCTATTTATGCTGATGTGAAATTTCTCCATAAGATTTGGAATCTTATAGAGGAAAAATCTAAAGTGACACAGGCAGGTCATGTGGTTCATGAAGATCTCCCTTTAGTGATGAGAACCATGCGGGATTTAGTTCATGAAAGAATTGAGCGAGTACGGGTTGACTCAAGGGAGACTTACTTCAAAATTACTGATTTTGCTGAGCGATTTATTCCTAATTTTTTAGCCACTATTGAATACTATCAAGGAGAGCGACCTATCTTTGATTTATATAATATTGAGGATGAGATCCAAAAATCCTTAAGCCGCAAAGTACAGCTTAAGTCTGGAGGCTATTTAATTATTGATCAAACAGAGGCCATGACTACTATTGATGTGAATACAGGGGCATTTGTAGGTCATCGTAATCTGGAAGAAACTATTTTTAAAACTAATTTAGAGGCCACTCAAGCTATTTGCCGTCAGCTTAGGCTACGTAATCTTGGTGGAATCATTATTGTAGATTTTATTGATATGAAAGAAGAAGAGCACAAACAGCAGGTATTGCGTGCTTTAGGAAAGGGACTAGAAAAGGATCATGTAAAAACTCATGTTAGTGAAGTTTCCTCCTTAGGATTAGTGGAAATGACAAGAAAGCGTACTCGGGAAAGCTTAGAGCAAACCTTATGTGAATCTTGCCCTACTTGTAATGGACGAGGCACAGTAAAAACTGTTGAAACTATATGTTATGAAATCTTTCGTGAAGTACTTAGGGAATTTAGGCAATTTGAAGCAAGCCAATATTTAGTCATTGCCGCTCAAGAGATTGTAGATCGTCTTATGGATGAAGAATCAGCAAATGTAGCTGAATTAGAGGCCTTTATTGGAAAACCTATAAAATTTCATCCAGAATTGCTCTACATACGAGAGCAGTTTGATGTAGTGATGATTTAACTTAAAGGTTTTATTATTTACATAATTTATTAAGTTTATATTTCTAGTGTTTACAGTTTGTTCTGTCAGAATCTTAAAGTCATTACGCTCAAAGAACGAACAATTTTGCAGTTTTGCTCATATTGGAAGTTAAATATAATTGTTCTAGTTGTTTTGCTTCAACCTCAATATTAATAAGTAATTTGCTTACAACGCCCTGTCGTTGATAATCTTTATGAATATACAAGAGATCAATATAATTTCTATGATCAAGAGCTGAAAAACCAACAATTTTATTTGCATGTTGAATAACTAAAATAAATTGTTTCTCTAAGATTTGGGTCCAACACTACCTGTTTTTGACACTAAATACCCACGCTTTAATTTGTTATTTATTGCAATCTTTACTATAGATTGTTGTTATAGTTTCTAGACATAGCTTTCTTAATTCAATCAAATCGCTTTATTATCCTTTTCTTATTATAAAGAAGCTACATATTTCTAGTAAGTTAATATCTTTTTTAGTATTTTAGGATAATAAAAAATTTGTTGGCTTTGTTAATGCTTCTATAAGAAAAGATTATGTAAATGGTGGTAATCATAGTCCTATTGTTTATTTGGAGGGCATGATTATTAGGTTTAGCTAGTTTATTGCTAAGTGAGGTAGAAAAATGGAGAAAATTAAATAGTTGTTTAGAGTTAGCCTCAGATACGTCTATATCTATCAATAATAAGATATCGCAAAATATGCACCGTAAAACGGGTGTTGATGCTACAGAAACAGTTATGTTTTTTAAAAAACTTTAGTTAGCTTTACCTCGATTTTCAATATTAATCTTCATCTATCAGAAGTTTATATTCTTTTTAATATGACAAAGGGTTCCAAATTGAAGTACGAGTTTTATAATTTACTAAAGAGGGTCATCTTTTCTTGGTTCCTAGAAAATAAAATATTTAAAATATATATTCTGTAAAATACAAAAGTACAAGTAAAAATTTCTCAATACATAGATATTTTTAGCTATACTAGCGATGCCATAAGAAGTGCCGTTTTAATTTTTCTAAAACTTAGGTTTTTTTGGCTAAATCAATCTGAAATAGGAGTATACATGTGAAAAAAGTTGCAGCTATTCAAATGGCGTCTGGATCAAATGTAGCTGCTAATCTATTAGAAGCAGAGCGCTTAATTACTCAAGCAGCTGCAGAGAAAGCAAATTTAATTGTACTTCCAGAAAATTTTGCTTTAATTGACAAAGAAGATCATGCTTTATTAAACATTGCTGAGTCCTATAGTTCAGGGCCTCTTCAAAAATTTTTATCTCAGCAAGCAGCTAAGCATAAATTGTGGATTGTAGGCGGAACTATTCCGTTAAAGTCTAATAATCCTAAAAAAATTAGAGCTGCCTCTTTGCTATTTAATGATGAAGGTCAATGTATCGCTCGGTATGATAAGTTGCATTTATTTGATGTCTCTCTTCCTAGCGGGAATGAAAAATACTGTGAATCTTCTGCAATAGAATCTGGGGAAAAGACAGTAGTAGTAGATACACCTATTGGTCGATTAGGGCTTGCTGTTTGCTATGATCTTAGATTCCCAGAGCTTTTTCGTTGCCTGATTGATGAAGGTATGGAGGTTTTAGTATTACCCTCAGCGTTTACTGCAATTACAGGTAAAGCACATTGGGAGTCCCTATTAAGAGCAAGAGCAATAGAAAATTTATGTTATGTAATTGCTGCAGGTCAAGGAGGATTTCATACTAGCGGAAGAACGACCCATGGAGATAGTATGATCGTCGATCCATGGGGTACTATCCTAACACGTCTTCCTAGAGGTTCTGGTGTGATCACTGCAGAATTAGATCCCGAACGATTAAATAGTACTCGTCGTAATTTTCCAACGATTAACCACCGACGAATTGATTGTAAATTAGCACCTAAATACCCTACTTAATCAACAGTAGTATTTATTCCTTTTATGGATAAAAAATATAAAGCAGTTGCTCTCATTTCAGGAGGGCTTGATTCAATGCTGGCAGTGAAAGTGATTCAAGCCCAAGGTATTCATGTGGAAGGAATAAATTTTTTCACTGGCTTTTGTGTGGAGGGTCACACTCATGCTATTCGTAATAAGGACAAAAATAGGGCCAAACGTAATAATGCCCTATGGGTTGCAGAGCAGCTTGGGATTAAACTACATATTATTGATGTAATTGAAGAGTATAAAGGCGTAGTTTTAAATCCGAAGCATGGCTATGGAGCACATCTTAATCCTTGCTTAGACTGTAAAAGCTTTATGGTGGCTAAAGCATTAAAGTGGATGAAGGAGCATGGATTTGATTTTATTATTACAGGTGAAGTTATAGGGCAACGTCCAAAATCACAAAAAGCCTATGCTATGCCTATTGTAGCTAGGGAATCTGGTGCCCACGATTTATTATTACGCCCTTTATGTGCTAAAAATTTACCTCCTACTTTACCTGAGCAGCAAGGATGGGTAAATCGGGATCAGCTCCATGATTTTAGTGGCCGATCTCGTAAACCACAAATAACACTAGCTGAATCTTTCGAATTTGAGGGCTATGCACAACCTGCTGGAGGATGCTGCTTTCTTACAGACTCAAGCTATTCATCTAAGTTAAGTGATTTATGGAAAGCGCGACAAGCTAGGGATTATGAATTAGACGATATTATGCTACTTAAGGTAGGTCGTCATTTACGTCCTAGGTCACACTTTAAGCTTATTATCGCCCGAGATGAAGGAGAGAGTAATTATTTAGAAGGGTATACAAGAGAATATATTCATATACGTACTACTAACCATAAAGGTCCTTTGGTTTTAGTGGATGGAGAATTAAGAGCAGAGGATTTTACTCTGGCTAGTCAGGTAGTTGCTCGCTTTAGCCAAGGAAGGGATACCTCTAATGTAGAGGTTGAAATTACTCATCCTAATGGGGAAATACAAACACTATCAGTTGTCCCTATAACCAGCGAAGCAATACCTAAAGCATGGTATATATAGCAAAAAAATTTAATGAGCACTTATTTATTAGATGCACGTAATTTATTATGCCCTTTGCCCGTCATTAGAACTCAGCAGAAAATAGCCAGCCTTACTCCAAAAGATCTCTTAGAAGTAATTTGTACTGATCCGGGGGTACGCCATGATATTCCTGCATGGTGCCGAATCAATGGTCACTATGTACATAATATTATAGAAAAAGATAATGAAATAAGAGTATATATAGAGGTAGGTAATAATACATAAAAACAATATTTGTTCATAATACTAAACTATTTTTTAACTACTTAGAGCTCTAGAATCTGGAGGAAAAATTTGATGTCTATTCAGGACGTACTAAGAATCGTAAAAGAGGAGGAGATAAAATTTATTGATTTTCGCTTTACAGATACTAGAGGAAAGGAACAGCACCTTTCTATACCTGCCTATCGGCTTGATGAGGAAGTGTTCCAGGATGGAAAAATGTTTGATGGCTCGTCAATTGCAGGTTGGCGATCTATTCACGATTCAGACATGATTTTGATGCCTGACTCGACAGGAGCAATGATTGATCCTTTTATGGAAGATAAAACCCTAATTCTACGTTGCGATATTATGGAGCCTGCTACACTACAAGGGTATGATCGGGATCCTAGATCCATTGCAAAGCGGGCTGAAATATATCTTAAATCCACTGGAATTGCTGATATAGCTTATTTTGGCCCTGAACCTGAATTTTTTATATTAGACGATGTACGTTGGGGTTCTGGAATATCTGGATCGTTTTACAAGATTGATGCCCAAGAATCCCATTGGAACTCTGAGCGAGTATATGAAAAAGGCAATATAGGTCATCGCCCTTCAGTCAAGGGAGGGTATTTCCCTGTACCTCCTGTGGATTCTTTACAAGATCTCCGCTCTACTATGTGTCTTATTCTAGAGCAGCTAGGGTTACCTGTGGAAGTACATCACCATGAATCAGCCACAGCAGGACAATGCGAGATTGGTACCCAATTTAATACCTTAGTACGTAGAGCAGATGAATTACAAGTACTTAAGTATGTAGTGCTCAATGTAGCCCATACTTTTGGGAAAACAGCAACTTTTATGCCAAAACCTTTAGTTGGAGATAACGGTAGTGGTATGCATGTTCATCAATCCTTAGAAAAGGATGGGAAAAATCTTTTCTCTGGTAGTAAATACGGTGGCCTTTCAGATACTGCGCTTTATTATATAGGGGGAATCATTAAGCACGCTAAAGCACTTAACGCCTTTACTAACCCTTCTACTAACTCTTATAAACGGCTTATACCTGGCTTTGAAGCACCGGTATTATTAGCTTATTCTGCTCGAAACCGATCTGCATCTATTCGAGTGCCCCATGTCACTAACCCTAAAGCTAGACGTATTGAAGTAAGATTCCCTGATCCGACTGCTAACCCTTATCTCGCCTTTTCTGCTATGTTGATGGCGGGATTAGACGGTATTCAGAATCAAATTCATCCTGGCGATCCTATGGATAAAAATTTATATAATTTACCTCCGGAAGAAACAAAAAATATTCCAACAGTATGCTTATCTTTAGAGCAAGCTTTAAAATCTTTAGATAAAGACAGAGAGTTTCTAAAAGGAGGAGGAGTATTTACTGATAATGTCATTGACGCTTTTATTGCACTTAAAATGGAAGATGTGACTCGTCTTCGAATGACTACTCATCCTATTGAATTTGATATGTATTACAGTCTTTAGTATAAGAAAGAATAAATATAAGTAATTATGCTGCCTAGAGTTATATTGTTATTATAAAAAATATTTTTATTACTCTTCTTACCAATAAAAATGAAATGGTCCATTTATTTCTATATTCTATTTTTTTCATACCACTTGCTATCCAAGGCAAAGTTTATGAATATACTGACTCCGATGGCACCGTTGAGTATTCTGATCAGCTAAGAAGTGGCGGGAAAGAAGTGAAAATAATACCACTGCGGACTTATACACCTCCTGTTCGAGAATCCTCTTACTCAGAAGAGTTGAAAGATGAATCTCAATCTCCAGAAGAGAGGAAAGAAATAACTTATCAAATAGGTATTTTAGCCCCACCAGATGGCGCAAGCATCCAGAATGATGGTGGTCAAATGGAAATAGTATTACAAATTGCCCCTAAGCTTGAAGCAGATGAACAATATATATTTCGAATCATAATGGATAACGAAATCGTTGGCATGGGTAAAGCAGATAACATGGTTAGATATATTCTGACTAATATTAACCGTGGTGCCCATATGCTTCAAGCACAGCTATTTAACCCTTCGCAGAAGTTAATTGCTCAATCACAAATTATCACTGTTTACATTCACCGCATGTCTATATTATTTCACAGCCAAGGCGATGGGGTACAACGAGCACCCATGGTGCCAATGGCACCTAGTATGCCAGGTCCCGCTCATCCTTAGTGAATACAATATGCTTAAGTATGATAAGTGTTTTTAAGTAAAAATCCGTATCTAGATGGGGACTTATACCCTTCAGGTTTAGTAAACCATCCAATAAAATTGATCAGAAAAAATAGCAGAACCATAGCAATAAGAATTTTAGGTACTAAATTATTCATAATTTATCTTCACCCTGTTAAATAATTAAATATTACTCATAGATTGACACTTATCACAGTAGTAACTTGCTCTTTGATGAGTACGCTCATAGACAATAGTACTACTACATACTAAACAAGGTTGATCCTTGCGTCCATACACCTTAAGTTGTTGAGTAAAATAGCCGGGACTACCATCAATAGCATGAAAATCCTTTAAGGAAGTGCCGCCTGCTTTAATCGCATTAGATAATACTATTTTGCTATTTTTAGCGAGTTTTTCATAGCTAGATAAAGAGACTTTCCAAGCAGGCATCCGGGGATGTATACCTGTTTGAAATAGAATTTCATTAGCATAAATATTCCCAATGCCGACTACTATCTTATTATTCATTAAGAAATTCTTAACTATGATCTGTCTAGTTCTTGATTTTTGAAATAGGTAAGAGCCATTAAATTTAGAAGTTAGAGGTTCTATACCTAAATTCTTTAATAAAGGATGGCATAGTGGATCTTCTGTAGTCCATAGCATGGTACCAAATCGTCTAGGATCCCGGTAACGTAAGCAATAATTACTACTTAAAATAATGTCAATATGATCGTGTTTTTCAGGCGGCTTATTAGCGGATAAAACTCGCAGTGTACCGGACATACCTAAATGGAGAATAATAGTACCTTTAGTGCAAACTAATAGAAGGTACTTACCTCTTCTTTGAACCGCAAAAACAACCTGATCTATTAACCCTGTAGATAAAAATAAAGGAACTGGCCAACGAAGATTAGGTTGGCGGATAATAACAGATATTATTTTCTGATTGACTAAATATAGCTCTATACCCTGTCGTACCGTTTCAACTTCAGGTAACTCTGGCATCTATATTTTCATTACTGCTTAGTTACTCTATTTTTTAATCTCCTTGATTGTCATCTGTTAGCCCTGGTGATACTTGTTCTTCTTGCGTAAGTTGGAATAAATTTTTCCAAGCAAGTGCTGGAAGATTATACTGAACTCCAAAGTCTGGGCGTGCTAATATTAATTGAGGTAGATCAGAGAGTAATTCAAAGCGGATAGGAGCAGTACCTTCCCCTTGAATTACCTCAATAGTAGCAAGCACTGCTTTATTACCCCTAAGATCTACTTGCCGAGTAGTTTGATCTTGCCATGCCTGTACTAACTTTACGATGGATCCAGTAGAAAATCTGTGATCAGTAGTACCTTCAGCTGTCCAATGTCCCTTTTCTTGTTTTAAAATAATTGTATGTTTTACGTCTACATTTGGGTTACCGCCACTGGTTGTGACTAAGGGAAGATGTATTTCAGTAATTTCCTTATTTCCAGGCAATAGGGCAGGATCAACAAATTTAGCTGAATTTCCACTAATGGACGGAAAGACAATATCATCAACTAAATGTACCGTATCTTTTAACAATACATATCGACGATGGTTTATGGGCTCAGTAGAGCCAAAACCAAATTTTGTATTATTAAGGTATAAATTAATTTCAGGTAAGTTTAGTTTTAACTCACCTAAGTTTATATTTTCTACCGAATAATGACTATAACTTGGGGTTTTTAATATATCTAATAGGGTTTCTACCTTCACGATATTTGCAGGAGCTTGAATAGGTGCAACAATCTCCCATTTCCCTTTTTCTTTTTTCTTAAACTGAATCTGGTTTTGAGATTGAGTATGAATAATTTTAATTGTGTCAATTTTATCTGCATTAGTAGAGGTTAGTGGAGAAGTTTCTACCTTATCCTCACTTTTATCTGGTCCATAAAAGAATATAAGTGCCAAAATAATAACAGCTGCAGATAAACCAAGATTAAGTAATATACGAGTATTCATAATGTTTATAAATGCTACTTAATACTGACGACGACGCCACCAAATAAGTAATCCAGATATTAATAACATAACAGGCAGTATAAATAGGAACCCTAGCCCCATAAGCCATGAAGTCATAGGAGATATCTCAAGGGTACTATCTACTCGTGTCCTTGCAGGAACAGAGATTAATTTATCCTCATGGGCAAGCCAATTTACTAAATTTAGTGCTAGATCTAAGTTCGATCCATTACCAAGATAAGCATTGGAGATAAAATCTCCATCACCAATAACAGCTATTCTCTGCTGTCCATTTCTTATAACCTCTTGATCGCTCTCTTTAGTTCCAGAACTATCTAACTCATCCTGATTTTCTTCTATATCATCTTCTTCAGTAATTTGTTCCAAATTTTCAGAATCATTTTGAGTCACTGTAGCTTCTATAGACTCTTGCATTTCTTCATTTGAAGTAGCATTTGCAATCTCTTGACTATCCTCTTGAATCGAAGTAGTTTCACCCACAGTATCGTCTTTAAGAGAAGACTCCGTAGATTCCAATTCTTGATCAGCTTCAGAAGCTTTTTCATCCTCCACTATTTTACCTTCAGGAATAGGAGAGGCTTTTTCAAATTTAAGTGCTGGTGTACTAGTTTCTACCTCTTCTTTCTCCTCTTTAATAGAATCTGTCTTGGACTCAGAAGATTCCAATTCACGGGTTAATACATATCCGATGGTTAAAGGACCTAATATATCCTTACCTTCATCATACTGTACTTTTCTATCAAGTCTTGAAGTTTCTACCCAAGCCTGTGGTAAGGTTGTTAATATAGGCTGTTGCTGCCATGTATTACTTTTTAATGTTTCTAAAGCAGCTGCTTGAGGAAATATACTTACTGAAGAAAGCTCTTCAGTTATAGGGTGGTTATCATATTTGCTTATTAAGGCAAGTGCAGCACTACCAAATAGAAGTTGAGCATTTGGATCAATAACTGTACCTGAAAGCATTTTAATATCTAAGCTCTTAGCCAAGGAGTCTAGTCCGTGTGGAGACCCAGGCTCTACAAGCCATAGTAAATGCCCACCAGTTTTAACATAGTTTTTAATTAAATTAGCTTCTCCAGGAAGAAAATTAGTTTGTGGACTTGCAATAACGATAATCTGATTAGGATTATTAGGAATTTTAGGATCAACAGATAAGTTTAAAGTTTGAATATGAAACCCTTTTGATTCTAGCTGCTGGCTAAAATTCCCCAGTGCAAACTTAGCACTTCCATTGGGATCTCGTTCTCCATGACCCTCAATAAAGATCATTTCTACTTCTTCATTGCTACGTGCTACCTTATTTAGGGCGTTAGTCAAGCTTTTTTCAGTAAGATCCTCTACTTTTTCTTGTCGATTGTTTTTTTCAACCACTAATTCATTTTCAAATCTAACCCCTAGCTCACGTACTTTTTCTGGGGAAAGCTCGGGATTAACATATTCTAGTTTTAGATCTGGTTTATACCGTTGGTAACGATTAACTAATTTTGTAATTTCCTGCTTAACCCCTGGTTTTTGAGCAAAGCTTAGAATAGTAATTGGTCCTTCAATTTGCTTTAAAAGCTTTTGGCTTGACTCAGTCAAAGAATTACGACCGCTAGCAGTCCAGTCAGCTTCATAATTATAACGAGCACTTAATGCTGCAATAAAGCCAATAATTGCTAGAAACAAAAGAATAAAAGAATGATTTTGTAACTTAATATGCCTATGGGTTTTTTGAGTGACACGCATATGCTTTTAGTATGAATTTTTTACTGTTAATCAATAGAGTCGATCTGAATCAAGTCGACGAATACTAAGCACTAAAAAGGTAGTGACAATAAGTAGATAATAAATGATATCGCTACTATTAAATTGACCTTCTACTAGTGCTTGATAGTGATGGAGTAAAGAGAGATAGGTAAATATTTCACTTCCCTTCTCCAAAACACCACTACTGCCTATCCAATCAATAATCCAGAGTAGAAGAAGCACACCAAAAGATCCTGTGGCTGCAACAATTGCTTGTTGCGTAAGTGAGGATAAAAATAAACCAATCGCAGTAAAACTAGCAAGTAGTAAGCTTAACCCAAGTGCTCCTGAAACTAAAAGCCCTAAATCAAGGGGGCCGCCGAATAAGAGAGATAGAGGCATTAATAGGAGTAGTAATGCCATAATAGCAAAAAAGATAAGTGTGCCTAAATATTTTCCTAGTACGATTTCAGTCATGGATAAAGGGGCTGAAAATAACAAAGCAAGAGTACGACTACGTCTTTCATCGGCAATTAAGCGCATAGTCATCAAAGGAGCAATAAGTAGCATAATGACTGCTGCATTTTGAAACATAGGCATAGCTACTACTTCAGTGACTCCAGGTGCCTCTGGCATCCCCATAAGCTGAGGTTGAAGTTGCTTAAAGTAAGATACTTGAGCTAAAAACATATACCCTAAAAGGATTTGAGTAACTGCAAGTGTGACCCAAGCCAAGGGGGAAAGGAAAAGGCGACGTAATTCATGCGAAGCAATTGTTAGAATCATCCTTAAGTAGCCTCCTGTTGCGTTTGGTTTTGCTGAGTGATAGCAACAAATATTTCTTCTAAACTATGCCGCTCTGGAGTAAGTTCTCGTAAACGCCAACCTTCATTAGCTGCACGAGTGACCAATTCATCAATAGGATCTTGTTCAGGGTTATAACTGATACGAATTTGACCATCTCCTTCAATAGTAACTTGATTCACCCCTTTAAGCGACATAAGGATTTCTTTTTGTGGAGGCTGGTTAAATCGTACAAAGATACTAGAAGAACCCATCCGATGGCTTAGCCCTTCAATGGTATCTGTTAATACAAGCTCACCTCGATTAATAATCTGTACTCGATCACAAATGGTCTGAACTTCTGGCAAAATATGGGTAGAGATAATGACACTATGCTCTTGTGCTAATTGGCGAATCAGATCCCTAATTTCACGGATTTGAATTGGATCTAAACCTACTGTAGGTTCATCTAAAATAATCACAGGTGGAGAATGGATAATAGCTTGGGCAATACCTACCCGTTGCTGATATCCCTTAGATAGATTACCAATAAGCCTTCCATAGACATTTTTTAAGCCACACCGCTCAACAGCAGTCATCACCGCATTGGTTTGCTGATTATCTGGTATGCGATTAATACGCGCACAAAATGAAAGGTATTCTTTAACTATTAGATCTCGGTAGAGTGGAGGGTCTTCTGGGAGATAGCCTAAGCTTTGTTTTGCTTCTTTAGGCCGATCAAGCAGATCAACCCCATTAATCCAAATTTGCCCAGCACTAGGAGCTAGATTTCCTGTAAGCATTTGCATTGTGGTAGATTTTCCAGCCCCATTAGGGCCTAGAAAACCCAGCACCTCACCTCTACGAACATCAAAACTAACTTCTTTAACAGCACAGTACCCACCATAGTACCGATAGAGCTGTTCTGCACGTATAAGTGTATCTTGATCCATAAAAATAGTATCTATTTGTATTATTTCCGATTAATGTTTATTAATAATACGGGCTTAAGATGTTTGAATACAATAAAAGTTACTAAGAACAGTAGCCCAAGATCTTACTATTATAGTATTCTAAGCACATTATTTGAAATAATTATTAAAAAAAAACAAAAAAGCGGAGATTAAACTTATGTTTTTTGGTCTACTTAATCTATCCTTTTGGGGATATGTAGCAGTTACACTAATATTAACCCATATTACAATTATCAGTGTAACGATTTATCTTCATCGGCACCAAGCCCACCGTGCCTTAGATCTTCACCCATGGCTTGCTCATTTTTTTAGATTTTGGCTTTGGCTAACTACAGGTATCATTACAAAACAATGGGTAGCAGTACATCGTAAACATCATGCCAAATGTGAAAGTCAAGATGATCCCCATAGTCCACAAGTTTTAGGAATTAATAGGGTACTTTGGCAAGGTGCTGATGTATATCGGATATCAGCTAAGGATCAAAAAATTAATGATCAGTATGGTCATGGTACCCCTGACGATTGGGTAGAAAACCATCTCTATACAAAACATGGCAATTCAGGCATTGTATTTATGTTGTTATTAGACTTAGTGTTATTCGGTGTGCCTGGAATTCTAGTGTGGTTGGTTCAAATGATTTGGATTCCTTTCTTTGCAGCAGGTGTGATTAATGGATTGGGGCACTATTGGGGGTATCGCAGTTATGAAGTTGCAGATGCCTCTACTAACCTGCTTCCTTGGGGAATTTTAATTGGTGGAGAAGAATTACATAATAACCATCATGCTTATGGTAGCTCAGCGAAGCTTTCTTCAAAATGGTATGAGTTTGATATTGGTTGGATGTATATTCGTTTGTTTAGAGCATTAGGTTTAGTTCAAATAAAGAAAATTGCTCCAAAGTTGCTTGTTCGCTTTGATAAGCGAGATGTTGATCAGGAAACGGTGCGTGCCGTTATTGCTCATCGTTTTCACTTAATTACTACTTATGGTAAAAAAGTAATTATCCCTGTGCTTAAGGAAGAGGCTAATTACTTCTCAGGTAAGAAGCTATATCAACAAGCTAGGAATTGGCTTACTCGTAATAGTGCTTTGGTAGATTCTAAAGATCAGGCAAAACTAACCAGTATGATCCAGCAGAATCAAAAATTAGAAACAGTTTACAGATTCCGCCAACAATTACAGGAAGTCTGGACTCAAGCTTGGTCAAGCCAAGAAGCTCTTCTGCAAGCTCTTCAAGAATGGTGCTATCAAGCAGAGCAATCTGGGATTAAAGCACTTGAGGATTTTGCCTTTTCTTTGAAAGGCTATGCTCTACAGAAGATATAAAGAATAAATTCTAAAAAAACCCGCTATGTTGCTAGCGGGTTTTTACTTTTATTAGG
The DNA here is from genome assembly GCF_902810445.1 of Candidatus Nitrosacidococcus tergens. Taxonomy (NCBI): domain Bacteria; kingdom Pseudomonadati; phylum Pseudomonadota; class Gammaproteobacteria; order Chromatiales; family Chromatiaceae; genus Candidatus Nitrosacidicoccus; species Candidatus Nitrosacidicoccus tergens. The sequence goes on along the minus strand of NZ_LR778175.1, from coordinate 1,529,199 downwards.
TAAAAAATAATTTACTTAATTTTTGCCTCTTTATAAAGCACGTGCTTACGTACCACTGGATCGTATTTTTTCATTTCTAACTTCTCTGGAGTAGTACGTTTATTTTTAGTAGTCGTATAGTAGTGGCCAGTGCCTGCACTAGAAACTAATTTAATTTTATCTCGCATAAAAATTACCTCCTATACTTTTTCTCCACGAGCACGCATATCAGATAAAACGTGATCAATTCCTAATTTATCAATAATGCGAAGCCCTTTACTGCTTATCCTTAATCTTACCCAACGCTTTTCGCTTTCTACCCATAATTTATGATGATGAAGATTAGGTAAAAAACGACGTCTTGTTTTATTGTTGGCATGGGAAACATTGTTGCCACTCATAGGGCGTTTCCCTGTTATCTGACATACCTTTGACATTTTTAGTTGTTCCTAGCTAGATTCAAAAAAATAGTGCTATCCCCTTAGTTTTAATAATTCTTATCTAAAATCCGCTAATACCTAATACTCAGTGACAGTAGATCTTTTGAATATTAAATTAATAGATTTTAGTTAAACTACTAGAGCAAGTAATATATTCTCTTAATTCTAAACGAGTCCTCTACCTTATTCCAATTTTTTCTACTTATTCTAATAAAACAATTTTAATTCTCATTAAGAGAGAATAATTAGATGCCCTAGCATTTATAGATAAGGAAAATCCTCAGAATCCGTAATTATATAGTCGGGATTTGGTAGTGTTGGCAAGAAATACCCATAGATATGAGTATGACCCTCTAATAGAGCTTTTACAACTCTATGCATACCATCCATAACTCTTTTATTAGGGCATAAAATAATTGGATAGGTAAGATCTGCTTCTTGTACTAAGCGCATATGATTAGCAATTGATTTACAGGATGGAATTTCGTTGTTGCTGTACCAGTAAGGTTCATTTAGTTCCAATATAGAATTAAGAGGTATTACCTCTATTTTAAGTTTAGAAGTAAGTAAAACTAACTTATGAATGTCCCAAGCTAAGATACCATCAGAGCTATTACGAAAATGGTATTGCTTTCTCATTCTAAAGCAATCAACAGTATTCTACAAAAGTAGATATTACTACACTACTTTAGGCTTTAAAATAATCCTTATACCAAGCAACAAAATTTGCTATCCCATTTGCAATAGGAGTAGCAGGGCAGAATCCTACATCTTTTATTAAATCATCCACATCTGCGTAGGTTGCAGGCACATCACCTGCTTGCATAGGTAGCATATTTTTTTCTGCGGTACGTCCTAAACACTCTTCTAAAATTCGGATAAGCTCCAAAAGCTCTACCGGCTGATGGTTACCAATGTTATATAAACGGTACGGAGCAATACTTGAGCTAGGATTCGGATGATCTCCATTCCAGTTAGGATCATAACTTGGAATACGATCTAGAGTACGAATGACTCCTTCGACAATGTCATCAATATAGGTAAAATCTCGTTGATGATTTCCATAGTTATAAATATCAATAGGTTTATTTGCAAGAATATTACGAGTGAATTTAAATAATGCCATATCCGGTCTTCCCCATGGACCATATACAGTAAAAAAACGTAACCCCGTAGTAGGTAGACGATAAAGATGGCTATAACTATGGGCCATTAATTCATTGGCTTTCTTAGTGGCTGCATAAAGGCTTAAAGGATGATCCACATTATCATGGGTGGAATACGGCATTTTTGTATTTGCTCCATAAACAGAGCTGCTTGAGGCAAATACTAGATGATCAATTTTGTGATGGCGACAGTTTTCTAAGATATTAATAAATCCCTGTAAATTACTATCCACATAGGAGTAGGGATTTTCCAGAGAATAGCGAACACCTGCCTGAGCAGCTAAATTGACGACTCGTTGAGGTTTATGTTGAGTAAATAAAGAATCTATTGCTTTTCGATCTTCTAAGCTGATACGAGCTTCAATAAAAGCAGGATGAGATTGAAAGCGAGCAAGGCGAGCAAGTTTTAAATTTACGTCATAATAGTCATTAAGGTTATCAATTCCAATAACTTCGTCACCCCGTTCAAGTAATTTTTTAGTCAGCGCTGATCCAATAAAGCCAGCACTACCAGTCACTACAATTTTTGTCATTGTTAATTTATTTGTTTACAAGGTGAATTTTGGTAAATAGTTTTTAGAGTCGACCGTCAACATCTTCTTTAGGTAGAAGGTGTTTTACATCGTAGAGAATACTTTTAGGCTTTCCTAATGCCCGTATATATTCAACCCCCATTTCTTTAAATTGATGGTGAGCAACAGCTAAAATGATTCCATCATAGTAATTTTGACGTAACTCAGTGACCAAAGTAAGTCCGTATTCATCTTGTGCTTCTTTAGTATCTACCCAAGGATCATATACATCAATTTGAGCATGGTAGTCTTCCAACTCGACAATAATGTCAATGATTCTTGTATTTCTTAAGTCAGGACAATCTTCTTTAAAAGTAAGGCCTAAAATAAGAATTCGGCTATCAGCTACATGGAGACGGTTTTGGGTCATAAGTTTGACGACTTGATTAGCCACATAGCTACCCATGCTATCATTGATTCGGCGACCCGCTAAAATCATTTCAGGCTGATACCCTACTGCTTGTGCTTTATGAGTAAGATAATAAGGATCAATCCCAATACAATGCCCTCCTACAAGACCAGGACGAAAAGGAAGAAAATTCCATTTTGTTCCTGCTGCTGCGAGCACTTCTTGAGTATCAATTCCTAAACGGTAAAACAGCATAGCCAGCTCATTGATTAAAGCAATATTGACATCTCTTTGGGTATTTTCGATGACTTTTGCTGCTTCTGCAACACGAATGCTACTTGCTTTATGAGTACCTGCAGTGATAATACTAGCATAAAGATTATTTACAAATTCAGATACCTCTGATGTTGATCCTGAAGTAACTTTAAGAATAGAAGTTACTCGGTGTTCCTTATCTCCTGGATTAATTCGCTCTGGACTATAACCTGCAAAGAAATCTTGATTATAGATAAGTCCAGATTCTTTTTCTAAAATGGGAACACATACTTCTTCAGTGGCTCCGGGATAAACAGTAGATTCGAAAATGACTGTATCTCCTTTTTTTAATACCTTTCCTACAGTACAGCTTGCTGACTCTAGTGGTTTAAGATCTGGACGTTTATGATCATCAATAGGGGTAGGCACAGTGACAATATATACATTACAAACAGTGAGATCTTGTATCGTATCTGTATATTGAAGTTGATGAGCTTGAGCTAATAATTCAGGCTCTACTTCTAAGGTACGATCCTGCCCTGCTTTTAGCTCAGAAATACGTTTAGAGTTGATATCAAATCCTAGCGTAGGGAACTTTTTACCAAACTCTACAGCTAAAGGTAAGCCCACATAACCTAGACCAATAATACCGATATGTACTTGAGTAAGTGTTTGCATATTTTATTTATTTTAAAAAAATCATAGAAAAACTTTAATATCCTTTCGGAGTTTTTAGATGCCAATCAGTATTTTGCTGATAGCGATGTGCCATATTGAGTAGTTTAGATTCCTCAAAATAATTACCTATAATTTGTAATCCTATCGGTAATTCATGACTCATTCCAGCTGGAATTGAAATTGCTGGTAGTCCTGCTAAATTTGCCCCAATGGTGTAAATATCAGCTAAATACATTGCAACAGGATCAGCTACTTTCTCCCCAAGCTCAAAAGCAGGAGAAGGTGAGGTCGGACTAATAATTGCATCCACTTGGTTAAATGCTTCTTTAAAATCGTTACTAATAAGATAGCGTAACTTTTGTGCTTTAAGATAATAAGCATCATAATAGCCAGCAGAAAGTACATACGTACCTATTAAAATACGACGTTTGACTTCAGCACCAAATCCCTCACCTCGAGATCGACAATAAAGATCAAATAAATCTTTAGGGTCATGACAGCGATGACCAAAGCGAACCCCATCATATCGAGAAAGGTTAGAAGAACATTCTGCAGGGGCTACTATATAGTAAGTAGGTGCTACTAATTGACTATTAGGTAAATTAATTTCTTTAATTTGAGCACCTAATTTTTCAAATTCCTTAATTCCACCTTCAATAACTGCACCCACATCAGGGGATAATGCTTCACCAAAATACTCTTTGGGAATCCCAATTCTCATACCCTCAAGACTGTTTTCAAGAAAATCAAGATAGGAAGGTACTGGCTCATTGATAGAGGTAGAATCCTGCTTATCAAAACCTGCCATACTACTTAATAATAAAGCAGCATCTTCGGCAGTACGTGTCATTGGTCCCCCTTGATCGAGGCTTGAAGCAAATGCAATCATTCCATAGCGAGATACCCGACCATAAGTAGGTTTTAAACCAGTAATACCGCATAAAGAAGCAGGCTGGCGAATTGATCCTCCTGTATCTGTCCCTGTAGCCATAGGTGTTAATCTTGCAGCTACTGCTGCTGCAGAACCACCAGAGGAACCACCAGGTACCCTGTTATGATTCCAAGGGTTCTTTACTGGACCATAGAAGCTTGTTTCATTACTAGATCCCATAGCAAACTCATCCATATTTGTCTTGCCTAGTAATACAGCACCTGCTGCTTTGAGCTGAGTAACTACAGTAGCATCATAGGGAGCAATAAAATTATCTAGCATTTTAGAGCCACAGCTCGTCTTGAGTCCTGCCGTGCAAAAAATATCTTTATGCGCAATAGGGATACCTGTTAATGGTCCAGCCTTATTTTTTTGTAGCAACGTATCAGCAATTTTTGCCTGTGCAATTGCAGAATCAGGAGCTATAGTGATAAAGCTATTTAAATCCTTATCAAATTGTTCAATCCGATCAAGATAGTGCTGTGTTAGCTCTTGGCTAGTGAACTCACCTGCTCTAAGACTATTGGCCAGTTGAACTAAGGATTTATTATGCATGAACTGTTTTCCAAAAAATTTAATTATTCAATAACTTTAGGGACAAGATAAACACCAGCCTCAACACTAGGGGCATTTACTTGAAAATCCTCTCGTCTATCTATCTCTGTAACTTCATCAGGACGTAGTCGTTGATAAGCCCCTAAGGGGTGAGAAATAGGCGTTATACCTGAGACATCTACTCGATCTATCTGTGCTACAAACTCTAGAATATGACTTAAATTTTCAGTATAAGCAGGAATATCCTTAGTGTTAATCTCAAGCCGTGCTAAATAAGCAATACGTTCAACATCAGAGGATTTTAGTGTCATGATTTTCTTAGTTTCAAATTTGAATTAGTAAATCTAAAGTTTAAGGTAAAAAATAAATCTTCTTATACTTCGTTTAAGAGACGAATTTTTAATCAAAGATCTGAATTATGCAAAAACTTAAACTACTATAAATAACATATTATTTTAGCATTAAGCTAAAATCTAAGTGAACAGTTATAACTAAGTAAAAATACTATTATTCGTTTAGAATGTAGCTCTAAAAGCCACTGATGTGATATTTAAAATTACTATATTAAACTCATTAATGAATAAACACATTTTCTTTATCCTATTTTTTGCCTTATTCATTACTACTGCAGTTACTGCTGATAATAACTCAGTGGAAGTGACTCAGTTCATTCATCATATGGTAAAGCAATATCATTTTGATAAATCAGAATTAGAACAATTATTTGAGAGAGCAAAAATCAATGATAATATCTTGCGGCTAATTTCTAAACCAGCAGAAAAAAGTAAGCCTTGGAGCGAGTACCGTAGTATTTTAGTTACTCCTAAGCGTGTTAAGGATGGCATAAGTTTCTGGAACATAAATCGAGATATTTTATCTCAAGCACAGCAAAAATTTGGTGTTCCTGCAGAAATTATTACTGCGATTATTGGTATCGAGAGTAGCTACGGAAGTAACACAGGTAAATATCATATTTTTGATTCCCTATTTACGCTAGGTTTTCACTATCCTTCAAGAGGCAAGTTTTTTCGTCAGCAGCTAGTGGAATTTTTATTATTAGCTCGAGAGGAAAAAAGGGATCCCTATTGGTTTATGGGATCTTATGCTGGTGCTATGGGGTATATTCAGTTTATGCCAGATAGTTTTCGGAGTTATGCAGTAGATTTTGATCAGGATGGTAAAAGGGATATTTGGGGAAATTCAACAGATGCCATTGGTAGTGTAGCTAATTTTTTAAAGAAAAAGGGTGAATGGCAGAGAGGAGCCCCTATTGCCCAAATGATAAATCCAGGTAACGTAGATTATCAGCAATGGCTACATCAAGGATTAAAGCCCTCTATTCCCTTACAGGCTCTAATAAAGCAAGGAATTAAAATTCCAGGACTACAACCTACTTTTAAAGATAAACTAATTTCTGTATTTGTGCTTGAGGCAGCGGAACAAACCCAAGTACTCCTTGGGTTTTATAATTTTTATGCGATTACCCGATATAATCCAAGTCTTTTCTACGCCACTGCCGTGTACCAACTTGCAGAGGAAATAAAACAACAAGTACGGCAGGAGTAAACACTATTTTTATTAGTGTATGAAGTATTATAGTACGCTTGTTATTTTTTTGTTACTTTTCTCTATCCTCTCGGTTGTTTCCTGTAGCAATCCTAATTTAATTAATCAATATAACAGAAAATATATTTCCCCTTACAAACCTACATATAGCGGAGATAATAGTTCTGAATTAATTCATCTCCCTAGATCAAAAATAAAGTTTGATAAAGAGATTGCTTCTTCTTATGAGATAGATGGGCATCGCTACTATACATTTAAAAACTGCTTAGGATTTGAAGAATCAGGTACTGCTTCTTGGTATGGTGGTACATTTCATGGTCGTACTACAGCTAATGGAGAAACCTATAATATGTATGGCATGACGGCAGCCCACCGTAGTTTACCTTTTGAATGTTACGTACTAGTAACAAACTTAAATAATGGTCGCCAGGTTGTCGTGAAGATTAATGATCGAGGTCCTTTTTATAATAATCGTGTTATTGATCTTTCCTATACTGCTGCTTTAAAGCTTGGTTTAGTAGAACCTGGGACTGGTCCAGTTGAAATACGAGCAATAACACTCGAAACAGTAGATAAAGAAAAATCACCTTCTAAAAATCTTTATATTCAAGTAGGCTCTTTTCAAAACCGGAACGCTGCCACCGAGTTACAAAAAAAAGTGCAGACTACTACTCAATTTCCAGTAGAAATTAATTCTGCTCTACAGCAGCAAGCACTGCTCCATCAAGTGCGGATTGGTCCCATATCCGACGAGAAAATATTTAACAATTTAATTCAAAAACTTCCGAGTATGGGTTTTTCTGACTATGTCATTATTCAATAGGTGAGAATGAAATTACATCATTTATTTTTAATATATTGCGGGCTATTTCTGATAGCGACTAATCCTGCTTTTGGTAAAAAAGAATCATCTAAGCAAAAATGTTTAGGGTATCAAGAGAAGGGAGTAGCTTCTTGGTATGGCAGTAAATTTCAAGGTCGTCCTACTGCAAGCGGAGAGGTTTTTGATGAAAATCAAATGACTGCAGCTCACCGCACTCTGCCTTTTGGATGCTACGTGTTAGTCACTAATTTAAAAAATGATCAGCAGGTCATCGTTAAAATAAATGATCGTGGAGGGTTTCATGGAGAACGAATTATCGATCTCTCCCGTGCTGCAGCCGAAAAAATTGGTTTAGTTAAATCTGGATTAGAGTCGGTCAAAGTAGAGTCTATCAACCTAAAATAATTAAGTATTTATTTGTTAAATTCTTATATTTTATGTTACCTATATAGTATTGGTTTCAAAATTTAATTGATTACTTGATTGGTAAAGATGAAATTGCATCACTTCTTTGTTTTGTATGTTTTTTTCTTGCTCTTTGCAAATACAATTGCTTTTGGAGAGACAGTAATACCTATTCCGGGTCCTCCCTCTGTCAGTGCTAAATCCTATGTTTTAGAGGATTTCAAGACAGGGCAAATCATTGCAGAATCTAAAGCGGATCAGAAAGTTGCTCCTGCTAGTATCACGAAATTAATGACTGCTTATATTGTATTTAGTGAACTTAAGCGAGGTAACCTTCATTTAGAAGATCAAGTACTCATTAGTGAACACGCCTGGAAAACAGGGGGATCACGTACTTTTATCGAAGTAAATACCCGGATACCCGTAGAAATATTGATTAAAGGTATGGTGATTCAATCGGGTAATGATGCTAGCGTTGCCTTAGCAGAGCATATTGCAGGTACAGAAGAAGTATTTGCTGCCATAATGAATCAACAAGCACAAAAACTAGGTATGACTGGATCCCACTTTATGAACAGCACGGGATTGCCTAGTGATAATCATTATGTTACTGCACGAGACATCTCTACTTTAACACGAGCGATCATACAAGATTTTCCTGAATACTATGGCTGGTTCTCTCAAGAGAGTTTTACCTATAACAATATTACTCAATACAATCGAGATACCTTGTTAAAGAGAGATCCTAGCGTAGATGGTCTTAAAACGGGGTATACTAAAGCAGCGGGCTATTGCTTAGTTTCCTCAGCAAAGAGAGAAGATATGCGATTAATTTCTGTGGTTATGGGATCAAAAAGCCCACAATCACGTGCTAATGAGGCGCTTGCTCTATTAAATTATGGATTTCGTTTCTATGAAACTAATAACATTTATAGCGCCCTAGAGCCTATTACTAACGCCTTAGTACGTAGAGGTGCTGAAAAGGAAATACCATTAGGGGTTGCTCATGATTTAGCAGTCGTCCTTCCCAGAGGGCAATGGAAGAAACTATCCTCAGCGATTCAGGTGACAAGCCCTATTATTGCACCCATAAAAAAAGGAGAAGAGCTAGGAGCAATTACCGTTAAATTTAAGAGCGATCTAATTCTAGAAAGACCCTTAATAGCATTAACCACTATCCCAGAAGGAAGTAGATGGCAAAAAATGTCTGACTGGGTTTCCTCTTTTTTCTCTAAAGAAACACCTTGATACCGATTGTCTATCTTAATGGGGCATTCCTACCTTTAACTGAGGCTAAAATTTCCGTATTGGATCGGGGATTTTTACTTGCTGATGGTGTTTATGAGGTGATTCCAGCTTATGGAAAACATTTTTTTCGATTGCGTGCTCATCTAGATCGACTTGAGTATAGCTTACAAGGTATTCATTTAGAAAACCCTATGTCATTGAATCAATGGCAATCTATTTTACAGCAGCTTCTTTTACAAAATGAAGGGCTAGATCAAGCGGTTTATTTACAAATTACTCGAGGTGTTGCACCACGAGATCACGCTTTTCCTAAAGGTATTCAACCCACTGTGTTTGCCATGAGTAACCCTATTAAGCCAGTTCCAGAATATTGGCTACAAAGGGGTATCAGTACAATTACTTTAGAAGATATTCGCTGGCAGTGGTGCCATATTAAATCTATCGCATTACTGGCTAATGTATTATTACGACAAGAAGCAGTAGCTACTGGAATGCAGGAAGCGATTTTATTAAAAGATGATCAAGTCACTGAAGGAGCAGCAAGTAACGTATTTATTGTTACAGGCGATCAATTAAGAACACCACCAGTAAGCTCTGAACTACTCTCTGGTATTACTCGGGATTTAGTATTGGAACTAGCAAGAGAGGCAAATATTTCTTGTAAAGAGACTAAAATCTCTACTCATGATTTGTACCATGCAGATGAAATTTGGCTCACTAGCTCAACCCGAGAGATTTTACCAGTAACTACATTAAATGGGGCTTTAGTAGGTACTGGAAAGCCTGGGGCTAAATGGCAACAACTTAATCATTATTATCAAGCCTATAAAGAAAAAATACGCTTAGGAATGTATCAAAACTAAAGTTGACAACAAGCCAATTCTACGATGTAAAAATAAAAACATTAGGCTGCCAAGAATACTCTCAAATATGGCAAGCTATGCAAGATTTTACCCAGTCTAGAACTGTAGACACCTCTGACGAATTATGGATAGTAGAGCACCCGCCTATATTTACTCTAGGACTTAATGGTAAAATCCTTTATATACGAGATACTAGAGGTATTCCAGTGGTTCACTGTGATCGGGGAGGTCAAGTAACTTATCATGGCCCTGGGCAAATCATCCTCTATACCTTGCTCGATTTAAAACGAAGAGAGCTAGGAATTAAAGTATTAGTAAATATGCTAGAACAGTCAGTAGTCAGTTTATTACAATCAGTTGATCTCTATGGAGAACTGAAAGTAAACGCACCTGGAGTCTATGTGGATAATAAAAAAATTGCCTCTCTTGGGTTACGGGTACGAAAAGGGTATACCTACCACGGATTAAGTATGAATGTGACCATGGATCTCTCCCCGTTTTCCTATATTGATCCTTGTGGTTATCCTGGGTTGGAAGTTACGGATTTAAAGAATTTAGGAGTAACCCTAAATTCAGAAGAGGTTGGACTGGAACTGGCGAAAAACCTAGCTAAACAACTAGAAACTAGATAATGTCTTAAAATGAGTAGTTATTCTCCATCAGAAGAAACAGCACGGGATATTCGAAATTTAAAAGGTGCTTCTAAAGTTGCACGTATCCCCATTAAAATTGAGCCTACGACACAACGGCAGCCTAAACCCAGTTGGATTAGGGCTAAGGCACCTATTAGCCCAGAAGTAACCAGAATAAAAAAATTACTTCGGGAGCACCAATTACACACAGTATGTGAAGAAGCCTCTTGTCCTAATCTAGGAGAATGTTTTGGTCACGGAACAGCTACTTTCCTTATCATGGGGGATATTTGTACCCGTCGTTGTCCTTTTTGTGATGTTGCCCACGGTCGGCCTGATCCCTTAGATATTGAAGAGCCTGAACACTTAGCTAAAGCAGTGCAGGCAATGAAATTGCGCCATGTGGTAGTTACCTCAGTAGATAGGGATGATTTGCGAGATGGTGGAGGATCTCACTTTGCAGCATGTATTCGTGCACTACGTACTTACACCCCTAATACCCTGATTGAAACCTTGGTACCTGATTTTAGAGGGCGTATGGATAAAGCACTTTCCACCCTAATTCTAGATCCTCCTGATATTTTTAATCATAACTTAGAGACTATTCCTCGACTTTATAAAGCAGTGCGACCAGGGGCAGATTATTTATGGTCCTTACGATTACTTGCACGTTTTAAAGAAACTCATTCTAATATTCCAACAAAATCTGGAATCATGCTTGGATTAGGAGAGGACTTAGAGGAAGTAGTACAAGTAATGAAAGATTTAAGAGATCATCAGTGCGATATGCTTACCATAGGTCAATACTTACAACCTAGCCGCTATCACTTAGCTGTCCAACGATTTGTCACGCCAGAAGAATTTCATGAACTAGGAAAAAAAGCCAGGGCAATGGGATTTAGTCGAGTAGCAAGTGGTCCTATGGTACGTTCCTCCTATCATGCAGATATGCAAGCGGCAGGAGAAACAGTTAGGTAACCGTAATAATTAAATTTTTTATTATTTTTAACCATTTAAAAATGGGAGTGTTTATTATTGGATATAAAGAATAACTATTCTCCAGGGCTGGAAGGAATTCCTGCGATTCAATCAAGTATTTCAAATATGGATGGTAAGCAAGGTTCCTTATTTTATCGTGGTTATCCTATTGAAGAACTTGCATGCTATAGCACTTTTGAAGAAGTAATCTTTTTATTACTCAGCGGAGAATTACCTACAGAGAGCAATCTTACCAACTTTGTAAATAAAATAAAAAAAAATTATTTTATACCCTACTATGTAAAGCAAGTTATGGAAGGGTTACCTAAGCATGGATCTTCTATGGCAGCGTTACAAACGGGGATTTCTTCTTTAGGTGTATCTTCTAATAACTATAATATATACGATTTTCAAAATAATGAAGCTTTTGAAATAGCTATTAAAATTATAGGATCTATACCTACTATAGCTGCTCTATGGGATCGAACCACTAAAGAACAAGACTTTGTTCCCCCTCGATCTGATCTCGCTATTGCTCAGAATTTTCTTTATATGCTTCATGGTAAGGTGCCAGATCCACATATTAGTAAAATACTAGATACTTGCCTCATACTCCATGCAGAACATACGATTAATGCGTCTACTTTCGCTACTTTAGTAACAGGATCTACCCTAGCAAATCCCTATAGTGTAATCTCAGCAGCGATTGGCACTCTATCCGGGCCACTTCATGGGGGAGCTAATGAACAGGTTATTAAGATGCTAACTGAAATTGGTAGCCCTGAAAATGTGACTCCATGGCTTGATATGCAGCTACAAAAGAAGCAGAAAATTTGGGGATTTGGTCATCGAATTTATAAAGTAAAAGATCCTCGGGCTAAAATCTTACAAGATCTTATCACTCAACTTACTCACCAAAAAGAAGATAAAGTAAGCCAAATTCTAGAAATTGCTTTTACCCTAGAACAGGAAATGACTGATCGCATGGGTCATAAAAATATTTATCCAAATGTGGATTTTTACTCAGGGATTTTATACACAGAATTAGGAATTCCTACTACTCAATTTACTCCCTTATTTGCTATTGCTCGATCTGCAGGTTGGCTAGCTCACTGGCTGGAGCAACGATCTGATAATCGAATTTTCCGTCCTACCCAAATTTATGTTGGCAACTCTTTGCAATCTTATATCCCCTTAGATAAGCGTTAACTACTATCTAGAAGAATAAAGGTAGTTTATTAGGTGCCCCTGCTTGCTCTTGTACTAACAAGGGGACTAAGTATCCGGGCAATTGGGCACGTAGTTTTTTATATAAACTCTGAGCTTTTATAAGATCTACTTCGAAATGGGCTGCTCCTTGGACTTTATCTAACATATGAAGATAGTAGGGGATGACTCCTACTTCAAATAACCGCTCACTTAGATTTACTAAAGTATCCACTTCATCATTTATTCTCCGTAGTAGCACAGTTTGGTTAAATAGGTAACATCCTATATCTGAAAGTTTTCTAAGTACTGAGACTACATTCTGATCAATTTCATTGGCATGGTTCGTATGAATCACTATAACTCTTTGTAAAGAGGTGTTCGCTAACCAATAAAGTAGTGACTCATTGATTCGTTCAGGAAGTACAATAGGTAATCGAGTATGAATTCTAATCCGCTTTACATGAGGGATATCTTCTAGTTTTTGTACTAAATTAGCTAAACGATTATCAGAGAGTACTAAAGGATCGCCCCCACTTAGAATGACCTCTTTAATACTAGAATCTTGAGCAATATATTGCAGCGCCTCTCTCCAATAATTTTTTACCGCATGATGTTCAGTATAGGGAAAGTGGCGACGAAAGCAGTAACGACAGTGAATAGCACAAGCACCTGTAGTAATTAAGAGTACTCTGCCTATATATTTTTGCAGAACACCGGGTACAGTGGTAGCAGTTAAATCGCCCACTGGATCTAAACTAAAGCTAGGATCTGTTTTATCTTCTATAGCTAAGGGAAATACTTGGAGAAATAAAGGATCATTAGGATCTCCTTTTTTCATTCGAGCAACATAGCTATGGGGTACTCTTAAGGAAAATCCTCGCTCAATAGATTTACTTATTTCTTGAGGATAGCTATCCAATTCCATTAAAGCTAATAATTCCTTTGGATCATGAATAGCGTTAGCAAGCGTTATTTGCCAAGACTGCGGAGAATCTAAAAATTGCTTTATCATAGTGGGCAGTGTAACCCAGATAGGAACTTAATTTTTAACCTCGTTATTTATTTGGAGAATCTTATGGCAGTGTATAACACAAGTGAATTTAAATCTGGACTTAAGGTGATGATGGATGGAGATCCTTATAATGTTTTAGAAAATGAATTTGTAAAACCAGGAAAAGGCCAAGCTTTTAATCGGGTAAAATTACGTAATTTAAAAACAGGACGAGTCATTGATCGTACTTTTAAATCTGGTGACACTCTAGAAGGTGCTGATGTCTTAGAAACCCAGCTTCAATATCTTTACAATGATGGAGAGCTTTGGCACTTTATGTCCCCTTCAAGTTTTGAGCAATACTCAGCCGATGCTCAAGTCGTTGGAGATTCAACAAAGTGGCTTAAAGAACAGGATGAATGCACTGTAACCTTATGGGATGGGGTACCTCTATCTGTTGAACCACCTAATTTTGTTATCCTGAAAGTAATTGAAACCGATCCTGGGTTACGTGGAGATACTTCTGGGGGTGGAAGCAAGCCAGCTACCTTAGAAACAGGAGCAATAGTCAAAGTACCTTTGTTTATTAATATAGACGACATATTAAAGATAGATACCCGTACTGGAGAATACGTAGAGCGGGCAAAAGAATAAATTTCTATGGAAAGAGAACAGGGAGATCAATGGCAACCTACGGCAACTAAAGCAGCTTTAGTTGCCCGTGCTCAACTGCTCGCAAATATTAGATCTTTTTTTGCTGAACGGGATGTATTAGAGGTAGAAACACCTATACTTTCCCAATCAGGTGCAATAGCTCCTCACCTCGAAAATATGGTGGTTTCTTATCATACACCCTCTTCAAAATCTCAACAATTATTCTTACAAACTTCCCCCGAATATGCCATGAAGCGTTTACTTGCTAGTAGCATAGGATCTATTTATCAAATTACAAAAGCATTTCGTAATGGGGAAGTAGGGCGTTATCATAATCCTGAATTTAGCTTACTAGAATGGTATCGAATAGATTTTGATCATTTTAATCTTATGAATGAGGTAGACTCTCTACTAGCACTCATTCTAAGAACATTTACTAGTACTAAAATTTCCTACCAAGAATTATTCGATCATTATTTTAGAATAGATATATTTACTATCCCTGATAAATTTCTAGCACAACTTGCTACAGATTATGGGTTTTATCATACTGAAGTAAACAATATATTACCTAGGCAAATCTATTTAGATTTTCTGTTATCTACTGTGATAGAGCCTAATTTAGGTCATGAATGTCCTTATTTTATTTATCACTATCCTGCCTCTGAGGCACAGCTTGCTCGAATTTGCCCTATTTCATCAACTAATTCAACTTTAATAGCAGCGCGGTTTGAAGTGTACTATCAAGGCATAGAGTTAGCTAATGGCTATCATGAATTATCCAATCATAAAGAGCAACTCCAGCGATTTAAAGAGAACTTAACCTATCGAAAAGAGCACGGATTAGCAGAAATACCTATAGATAAAAGAATCTTAGCTGCTCTTGCCTGTGGTTTACCAAACTGTGCCGGAGTGGCACTTGGCATTGATCGTTTACTCATGCTACAGCTAGGCAGCTACCACATCAAAGAAGTGCTAACTTTCCCTATAGATATTGCTTAAAATTAATTATACTTATTTAGAATAAATATGCTTCTAGGAGTTTTCTCCCATGTCTCATCACAACATTAAGAGCAAAATCGCTTTAATTACAAAAGGAGTGAAAAATATAGGTGGATTGATTGCAAAAGACCTTGCTGTACAGAGAGTTAAAGTAATAGCAATCCATTATCATAGCTCAGAAAATTAAGTGATGGCTGGTAGATTACTAGTCAAACTATTCTGATTAATGGTAGCTACACCACTAAATAAATACAAATAATCCTATTAGGTTTTAATCCATGATTCTCCACGAATTTCAGGCTAAAGAGTTATTTGCTCAATATAAAATCCCTATACCTAAGGGGGAAATAATAAACTCTAATACAAAAAATAAGTTACTTAATGCCTTACCTACACATCGTTGGGTGGCTAAAGCTCAAATTCATGCAGGAGGACGAGGTAAAGCAGGTGGGGTTTTAGTCAGTGATGATCCAAATAAAATCGCTGATTTTTGTCACCAACTTTTAGGAATTAATTTAGCTACTCATCAAACTTCAGTACAAGGATTACCTGTACATAATATTTTAATTGAAGAAGCCTCTACCATTATTCAAGAATGCTATCTCGCTTTTATGATTAACCGACAACTGAACCAAATCACTATTATCGCCTCACGGCATGGAGGGGTAGATATTGAGCAAGTTGCCCAAACCCATCCAGATGAGATTATTCAGCTAGGTATTGATCCCGTAATGGGGTTGATGCCTTATCAATGCCGTCAAATCGGGTTCACCCTTAAATTAAACTCTGATCAGCATAAACAGTTAAAACATATTATGGAGCAAATGTATCAACTGTTTATAAGTCATGATGCTAGTTTAGTAGAAATGAATCCTTTAGCGATAACTGATCAAGGAATTTTAGTTGCGTTAGATGCAAAAATTGTCTTAGATGATAATGCCAGCTTTCGTCATCCCCATTGGGATACCTTGAAAGATACTACCCAAGAAGATCAAAGGGAAGTAAAAGCAAGATCCTATGGACTAAATTATGTCGCTTTGGATGGAGATATTGCCTGTATGGTTAATGGAGCAGGATTAGCGATGGCAACTATGGATTTAATTAAACTCCACGGGGGCAAGCCAGCTAATTTCTTAGATGTAGGGGGTACCGCTACTGCTGAACGGGTTGCAGAGGCATTTAAGCTGATTTTAGCTGATGGTACAGTCAAATCTATTTTAATTAATATTTTTGGTGGAATTGTCCGCTGCGATCTCATTGCAGAAGGGATTATTCAAGCAGTGAAAGAAGTCAATCTACAGATTCCTGTTGTGGTGCGCTTGGCGGGGACCAATGCAGATCAGGGTCAAAATTTGCTCGATCAAAGCGGGTTAAATCTAATATCAGCCAATAATCTTACCGATGCTGCCCACAAGGCAGTGCTTGCTGCCCAATCCTAAATTAAATTAGAAAATGAGCATATTAATTAATCATTATACTCGAGTTATTTGCCAAGGGTTTACTGGTAAACAAGGGACTTTTCACTCAGAGCAAGCAATAAAATATGGTACTCAACTGGTAGGTGGCGTTACTCCGAGTAAAGGTGGCCAAACTCATCTAGATCGCCCAGTATTTAATACCGTAGCAGAAGCGGTAAAAGCTACGAGTGCTAATGCTACTATGATCTATGTGCCAGCTGCTCTTGCTGCCGATGCAATTTTAGAAGCAGTCGATGCAGGAATAGAAATTATCGTCTGTATTACTGAAGGAATTCCTATTCTCGATATGCTGAAAGTGAAAAGAGCCCTCATAGGTAGTTCATCCTATTTAATTGGTCCAAATTGTCCCGGAATTATCACCCCTGGTGCTTGTAAAATTGGTATTATGCCTGGCAATATCCATCAACCTGGGAAGGTAGGTATTATTTCCCGATCTGGCACTTTAACCTATGAAGCGGTGTATCAAACCACTCAACAAGGATTAGGTCAAAGTACCTGTATTGGTATTGGCGGTGATCCTATTCAAGGAATGAATTTTATTGATTGTCTTAAACTCTTCCAAAAAGATCTCCAGACGGAAGGGATTATTTTAGTTGGGGAAATTGGGGGTAGTGCTGAAGAAGAGGCTGCTCGCTATATTCAAGAGTATATTACCAAGCCTGTGGTTGCCTATATTGCTGGAATCACTGCCCCTAAAGGAAAACGAATGGGTCATGCTGGGGCAATTATTAGCGGTAGCCAAGGGAAAGCAGAAGATAAAATTAACGCACTACAAAGTGCCGGTATTATCATCGCTCATTCTCCAGCAGATATGGGAATTCGAATGGCAGAACTGCTTTCTTAAACTATTTTTTAGCGGTAGTGCCGGTGATTTCTTCTTGTTTTTCTTTAATAATTTTAAGTTCCTTAGCTCGAGATACCCCAAAGTAGCCGGGGTAGTTATGTTCAAGAACTTCAAAATTACTTTTAGCTAAGTCATCTAATCCTAAAATTTTATAACCTCGCACCATAAGAGTTAAGGCTTCTGGCACAGCAGGGGTACGCTGATAGTTTTCCACCACATATTGAGCACGGTTAATAGCACCAATATAGGCATTTCGCCTCATGTAATAGTGGGCTACGTTAAGCTCGTGCTGCGCAAGTCGGTTGCGTAGATAAACAATCCGTTGGGCGGCCTCTTTAGCATACTGACTATTGGGAAATCTCTGTACTAGAGATTTAAAATCTTTTAAGGATTCCTCAGCAGAAGCAGGATCTCTCTGGGTTTCATCGTAGGGAACATATTTTTGAATGATCCCCACTCCCCGATTAAAATTTACCAGCCCTTTTAGATAGTAAGCGTAATCTAGATTTTTGTTTAATGGATAAAGTTGAATAAATCGGTTAATAGAAGCAAGGGCTGATTCATCTTGATTAGTTTTATAATAAGCATAGGCAGATTCTAATAGGGATTGTTGGGCATATTCCCCAAAAGGGTAGCGAGATTCTAGCTGCTCATAGAGTTTAGCAGCATCTTTATATTCTTCAGCCTCAAGTTTAGATTTTGCCTCAGCATAGTAGCGATCTACTGTCCATTCACTACGATTTTTCTCTTCTTTTTTTGCTTTCTCCTCATCTGCATTTTTTTTTATATTCTTTAGTGCAGAACAACCCCCCAAGGATAGAAAAAAGATTAATAAAATAAATATCTTAAAAATGTGCACGATTTGATTATAAAATAAATAAAATTACCATAAGCTAAAATGGAAGCAAAATATTGCGTATATAAATCAGGTATAATTAAAGAATTCGTCTATAAAAAATCTCTATTTAAATCTAAATTTTAAAAAGTTACTTATTCTAATTTATGCACCCTCTTTTAAATATCGCTACTCAGGCAGCTCGTAATGCAGGTAACATTATTGTACGGTCTTTGGACCGGGTAAATCATCTGGAAATTACTGAAAAAGGCCGCAATGATTTTGTCAGCGATGTGGATAGATTTGCCGAGCAAGAAATTATTAGAACAATTCACAAGGCTTATCCTCACCATAATATTCTAGCCGAAGAAGGAGGAGAACAAACAGGGCATAATAATAAAGAAGAAGTAACTTGGATTATTGATCCTTTAGATGGTACAACTAACTTCCTTCACGGATTTCCCCAGTTTTCAATTTCTATTGGGATTACCTATCAAGGTCAGTTGCAGCATGGATTAGTTTATGATCCCCTACGACAAGAAATTTTTACTGCATCGAAAGGTAGCGGCGCTTTCCTTAATGATCGACGAGTTCGAGTAAGTAAGCAACAAGGATTAGAAGGAGCACTATTAGGCACAGGATTTCCCTTTAAAAAACAGCACTATTTAGATACTTATCTTACTACCTTTAAAGCTTTATTTCCTCATGTAAGTGATATTCGTAGACCCGGTTCAGCTGCACTTGATCTAGCTTATGTAGCATCAGGTAGGCTCGATGGCTTTTGGGAAATGGATCTAGCACCTTGGGACATTGCCGCCGGAATTTTACTTATCCGGGAGGCAGGTGGTTTTGTCACTGATTTTGCAGGGGATCATAACTATTTTACCACAGGTAATGTGATTGCAGGCACTCCATCTGTTCATAAAGAAATTTATCAAATTATCTACCCTTTGCTTGAATAATTTCAATTAAAATATATATATAGTATAATGTATATATGTAATACTTGTTTAATCCAAAATAGATAATTACTTTAATTTATATTAACACTTCCTATCATCTATGCTTAATAAGCTCCGTAATATTGCAATTATTGCCCACGTTGATCATGGTAAAACCACATTAGTCGATCAGCTCCTAAAACAATCAGGTACTTTTGATTCATGGGAAAGTGTGGGTGAACGGGTTATGGACTCTAATGATCTCGAGCGAGAGCGGGGAATCACCATTCTTGCTAAAAATACTGCCATTGAATGGAATGATTATCGAATTAACATTGTAGATACCCCCGGCCATGCCGATTTTGGTGGAGAAGTAGAGCGGGTACTCTCCATGGTAGATTCGGTACTACTTTTAGTGGATGCGGTAGATGGTCCCATGCCACAAACTCGTTTTGTGACTCAAAAGGCTTTTAATATGGGATTAAATCCTATTGTAGTCATCAATAAAATCGATCGCTTAGGTAGTCGCCCGGATTGGGTTCTCAATCAAACCTTTGATTTATTTGATCGACTAGGTGCTACAGATAAACAGCTGGATTTCTCAGTAATTTATACTTCGGCTTTAAATGGTTATGCCAGCCATGATTCTAGTGTGCGCTCTGGCACCATGAATCCCTTATTTGAAGAAATTATTTCTCGAGTGCCCCCTCCAGATGTGAGCCTTGTAGGACCTTTTCAGATGCAAATTAGTAGCCTAGATTATAGCTCCTATGTAGGTGCTATTGGGGTGGGTAGGATTCAGCGAGGAACGGTGCGCACTAATTTTCCGGTGGAAATTGTAGACAGGGAAGGTAAACGCAGAAAAGGGCGAATTCTCCAAGTCATGGGATTTACTGGGTTAAAACGTACTGAAGTTCCTGAAGCGAACGCTGGGGATATTATCGCTATTTCAGGCATTGATCAGATTAGAATCTCTGATACCCTTTGCGATCCTAGTCAAGTAGAAGCTCTACCTCCCTTAACGGTAGATGAACCTACCGTCAGTATGACCTTTCAGGTGAATAATTCTCCTTTTGCCGGCCGAGAAGGAAAATATATTACTAGTCGCCAAATTAAAGAGCGGCTAGAGCGAGAGCTGATTCATAATGTGGCTTTACGAGTAGAAGAGGGAGAAGATCCGGATAAATTTAAAGTCTCAGGAAGAGGAGAATTACACTTATCCATCCTCATTGAAAATATGCGTCGAGAGGGTTATGAACTTGGTGTTTCCCGGCCAGAGGTGATCATCAAAGAAATAAATGGGGTGCTTTGTGAACCCTATGAGCAATTTACTGCAGACGTGGAAGAAGAACACCAAGGTACCATTATGGAAAAGTTAGGTACCAGAAAAGGAGATCTTACCAATATGACCCCTGATGGTAAAGGACGGGTACGCCTTGAGTATATGATTCCTTCCCGAGGATTAATTGGGTTTCAAACCGAATTTATGACTGCCACTTCAGGCACTGGACTGATGTACCATGTATTTGATCACTATGGATCAATTAAACCCGGGGAAATCACTACTCGTAATAATGGGGTACTCATTGCTACAGGTATGGGTAAAGCCCTAGGTTATGCCTTATTTAAATTACAAGAGCGGGGTCGACTCTTTATTAATCCGGGCACTGAAGTATATGAAGGGATGATAATTGGGATTCATAGTAGGGAAAATGACTTAGTGGTCAACCCATTAAAAGCAAAACAACTCACCAATATTCGGGCAGCCGGTAGTGATGAAAATATCTTACTCACACCTCCTATATGCTTTAGTTTAGAGCAAGCTCTTGAATTTATTGATGATGATGAGTTAGTAGAAGTTACACCAGAGCATATTCGGTTACGAAAAAAATTGCTGCTAGAACATGAAAGAAAACGTGCTTCTAGGACAAAAATAGCAGCAGAATTATAATAAGTAATGCGTCTTTTATTATTTTGTATATTATTTATTTTAGTTTATTTATCTACTAAAAATTATTTATCTAGTACATCAGATCGGCAAAAAAAACGGAATCAGGAAAAGAAAAAACACTCAGAGCATACCATGGTACGCTGTGCTTATTGTCATGTATTTTTACCAGAGCAAGAAGCAATTAAAGCCAATGACCACTATTTTTGCTCCAAGTTACATCAGGATTCTATGAAGAATTAATAATAAAAATGTTTTTTAACCATCCTATCACTTTAGTACACCATTGTTATGAAAGAGATACAAAGCGAAATCTTTGGCAAAAATCCTTGGGATCTACTCTCTGTATTCAGTATTTACCGTCTTATTATCGCCTCTCTTATGTTGGGAGTAGCCCTAATAGGCATTGGATCTTTAGGACAAAACTATCCTACATTATTTTTGCGAGCGAGTATTGCCTATGAATGTAGTGCGATTATTTTTATTTTAGCAACTCTATTTAAATTTGGCGATTTTAATAATCAGGTTTGGCTACAGCTAGGCACAGATATTGTTGTTATTTCTCTATTTACTTATGCAAGTGGGGGAATCAGCAGTGGGTTAGGGGTACTTTTGATTGTTATTGTAGCTGCTGGAGGTATTTTAACCCTAGGCCGTCATTCTAGCGGACTAGCAGCTCTTGCCGTATTAGCACTACTATTTGAGCATTCTTATGGTTTTTTATCTGAAAACTCATTTCAAGGTACCTATACTCAAGCAGGTCTACTGGGTATTGCCTTATTTTCTACGGCTTTACTCTCTCAAGTACTTGCTCAACATATTCGAATGAGCCAAGTGTTAGCCTCTTCAAAATACATACCGAGTAAAAGTGAGATCCATCAAGCTTGGGGACCACTGACGGTATTTTGTATTTATCGACTCATGCTCGCTACCCTTTTGGTAGGGATTGCATTTACGGGAACACACCCTAATCTTCTAGGCGATCATAAACCCTATCTTTTTTCAATTGTAAGTGCCACCTATTGTGTCTTAAGTGTAATTTTTATTAGTATTACCTTAATTAAAATAGGAAAATTCAATACCCAAATTTGGTTACAGTTAAGCATAGATATTGGCATTATCGTGCTTTTGATGCACACCAGCGGGGGAATTAACAGTGGCTTAGGTATGTTACTTATCGTAACAGTAGCTGCAGGGGGTATCATGACCTTGAGCACTACTGCAAGTGGGCTTGCAGCATTGGCTGTGCTAAGTCTATTGTTAGAACACTCCTATGCTTATTTTTTGGAAGATGATATTGATATAGGTAGCTATACCCAAGTAGGGTTGTTAGGTATTTCTCTATTTACTACGGCGTTACTCGCACAAGTACTAACCACACGAGTACGATCCAGTGAACTTTTAGCCGTGCGTAAAGGACAGGATTTAGAGGAATTAAAGCAGCTCAAAGATTATATCTTTCAGCACCTACAAGATGGAGCACTTGTGGTTGGAGACAATGGCAATATCCAGTTGATCAACCAAAAAGGTCAAGATTTTTTAGGATTTACTCAAAATAACCAAAATGTATTAAATATCCAAACCATACCTGCATTAGCTCAAGCCATGCAAGATTGGCAAAATTGCTCTGATTATTACCATCCAAAGGCACTGCATATTGCCCCAGATCTACCTGAGTTACAGCCTCAATTTATCCGCTTAATAGGCACTGAAAGTACCCTTATTTTTCTAGAAAATTATTCCTATTTACGCCAGCAAGCTCAACAATTAAAGCTAGCCTCTTTAGGACGATTAACTGCAAGTATTGCCCATGAAATTCGTAACCCTTTAGGAGCGATTAGTCATGCGAGTCAATTACTTGAAGAAACCCTTGAGTTAGATAAAGGCAATCAAAGGCTATTAGATATAATTCTTACTAACAGTAACCGAATCAATGAAATTGTGAAAAATGTACTACAACTCAGCCGTAAGGATTCAGGGGTTGTAGAACAGATTGCCTTAAAACCTTGGCTTACTCGTTTTTTAGAGGAATTTTATGTTAGTAAAAAAACCGATGAAACCCATGTGTCCTTAGAGATTGAATCCAATTCGATTTATATCGAAGCTAATCCTTCTCAGCTTCATCAAATTATTTGGAATCTTTGCGATAATGCGTGGCATTATGGAAGAAAAATAGATCAACCACCTTATCTTAAAATTGTTGTGTGCGTGAAAACAGGACCTTACCCCATTATGGTAGAAGTTATAGATTCAGGTCCGGGTATTTCTAAAGAAATTATAGATCATCTTTTTGAGCCCTTTACCTCTACCAAAGGTACTGGATTAGGGCTGTATCTCGCTCGAGCACTTGCGGAAAATAATGGAGCAATATTAGAGTATTGCCCAAATCCTCCTAAAAGTGGTACCTGCTTTCATATCTGTTTTCCCGCACCTAAATTAGAGAACCAATAACATGAACAAATCACCAATCGTACTCGTTGTTGATGATGAACCTGATATTTTAGAGCTTCTTGATTTGACTCTAATGGGGATGAAAATTAATTGCCAAAAAGCAATGAATTTTATTGAAGCCAGTAAACATCTTAAAGCAAACTCCTTTAACCTATGCTTAACCGATATGCGACTACCCGATGGTAGTGGGTTAGATTTAGTCAAACTGATTAACCAAGACTACCCTCAAATCCCTGTAGCAGTGATCACTGCCTATGGTAGTGTAGAAACTGCAGTAGAGGCTTTAAAATCAGGTGCCTTTGATTTTATCTCTAAACCTTTGGATGTAAAATCTCTACGCAATTTAGTGAAAATGGCATTAAAAATGCCTTTTGCTCCCCTGCAAAAAGCGAAGGGTAACTACCAGCTCCTTGGGGAATCTTCTACTATGGAAGCGGTGCGAAGCAAAATTACTAAGCTGGCGTGTAGCCAAGCTCCTGTCTATATCAGTGGAGAATCCGGTACCGGTAAAGAATTAGTGGCTCGCCTTATTCATCGCCAAGGACCCAGAGCATCAGGTCCTTTTGTGCCTGTCAACTGTGGCGCCATTCCAGAAAGTCTGATGGAAAGTGAGTTCTTTGGCCATGAAAAGGGAAGTTTCACTGGAGCCTCTCGAGATAAAGAAGGGCTTTTCCAAGCCGCTCAAGAAGGTACTTTATTTTTAGATGAAGTGGCAGATTTACCCATACAAATGCAGGTAAAGCTCCTTCGTGCCATTCAAGAGCGTGCAGTTCGCCCCATTGGTAGCCAAAGAGAAGTACCAGTAGATGTACGGATTTTATGTGCCACCCATCAGGATCTTTCTCAACTGGTGAATGAAGGGAAATTTCGCCAAGATCTATTCTACCGACTCAATATTGTCGAGCTACAAGTACCTCCTTTAAGAGAGCGTGCAAAGGATATTCCTGTTTTAGCCAAGCATATTCTTACCCAGCTGGCACTGCGGGGTAATCATGCCTGTCCTCAAATTACGCCTAGTGCACTTGAGAAACTGCAAAGTTATCCTTTCCCCGGCAATGTACGGGAGCTAGAGAATATCCTTGAACGGGCCCTAGTGCTCCATGAGGGAGGAATCATTGATGCCAGAAATTTACACCTACCTAAAGACACCAGCTGGCCAGATAAGCTCCATTCTCTTGGAGAGGCTTCCCTAGAGCGTCACCTTGAAGATCTAGAAAAACAAGCAATTCTACGGGCATTAGAGCAAACTGGCTATAACAAAACGGCAGCAGCAAGGCTGCTAGGGATTACGTTTCGTGCCCTTCGCTATCGCTTAAAGAAACTTAATTTAGAATAAGCGACTTACTTCAATCATTCTTTCACTCTTTATAGAAGTGTAGTGACAATTTTTGTTATTACGCTTCTATAAGTAGTTTAGTTTCTTCTATATATGACAAAAATTGTCATATACAAGCTAAAATAAAATTTATTTCTTAGTAAAATTACTAAAAAATTTATCATATAAGAAATTATTTTTAATTTTTTAGCTAAATTTAGCTAATTTTCTTAATTAGTTATAGAAAATTTACTCCTGATAATTACCAACTAATCAAAGTTTTTGGGAAGGAGAGCATATTTTGGAGTAAATATGACATTTTAGGTCATAAAAATGACTAAAAATGTCATATTAGTTAAGGTAGAAATAAGACTTTACATATTTTTTCACCTTATTATATTAATATAATCTTTTAATTACCTAATATAGACACAATATTATGACCTTATGTGGCATATAAGTTGCTCTACTTAGTTGTGAGATAAATCGCTTAACAAAAAATATTTACTTTGTTGATTTAAAAAATAGTTTTTATCTGAAATAATAAGCAATAAAAATAATATACCTTTCATTTTCTAGGTAACTTAACATACAAAGTGACCTAAATTATCAACACAACATTCATTGCCTATTTTTTTTAGGGAGAAAAAAATAATGAACAAAGGTTTTTCTTTAATTGAACTGATGATCACCGTCGCCATTGTCGGAGTACTTTCAGCAGTCGCTATTCCTCAATATCAAACTTATATTGCCAAAGCACAAGTGACTCGTGCTATTTCCGAAGCCAGCGCGTTAAAAATGGTAGTGGAAGATTGCATCAATAATGGAATATCTGATATGACAACATGTGCTCAAAATTCTACTGCTACAGGCTCAGATATCCTAACGGGTAGCTCTCAAAGCACTCCTCCACTGTTTAGTGGCGGTCTAGGGGCTCCTCAAATAGATGGAACTGCACCAGATGTAACCATTACCGCAACACTGGGTAACCATGCATCAACTGCCATCACAGGAGGTACTATTACCCTTACTCGAAGTGGTACTGGTACTTGGACTTGTGCACCTGATGGCACAGAAATCACTGCTCAATATACCCCTGCGAGCTGTGCTCCTAGTGGTAGCACTTCGCCGTAGTTAAACTTAATTCTCTATCTTTTGCTATAACATCTTAATATTTACTTTTGAAAACCATCACTCCACTCACCCTTACTGATATAAGTTGGGGTGAGTATTTTTTAGGATCCTAATAGGATTAAATATTTAACTATCTATTTTTCCCTATCATGACTATCCAAAAAAATAAATCAGGTTTCTCCTTAATTGAGTTAATGACTGTAGTTGCTATTGTGGGGATTCTCACTGGAATTGCCATCCCTCAATTTCAAACTTATATAGATAGAGTAAAAAATCTACAAACGATCCCTATCGATGATGATTACCTAGATTAATTATAATGATAGCCATCCAAATAAAAAATAATACAGGTTTTTCCTTAATGGAAATTATGATAGGCATTGCTATTGTGGGGATTCTCACTGGGATTGCCCTTCCCCAATATCAAACCTATGTGGCGCAAACGGAAGTGATTCGGGCAGTCACCGAAGCCAAGAGCCTGACCCCTATTGTGGAGATGTGCATTGAACATCAATATACTACCGTAGCAGCAGGTACGGCCTGCCAAAATACTTTTCAAGGATCCAATATTCTGGTGGGCAATGGCAATGGCATTGCCGATCTTTCTACAGGAGAAGGGGCTCCTACCATTACGATTAATATAGATTTTACCGCTAATATTAGCGCTACTTTAGGAGGCAATGCCACCAATGTACTCAATAGCAGCTTGGTCAGTTTAGATCGAAATAGCAATGGCCGCTGGACCTGCACTTTTAGTGGAAATGTCAAATATGCCCCTATTAGCTGTCCAGTAGCGGCAATGGAATAAATATAAAATTTTACAAAAGTTACATAAAAATTTATCTTACCTAAATATATATGAAGGCTAGTTTAGGATTTAGCCTACTTGAAATCATGATAGGCGTAGGAATAGTTGGGGTACTCATAGCTGTGGCACTACCTCAATATCAAGATTATATGATTAGGACTCAAGTGACGCTCATTTTTAGCCAACTCAGTGGATTAAAAATGGTAGTTGAAGAGTGCCTCGCCCGAAATCAAATGGGCGATGCTTGCGAAAATCCGGCGAGTAGCTCGGATTTGCTGGCTAATATTAGTGCGAATGGTCAAGTTTCTGAGGGTGCGGGAACACCATTGATTAACGTCAATAGCACAGCTAGTTCCATTACTGCCCAGTTTGGTAATCATGCTGTCTCCGCTCTCACAGATCAGACACTTACCCTGTATAAAATGCAAAACAATAATTGGACTTGTGCGTTTGTAGGAGAAGTAAAATACATGCCTAGAGGATGTACTACCTCTAGTAATCCTTCACAATAATTAATAATAAGGAACTATTTTTGTCCGCTCATTTACCTCAACCATGACTCTGTGGGGATTATTCTTGAGTGGTTTTTTAGGTGCTACCTTACTCCCCGGTGGATCGGAAGGGGTCTTTGCTTGGTTAGTCCTGCATCACAGTTATCTACCCCATCTGTTAATTGGAGTAGCCACCTTGGGAAACACCTTAGGAGGCATTGTGACGTTTCTGATGGGCAGGTGGCTTGAGCAAAAAATCCCCCAAGGGCAAGTTGCTCAAGCGACTCATCAAAAAGCGGTTGCTTGGATTCAACGCTATGGATCGGTAGCTTTGCTGGGAGCTTGGCTGCCGATTATTGGAGATCCTTTATGTTTGGTGGCCGGCTGGTTAAAAATTAACCCTTGGCCGGCGTTTTTCTTTATGGCACTCGGGAAGGGGATTCGTTATGTTTTTCTCTGGCAAGCCCTTGCTTAATTAGTAACTACAATCTAATTGGTTGACAATTACGCCCCCAATCAATTTATGATCTTTGCCATAAAATATATAATGCACATTAATCCCATGGCTTAAATAGGCTTCCATGTCATAACTATGGCAGGCTAAATCAATAGCTTTGGGTTTCATCATGGCAATAAATTCATTGGCATTAAATTCATCAGCATTTTTGTTAATTTTATCGTAATCATAAATTAACTCCCCTTCTTTAGCTTCTACCAAAGTAAGCTTGGTATCCTGATCTACCACTCGGGGCAACATTTTGTTCATTTCTGCCGCAATGGAATTGAGGACTTTTTCTGTTTTTAGTTCGGCAGGAAGGACTTTACTGCCATCAGGTAGAATGATTTTGCCCCGATCGATAATGATGGATTTAAACTCATACCCGAATAATACAAGGAGGGGGAGATAAATGAGTAGGTATTTTTTAGCTTTGTTCATGGGTGTTTATGTTTTAAGTTAAAAACCATAATATACCCATCAGTATAGCAAGATTTTATTCATGGCGAAGGGCTTCCATCGGATCGAGCATAGCCGCTTTTCGGGCAGGAAAATAACCAAACACAATACCTACTCCACTGGAAAATAAAAAAGCTATCGACATAATTCCGGGCTTTAAAATAAAGGGAATTTGTAGCAGGGTGCTTAACCCCAGGGAAGTAATTAAAGCTAATCCTACTCCGATTAATCCCCCCAAAGAAGAAAGAACCACCGCTTCTACTAAAAATTGGAGTAATACTTCCCGTTCTAAAGCCCCAATCGCAAGTCTAATCCCAATTTCTCGGGTTCGTTCTGTCACCGATACCAGCATGATATTCATAATCCCAATCCCACCTACCAGTAAACTCACCGCAGCCACTGCCCCTAAAAGGGTAGTCATGATTTGGGTAGTGCCAGTGAGCATTTGGGTAATTTCTTTCATATCTAGCACAGAAAAATCTTCCCGATCCGAGGGGGAAATATGACGACGTTTGCGCATAATCTGGGTAATTTCTTCTTTTGCTTTTTGCTCTGAAACCCCATTTTGTAAGGAAATTTGAATGATTCCTATATCTTGATTGCCAATAATTCGTCGCTGAAAGGTACGTAAGGGAATTAAAATGGTGTCATCTTGATCCATGCCCATCATGGTTTGTCCCTTAGCTTCTAATATACCGATGACTTGGCAAGAGAGTTTTTTAAGTCGAATATATTTTCCTAAAGAATCTTGGTCGTCAAAGAGTTGGTCCTGTACGGTTGCTCCTAAAATACAAACTCCTTTACCGCCGTGAAATTCGCTTTCTAAAAAATTACGCCCAGATACAAGATGCCAGTTTCGCACGGTGAAATAATTTTCATCTACTCCATTAATGGTGGTTGCCCAGTTATGATTACTATAAATAGCAATTACTGCATCAGAGGCAGATCCACTAATAGCACGGATAGAATCCATCTCTCGATTTAAGGCTTCTTGATCTCGAAGGGTAAAGGCAGGAGCAGTGGTAGCGTTGCTCGCATGACGACGTTGCCCTGGGCGTAGAATTAATAAGTTACTTCCTAGACTGGCAATTTGATTCGTAATCTTTAAAGTAGCACCGTTACCTAGGGTTACCATAGTAATCACCGAAGCCACCCCAATAATAATTCCTAAAATAGTCAGAAAAGATCGCATCAAGTTACGGCGAATTTCTCGCCAAGCCAATAATAGTGCATTTAACCACATGGTTTAGACTCTATTTTTTCGTTCATCTTGGGCGATTTGCCCATCAATAAAATGGATAATCCGTTTGGCATAGGCAGCAGTTTCTTCCTCATGGGTGACCATGACAATAGTAATCCCTCGGGTTCGGTTTAATTCTGTGAGTAACCCCATAATTTCATGGCTTCGTGCCGTATCTAAATTTCCAGTCGGTTCATCGGCAAATAATACTTGAGGTTGGGTAACAATAGCTCTGGCAATGGCTACTCGTTGTTGCTGTCCTCCAGAGAGTGCCCCCGGAGTATGACTCTCCCAACCAGATAAACCAACGGTTGCCAAGGCTGCTTTACCTTGGTGATGTCGCTGGGTGGCAGAAAAGCCTCGATATATAAGTGGTAGCTCCACATTTTCCAAAGCAGAAGTTCGATTGAGTAAATTAAATCCTTGAAACACAAATCCTAAATAGTGTCGTCTAATCCATGCTCGTTGATTACGGGATAGGTTAGCCACATTGACCCCTTTAAAAAGATAATTTCCTGATGTGGGCGTATCCAAGCAGCCTAAAATATTAAGGCAGGTGGATTTACCTGAACCACTATGGCCCATGACGGCAATAAAATCCCCTGAATCAATTTGTACATTAATTCCCTTTAGGGCTTTCATAGCGGCACTGCCCGTACCATAAATTTTTTTTATGTTTTGTAAAGCAATAATGGGTAAGTTTTCCATTCTTAGGATTGACTTTTTCTTACCGTATCTAAAATGACTTCCATCCCAGCAGTGAAATCCCCTTTTAAAATCTGGGTATGAATTCCATCGCTTTCCCCTAAAACTACCGAAACAGGGGTAGGCTGCCCCTCTTTTAGTATCCAAATTTGTTGAGATTTTTTATTACGCTTAGTTTGATCTGAATACTTTTTAGGTGGACCAGGGCGAGGTCCCGGGAACAGCATCCCAACTAATCCTCTTTTTGGGGTAGGTTGAGTTGTTTTATCTTTCTCTATCGGTACAAATCGTAAGGCTTTATTTGGAATCAGTAGGGCATGATTAATTTCATTAACAATAATGTCAGCAGTGGCAGTCATCCCCGGACGGAGAGCTAAATCTTGATTTTCTACCTTAAGTAAGGTTTCGTAGGTAATTACCCCGTCTACTTCTAAAGCTCCGTAGCGGACTTGGGTAATTTGAGCAAGAAATTGCCGATCTGGATAAGCATCTACGGTAAAATGGGCTTTTTGTCCTACTTGCACTTGACCAATATCTGCTTCATCCACATTGACATAGAGCATCATTTGACTAAGATTTTCTGCTAAAGTAAAGAGTACAGGGGTTTCAAAGGAAGCAGCGACTGTTTGCCCTGGCTCTACCGATCGAGTCAGTACGATTCCATCAATAGGTGCCCGAATGGTGCTTTTTTCAATATCCGTTTGCTCTGTGCTTAGAGTAGCTTCTGCCATGGCCACCTGTGCCTTTGCACTCATTTCTGCGGCTTGTGCTCGGGCGTAAGCAGCTTGATCTGTATCTAATTCTTCTTGGGAGCAAAGTTGGCGTTTTGCAAGCTGACCACAGCGTTGAAATCTAAGCTTGGTTTCTAGTACAGTGGCTTGAGCTTCTTTTAAACTTGCTTTTGCTGCATTTAAAGAGGCTATTGCTTGCATTTCTTGGGTTTTTAACCGATCAATGTTCACTTGTGCGAGTACTTGCCCTTTAGTGACTTGATCGTTGTAATCAACTGAGACTGAATCCACAATCCCAGAAAGCTCACTACCTACATCCACCTGATTGACTGGCTGTAAGGTACCGGTAGCAGTAACTACAATGGTTAAATTACCTGCTTGGATAGGTAAAGTTTGAAAAGAAAGTGGGGTATTAGGGTGGTAAGTTTTATACACCATCCAGCCAATTCCTATACTGAATAGAAGTATTGAACTTAGCCATAGTTTCTTACATTTTTGTTTTTCTAGCTGTACCTCTTGTGCCAGTAATTGATCTATATCTGTGGAATTTTCAAGATAAGAATGAGATTTAGTATCATTAATTTTTACAGTACTAAGTGAAGAAATAGATTCCATAGTATAGGGTAGATGAAAGTAGGCTTTTTATAGATAAATAACAGGGTTTATATTAGAAATAAGCTCGCTTTTGAGGAGTATTTTAACTCTTTTCTTTGATCACTTAGAAGTAAGGCAGAGTTTAGGATTATTCGTTAAAATAGCAATTATTTATATGGCTAAAGGGACGGAGTATGATAAAGAGGTTTAAAAAGTGGCTAGCTAAGGCTTTATTTCATTTGGGAAGATATCAGGGAGATCGGGTTAGAAAAGCAGATTATAATAGAGTAGATGCTCTATTTGAAGTGGTGTACCGTCGTTTATCTTCTGCAGCATTACTAGATCCAGAAAATCCAAAATTCTTTCATTATTGGGGATCGGTACTCTATGAGCAAGCTTCTCAATATAAAAACGGAAAAACCGCAAAGAATCTATGTAAAGCAGCAAGCAATAAGTTTGAAACTGCCCTTAAATTTGATCCAGAGAATGCTAAAATTATAAACGATTGGGCCGCTGCACTTATTGGTCAGGCTAAAGAAAGTTCGGAGAAAAATGCAGCGACTCTGCTACGTGAAGCACAAGAAAAAATCAACACTGCCGAAGCCATGGTGCCTGATATTGGTACTTATAATTTAGCCTGTATTTATAGCTTGCGCAATGAAGGACTTAATTGCAAAAAATATTTAGAAAAAGCAAGGCAAATTAATATGCTTCCTCCTGTGGTTCACTTAAGAATGGATCGGGATTTAGATAGTGTCCGTAAAGAATCTTGGTTTGAAGCATTTCTGAAACAATGTGCTGAAATAGAAGCACAAAATAAAGCACAGGAGCCAGTCAAAAAATCTTGGTGGCGACGATTATTAAACCGTAGCTAGTTTAAACTTAGCCACTTTGAGGATATCCCTATGTACAGTATGACTGCTTTTGCTCGTCAAGAAACCCAAGGTACTTTAGGTACTTTTGCTTGGGAGATTAGATCAGTTAATCACCGGTATTTAGAAATCAGCCTTCGATTACCAGAAGAGCTACGTACGATTGAAACTCAGATTCGGACTCAGATTTCCCAAGTACTAAATCGAGGAAAAGTAGATTGTGTTTTTCGCTATACTTTGTTTAATACGGAACAAAGTCAGTTTTCTTTAGATCAACCTTTAACCAAAACTCTAGTTGAGCTAAGTGCCCAAGTAAATACTCTGCTATATAATTCTGCGCCCATTAATAGTTTAGAGATTTTACGTTGGCCAGGGGTATTAAAATCTCCTACTATTGATACGGAAGCTCTTAAATCAGAAGCCTTAGCTGGATTAGAAAAAGTACTTGATGAAATTTTGATAGCCCGAGCAAGCGAAGGAAAGAGGCTACAAGTATTTATTCTTCAACGCTGTGAGGAGATTGAAACTATTGTAGCGCAAATATATGCTCGTATTCCCGAAGTAGTCCGCTTATTTAAAGAGCGTCTACAAAATAAATTAGAGACTATTTTAAGTAGTTTGGATCAGGGTCGGTTGGAGCAGGAAATTGTACTTTTTGCTCAAAAATCTGATATTACCGAAGAACTCGATCGACTCAAATCCCATTTAGTTGAGATTAAGCAGACTCTTGATCAGAGAAAACCTGTAGGACGGCGCTTAGATTTTTTAATGCAGGAGTTAAATAGGGAAGCAAATACCTTAGCGGCAAAAGCGGCAGATACTGAAACAAGTCAGCATGCAGTAGATTTAAAAGTATTGATCGAACAGATGCGAGAGCAAATTCAAAATATTGAGTAAATTGTAGATGTTAGGGAAATTATTTGTTATTTCTGCACCATCGGGTGCAGGAAAAACCAGCTTAGTAAAAGGGCTTATCTCTTCTGCTGTACATAACCTTTGCCTTTCTATTTCTCATACCACTCGTCCACCACGCCTTGGTGAACAAGATGGGGTAGATTATCACTTTGTAAGTGAGCCTACTTTTCAGCAGATGGTACATAAGGGAGATTTTCTAGAGCATGCTCAAGTATTTAGCCACAACTACGGTACAGCCTATAAAAATATTCATGACCAATTAGCCCAAGGGAAAGATGTGCTACTTGAAATAGACTGGCAAGGGGCACGGCAAGTACGATCTAAATTCCCAGATACGATTGGCATTTTTATCCTTCCCCCTTCAAAAGAGAAGCTTAATGAAAGATTACATGGAAGAGGACAGGATTCAGAGGCAGTGATTAACCAACGAATGGAATCCGCTTACTCAGAGCTTTCTCACTATAAAGAGTTTGATTATTTAATTGTCAACGATCAATTCGATCTTGCATTAGAAGAATTTAAATCTGTAGTAATCAGCCAAAGACTTCAATCTGCAGCACAGGAGGAACAATTAAAAATGCTACTTATTGACCTATTAAGATAAATTTTACTTTACCATTTAGGTTATAAGAAAAATCATTCTATAATGATGTAAGGAAGTTCACTATTAAACCATAAACACTATTTATTATATGGCACGTTTAACTGTTGAAGATTGTATTAAGCATGTTGATAATCGTTTTATGTTAATTTTAGTTGCTGTAAAACGGGCACGACAATTAGCAAATGGAGCAGAATCTATTATTCCATTGGATAATGATAAACCCACTGTAGTTGCTTTACGAGAGATTGCTGAAGGTCATATAAATACAGATATCCTCAATGAGGACTCGCACTCACTACCTAGTCTATTTGAGAGTTCTTATGAAAGAGAGGAGCATGTTCAGGGGGAATTCTGAGCACACAAATAAATACAAGTAACCCATCCGTAGTAGTAACTGGCTACAATTCTAAGCCTATTCCTGCTGGGCTTAGTCAATTATGCACCACTGCAGGAAATTATCTAGATTCTGATTCTTTAAATCTAATTAAAGAAGCTTATTATTTCGCTGCAGCGGCTCATAGTGAACAGAAGCGTTGTTCTGGTGAACCTTATATTATCCATCCTTTAGCTGTTGCTAATATTATGGCAGAAATGCACACGGATCATCAGTGTATTATGGCTGCCTTACTACATGATGTTTTAGAAGATACGGAGTCTTCTAAACAAGATCTAGCCCACTATTTTGGTGAAGAAGTGGCAGAATTAGTAGATGGTGTAAGCAAATTAGCACAAATTAACACTATTTCCCGAGAACATGCTCAGGCGGATAACATACGAAAAATGCTTCTTGCAGTTACTCGGGATATTCGAGTCATTCTGCTGAAACTTGCCGATCGGCTTCATAATATGCGTACCTTAGAACCTCTTTCTAGAGAAAGACGGCATCGTATTGCCAAAGAAACTTTGGAAATTTACGCCCCCATTGCTAATCGACTTGGTATTCATAATATTCGCAGAGAGCTTCAAGATTTAGGATTTAGAGCACTTTACCCTTTACGATATCAAGTATTAGAGGCGGCAGTAAAACGAAACCGGGGTAGTCATAGAGAAATAATTTCAACTATTCAAAATGCGATCATACATCGGTTATCCCAAGAAGCGTTAGAGGGAAATGTTGAAGGTCGAGAAAAAACGCTCTATAGCCTCTACCTTAAAATGCTGCAAAAGCATTGTCCCTTATCAGAGGTTATGGATTTATACGGATTTCGTATTACCGTACATTCTTTAGACTCCTGTTATCGAGTATTAGGTGCAGTGCATAATTTATATAAGCCTGTTACTGGCAAATTTAAAGACTATATTGCTATTCCTAAAGTAAATGGCTATCAAGCACTACATACTGTTTTATTTGGTCCTCATGGTATACCTATTGAGATACAAATTCGCACTCAAGAAATGAAGCAAATTGCAGAAATTGGAATTGCTGCCCATTGGTTATATAAGGAGGCTGGAGAACATGGAAATAAAAGTGTAGGAACCCAACAAAGGGCAAGGGAATGGCTTAAGGGTTTATTAGAAATACAGCAAAATACTGGGGATTCTTTAGAATTTCTTGAAAATATTAAGATTGATTTATTTCCTGATGAAGTTTATATATTTACCCCTAAGGGTGAAATTATGATTCTTCCTCAAGGAGCCACCGTTATAGATTTTGCTTATAGTGTCCATACAGATGTAGGTAACCATTGCATTGCAGCAAAAATTGATCGAAATTTAGTTCCTCTCTCTACTCCATTAAGAAATGGTCAAAGTGTACAAGTAATTACTGCACCTACTGCCCAACCTAGTCCTTTTTGGCTCAATTTTGTAGTCACTGGAAAAGCAAGAACTAACATTCGTCATTATCTAAAAAATTTAAGACAAGAAGAATCTATCAAACTTGGAGAGCGCCTACTTAACCGTTATTTACATAGTTATTCCCTTTCTTTAGAAAATATTTCAACAGAGCAGATTAGTCACCTGCTTAAGGAATTTGGTCTAGCAAATATCCAACAGCTTTTAGAATCTGTTGGGCTAGGTAATCATCCTGCTTTGCTTGTTGCCCGTCGGTTACTTCCGGATAAGATGGAAGAGTTTAATAAAGAGGGTAACAAAGATTATTCCCACCAGCCTTTACAAATAAAAGGTACAGAAGGAATGGTCGTCACCTTTGCTAAGTGTTGTCATCCTATTCCAGGTGATTCTATTCTTGGGTTTATTACTGCAGGTCGAGGGATTGTTATTCATGCAGAGCGGTGTAAAAATCTAGCTGGTTTTCGTGGTCAGCACGAACGCTGGACTGATGTACAGTGGGCGACAGATATTCAAACTGAGTTCTCTGTTGAAATTAGAGTAGATGTAGAAAACCGCCGAGGTGTACTTGCTACTGTTGCAGCAGCTATTCCTGCTAATATTGATAATGTGACTATTCAGGATCGAAACGGGCTTATTTGTAGTATTTTATTTACTATTGAGGTTCAAAATCGCCATCAGCTTGCTCAAGTAATGCGACGTGTGCGAAGATTAGAAATGGTAGTCCGTATCATACGAACAAAACACTAGAGAAGGAGTATTATGACTCGCCAAATCATCCAAACAAAAAATGCACCTACCGCAATTGGTACTTATTCGCAGGCGGTTAGAGTAGGAGATACTATTTATCTTTCGGGTCAGATACCTCTAGTTCCTGAAACTATGACTTTAGTCGAGGGAGATATGGAAACTCAGATTCGGCAGGTATTTAATAACCTTAAAGCGGTAGCAGAAGCTGCAGGTAGTCATCTAGATCAAGTGGTTAAACTAAACGTATATCTAACCGATTTAGCCAATTTTTCTTTAGTAAGCGAAATTATGGCAAATTATTTTAGTTCTCCTTATCCAGCACGAGCAGTACTTGGTGTTTCAACACTTCCCAGAGGAGCCTCGGTAGAAATGGATGCCATTATCTACCTTAGCTAATAAAAAATATACCTCTTACCTTAATTGTAAAAATAAAGAGAATAGATTCTTACAAACTTTAATTTCTGATCTAGAAGAAATTAAGCCGAGTACAATTAAGCAACTAGCAAAATTAGGACTTTATAGAGTCCAAGATTTGCTTTTTCACCTTCCCCAACGCTATCAAGATAAAACTAGAATTACACCTATCGGTAATTTACAGATAGGTACAGAAGCACTTATTCAAGGAAAACTCACCTCTAGTTATATTTACCCAGGTCGTCAATCTTCACTATTTTGCTGCTTAACTGATAACACTGGAAGTATTTCTCTTCGATTTTTTCATTTTAGTTATTGGCAAAAAAAGCTACTTATTCTTAATGCTCATATACGTTGTTTTGGGGAAATTCGCCAAGGGGCTAAAAGCTTAGAGCTTATTCATCCAGAATGGATGGTATTGAGAGATAAGGATGGTTCAATCGAATCTCATCTTACTCCTATTTATCCTACAACAAATGGGTTAAGTCAAACTACTTTGAGATATTTAATACAAAGAATTATCAATGAGTTAAACACTAAAGAAATAGAGGAGAATTTATCTACCGAACTTCTTAAGTTCATCCATTTACCTAGTCTTCATCAAGCGATTTCCTATCTTCATCAACCACCTCCTGATGCTTCTATAGCCCTTCTTACTGAAGGGAAGCATCCAACGCAACAACGATTGGCTTTTGATGAGCTGCTTGCACACCGTCTTGCTTTAAAACAATTAAAACTTCATTCTTATCAGTTGCAAGCACCTGTATTGCAAGCAAGCAGAAAGCTGATTAAGCAGTTTTTGACTATCTTCCCCTTTGCCTTAACTCAAGCACAGCAACGAGTAACTGAAGAAATTTTAGGAGATATTGCAAAAAATACCCCTATGCAAAGGCTCCTTCAAGGAGACGTGGGATCAGGGAAAACCATTGTAGCAGCTTTTGGGGTATTACAAGCGGTAGAGACAGGTTATCAAGCTGCATTGATGGTGCCTACCGAATTATTAGCAGAGCAACATCTAGCGGTATTTCAACACTGGGTTTCTCCCCTTGGAATTAAGGTCGAGCGTCTTCCTACAAAAGGAAATATTAAAGCGCGGAGACAGTGCTTGATGGAGTTAAAGCAAGGGGATATTCATTTAATTATTGGCACTCATGTACTATTTCAAGAAGAAGTTATATTTCATAATCTAGGGCTAGTCGTCATAGATGAGCAGCACCGTTTTGGGGTAACACAACGGCTTGCCCTGCTAGAAAAAGGACAAGGTAATAATTATTGCCCTCATCAGTTGATTATGACAGCAACTCCTATTCCTCGTACTTTAGCCATGGCTACCTATGGAGATTTTAATACGTCAATTATTGATCAATTACCTCCAGGGCGCTCTCCCATTATGACAGTAGCTATCCCTGATTTTCGCCGAAATGAAGTTATCATAAAGATACGAGAAGCATGTAGGGAGGGGAAACAAGTATACTGGGTGTGTACTTTGGTAGAGGAATCAGAAACCCTCCAAGCTCAAGCTGCAGAAAAAGTAGCCTCAGATCTTAACCAGCTATTACCAGAATTGAACATTGGATTAGTACATGGTCGACTAAAGCCTCAAGAAAAAGAATCGGTGATGACAGATTTCAGGGTAGGAAATATAAAGTTATTGGTAGCCACTACAGTAATTGAAGTGGGGGTAGATGTACCAAATGCTAGTCTCATGGTGATAGAAAATGCAGAACGGCTAGGCCTATCTCAGTTACATCAGCTACGAGGACGAGTTGGGCGTAGTACCGAGCGTAGTTATTGTATTCTACTATATCATGGTCCTTTATCTAAATTAGGTAGAGCTCGTTTGGATTGCTTACGTACTACCCAAGATGGTTTTGAAATTGCTCGCCTTGATCTCGAGCTTCGAGGTCCCGGGATATTATTAGGTACCCGCCAAACTGGATTAATTTCTTATCGAGTTGCTAATTTGCTCCGTGATCAAGATTTGTTAGCAAAAGTAGATCAAGTAGCAGATAAACTGATAGCCCAATATCCTCATTATATTCCTAAAATTATCTATCGATGGCTAGGAGAAGGAAGTCGCTATAAGGATGTATAGTATTGTTTCAAATAATAACTAAATGAATATGATGAATCAGCTAATAGTCTATGCCAAATTAATGCGGTTAGATAAACCTATTGGAATCTATTTACTCTTATGGCCCACTTTATGGGCATTGTGGATTGCAAGTGAAGGGCAACCTAATTTAAAAATACTCATGGTATTTTTAATTGGTACTGTTTTAATGCGCTCTGCAGGATGTGTGATTAATGATTTTGCTGATCGGGACTTTGATCCCCATGTACAACGCACTCAAAACAGACCTTTAGCCACAGGTGCTGCCTCATCTAAGGAAGCGATTCTACTGTTTATTGGGCTTAGCTTAACCGCATTTAGCTTAGTATTATTGTTAAATACCTTTACTATTCAACTCTCTTTTATCGGGGCATTTTTAGCAGCAACTTATCCTTTTATGAAACGCTACACTCCTTTACCTCAAATCTATTTAGGTGCTGCCTTTAGCTGGGGAATACTCATGGCTTTTGCGGCACAGACAAATACCATACCACTTGTAGCTTGGTTGCTATTTCTAGCAGCTATTATCTGGACCACTGTATATGACACTTTTTATGCTATGGTGGATCGGGAGGACGATTTACGAATTGGGGTAAAATCAACAGCAATTTTCTTTGGTTCCAATGATCGATTGATCACTGGAGTATTACAAATTGTATTAGTTTTACTATTAATCTGGATAGGGTTGCAATCCCAATTAAGGTATTTTTATTTCACTGGATTATTCATTGCAAGTTGTTTTGCTATTTATCAGCAGTATCTAATTAGAAACCGAGAACCGAATAAGTGCTTTCAAGCTTTTCTAAATAATAATTACTTTGGTATGGTTATTTCTATTAGTATAGCCATCCATTATTTAATTACTTAATTAGGGTGAAGATATTTATTCCTAAATTAAAAAATAGCTGGCTGTTATGGATTCTTTTACTTAGTCTATTTTCTGTAGAGGCTGCCATATATGAGTGGACGGATGCTGAAGGAGTAACTCATTATAGTGATCGTCCTCACCCAGATGCTAAGGAAATTCAGGTTAAGGTAGATAACCCAAGTCATCACGAATATGAAGTAGAAAGCGTCCATGATGGAGATACTATTCGTCTTAAAGGAGGAGAAAAGGTACGTTTATTAGGGATTAATACCCCTGAAATAGAAAGCCGTTTTCGCTCTGCAGAGCCTGGTGGGGACGAAGCAAGAGATTGGCTTAAATTCCAGCTTGAAGGAAAAAAAATAACATTAGAATTTGATAAGGAAAAACGGGATCATTATCAGCGGCTTTTAGCCCATATATTTACCTTAGACGGTACTCATATTAATTTACGCTTAGTAGAAGAGGGTTTAGCAATCGTTAGTTTAATTCCTCCTAACTTTAAATATAGTAGTCAACTTACCCAAGCTCAAAATAAAGCCGAGGCTACCAAGTTAGGAATTTGGAATATGGCTGCCTACACTCCACAGCCGATTACTAAGCTAGCAGCAGAAAAATATGAAAAAGGTTGGCAACGTTATTGGGGTACTCCAGCAAAAATTAAGCAAACACAAAAATATAGCTATTTAGTATTTAATAAAAATATTGATATACGCATCCCTCAAAAACAACTTTCTTATTTTGATCCTCTTGAAAATTATCTTGAAAAAAAAATAGAAGTACGAGGTTGGGTAAATCGTCGCCAAAATCACTACTCTATTTTAGTTAACCATCCAAGTAGCCTTAAAATTATTTAAGTAGGGTACGAGCACAAACCCAAACTTCTACTCTTTCTACACCACTTTGGTATAACACTTTAGCCAATTCCCCTACAGTAGTGCCTGTAGTAAACACATCATCCACAATAGCTACATGTTTTACTTGAATATTTTTTTTAACTAAAAAAGCGTTATGTAAATTAATTTTTCGATCCACTTGTAATAACCCTAATTGTGGTGGGGTATCTCGAACTCGCTTCACAGATTGATAATCAATAGGAATGTTAAATGCACGTGCAATAGGGCGAGCAATTTCTAGGGCTTGATTAAATCCCCGATCTCTTAATCGTTTGGGATATAAAGGAACTGGAATAATACACTCAGGCATTGTGTTTAAACGAGTTTTTAAAAACTGAACCATCAGCTCCCCAAATAGGGGAGCTAAGTATAATTTATGGTGAAATTTTAATTGTTGGATTAAATAGTCTATAGGTTGATCATAGCGATAAGGGCATAAGGTGCTTTTTTGAAGCGGAGGATCTTGTTGGCAAGTACCACAAAGTATAGGAGTATTTTCAGTAAGTGGATTACTGCATCGGGAACAAACGGTGCCTAACAAAGGAAGCTCCGATCGACATGGAATACAAAGATCTAACCCTAAATCTCCAGCCGCACCACACAAGATACAAGCGGGAGGATATAGACTTTGTTTTAATGCTGTTAGAATAAGTGAAACATTCTGAATAAACACAAGTTAATCTTTTTTTTAAAAATAAGAATATGGATTTCTCCTCGCCTAGCACAATACAATCTCAGTTACGTCATGATTGGACTATAGCTGAAATACTCAATTTATTTGAGATCCCATTCATGGATTTGCTTTATCAAGCACACACTATTCATCGTCAGCATTTCGATCCTAATCAGATTCAGGCGAGTACCTTATTGAGTATCAAAACAGGGGGATGCCCAGAAGATTGTGCCTATTGTCCCCAAAGTATACACCACCAAACTTCAGTAGAATCTGAGCCTTTGTTATCTCTAAATCAAGTTGTTGAGGCAGCGACTCAAGCTAGAGCTCAAGGTGCAAACCGATTTTGTATGGGAGCTGCTTGGCGTAGCCCAAAGGAGCGAAGTCTCGAGAAAATTATAGACATGATAAAAGAGGTAAAATCTCTTGGTTTAGAAACCTGTGTTACTTTAGGTATGTTGGCACCGGGGCAAGCAGAACAACTTAAAGCAGCCGGATTAGACTATTACAATCATAATTTAGATACTTCGCCAGAATTTTATGAGGAAATTATTACCACTCGTACTTACCAAGATCGGCTAGATACCCTAGCACAAGTTAGAGCAGCGGGGATTTATGTCTGTTGCGGTGGTATTGTGGGGATGGGTGAAGATCGAGTGCACCGAGTGGGATTGCTGGCAAATTTAGCTAATTTACCCCAACATCCAGAAAGTGTCCCGATTAATCAGTTGGTTAAAGTTACAGGAACACCTTTAGCTGACGCACCATCTCTTGATCCTTTTGAATTTGTCCGTACCATAGCCTGTGCTCGTATTTTAATGCCTCAATCCTTTGTACGGCTGTCTGCCGGTAGAGAAACTATGAGCGATGAACTACAAGCCCTATGTTTTTTTGCAGGTGCTAATTCTCTTTTTTGTGGAGATAAGTTACTCACTACTCCTAACCCAGAAATGAATCGGGATCAACAACTGTTAAAGCGATTAGGGTTAGCTTTTTCAGCTACTGAAAACTTTGAAAAAACTTCTAGTTCTACTTGCCAAAGCATCGCTTCCATATCTTCTTAACATTAATTGTGACTTCCTTAAATGTCGCCCTTAAAGCCGATCTTGAGCAACGTAAAGCCCAATCTCTTTATCGATACCGGAAAATTACTCAAGGCCCTCAAGGCCCTTTTATCCAAGTAGATAATAAGAAACTTTTAGGATTTTGTAGTAATGATTATTTAGGCCTTGCTAATCACCCTACAGTACGCACTGCTTTTATTCAAGGGGCAAATCAGTATGGGGTAGGTAGTGGTGCTGCTCATCTTGTTACTGGTCACACCCAAGCGCACCATGATTTGGAGGAAGCATTAGCAAAATTTGTTAACCGTCCTCGAGCATTATTGTTTTCTACAGGCTATATGGCAAATATTGGAGTCATAAATGCCTTATTAGGACGACAAGATTTAGTGATTGAAGACCGTTTAAACCATGCCTCCTTAATTGATGGGGGTCGATTTAGTGGTGCAGAGTTTAAACGCTACCTTCATGGGGATGACTCTGCTCTTAAGAAAATTTTAGAGTCTCGCATTTATCAACGTAAGTTAGTGGTTACTGATGGGGTATTTAGCATGGATGGAGATATTGCTCCTTTAGCAGCACTAAGTACTGTGGTAGAACAACATGATGCTTGGTTAATGGTAGATGATGCCCATGGATTAGGGGTGTTAGGAGACCAAGGAAGAGGTACTTTAGAATATTTAAAATTAAATGAGGCTCAAGTGCCAATTTTAATTGGTACTCTTGGGAAAGCCTTAGGTACTTTTGGTGCTTTTGTAGCAGGAGAAGAGGCATTGATTGAAACTTTAATTCAACAAGCCCGCACCTACATCTATACCACAGCACCACCGTCTGCAGTAGCTACTGCTACCTTGGCTAGTCTACAACTTACCCAATCTGAATCTTGGCGCCGAGAGAGATTAATTTTTCTTATTCAACACTTTCGCAAAGGGGCTACTCAATTAGGGCTTAAACTGATGGATTCAATGACTCCTATTCAACCTCTTTTAGTTGGAAGTTCTGAAAAAGCTCTTCAAATAAGCCAGTCACTGCTTAAACAAGGTATTTTTATTACTCCAATTCGACCACCCACGGTACCTCAAGGAACTGCACGTCTTCGGATTACTTTAACTGCCAATCATACAGAAGAGCAAGTAAATCAGTTATTGGATAGCCTTGCTCGTATTATATGAGTCACCATAACCTCCATATTACCCAGTTAGGGTCAGGACCAGATATAGTATTACTTCATGGTTGGGGATTCTATAGTGGTATTTGGAGATCTTTAGTCCATCAATTATCTTTAGATTTTAGAGTGACTTTAATCGATCTACCAGGCCATGGTCATAGCCAGCCACTCACTGAGGAAAAATCTTTAGCTGAAATTTCTGCTATGGTTGCAGCAGTTGTCCCATTTCCTGCTATCTGGCTTGGCTGGTCCTTAGGTGGATTAATAGGGTTATATATTGCTATTCACCAATTAGCTATTGTTAATAAACTTATCTTAGTAGCGACTACCCCTAAATTCACTACTACTGATGATTGGCCCTATGGAACCAACCCGAAAATATTTGATAGTTTTTCTGCTAGGCTGCAAAAAAATCCAGAAGACACTTTAAAACGATTTTCGTTGTTACAAAATCAAGGACTTAAGGGAATTGCTCATTTAACTAAAGAACTTATTGCAGAAACTAAAGTAAATTACTCTCGTGGTGATAGCTTAGGGGTAATGCTAAATATTCTTAAAGAAGAGGATTTGAGAGAGGAGATGATTAAAATTAAATGCTCTCTTTCTTTTATTCTAGGAAAAGAAGATCGTTTGGTTCCTTCTGAGTTAGGGAACTGGATACAGGTTCAAATTCCATTAAGTCAACTTTATTTGCTTGATAATGCAGGACATATTCTGTTTCTTAGTCACTCTAAGGAGTTTTGGCATACCCTACAATTAATACTCAATCATCCTTAATTATAAATAGAGTACATTTTGGACTATACCATTGATAAGAAAAAAGTAGTAAAAGCTTTCAACCAAGCGGCTGCTCATTATGATGCAACTGCTGTCTTACAAAAAATGGTAGGAGAGCAATTAATAGAGCGCTTGGATTTAGAAAAACTAAATCCTAAATTAATTGTAGATTTAGG
The DNA here is from genome assembly GCF_902810445.1 of Candidatus Nitrosacidococcus tergens. Lineage (NCBI taxonomy): Bacteria > Pseudomonadati > Pseudomonadota > Gammaproteobacteria > Chromatiales > Chromatiaceae > Candidatus Nitrosacidicoccus > Candidatus Nitrosacidicoccus tergens. Next base: position 1,484,358 of record NZ_LR778175.1, on the reverse strand, counting down.
CGCAGGCACAGGTCTACAAGCAGAAGTGCTACATCATCGCTATCAACAATCCCATATTATTGCTTTAGATTTCGCATTTAATATGGTGCAACAAGCAAAAAAGCGATTTAAAAATACACTCCCTCAGGTATTTTCTAAGATTTTAGGAAGATTAAAATCTTCCTCTACATTAGGTGCTGTGTACTGTGTTTGTGGCGATTTAGAAAACCTACCTCTTGCTCCAGAGAGTGTAGATGTAATTTTTTCAAATTTAGCTCTTCAGTGGAACTGGCAACTAGATTCTGTTTTTGAAGAATTTAAACGTATTTTAAAGCCAAAGGGGTTGTTAGTATTTACTACCTTAGGTCCTGATACCTTAAAAGAGCTTCGAGAATCTTGGGTCACTGTAGATGAAGATCAGCATGTCAATACCTTTATGGATATGCACGATATTGGGGATAAACTGGTTTATAGAGATTTTGTGAATCCAGTGATGGATGTGGAGCGATATATCCTAAATTATCCAGATGTTTATAAACTCATGAAGGATTTGAAAAATTTAGGTGCTCACATAGTAGGATCCGGTAGAAATAAAGGCCTCATGGGGAAAAATCGGCAACAAAAAATGATTCAATACTATGAATCCTTTCGTAATCCAGAGGGATTACCTGCCAGCTTTGAGGTGATTTTCGGCCATGCTTGGCGTAGAGATTTAACTGGATTTAAACGAATTCCTAGAACTACTCCTAAAACATTATTTTAACTTTAACTTATTTATGGCAAAAGGGTTTTTTATTACCGGCACAGACACAGGGATCGGTAAAACTTGGATTAGCGTAGGATTAATTACTCACTTTAAACAAAAGGGCTACCAAGTAGCTGGAATGAAGCCAGTGGCTAGTGGCTGTATAGCTACTCCTATAGGCATATGTAATGAAGATGCTTTACAGCTTAAAGAGCATACCAATATTTCTCTCACTTACTCGCAAGTTAATCCCTATAATTTACCCCTACCCATTGCCCCTCATTTAGCTGCTCAAAATCAAAATGTAAATATTGATTTAAAAGTAATAAAAAATCGCTTTAGCGAAATAGCCACCAAGGTTGATGTAATAGTTGTAGAAGGAGTGGGGGGATGGATAGTACCTATTAACCAAAAACAAACTATGGTAGATGTTGCTCAGTCATTGAAATTACCTGTGATTCTAGTGGTAGGTATGAAACTAGGATGTCTTAATCATGCCTTATTAACTTCTGAATCTATTTTAAAATCTGGACTTTCTTTTGCTGGATGGATTGCCAATCAAGTACAATCAGAGATGGATTGGCTAGAGGATAATATTCAATTTCTTCGTGAACGTTTGCCTGTACCCCTATTAGGTATCACTCCTCATTTAGATCAACTAACTGCTGAAAGAATTTCAGAATGCTTTACTCTGGAACTATAAGGAATTACATAGGTCTATGTGATGTAAAATTAAGGAATGTTTAAGTTTATTGTGTTATTTTAAATAATTAAAAATCTCTATTTTTAAGCTTTAAAAAACTTATTTTTTAATTCACGGTGCGGATTCTACCTATGATTAAACAATGCAGAACTATTGGGATTTTTTTCTTAATTGCTTTAGGATTAAATATCGCTCAAGCAGGAGATGATCTCTCTCCTAGAGATGTAGTACTCACCACTTCTCAGAAAGTACTTGAAGAGCTCAAAGATAAAAATGTCAATGTGAATGATAATCCAGAGTTCTTCTATGAGATAGCTAATAAATATATTGTTCCTCATTTTAATTTTAGCAGATTATCTCAACGTGCATTAGGAAAATACTGGCGTGATGCGACCGATCAGCAAAAAACAGATTTTACCGATCAGTTTCGCCAACTATTATTACGCACCTATATTGTTGCTTTAACTAAATATAGTGCTCAAGATCTCTCCACCTTTATAAAAGATAAAATTCAAGTTCCCCCAGTTAATTATCCGCCTAATGCAAAACGAGTTGATGTAAAAGTGATTGCAGAAAGGGACGGAGGTGGAGATCCTGCCAATATTACGCTCAGGCTTTATTTAGATAAAGAAAAAGACTGGAAGGTAGATGATGTATTGGTAGAAGGAATCAGTTTAATTACTAACTACCGAGCTGAATTTTCCAATAAAATCCGTACTAATGGGATGCAGGCTTTAATTGATGAGCTCGCCTCTCATAATAAGGAGGTAATGGAAAAGAAAGCAACAAATGATGATAAAAGCTCTCAGAAAACAAAATCTGATAAAAAATAATAATTTTACTTAAATAGCTAAACCTAAACCAGCAGATAATTATTTCTCTGGAATGTTATCTAGCTGGTTTAACCAAGCGGTAATTTCACTATCACTTGGTGCTTGATAACCTACTCTAGGCGATAGGGTATAGCCTACACTCGCACCGTCTACCATCGCGCTTCGTTTAAACTGACTGGAATGAAAAAAGCGTTTCAAAAATACACCTAGCCAGTGTTTAATTTCTTTCAAAGTATATTGGTAGCGGCGGTCTTCAATATGATTTGACCAATTTCCTTGCCTAAAGTCATGCCATGCAGACCAAGCAAGAAAAGCTACTTTACTAGGTGCATAACCAAAACCTATATAGTATAGATGGAAATCCTGAAGAGGATAAGGACCTACCGTATCTTCAGATCGTTGGATAGGTTGATTCTCATGAGCAGGAATAAGTTCTGGGCTGATTTCACTGACTTGGATAGCTTTTAGAGCAGTACTCATATTTTCTCCAAACTTTTGACTCTCTTCTATCCAAGAGATCATAGATTGAATTAGAGTTTTAGGGAGACTACTGTTTACGTGGTAGTGTGCCATGTGATCGCCCACTCCATAAGTACACCACCCTAAAGCCATTTCACTTAGATCTCCAGTACCAATCACAAGAGCTTGATGGAAATTAGCGAGCCGAAATAAATGACTTGTTCGTTCACCGGCTTGTACATTTTCAAAAGTTAAATCATAAACAAAGTTACCTTCTGCATAGGGATGACCAATATCTTTTAACATTTGCATCGCACTAGGGGAAATATCCATCTCACAGGTTTGACAACCACTTGCCATCGTAAGCTGCCTTGCTCGAATCAGCGCATTTTCACTAGTACCGAATCCCGGCATGATATAAGCGAGAATGTGAGCACGAGGTAGCTTTAAAACGTCCATAGCACCCATACATATAATTAAGGCCAAAGTAGAATCTAATCCTCCAGAAACTCCTAGCACTATTTTAATTATTCCGGTAGTTTGTAGTCGTTTAACTAGCCCCTGTACCTGCATTGCATAGATTTTTTGGTAGCATTTATCTAATTTTTCTAGATTCTTTGGCAGGTAAGGAAAGCGTGAATAAATGCGCTTAAGTGATAACTTCTCTTGTAAAGGAAAAGAAATTGAGCAAGAAATAATTTCAAAATTTGTGAGAAATTCTTGATGTTGATAGCCAGTTTCGATAAAGCCTTGGGATCTAATCCGGCTTTGCTGTAAACAATCTAAGTCAATGTCGCTACTGATTAATTGAGATTGATAGGAAAAAGGCTGGTTTTGAGCAAGGCAGGCACCATTTTCATAAATTATCCCTTGCCCATCCCATGCAAAATCTGTGGTAGATTCTCCAAACCCTGCATTGGCATAAAGATAAGCAGCAAAACACCGTTGAGATTGGCTACCGATTAGCTGGTGACGATTATCTATTTTATCAACCCCAGCACTAGATGCAGTCAAGTTAATTAATATATGAGCTCCTGCTAAAGCACCATAAGACGAAGAGGGAAGAGGGGAAAAATCTTCACCTACCGTGATATGAAAACTAAATAAAGGTTGTTCTTTACTTTTAAAGAGTAAATAAGGATTAACAGAAATATTATCTTGATCTGCAATAGAAATATATTTCTTCACAGTGCAATAGGCGGAAGCAAATTGTCGTTTTTCATGATTTTCTAAGCTAAGTTTAGGGACTACTCCTAAAACCTTACCTTGATAAAAAACTACTGCACAGTTAAATAGTGATCCTGCTATTAATAAAGGCATACCGATCACCCCAATAATAGGGAGATTTTGGGATTGGCTCAGTAATCTATAAAAAGCCTGCTCACACTCCGTTAATAACGCTTGTTGCTGAAAAAGATCACCACAGCTATAACCAGAAAGGCTTAACTCTGGAAAAACCACTAAAATACTTTGATCTTCAACCCCTTGTTCTAACAAATTTAGAATTTCTTGGCTGTTAAATTGAGGATCTGCCACTTTTACGGAAGGGATAGCTATGGCAGCACGAACAAAGCTATGGTGGTATAGATTGAAGAAATGATGATGATTATTCATATTTAACAGTGCTTTTTTAGACTAGTTGTTTTTAGTTTAATCTAAAAAAAAGAGATTTGTATTTTAAATAGATAGCTAGAATATTATTTTCTTCTTGTAATACAGATATTTTGTACTATTTTCTAAAGATTTAGTTTTTTTTAAAAACTGCTAAAATAGCCTAGAAACCAATCATTTACTCCGGAGATAAATAAAAAGTTTATTACTAAATCTGAGAGCGTAAGCGGTTTACCTAGTAAATTTAGAGTTTCAAAGATAACCTGTGGATCTTCACCTTTGTAAGGTCCCTCATCTAGGGAAATCACTGCGACATTCATCCTTCTAATTGCGGTGATATAGTGCTCAAGTTGAATTTCTAGTCTAGTCTAGTTTGTTTATTTGCTTTTATTAAACTGGCAAATTGCCCATAGGCATTACGAATAATTCCGAGTTGTACAGGGGATTCCTTGTTTACTAGAGCTTTATATGCTTCCCAATCTTTAGAGACTTGTTTTAGTTTTATCTTGTCTTCAAAAGTAGAGGTACTATTAATCAGATATCTTTGGGTGATAAGATTTTATTTATTTGTATCTTTTTTTAAATCTTGTAATGCGATTAAAAATAATAGGGTAGTAGTTAGTCGCTGTTGTCCATCTACCACAATAGATTTTGTCGCAAGGATTTCATTTTTAATTACAAGGATTCCAAAAAAATGCTCGAGCTTATCGATTTGTTTTGGATCTAACTCTGACTCTATAACTCGTAGCATATCATTGAAAAATCGCTCAATTTTGGGTGCCAATAATTCTACCATCTCATTGATATAGAAAATAAAATAACCGCTTAAATTGGATAGGAGTCTTTCATATATTTTCTAATTAGCTACCCTTTAATCCTTCATTCAGATACATTAGGGGGCTATGAATTTATTTACCGTTTTAACCCGCCGTAAATCCATCACTCAATTACAAGCAGAAAGCGATCAATCTTCGTACGGATTTCAGCGTACTCTTGGGTTATGGCAACTTATTGCAGTTGGGATTGGTGCCATTATTGGGGTAGGGATTTTTGTCTTAGCAGGACAGCAAGCTGCAGTCAATGCAGGTCCTGGTGTAGTGTTTAGTTTTATGATTGCAGGATTAGGTAGTGGCTGTGCTGCGTTATCCTATGCTGAATTTTCCAGCATGATTCCGTTAACCGGCAGCACTTATACCTATAGTTATGCAGTATTAGGGGAGTTACTTGCTTGGATTATTGGTTGGGATCTGCTCTTAGAATATAGCTTAATTGTAGCAGTAGTTGCGATTGGATGGTCTGGATATATGCAGGTACTCATTACCCAGCTCACTGGACTAGAATTACCTATTGCCCTGCAAGGTGCTTGGAATCCTACAGATCCTGAAAGTGGTAAAGTTTTTAATTTAATTGCAGCTTTCATTACTTTAACAGTCAGTGGTCTACTTATCTTGAAAACTACTTGGGGAATGAGAGTAAATAGCTTTATTGTGAGCTTAAAATTGATTGGGGTTTTGCTTGTTATTTTGATTGGTTTTTTTTATATTGATCCAGCAAATTGGCAGCCCTTTATTCCACCTAATATAGAAGATAATCAAAGTATTCCCCACTTTGGTTGGTCTGGAGTATTTTCTGCAGCCAGTATCGTTTTTTTTGCTTGCTTTGGCTATGATACGCTTACAACTGCAGCAGAGGAATCAGAATACCCTAAACAAGATTTACCTAAAGCTGTATTGCTTTCCCTTGCCATATCTATCGCCTTATACCTTGCTGTGTCCCTAGTGCTTACGGGGATAGTGCCTTATTCTGAGCTAGATAACGATGCTCCAGTAGATGCAGCATTTAAAGCTCTAAATTTGCAATGGGTACGAGGAGTTATAAATATTGCAGCAATAGCAGGAATGACTAGCGTTCTATTTGCATTCTTATTAGGGGCTGCAAGAATTTGGTTTGCCCTCGCTCGAGATGGGCTTTTACCATCTTGGTTTGCCAAAATACACCCTCATTACAAAACTCCTTATCGGCCTACCTTAATTCTTGGGATTTTTACTGCACTAGCAGCGGGATTTTTACCCATTGAGCAAGTGGCTGCATTAGTCAATATCGGTACTTTAAGTGCCTTTATTGTCATTTGCAGTGCAGTACTTATTTTACGGATACGGCATCCAGAACTACCTAGAGCGTTTAAAATGCCAATGATTTGGATAATTGCACCAGTAGGTGTTTTATTTTCCTTATTTTTGATTATTGGCTGGCCTTGGAAAGTGGAAGGTCATCTTGTTTTATTAAGTGGCCTTCCGATCGCTATCCTTTGGCGCTTTATTCTCTGGATGGGAATAGGATTATTGGTATATTTTAGCTATGGAATCCATCATAGCTTCTTAAACAAGAAATAGAATACTTAATTTATTTTTTTGATACTGGCTGTATTTCTGCTCCATTCTCAATAATAAAGTCTACTAATTTTCCAAGTACGTACTCTAAAGCTTTATTCAAAGCCATGACTCCATTGTAAGCATCTTCTTTAGCTATGGGTTCTTGGCCATTAAAGATATCGCTTGCAATTTTTTTACCTGTCCTAATATCAACTAATTGAACATGCAAAGAAAAGCGTGCCTGGCTTGGCTTAACTGAGTAATCTTGCAATAGTGCTAAAATATCACTATCTAATCTTAAATCAGCCGGTGTTTGATTGTAAGTATTTGATGTGACATTGAGAAACCCATCACTATCCTCTAAGGTACTGATAATCACAGGCTCAAGCATATAACCGGGAGTATCTACCCAATCGTTATAGCTAAAGTAGCTTAGCTCATAGGGTTGGCGAGTATAGGCCATCCGCTGGGTATTATAGCCTGTTGCCGTACGTGGCGTTGTGACTACTAATGATAAATTAGTCGCACGGGATGCTTCTACTTTTAATGGTTGTTGAGGTGTAGAGAATAGATAAGTATGGCTAGGTGCACGAGAACCACCGCTACAACCAGAGAGTATCCCAATGAAAATTCCTATAAATAATAATCTAAAAGCCGTAGATTGGTATGGTAGATATTTAAGAGATTTTATTTTTGATAAAGAAATCACAAGCTACTCTCCCGGTCCAGGCTCTGTTGTTGAAGAACCAAACAGTAAAATACTAGGGTTCTGATTTAAACGTTGACTAAAATGTTCTAAATTTCGGCTAATGTGATCAAAATTACTCAATATTTGATCTGCATGGGGTAAAGTAACTTCCCCAAGTAGATTAAACTGTTTTTGCCCTGTTTTAAGTAAATTATTAAGCCGGGTTGTTGCCTCATTTGCGCTTCTCATCAAAATAGGTAACTGTGCAATTCCTGCTTCTAATTGAGCACTTTGGGCTGCAAGAGAAGTAGATAGGATTTCCATATTTCTTAATGTTCGAGTAATTGCACGCTGATTTTCTGGATCATCTGCGATATCTGCAAAAGATTTACTAAATCTCTTGGTATTTGCTAACGTATCATTAAGGTATTCTTGGCTTTTTCTAAAGCGAGGAATATCAATATTTTCACCAATATGACGAAGTTCTTTGGCAGCACCAGTGAGCTCATCTAATAAATCACTCAATCCATTGCCTAAGCGCCCCATAAAAGATGGACTTGAGCTAATGATAGGGTAAGGATCATTTGGGCCTGCTTTAAGTAAGGGTGCTTCTTTAGTACCTTTAGTTAGCTCCATATAAGAAATTCCAGTAAGCCCATTGGAGGCGATCACTGCAATGGTATCTTCTTTTATTGGAGTTCCTTCTTCAATACCTAAAGTGATCCGCACTCTTGAAGGATCATCTTCATCTAGCTCAATTTTTTTAATTTTACCTACCTCAACTCCTTGATACTTAACTGGTGTGTTTTTCTCTAGCCCAGATACAGAATCTTGCACATAGGTAAGGTAGGTATCATATCCGATAAAAGAAGTATGAGCACTCAGCCAAGAAACGATGATGATGAGAACAGTGCTCAGTCCAATAACAAAAAGACCGATTAAGGTGTAATTTACTTTTGTGTCCATGTATTCTCCTGATAGGCAAGATGGCCGCGTGCTCCTCTAAAATAGGCCCGGAGCTGAGGCTCACTAGAGTGAGCCAAATTTGCTACCGTATCTAAACCAAGAAGTATTTTTTCTCCTAAAAAAGCTACCCGATCAGCAACTCTCCATAAGGATCCGAGATCATGAGTAACTAATACTACCGTCAGGTTAAGAGATTCTCTAAGAGAAAGGATAAGCTCATCTAAAGCAGAGGCACTTACAGGATCTAAACCTGAACCAGGTTCATCTAGTAATAATAATTCTGGATCAAGTGCCAGTGATCTAGCCACTGCCGCTCGTTTAATCATACCGCCAGAGAGTTCTCGTGGAAATTTAACCGCAGCATCCAGTGGTAAGCCTACTAATTCTATTTTTTGAAGTGCTAATTCATTAATAAATTTTGATGAAAGATCAGTATGCTCTTTTAAAGGTAGGGCTACATTTTCCAATACAGTAAACGATCCAAATAACGCCCCTTGCTGAAACATCATTGCAAAGCGAGTTCTTAACTTTAAGATTTCTTTTTCATTAAGATCTTTTAAGGGCTTTCCAAAAATTTGGATAGTTCCTGATGAAGGAGAGTTAAGCGTGGCAATCTCTCGAAGTAGGGTAGATTTACCCGATCCACTGCCACCAATAATTGCAAAAATTTCACCTCGATGAATATCAAAACTAATGTCTTTATGGACAACCGCCTCACCAAAGCGCGTATAAAGGTTTTGAACTTTAACGACTGCTTCTAACTCTTTATCCATGCTATATTCCTAGCCAACTAAAGAAGATAGAAAATATTGAATCACTGACAATAATTAGAAAAATAGCCTGTACCACACTAGAAGTAGTTTTCCTACCTACACTTTCTGCCCCACCGCTTACTCTAAATCCTTGAAAGCAACCTACAGTTGCAATAGTTGCAGCAAAAAAGAAAGCTTTAAAAAGCCCAATAAAGAAAGATGGAAGATCAACGACTTCATCAAGGCGTTCAGTAAATAATTGAATCCCCACACCTAATAATGCATCAGACATGAGCATACCACCAACAATACCACAGATATCTGCAAATACTGTTAATAAAGGTAAAGAAATCATTAAAGCCATTATTTTAGGAATAACGAGCTGCTCTATTGGAGGAATACCTAATATCCTTAAAGCATCAATTTCTTCACTCACTTTCATAGTACCAATTTGAGCAGCAAAGGCAGATCCGGTTCGCCCTGCAATAATAATTGCAGCGATTAGCGGTGCTAGCTCTCGTATCATAGTCAAAGAAACTAGATCAACAATAAAAATGTTGGCACCATAATCCTGAAGTTGCATGCCTCCTTGGTAAGCCAAGACAACACCTATTAAAAAAACAAGTAACCCGATGATAGGGATAGATTCAATCCCTGCAGTTTGCATATTATTGAGTAAAGTCCGCCAACGAATTCGACTAGGGTTAATTACTCCTTTGAGGAAATAAACAAAGACCTCCCCAATAAATGATATAAAGGAAAAAGCCTCTTCAGTATAATCCCAAGCGATATAGCCTATCTTTGCAATTATATTGAGGGAGGGGTTAACAATAGATTTTTGCTTATCAAAATCTCCTTTACCCTGTACTAGAGATAATAATTTTTGGTGTTCTTGGCGTAACCCTTGGAATGGGATATTTTTTTTCTCTTGGGTAAATTGTGCTATTAAGTAATTAAAGAGCCAGGCCCCTCCAGTATCCATTTGGTTAATACCGCTAGCTTCAATGGTATTTACTTTTCCATATTCCTTTAAAGTAGAGGATAAACTACGCTCTAGCTGGGCAAGATGATGCACCGTCCAATCACCGAAACAAGATAAAGTGCTAGTAGCTTCATGGTATTGGATTCGTGCTTCGTTGGTCGAAGCTTTCTTATTAAAATTCATACTGATTCAGTTAGCTAAAAAAAATTTGTACTGAATATTCTAATAAATGGAGATAAAATTACTATAGCATACATTCATGTATGTATAATTTTATTCGCTATCCCACTTATGTGGGCAGCAAGTTAATCTATTTTCCAGTCTCCACAACTCCAACATCTATCAAATTGCTCCTCTAAGGACTCATGGCAACTTGGGCAGATCCAAAGATACTGATTTTGCCGTTCAGAATTTAAAATATATACTGCTCTTTGATAGTTTTTGCTATCCATGAGCCATAGTTCTGGCCAACATTCAGTAGGTGGAATTTCCCCTGCAGCACTATTTAAGTTTTCATTTTTTATGATGCATTCTATTCCATAGGACTCAAGTAAATTTTTACAATGACTTACAAGGAGTAGATTAGGTGCACTATAAATAAATTTCACTTAAATTTCAATTTGGTTACATAATTATAAAAACATATATTTAAAATACGATTTTAACTTATTTTTCTATAAGAGGTAATTTTTTTTCTGGATTAAGAATTCCATTGGGATCAAACTGATCCTTAATACGCCGCATAACACCTAGTGTTACGAGATCAATCTCTCTACTTATAAAATCTCGCTTTTCTAAACCTACCCCATGCTCTCCAGATAGGGTACCATTTAACTGAAGTACTATACTAAATATTTGATCTAAGCAAGATTTTGCACGTTCCATTTCAATTGGATTATCTGGATTAACCAGTAGATTTACATGAATATTACCATTACCTGCATGGCCAAAATTAACGATTTTAATTGAAAATTCTTGAGCCAAATTCTCTAGTTTTCTAATAAAAATAGCTAAAGAGGAAACAGGGACTACTACATCTTCATTAATTTTTTTAGGAGCAAGCGTCCGAAGTGCAGGGGAGAGTGCTTTTCGAGCTGCCCATAGCTTTTTAGCTTCCTCATCACTCTGAGCAGCGATAATCTCTATGGTTCCAGCGTTTTTAGCTGCTTTCTTAACTTTTTCTATATTATCGTTTAGTGATATATTGGTCCCTTCTACTTCAATCATAAGTAAAGCACCTGCTCCAGAGGGTAAATTTACCCCTCCTTGTCCCTGAGCTAGAATGATTGCTTGGTGATCCATAAACTCTAGAGCACTAGGGATAATAGGTTGACTCATAATTGCCGCTACTGCCTCACCTGCACTTTCTGGATCTTTATAGGCAGCCCGTAAGATTTGTGTTACATCCGGTCGAGGGGTTAGTTTTAGGGTTGCTTCAGTAATAATTGCTAAGGTGCCTTCCGATCCAATAATAAGGCGAGTTAGATCATAGCCTACTACTCCTTTTGTGGTATAAACGCCACAGCGAATTTCTTCTCCTGCACCGGTAATTGCCCTAAGTCCTAATACATTTTCTCGAGGAGTCCCGTATTTTACTGCTTTTGGTCCGGCAGAATTATAAGCCAGATTACCTCCTACAGAGCAAAATGCAGCACTGGTAGGATCGGGAGGCCAAAAAAAACTATATTTACCTGCAGCTGTTTGTACTTCTTGGTTAGTTACTCCAGGAGCTACCACCATGAATCGATTGGCAGGATCTATTTTATAAATAGTATTCATCCGCTCTAAAGAGAGTACAACACCTCCAAGAGTAGGTACAGTTGCCCCAGTAGTACCTGTACCTCTTCCACGAGGAACAATAGGTATACGAGCTTGATTACATATACGGATAATATCCCGAATTTCCTCATGGGTAAGAGGAAAAATTACCCATTCAGCCAGTCCATGACGACGACTATTATCATAGCCATAGGCCCAGCAATCACTTGAATCAGTATAGATTCTCTCTTTATCTACAATACGGCTAAATTGAGTAAAAAGATCATTTTTAGTCATATTTAAATATCAAGGATTTTTACAATTTTATGAACTCCTCTAGTGTGACTAATTAAGGTGATCATAAGCTTAGACTCTTGAGGCGTTAAAAATCCAAATAAATATACAATTCTTCGGGCAGTAATAATTCTTACTTGAGATAAATCAATTTCTTTTTGCAGTGCCATTTTTATGTTAATTTTCTGAGTAAGCCATGTATCTTTTATTCGATTTATAAAGGTAATTGGCGGGATCACAGCAATTTCATCATATATTACTTCAATACTAGGTGTTGTTTTAGCAATATTAAAAATCCTTTCTTTAAGCAATTCATTAGCAGCCTCACCAGTTAACAACAATGTATGACCATAATTAGTTATTTGTATATGGATATTTTTATCTAAAATAGGATCGTTTCTAATTGCAGTTTCTACTGCTTTTTCAACTGCTCTATGATCAATGACTGGCGTTGTTCTCTGTGAATTTGTTAATGCATGAGTAGGATTTTGTATTAACAGTACGTATATCAAAAGTGTAGAGCAAAAATTCATGAATTATCATGAGAGCAAAAATAGTGATCAATTAAATCGCATAAACAATGAATGATAAGTAAATGCACCTCTTGAATCCGAGCTGTATTGTAGGCGGGTACTCGTAACTCAAGGTCCATTTTTTTTAAAAGATTAGGGATTTTACCGCCATCACAACCAGTTAAAGCAACTATAGTCATATTTTTCCCATGAGCTGCTTTAATCCCGTTAATAATGTTCGGAGAGTTACCTGTTGTACTGATAGCAAGCAAAATATCCCCTGAAACTCCTAATGCTTCTATTTGTCGTGCAAAAATATCTTCATAAGAATAATCATTTGCAATAGATGTCAGGGCAGAGCTATCAGTCGTTAAGGCAAGTGCAGGTAATCCACGACGTTCTTGCTCAAAACGATTAACAAGCTCCGATGAAAAGTGCTGAGAATCTGCAGCGCTACCACCGTTACCACAGCTAAGTACTTTATGGTTAGATTGAAATCCCGTTAGCAATAACTGGCTAGCTTGCTCAATTTTAGGTGCTAGTACATCTACAGCAGTGAGTTTTAACTGTGCGCTATCAAAAAAATGTTTGGCAATGCGTGCTTGAATATCTACCATTATGTAATAATAGGTTTTTAGTTTAATTGAAACGCATTGACAAGCCAAATAATGCGAGAGTTTCCTCCTTGTTTTGGAGTAATACCTATCGCATCGAAGCGGCATGGCTTATCTATTCTTTCCATTTTATGCAGATAGTGTTGTGCTGTTGTGATAATTTTATGTTGCTTAATTGTGGTAATACTTTCAAGTGCACTACCAAAACTGTTATGGGTACGGTACCGCACTTCAATAAAAATTAAACTATCTCTATCTTCCATGATTAAATCTATTTCTCCATAGGGACAGCGGTAATTTCGTTGTATTAAAGACAGCCCATAGGCTAAGAGATAATCACAAGCAAGCTGTTCTGCTTGTATACCTTTATTCATATTTTTATTCATCTTTTCTGGTGTAGCTATTTTTTATTGGGAGTAAGAAGGGAATTCCTTTTTTAAATTGAGCCCAAAGTAAATCTCGTTTTATTTGACCTTGTAAATTCATGCTAAGTGCACCTGTTGCTCCTTCAAAGTTGGCATCCTCCATTTGATAAAGAGATTTTAAGTGAGGGACAATTTGGTACGCATCATAGCCTAAAGCATAGAATCTCTTAAGTGATTTAAAGTCTTCAGGATTATTTTGGGCTAAATTACGGTAGCTAGAGGATTCTTTTTGAATATTTTTATCTAAAACCCAAGGAATATCACTAAAGATAACCCCATTTAGATCTTGATCTTGATCCGAATCTGGGTACCCTGTGTAAATATATGAAGTACTATAGATAGGTAGATTTTCTGCACGATAGAATTTTAGCTGAGGAACAATCAATCGTGCTTGTTCAGGAGCAGCAATTAAAAAAATTAAGTCTGGATCTTGATCATTAGGAAGTGCAAATATCTCTTTACTGTTTAGTGCTTCCTGCAGTTCTTTTTGGCTAGTATAACCTTGATTACTATTAAGGAGTTGCTGAATAACTAAAGCATAATCTTTCTGATTAGGATTATAGGGTTGACTTCTTAATACTTCTCCTCCTAACTGATTCCATTGTTCAATTAATGCTTTTTCTATACGATTACCCCAAGAGTTTTTAGGCGTAAGAATTAGAGCATTGTCATAACCTTCGTACCATGCTCTATTAGCCATCTCTCTAACTTCTTCTTCTGGTGATAATGCAAATTGATAAAAATTTCTAATTTCCAGAGAATTATCCTCTTCTAAGTAGTTAAGCACTAAGGTGGGTAGGGTAAGTATTTCATGATTGTTTGTAAGCTGGGTCACTGCCTGCTTAACTAAAGGACCTACGATAAAATCTGCACCTGCTATTTTTGCCTGTTGATAAACCTCAATAATATCGCTTTGATTATTTTGTAAATTAGTACTAACTGGATAGACTTGGATAGTAGTATCTTCTTGATCTTGTGCATAATATGCAGTAAAAAAGCCATCTCTAATTGCTTTAGCAATTGTAGAAAATTTTCCAGAAGTAGGAAGTAATAAGGCAATATGCTTAGGATGATAAGGTATTTCTGAATCAGTGGATATATTTTGAATTAAAGATAGAGAGGCCGGGTGATTGGGGTATTTGCTTTGCCAGTTTTCAAGTGCCTCATTTAGCCTATCAGGTACCGTTTGATATTGTTGGACAATAAGTGCTAAATCAATCCAACCATGGAAGATAGAAGATGATGACTGATCATAGGATTTTTGTAAGATAGCAGGGGAGAGACTTGTAAGATCACGCCAAAGATACTGTTGGTTTTCAGCAGATTTTTCTGAATCAGTTAGGCTAAGATCTAATTTGGATCTTGCATAAGCAGCAGACAGTAAATCATTATTTAATTCATTTGCTTCTGCTCTTAGTTGGTAAATAGTAGCCTGTTGTTGTGTATTTGGATTTAGGCTTTCTATATTATTTAATAGAGAAAGTACTTGAGTACTCTCTTTTTGAGAAAGTGCCGCTTGTGCACTGAGTATCCAATAGCGTAATTTTAATGATGAATTCAAATTTTCAGTCGCTATTTTATCTAAAGTATTCTGTGCTTTTAGTAGCTGATTGCCTCGTAGAAAAGCATCACTTGCTTTTAGCTGATACTCTTCTCGTTGAGGTGACTGAGCATCAGTAGCTAATTTTAAATACTCTGTAGCTGCTGCTAAGTAATTACCTTTAGCATATAGTGTATCGGCTTTTGTTGAAGGTTCTGTAAATCCAAAAGGATCGGTAGCACAAGCAACTAAATTAAAGATAATAGCAATTAAGCTTATAAGCTTAAAAAAATAGATTACTCTTTGGATAGAAGTGGTTATAAACATAAATAGAATAAATGACCTTAGATTCTGGTATAGTAGTTTTTATGATGATCTTTAAAATTCTTTAGAGAAACTAGTTTAATCCCTCCAGAACTTAGTTTCTAAAAAATACTTCATAGAAATGCTATTGACACTATGAAATTTTTCAATTTCATAAGCTGCATTTTGAATTAAAGCACTTTATAAAGCTAAACCTTTCTTGTAGTTTTACTATTCCACATCAAATATCCATTTATTTTCTTTTTCCTGCCTTTTTTTATCTCTCCGCTTTAAATGGTATAGCGTAATTCTGGAATATCTTATTCAACACGGTATTACTCAATTGTGACTATTGCTCAATTATGGATTTTTCTATGCAATTATCACATGAGCTATCAGAGGAAAAGATTAGAGCATTATCATAGCCATCATACCGAGCTCTTTGGGTTATTTTTTTTCTTCTTCTAGAAAAAATGTAATTTGGTAAGATTTTAGGATAGGTATTTTCCTCTAAATCATTAAAAGCTAAATTTGGAAGGATAAGTCAATTTTTTTCCATAAGTAAAGTGTTTAGAGAGAGAAAGATCTGTTGATTTCTAGAAAATTCTTTAGAATTGATAAAGCTGTAATCTAATTGAGTACTTACATGAGGACTTGTCAAGTAACTGTCTTGATCAAATAAATCATCTGTTTAAAGATTCTTCAGATCCAATAGCATTGGAAGTACAAACAGCTAAATTAAAGACAAAAATTAGGACTATGAATTTAAAAAAGTAGATTAATGTTTGGAGAAAAACAGTCATAAACACAAACAAATTATTTTACTGTAGAAGTAATAAATGAATATAAATACCCATGGCAGTAGTTAATAAAACAGGTACTCTATACATAGTAGCTACGCCTATCGGAAATTTAAAAGATTTTAGTTTCCGTGCTCAAGAAACCTTACAGAAAGTAAGGTTAATTGCTACTGAAGATACCCGCCACAGTACTACCTTATTAAATCATTTTAATATTACTACACCTATAATCTCACTCCACGATCATAATGAACTAGAGCGATCAAAAATTTTAATTGCGCATTGTCAAAATGGGGACTCTATTGCCCTGATCAGTGATGCTGGTACGCCATTAATTAGCGATCCAGGCTATCGCTTAGTACAACAAGCACGACTTACTGGGATACCAATAACTCCAATTCCAGGACCTTGTGCATTAATTGCTGCACTTTCTGTTGCTGGACTCCCCTCCGATCGTTTTGTATTTGAAGGATTTCTATCTGCAAAACCCAGTGCACGATACACTAGACTAAACCAATTAGTCAGAGAGACTCGTACGCTTATTTTTTATGAAGCACCTCACCGATTATTAGATACCCTCGAAGCGATGGTAAAGATATTTGGCTCTGAGAGAAAAGTAATTTTAACTAAAGAACTTACTAAACTTTATGAAACAGTGTGGGAAGGGACGCTTAATTCATTACTTATTCAATTAAAGAATGATTCAATACTAAACCGAGGAGAGTTTGTACTTCTCGTACATGGAACAGAAGAAGATCAAGAGGATATGGAAACTAAGGCACTGAATATATTAATACCCTTATTGAAAGTACTGCCATTGAAACAAGCAGTAGCTACGGGAAATGAAATTACAGGAATAAAAAAAAATTATCTCTACCAACTAGCACTAAAGTTAAATAATAATTAGAATTTATATAGCGAAAATAGATTGCAAGATTACATTGGGTTTTGAGATAGCTAGACAGTCGCATTATTTTTACTTAAATAATGAGGAAAGTCCGGGCTCCATAGGGTAGAATGCCAGGTAATACCTGGGAGGCGTGAGCCTACGGAAAGTGCCACAGAAAATAAACCGCCAATAGGTAAGGGTGAAAAGGTGTGGTAAGAGCACACCGCGCAGATGGTAACATACTGCGGCAAGGTAAACCCCATTCGGAGCAAAGCCAAATAGAGGAGCGATAATGTGACCCGCATTGTTCCTGGGTAGGCTGCTTGAGGTATATGGTGACATATATCCTAGATGAATGGCTGTCCACGACAGAACCCGGCTTATCGGCTATCTCAATTTTTATTACCTATTAAGATTTTATCTAAAATAAGTAAAATGCTTTCCTATGGAGGGTAATAGTACACATCAACCTGTTCTGCTATTTGAATCTATTCATGCATTAAACATCCAAGAAAATGGTATCTATATTGATGCAACTTTTGGTCGGGGCGGTCATAGTAGGGCTATTTTAGCTAAACTCTCTCCTAAAGGAAAGTTACTTGCAATTGATAAAGATCCAGAAGCTATCGCTGTAGGACAAATACTAGCGCAACAAGATGAGCGATTTTCTATTATTCATGCTCCAATAAGTAGTCTTGAAAAAATAGTTGTGGGTATGGGATGGAGCCATAAGGTTCATGGAATCTTATTTGATCTTGGCGTTTCTTCCCCTCAACTAGACAATCCAGGGCGAGGATTTAGTTTTTTGCACCCTGGTCCTTTAGACATGCGCATGGATTGTGAAAATGGACAAAGTGCTGGAGAGTGGCTGGCACAAGCTGAGGAGAGTGAAATCTCAGATGTACTTAAAAAATATGGGGAAGAACGCTATGCACAAAGAATTGCTCGTGCTATTACAAATGCTAGAAATACACAAAAATTAATAAATACACAACAACTTGCCCAAATTATTTCTCAAGCAAATCCAAGATGGGAGAAAAAAAAACATCCAGCTACCCGATCATTTCAGGCAATTCGAATCTTTATTAATAGAGAGCTAGAGGAACTCTATAGTGCCCTTGAGCAAGTTAAATCCGTATTAGCAGTAAGAGGACATTTAGCTATTATTAGCTTTCACTCCTTAGAGGATCGTATTGTCAAACAATTTTTTAAAAAAAATTCCCAAAATGGGAATACATACTTACCTTCCTATTTACCAATTACAGAAAATCAACAACAATCTCCTACTTTTCAAATTTTGGGAAAGCCCATAGTACCTAATTTAGATGAAACTACGCGCAACCCTAGATCACGTAGTGCAAAGTTACGTGTTGCTCAAAAAATGGCTCATCACTCACCGTGATAATAAGTATATATCGATGGCTAGTTACAGCTATTGCTGTTTTAAGCGTATTAATCTTAATTTCTGCAGTAACCCTAGTTGATATCAAGCATCAAAATCGAAAACAGTTTATGGAATTGCAAAAATTATATAAAGCTAGAGATCAACTCGATGATGAGTGGGGGCGTTTACTCTTGGAACAAAGTACTCTTGTTAGACAAGGAAGAATTGAACAAATTGCTAGAGAGAAGTTAGAGATGGTTATTCCAGATTCAACACAAATAGTAGTAATGAAAATAAAGAAAGATGAAGAGAAACAAAAATAAACCTTACTTTACTCGTTTACAGGCTGTAGGATTTATTTTTTCTTTAATAATTATTTCTCTAGTTGTTCGCCTAATTAAATTACAAGTACTAGATTACGATTTTTTGCGAGGAAAAGGAGAAACTCGCCATTTACGGGTAGTCACTATACCTGTTCATCGGGGAATGATTACTGATCGGCATGGAGAACCGCTTGCAGTAAGCACACCGGTAGATTCCATATGGATTAACCCTAAACTACTTAGCCAAACTCCTGAGCAATGGGCTGTGCTAGGAAATACACTAGGGGTCTCAAGAAATTATATAGCAGATAAAGTGCAAAAAGGTGCAACTCATGAGTTTGCTTATTTAAAGCGGTGGGCAGAACCAGAATTAGCCAATCGCATTCAAGCACTTGATATATTAGGCGTAGGGTTTCAATCAGAATATAAGCGTTATTATCCTACTGGTCCTCTGGCTGCTCATGTCGTAGGGTTTACAAATGTTGATGATATAGGACAAGAAGGTATAGAACTAGGATTTAATAGTGTCCTACAAGGAATTCCAGGGAAAAAAAGAATTATTCGAGACAGTCGAGGTCGCACCATAGGAGATATAGAAAATATACGCACACCCCAGCCAGGTGAAGATTTACGCTTAAGTATTGATTTACAGCTACAGTACTTAGCCTATCAAAAATTAAAAGATGCTATCCAGATCCATGAGGCTCAAGCCGGGTCTATTGTCATTTTAGACGTACATACAGGTGAGATTCTAGCGATGACAAGCCAGCCATCTTACAACCCAAACGATTATACACAGCGGCAGGGTCAATTATACCGAAATCGCTCAATAACTGATTTGTTTGAGCCTGGCTCAACCATTAAGCCATTTATTATGGGAATTGCTTTAATGCTAGGGAAAGTAACACCCTATACTTTCTTCGATACTACACCCGGGTATCTCCAAATAGGTCGTTACACAATCCACGATGTTCACAATTATGGACGAATTGACATTGGTACTATTATACAAAAATCAAGCAATGTAGGAATCAGTAAAGTTGCACTAGATCTTGATCCGCAACAATTCTTTCAAAATTTTTCTCAATTAGAATTTGGCATGTCTACTGCCAGTGGATTCCCAGGAGAAGTAGAAGGGCATTTACCTAACCCAAATACTTTTCAAAAAAGTGAAATTGCAAGAGCTACTCTATCTTTTGGCTATGGCTTATCAGTAACTGCACTTCAACTTGCTCGTGCTTATGCCATGATTGGCGCAGGGGGAATATTGAGGCCGGCTAGTTTTTTTTATCAAAAACAACCTACTGAGGGAAAATTTATATGGACTAAAGAAATAGCCCATGCTGTACTAACCATGCTTGAAAGAGTCACTATAAATGGTGGCACAGGTACCCAAGCCCGTGTACCTGGCTATCGGGTAGCAGGAAAAACAGGTACTGTAAAAAAGACTCACGCAGGCCACTATACTAAAAATAAATATATTGCACTTTTTGCTGGACTTGTCCCCGTAAGCAATCCACGTTTAGCAGCAGTTATTATGATCGATAATCCCAAAAAAGGGGGTTATTATGGAGGTACTATTGCTGCTCCTATTTTCTCTCAAATAATGATTGATGCCATGCGATTACTTAATATTGCCCCAGATAATCTACAAACAGCTTATGGAAAATAAGGCATATATATTAGATATATCCAATTAAAAAATAAGCTATGGAGCAAAATTATCAACATTCACTCATGTCTTTATTAAGGGAATGGCTAGAACCTAACTCTATAAATCTAGATCATAATCCAATTATTAGCCATATTTGTATGAATAGCCGAGAAGTAAATTCTGGATCTTTATTTTTTGCTTGTCTAGGACAAAAAGAGTTAGGACATAACTATATACCAGAGACAATCAATAAAGGTGTGAGGGCAATCATTTTTGATTCAGCTATTCCAATTTCTTTAGAAATTCAAAGCCAATTACAAGCATTAAATATTCTTTGTATTCCAATTCCTGAATTACATAAGAAGATAGGATGTATTGCTGATCAATTTTACTTTTATCCTTCAAAGCAAATTCGAATCACTGGTATTACTGGAACCAATGGGAAGACATCAGTATCTCATTTTTTAGTCCAAGCATTGCACTCTGAACAAACCCCCTGCGGAATCATAGGCACGCTTGGTATAGGCACGCTAGAATCAGTTACTCCTAGTAAACTCACTACTCCAGATTCATTATCTATTCACAAGCATTTAAGTGATTTCTGTAATGTAGGGGTTTCTAATGTAGTAATAGAAGTCTCTTCTCATGCTCTAGATCAAGGGAGGGTAAATGGAATCAACTTTAATAATGCTATTTTTACTAATTTAAGTAGAGATCATCTTGATTACCATCACAATATGGCAAATTATGAGGCAGCAAAGTCTAAATTATTCCATTGGCCTGAATTAGAATATGCGGTAATTAATATAGATGATAAAATTGGGTGTAATCTTATTAGTAAAGTTTCCAATAGTACTAAAGTTATTAGCTACGGTTTAAGTGATAATGCTTCACTTCAAGCCAAATGTATTCACTATAATAAATCAGAAATATCCTTAGAAATACAGGGGAAATGGGGTAGTAGCCTGCTGCAATGCCCCTTACTTGGGAAATTTAATGTTTATAATATACTTGCAGCTTTAGGTGGTTTATTAGCCCATAATATTCCGTTTGATGAAGCTTTAGAGCGACTCTCTCAGATAAAAACCGTACCTGGACGTATGGAATTACTTGAGAATCCAGCTGGACCATTAGTCGTTGTAGATTACGCTCATACTCCAGATGCACTGAGTCAAGTACTTTATTCTTTAAAAGAGCATTTAGATCCTAAAGGAAAATTATGGTGCATATTTGGTTGTGGCGGTAATCGAGATTCTGGCAAACGCTCCCTTATGGGCGAAGTAGCTGAACAATTTTCAGATTTTGTTGTACTTACTGATGATAATCCTAGGGAGGAAGATCCTGTTCAGATCATAATAGATATTATGTCTGGAATGAAACATCCAGATAAAATCTATAAATATCGCCCTAGATCAGAGGCTATTTCTCGCACAATACAGCTGGCTAAATCAAAAGATATTATCCTTATTGCAGGAAAAGGGCATGAAGAATATCAACAAATAGGTACTAAATTTCATCCCTTTAGTGATAAACAATGTGCGCAGCAAGCATTAAAAGATCATAAAAATAATTTTATTAGATCATAAAGATGAGATTTATTGGTAGTCTTACAGAAATCACCCAAACTGTTCAAGGGCAGTTAAGAGGGGGGGGGGAAATTACTGTTTCTGGAATTAGTACAGATAGTCGATTAAACGATCTTTCCGGTACACTCTTTATTTCATTACAAGGAGAGAAATTTAACGGTCATAATTTTATTTATCAAGCTTTAGAAAAAGGTGCTAGTGCAGTTTTAGTTGAAGAATTTATTGAATCTGATATTCCTCAAATAAAGGTAGTAAATACATGCTTTGCCCTTGGGAAAATCGGGAGCTATTGGCGGAAACATTTTAAGATTCCCATTGTTGCAATTACAGGAAGCAACGGAAAAACAACCACTAAGGAGATGGTTAGCTCTATTTTGAGTAAATCTAATTTATCCTTATCAACTCAAGGAAACTTAAACAATCAAATTGGTGTCCCTTTAACGTTATTGCAACTAAACGCAAACCACCGTTTTGCAGTTATTGAAATGGGCGCTAATCACTCTGGAGAAATTAATTACCTTAGTCAGTTAGTTTGTCCTCAAATAGCGCTTATTACTAATGCAGGCTCAGCTCATCTTTCAGGGTTTAAGGATCTCAATGGAGTTGCTCAAGCCAAAGGAGAAATTTTTCAAGGAGTGAGCTCTGGAGGTATTGGAGTTCTAAATCGAGACGATCCCTATTTTTTTTACTGGCATCGATTAGCAATGCGTAATGGACTTAGAGTCATTAGTTTTGGTTTAGGGCAATCTGCAATGATTTATGCTGCAGATCTAACCTCAAATCCAGAGGGTACTGAATTTACTCTTTTTACTCCTAAAGGGACTATAAGAATTCCTCTTCCCTTGCTTGGCACACATAATGTAGTGAATGCTTTAGCTGCAAGCGCTGTTGCTTTTACCCTAGGGTTAAAGTTAGATCAAATTTATGAAGGGTTAATTACGTTTTCTCCTGCTTTTGGTCGTTTGCAGGTTAAATATACTTCCTCTGGGGCAAGAATCTTAGATGATACTTATAATGGTAACCCTAGTTCTTTTCAGGCTGCTTTAGAAGTTTTAGCTCAATTTACTGGAGATCGTATTTTAGTACTTGGAGATTTTGCAGAGCTAGGAGAAAAATCAATTGAGCTTCATGAAGATTTAGGGCAGCAGGCTAGATCTGCTAGAATTAATCAACTATATACACTAGGTAATTTCAGTGCTGCTGCTTCCAAGTCCTTTGGATGCGGTGGGAAGCATTTTTTTGATCAGCAAACGCTTATTGTAGAGTTACAAAAAATAAAAACTCGTAATACAACTATTCTAATTAAAGGATCCCGGTTCATGAATATGGAGCAAATTGTAACTGCTCTATGTACTTAATTAATTCAATTTATATTTATGTTGCTATATTTGGCTGATCATTTAGCTGCCCTCAATAGAGGGTTTAATGTATTTCAATATCTTACTTTGAGAGCCATTTTAAGTGTATTAACCGCACTAATTATTTCTTTAGCCATAGGTCCAATCGTAATTCGTCGATTAAGTATGCTAGTAAGTCAGCCTATACGGATAGATGGGCCTAAAACTCATCTTAATAAAACAGGGACTCCTACTATGGGGGGAGGACTGATATTACTTGCTATCACAATAACAACTTTACTCTGGTCAGATTTAACTAATCGATATATTTGGGTCATCTTAGCAGTTATGTTATTGTTCGGCAGCTTGGGATGTATAGATGATTATAAAAAACTTGTCTATAAAAGCTCTAAAGGTCTTTCAGCAAAGCACAAATATCTCGGGCAATCTATTATTGCTTTAGGTGCTGCACTATTTTTGTACTTTACTACGGCTGTACCTGCAGAAACAGTACTTATTGTTCCTTTTTTTAAAAATATAGCAATTAATTTAGGGAGCTACTATATTTTACTTGTTTATTTTGTAATTGTAGGTAGTAGTAATGCAGTAAATTTGACCGATGGCTTAGATGGATTAGCTATCCTACCTACCGTATTAGTAGGCGGTGCTTTAGGAATTTTTGCTTATGTCACAGGTCATGCTGGGTTTTCCCACTATTTAGGTGTTCCTTACATCCCTGGTGTAGGAGAGTTAGTTGTATTCTGCGGATCTTTGGTAGGGGCTGGATTAGGGTTTTTATGGTTCAATACTTATCCTGCCCAAGTATTTATGGGGGATATGGGAGCTCTTGCACTTGGGGCAGCTTTAGGGGTACTTGCTGTGTTAGTACGACAAGAATTAGTCCTTGCTACTATGGGCGGTGTTTTTGTGATTGAGACTATTTCTGTAATTTTACAAGTAGCATCCTATAAATTAACTGGAAAACGAATCTTTCAAATGGCACCACTACACCACCATTTCGAGATAAAGGGTTGGCCAGAACCTAGAGTAATTGTTCGTTTTTGGATTATTACTGTTATTTTAGTTCTTATTGGGTTATCTAGTCTAAAAATTCGCTAGAATCTTTAATAAAGTTATCCTATTTTGATAATGTTACCGAGAGAGGAATTATAAAATTAATCCTATCACTGTCATTATAGGTCTAGGTAAAACAGGATTATCCTGCGCCCAATTTTTATCTCAGCAAAATTGCCAATTCACCGTTATAGATAGTCGAGAAAATCCGCCTGAGTATGCTCAATTTAAAAAGCAATTCCCTAAGATACCTATCTATTTAGGTTCATTTAACCCAAGTATCATATCTACTGCAGATCGCTTGATTGTTAGCCCCGGAGTTTCTATTCATGATTCATCTATTCTAGAAGCTCAAAAAATAGGAATCCCTATCTTAGGGGATATTGAGCTATTTGCTCACTATGCTAAGGCGCCAATTATAGCGATTACGGGATCTAATGGAAAAAGCACAGTAACTTTATTAGTAGATGCTATGGTACGTAATGCAAATAAGCAAGTACTTACTGGTGGAAATTTAGGAGTGCCTGCTCTTACTTTATTAGAAGGGTCTACGCCAGATTTTTATGTTTTAGAGCTTTCTAGTTTTCAGCTAGAAACTACTCATACCTTAAAACCAGAATCTTCTTGTATATTAAATATTAGCCCTGATCATATGGATCGATATTCTAATATAGAATCCTATATTGAGGCTAAGTTACGAATTTACCAAAATGCTAAAACAATCGTAGTAAATAAAGATGATCCTTATCTATCTTCCTTTAGTTATTCACATAGTCATTGTATTCAGTTTACTTTAAATCACCCTAGATTTAGTGAGTATGGGATACAAGAACAAAACAACCAAATATGGTTTGCTAAAGGAAATAAATTAATACTCCCCGTAGAACAACTCTCTATAAAAGGGAGGCATAATTGGGCAAATGCATTGGCTGCATTAGCACTTGGGGAATCTGTTGGCCTACCTCAATCTGCAATGATAACTGCATTACAAGAATTTCAAGGATTATCTCATCGATGTCAAAAAGTTGCTTGTATTAATAGAGTAGATTGGTTTAATGATTCTAAAGGAACCAATGTGGGTGCTACCTTAGCAGCACTAGAGGGATTACCTTGTCATGGAAAGATTATCCTCATTGCAGGAGGTATAGGTAAAGGGGCTGATTTTCGTCCCTTATATAAACCATTGGCAGCTCGAGCAAAAGCACTTATTCTCATGGGAAGAGACGCTTACCAACTAGCAACAGATCTTACTGACAGTACCCCCATTTATCAAGTAAGCAACATGACTGAGGCAGTAAACACTGCATATGACTTAGCCTCTTCTGAGGATTGCGTTCTCTTATCTCCTGCTTGTGCCAGCTTTGACATGTTTTCAGGATTTGAAGCTAGAGGAGAGGCATTTATACAGGCAATTCAAGCTATTCAACCATGAATCCATCTCCTAGCCAGCAGCAATTATCTCTTGATCCTTATCTATTAGGATCTGCTCTTGCACTACTAGGATTTGGATGGGTAATGGTGGGTTCAGCCTCTATCGCTATTGCTGAGAATAATTTTGGCATACCTACCTACTACTTCTGGCGACAGGGCATTTTTTTATCTTTAGGCCTCATAACTGCTTTTAGTGCTTTAAAAGTTAAGCTAGTTTTTTGGGAAAAAGCCGCACCTATTTTTTTATTTATTAGTGCAGGATTATTAATATTAGTACTCATACCAAAAATTGGCTTAGAAATTAATGGAAGCCGAAGATGGTTAGGGGTAGGTGCTGTTAGGTTGCAACCCTCAGAATTGGTTAAATTATTTATGATTATTTATCTTGCTGGTTACCTAGTACGTCGCAAAGATATTGTACGAACAGCAATGCGAGGTTTTTTATTTCCTATCGGATTGTTTACAATTATCAGTGGATTACTTTTACTAGAACCAGATTTTGGTACGATTGCAGTTCTATTTGCTACGATTATGGGAATGCTGTTTTTAGGAGGAGCTCCTCTTCGGTATTTCCTTTTTTTAGTTATTTTAGGAGGATCATCGCTTGCAGCTATTGCTTGGCACTCTCCTTATCGAGTACTTCGATTAACTTCTTTTCTAAACCCTTGGGATGATCCTTTAAATAGTGGTTATCAGCTCACTCAAGCTCTGATTGCATTTGGTCGTGGCTCGTGGTTCGGGGTAGGATTAGGGGATAGTGTGCAAAAACTGTTTTATTTACCTGAAGCACATACTGATTTTCTCTATGCAGTAATCGGAGAGGAGCTAGGATTAATAGGTAGCTTAGCTGTAATTATTTTATTTTCAGTACTCATTTACCGTACTTTTATGATTGGTTGGGCAGCAGAGCAAAGAGGGCATTTTTTTGGAAGCTATCTTGCTTATGGGTTAGGTATTTGGATTGGGCTACAAGCTTTTGTCAACCTAGGTGTAAATATGGGGATATTGCCCACTAAGGGATTAACTCTGCCCTTAATGAGTGCAGGAGGTAGTAGTAGTATCGTCATTTGTGTAGCTATTTCCTTAGTTCTAAGAGTAGATATGGAAACCCGTTTTCCTAAAGTGGGACAATCTCGATCTAAATAATAATGCGTATATTAATGATGGCAGGAGGTACAGGTGGTCATATATTTCCTGCTTTAGCGGTGGCTAACGTACTCCGATCAAAACGAGTAGAGGTAATATGGCTTGGCACTCATCGAGGACTAGAGGCAAAACTCATACCAAAAGCTGGATATCCTATTGAGTGGATTTCAGTAAATGGGCTTAGGGGAAAAGGTATAATTACATGGTTAACTGCACCTATAAAATTGCTTATTGCATTATTTCAGGCTTTAAAAATATTACATAAGCAAAAACCATCGGCAGTTTTAGGCTGGGGGGGATTCGTTTCAGGACCAGGAGGATTAGGTGCTTGGTTACTTAAAATACCTCTAATTACCCATGAACAAAATGCAATTCCTGGCACTACCAATCGTATTCTTGCTCACCTATCTAACCAAATATTAGAGGGATTCCCAAATACGTTTTCTAAAACTTTAAATGGAAAATGGATAGGTAATCCAGTTAGGGCAGAAATTGAGTCTGTGAATTATATAAAAAAGAATACGATAAGAGATAAGCACGCCCCCATCCACTTACTTGTGCTTGGTGGCTCACAAGGGGCTCAAATATTAAATAAAGTACTCCCTCAAACATTATCTTATCTTGAACTCAATGAATTTCCAAAGATTTGGCATCAGTGTGGTGCAGATAGAGAAGAAGAAGTCATTACAGCCTATCAAGCATTTAGGGTAGATGCTAAAGCAGTGGCATTTATTGATGAAATATCGGATGCTTATATATGGGCTGATATAGTGCTATGTCGTGCAGGTGCATCTACCATTGCAGAATTAATGGCAGTGGGTATCGCCTCTTTACTAGTACCTTACCCTTTTGCAACTGATAATCATCAACTGGCTAACGCTCAATATTTAACTAATCATGATGCAGCACTATTATTACCTGAAAAGGAACTCACTCCACAAAAACTTGCAGAGACTCTTAGGTATTTTAATACGCATCGAGATCTGTTAGATACAATGGCAGCAGCTGCTCACAAACTACACTTAGGTAATACAGCACAAAGAATAGCCGAGGAATGCCTGCAAATTGCTTGTAACTAATCCCCATATATTGCCTATTCCCCCGATGATGCGTCGAATTAGGCGCATTCACTTAATTGGTATTGGTGGTGTAGGTATGGGAGGAATCGCTGAAGTACTTATTAATCTAGGCTATGAAATTTCAGGATCGGATTTAAATAAAAACCAATTTATAGAGAGATTAGTTAATTTAGGAGCAAAAATTAATATTGGTCATCATGCTCAATATATTCAAGGGTGTGATGTTGTAGTTACTTCAAGTGCAATTCATAAAGATAACCCAGAACTACTCGCAGCTCGAGCACAACTCATTCCTATCGTACCAAGAGCACAAATGCTTGCAGAGCTGATGCGTTTTCGTTACGGAATAGCCGTAGCTGGCACCCATGGTAAAACGACTACCACTAGCCTTATTGCAAGTATTTTTGGCGAGGCTAAATTGGATCCTACATTTATTATTGGTGGAAAGGTAAATAGTATAGGAGCTAATAGCCGTTTAGGAAACGGTGAATATTTGATCGCTGAAGCAGATGAAAGTGATTCTTCTTTTTTGCATTTACAGCCTCTTCTAGCAGTAGTCACCAATATTGATGCAGATCATATGGATACCTATAAGGGAGATTTTGACGTACTTAAAAAAGCGTTTTTGGCATTCTTGCACCGTCTCCCCTTTTATGGGTTAGCTGTTCTTTGTATTGATGATCCTACTTTAAGGTTATTACTTCCTGACATTGAGCGACCTATACTTACTTATGGTATTTCTGAAGATGCAGATTATCGTCTTCATACCCTACAGCAAAAACAGGGTCATATTAAATTTTTAGTAGACAAACCAGACCAGAACCATTGGTTAGAATTATCTTTAAATCTCCCTGGAATCCATAATGGATTAAATGCACTAGCAGCAACGATTGTAGCCTATGAAGCAGGGATAAAAGAAACAATCATTCAAAGCGGATTAAAAGTATTTTCTGGAATTGAGCGGCGATCCCAATCTTATGGAGAAATTAATACATTAGTTGGATCTATTTTATTAATAGATGATTATGGACATCATCCTCAAGAAATTGCCTCAACTATAGAGGCAATTAGATCTGGTTGGCCTAATCGTCGATTAGTTGTTGTTTTTCAGCCGCACCGCTATACCAGAACTCGAGATTTATTTCAAGAATTTATCCATATACTATCTCGCATAGATCTACTTATCTTGTTAGAAATATATAGTGCAGGAGAAGCGCCTATTCCAGGAATAGATAGTCTTACTTTACAAGAGGAATTAGAAAAGTATAGCGGAATAAGACCATTGTTTATAAAAAAAAATAATCTAACAGCAGAATTTTTAATAAATATCCTTCAGCAAGAGGATATTCTACTTACTTTAGGTGCAGGCGATATTGCAGCCCTAGCTAAACAATTAGCCATTTCTTTAAAAATAGAAATCAATTGACATCTAGTATTTTAGATATCTCTTTTCTCCGAGGAAAATTAGAACAACACGTTCCAATGGCCAGATATACTTCTTGGCGAGTAGGTGGACCTGCAAAATATCTATATAAACCAAAAGATAGAGAAGATCTACTGGCATTTCTTAAAATTTTACCTAAAGAAGAGCCTTTATTCTGGCTTGGTTTAGGAAGCAATGTACTGGTACGAGACTGCGGGTTACCCAGTACTGTAGTTACTACTGTAGGTACTTTAAACAATATAAGACGACTAAATGATACTGAAATATGGGTTGAGTCTGGTGTAACTTGTGCTAAATTAGCCAAGTTTTGTATGAAAGAAGGTCTATGTGGTGCTGAATTTCTCGCAGGAATCCCAGGCACTATTGGAGGGGCTCTTACAATGAATGCAGGTGCTTTTGGGTATGAAATATGGGAATTGGTCACAAGTGTAGAAACGGTAACCATAGGAGGAATTATTCACCAACGTTCTCCTAAAGACTATAAGATTAGTTATCGTACTGTTTATAAGCCAAAAAAAGAGTGGTTCTTAGCAGTAAAACTAAAATTTGTTCTAGGAAATAGTGGGAAGCAGCGTATTAGTACTTTGCTAAGACAACGCAATCAAACACAACCTGTGCACTATCCTAGTGCCGGTTCAGTATTCCGTAATCCTATAAACAGAAAAGCAGGTCAACTCATTGAGCTAAGCCAACTTAAAGGTACTTCTATGGGCAATGCTCAAATTTCTGAAAAACATGGAAATTTTATTATTAATAAAGGAGGGGCAACAGCAGCTCATATAGAATACTTAATACAGCTTATCATAAATGTAGTGAGTCGAAAGCAAGGTATTACTTTAACCCCAGAAGTACATATTATAGGATCATCTATATGAAATTGATTACTAAAAAGCAAGATTGGGGTAAGGTAGCTGTACTTATGGGAGGAAATTCTTCAGAGCGGGATATCTCTCTAGAGAGTGGGCAAGCTGTGCTACAAGCATTAATAGATGAAAGAATAGATGCCTATAGTATAGATGTTAATAAGTACACGATAGATCAATTACAAATAGAGCAATTTCAACGTGCATTTATCGCAATTCATGGAAGAGGTGGAGAGGATGGGATCATCCAAGGAGCGCTAGATCTTGCAGAAATTCCTTATACTGGTAGTGGTGTATTAGGTTCTGCTCTAGCAATGGATAAACTAAAGAGTAAACAGCTTTGGCGAGGATTACAGTTACCTACTGCAGATTTTTTACTGCTTGATGAAACCACTAATTTTCCTCTAGTAGCTCAGCAATTAAGCCTACCTCTTATCGTAAAACCAGCAAGACAAGGATCGAGTGTTGGTATTTTTAGAGTAGATAGTATTGAGGATTTTGAGATTGCTTATAGCAAAGCAAAAGTTTTTGATAATCTAATACTAGCAGAACAGTGGCTCTCAGGGGTAGAATATACTGCAAGCATCCTTCTAGGACAGCCCTTACCTATAATTAGGCTAGAAACCCCCCATAAATTCTATGATTTTGAAGCTAAGTATCTTGCAAATACTACCCGCTATCTCTGTCCTTGTGGTCTTTCACGTAAATCGGAAAGATTGTTGCAAGATATTGCACTACAAGCTTTTGATACACTTGGTGCAAGCGGGTGGGGAAGAGTAGACTTTAAATGTGATAAGGAGGGTAATCCATATCTATTAGAAGTGAATACAGTACCCGGTATGACTAATCATAGCCTTATTCCTATGGCAGCAAGAGCAGCTGGTATTAGCTTTAATAATCTCGTTTTAAAAATATTAGAAAGTAGCGAGAAAAACTATTGAAATATTACAAGTTATGCTAAAAAATAAAAAAATTCGTGGAGCAAGCCGCCCAAAACCATCATTACGGCCTATATTGTTGCAAATAATAGGACAGGGGTTATTTTTATTATCTTTAGCTGGATTAATTATTTTAGGAACTAAGTGGTTTTTGGATCCTAAAAGACTCCCACTACAAGAGGTGAGTATAGAAGGGGAATTTAAGCATCTTAATAAACAAGATATTAATAATGCCATTGCCAGTGATGTTGCAAAGGGGTTTTTCGGCATAGACTTAAAATCAGTACAAGCAGCTACCAGAAAACTACCTTGGATAGCACAAATAAAAGTGCGTAGAGTTTGGCCAGATCAGCTAAAGATACAGGTAAAAGAGCAAATTCCTCTAGCTCGCTGGGGAGACAAATCTTTAGTTAGTATAGATGGAATACGATTTTCTCCTCCCTTAGAGAGTTTCCCACAAAATCTGCCAAAAATTATTGGTAATACTGGTAGCGAACAACGAGTAGTTAATCGATTTAAAACAACGCAACAACAATTACAAGGATTAGGATTGAGAATTATTGAATTCTCCATCGGAGATCGGCAGGATTGCTACATCATTTTTAATAATGGAATAGAACTTGTACTTGGCAAAGCATATAATCAGCAACGTCTGATCAAATTCCACCAAATTTATCTTCTACTATTACGACAACATCAAGAAGATATACAAAGAGTAGATATGCGTTACGCTAATGGGTTTTCAGTAATTTGGCATAATAATGAAATACCTAGCTGGGCTCGTGAGGCAGTATTAGATGTCTAGGTATGGTGATAAGAATCTAATTGTTGGCTTAGATGTAGGCACTTCAAAGGTAGCCGCTATTGTTGCAGAAGCTCATCCTGAAGGAGAGCTAGAAATAGTAGGTGTTGGGGTACACCCATCCCATGGGTTAAAAAAAGGAGTAGTTGTTAACATTGATTCTACAGTCCAATCTATTCAAAGAGCGGTAGAACAAGCAGAGCAAACGGCTGGCTGCCGTATCCACTCCGTTTTTACAGGGATCTCTGGCAATCATATTCGTAGCTTGAATTCTCATGGAATAGTTGCTATCCGTGATAAAGAAGTTAGTCCAGAAGATGTTGCTCGTGTTATTGATTCTGCTCGAGCTATAGCTATTCCTGCAGATCAAAAAGTACTTCATGTACTTCCTCAAGAATTTACGATTGATAATCAAGAAGGAATTAGAGATCCTATAGGTATGTCTGGAGTACGCCTAGAATCTAAAGTACATTTAGTTTTCGGTGCTTTAAGTGCAGCACAAAATATTATTAAATGTATTCGCCGCTGCGGTCTAGATGCTGATGATATAGTATTGCAGCAGTTTGCTTCTAGTTATTCAGTACTTACTCATGACGAGAAAGAGCTTGGTGTATGTTTAGTAGATGTCGGTGGTGGAACTACTGATATTGCCATTTTTATTAATGGTGCTATCCACTATACAGCAGTGATTCCTATCGGAGGTGATCAAATTACTAATGATATTGCTGTAGCTCTACGTACACCTACTCAATATGCTGAAGATATAAAGATAAAGCATGCTTGTGCATTGACCCAATTAGCCTCTACAGAGGAAAATATAGTAGTACTAAGCGTAGGAGATCGACCACCACGCAGGCTATCTCAGCAAATTTTGGCTAGTGTCGTAGAGCCTCGTTATGAGGAATTACTTAAACTTATTTTGCAGGAATTACAGCGCAGCGGCTATGAAGAGTTATTAGGCGCTGGGATTGTCCTCACGGGAGGAAGTGCAAAAATGGAAGGAGCTATTGATTTAGCAGAATTAATTTTTAATTTTCCTGTAAGGCTTGGTGTCCCTGGTTATATGACAGGACTAACAGATATTGTACAAAATCCTGCTCATGCTACAGGCATTGGATTACTTCTTTTTGGTCAAAATCATCGTCATATTCCTAGTTTAGAAAATCGTTCCCTAAGAAGCGTAACGGGGATATGGGAAAAAATGAGAGTTTGGTTTCAAGGAAATTTTTAATAATTTACAAAACTAAAATCCTGATAATAGGAGAGCACTACATATGTTTGAGTTAATGGATTCTTATACCCAAAGTGCTGTAATTAAGGTGATCGGGGTTGGAGGGGGTGGTGGTAATGCTATTCGCCATATGGTAGATGCCAAAATAGAAGGAGTGGATTTTATTGTTGCTAATACCGACGCTCAAGCACTAAAAGACAGTAGCGCACAAACTATACTCCAGCTTGGCAATAACATTACGAAAGGATTGGGAGCAGGAGCAGATCCAGAAATAGGCCGCCAAGCAGCACTTGAAGATCGAGAGCGAATTATGGAAGTCATTAATGGTGCTGATATGGTTTTTATTACTGCTGGAATGGGCGGAGGAACTGGAACTGGAGGAACACCTGTTGTTGCCCAAGTAACAAAAGAGCTAGGTGTCCTTACCGTTGCGGTAGTAACTCGCCCCTTTGCTTTTGAAGGACGTAAACGAGCAGCCATCGCAGAGAAAGGTATTCAAGAGCTTACACAGTATGTAGATTCTGTCATTACGATACCTAATGAAAAATTGATGCCTGTATTAGGTAAAAGTATTAGTTTGCTTAATGCATTTAAAGCGGCTAATGATGTACTTCTTGGTGCGGTTCAAGGCATAGCAGAATTAATTACTCGCCCCGGGTTGATTAATGTGGATTTTGCTGATGTACGCACTGTAATGTCAGAAATGGGTATGGCTATGATGGGATCTGGAAGTGCTAGAGGTGAAGAGAGAGCAAGATTAGCAGCTGAAGCTGCAGTGGCAAGCCCTCTTCTAGAGGACATTAGTTTAAAAGGTGCCCGTGGCGTATTAGTAAATATCACGGGTGGTGCCAATATGTCTATTGGTGAGTTTGAAGAAGTAGGACATACGGTTAAAGACTATGCAGCTGATAACGCCACTGTGGTCGTAGGTACAGTTATTGATCCAAGCTTAGAAGATGAACTGAGAGTTACTGTAGTTGCTACTGGGTTAGGACAATCTGAAAGAAAACCATCTGCTCATTTTGATTCATCCAATATTGATGATCCTATTGATTATGCTCAATTAGATCGACCTACTGTAATTCGCCATCACTCATCGCAATACAATAAGAAATCTATGGAAGGAAATGAAAATAGTATGGATTATTTAGATGTGCCTGCATTTCTACGTCGCCAAGCAGATTAAGTATAAAAAATTACGCCCTTCTGCACCTATTATATACTAATTCTTTTTTTAATGATAAAACAATGTACTCTTAAAAATTCAATACAAGCAACAGGTATTGGATTACATACAGGAGAATCTGTCTGTCTTGCTTTACACCCTGCACCAATAGATACTGGTATTGTATTTCGCCGAGTTGATCTTGATCCTCTAGTAGAAATAAAAGCATATGTAGGGAACGTAGGGGATACTATTCTTTCTTCCACTCTTATAAGTGGTGATATAAAAATCGCAACAGTAGAACATTTATTATCCGCTTTTTCTGGTATGGGTATTGATAATGCTTATGTAGATCTAAATAGTTCAGAAGTACCTATCATGGATGGTAGTGCAGGTCCTTTTGTTTTTTTAATTCAATCGGCGGGTATTATTACTCAAGAAGCTCCTAAACGCTATATTCGCATTAAAAAATCCCTTCTCATAGAAGAAGAGGATCGATGGGCAAGATTCGATCCATTTAATGGGTTTAAAGTTTCATTTGTTATTGATTTTGATCATCCTGCTTTCAAGGACTGCCCCAAAGGAGTCGAGATTGATTTTTCTTCTACCTCTTTCACAAAGGATATAAGCCGAGCGCGAACTTTTGGGTTTATGAAGGATGTGAATCGATTAAGGGAGCTAAATTTAGCACTAGGTGCTAACCTAAAAAATGTAGTGGTAGTAGATGACTATCAAGTAATTAATGAGGATGGGTTACGGTACAAAGATGAATTTGCACGTCATAAAGTCTTAGATGCGATTGGCGATCTCTATTTATTAGGTTATACACTTATTGGTGCTTTTAAAGGGTATAAATCTGGTCATACTTTGAACAATAAACTACTTTGCCAACTTATAGCAGATAAAACAGCTTGGGAAATTGTTACATTTGAAAAAAAAGCTAAATCAACTCCTTTTTTATTTTCCTCTCCTTTAGCCATAGTATGAATTAATCTGAATCAAAAAGTAGTGGTTGTATTCTGATCTTTATTTTATATGAGATTGTAGTTTTTAGATATTGCTGAATATCTCTTATGATAGTAGGTACATAATAGCGTAATAGACTAGCCCGAGAATCAGAATCAGTATATAAAATAAGGAAACTACCACGAATATTTCCAACTGTACAGTAAGATCCTATCTCTTTAGGTAAAGATTGATTTACTCTTAATGAGAGTTCTTGTAAAAACTTGGAGCGGTTAAATATATATTGGAGATTTCCTTGAGCACAGTGAATCAGCTTATTTATAGGCTGGGGACTTAGAGTCGTTTGCATAGAGGCATCTGCTATAATTTTTTTCAAAGTACCAACATTATATTAAACCTAACCTATTTTTAATATTAAAAATCAAATCCTAGTAGTCTTATGGTAATTAAATTCCTCAATAAAGTATTTGGTAGCCGCAATGATCGTTTATTACGGAATCTGAATAAAATAGTCGATCAAGTTAATACATTTGAACCGAGCATATCAAATTTAAGTGATGAACAATTACAAGAAAAAACTAAGGAATTTCGAAATCGCCTAGCCCAAGGTGAGGATCTAGATAATTTAGTACCAGAAGTATTTGCAGTAGTACGAGAATCAGGCAAACGGGTATTAGGAATGCGCCACTTTGATGCACAGCTTATAGGAGCTATGGTGCTCAATGATGGCAAAATCGCTGAAATGCGTACAGGGGAGGGTAAAACATTAGTTGCCACTCTTGCAGCCTATCTTAACGCTCTGCCGGGAAAAGGAGTCCATGTAGTAACCGTTAATGACTATCTTGCACAAAGAGATTCTAAATGGATGGGATCTTTATATCAGTTTTTAGGTCTATCTACTGGAGTAATCCTCTCTAATATGGAACCTGCAGAGCGAAAAGCAGCCTATAATGCGGATATTACCTATGGTACTAATAATGAATTTGGCTTTGATTATCTTAGAGATAATATGGCTTTTAGCTTAGAAGAAAAAGTTCAACGAGAATTACACTATGCTATTGTAGACGAGGTAGACTCAATTCTTATTGATGAGGCACGTACTCCCCTAATTATTTCTGGAGCTGCACAGCAAAGCTCAGAACTATACCAGCGAATTAACAAAGTTATTCCCCAATTAAATAAGCAAGAAGAGGAAGAAGGTCCTGGAGATTACACAGTAGATGAAAAAGCACGCCAAGTCTATTTAACGGATGCAGGTCATGAAAAAGTAGAGCAGATTATCCACCAGCTTGGTTTAATGCAAGAGGGGGAGAATCTTTATGATGCTGCTAATATTAGTTTGATGCATCATATTAGTTCTGCTTTATGCGCTCATGTGCTTTTCCATAAAGATGTAGACTATATCGTCAAAGATGATCAAGTAATTATTGTAGATGAATTTACTGGGCGAACGATGCCGGGTAGACGCTGGTCAGAGGGATTGCATCAAGCAGTAGAAGCAAAAGAAGGGGTTTCAATTCAAAGCGAAAACCAAACTCTTGCTTCCATTACTTTCCAAAACTATTTCCGTCTCTATGAAAAGCTTTCTGGAATGACTGGTACTGCCGATACAGAAGCCTATGAATTTCAGCAGATTTATGATCTAGAGGTTGTAGTTATCCCTACCCACTTACCTATGATTCGCAAAGATCATGGAGATAAAGTTTACTTAACTGCTCAAGAGAAATTTCAAGCGATTGCTGAAGATGTTAAAGAGTGTTGCCATCGTAATCAACCTGTATTAGTAGGAACTGCATCAATTGAAACCTCAGAGTTACTTTCAAAGTTACTCACTAAAGAGAACATTCAACATCAAGTACTCAATGCCAAATTCCATGAAAAAGAAGCCCACATTATTGCTCAAGCAGGAAAAGCAGGCACGGTTACGATCGCTACTAATATGGCAGGTCGGGGTACCGATATTGTTCTTGGGGGTAGTTTAGAAACAGACTTGGCTACTTTAGGTGAAGATGCGAGTGAAGAACAAAAAACACAAGTAAAACAAGCCTGGCAGGAGCGACAAGCACAAGTAAAGGCAAACGGTGGGTTACACATTATTGGTACCGAGCGCCATGAATCTAGAAGAATTGATAACCAACTTAGAGGACGATCAGGTCGGCAAGGAGATCCGGGTTCAAGTCGGTTTTATTTATCTTTGGAAGATAGTCTTATGCGTATTTTTGCATCAGATAAAATTTCAGGTTTGATGAATAAACTAGGTATGGAAAAAGGAGAAGCTATTGAGCATCCATGGGTAACAAAAGCGATTGAAAATGCCCAACGTAAAGTGGAAGGACATAACTTTGATATTCGTAAACAGCTCTTAGAATTTGATGACGTAGCCAATGATCAGCGTAAAGTAATTTATGAGCAGCGCAATGATCTGATGAGAGCTAGCGATATTTCTGAAACCATAACAGATATTCGCCATGATGTAATTGATACCGCTATAAGCCAGCATATCCCTCCTGGCAGTCTTGATGAGCAGTGGGATGTTCATGGATTACAGGAAGAACTTGCCAGCGAGTTTAATCTTCATCTTAATCTTACCGAATGGTTACATGCAGATGAATCTTTACATGAAGAAACACTTCGGGAGCATATTATTGAAGCTGTAGATGTAGCCTACAAAGCTAAAGAAGAATCAGTGGGTGCAGAGATCATGCGCCACTTTGAAAAAGCAGCCATGCTTCAGGTATTAGATTACCAGTGGAAAGAGCATTTAGCTACGATGGATCATCTTCGCCAAGGGATTCATTTACGGGGCTATGCACAACAAAATCCAAAACAAGAGTTTAAACGAGAGGCCTTCGAATTATTTCAGGGAATGCTAGGACATATCAAACATGATGTAGTCACTTTATTAGCTAAAGTACAAATACAGACAGAAGCAGATGTAGAAGCGGTTGAACACCAACGCCGTAACCAGGCTACCATGCAGTATCAGCATGAATCAGCAAATGCGATGATAGAGTCAGAACAACCGCAAATTGATTCTAAAAATCTAGATGATGCTCATGAAACTAATAAAACTCCCTATATAAGAGAAGGACGGAAAGTAGGGCGTAACGAGATTTGCCCTTGTGGATCTGGAAAAAAATTTAAGCACTGCCATGGAAAGTTAAATTAAGCTATCTACCATAGTAAAATACTATAATTTTGTATACGCTCCTTATCTTTAGAGGTGACTAACCATGAGTAAAATTAGCACTGATCTTAGAGAAGCAACTTTTCTGCTTATTCAATATAACAGTCTTGCTATTATTATAGGCGGGCTCGCAGGTGCTCTTTCCTTTTTCTTTCCTTTATTTGCTTATCTCCACGGTGCAATTATTGGGTTAGTTGTCCTAGAAAAAAAAACTAGAGAAGCGCTGATTGTAGGTATTGGGGCTGCAGCAATTGCTTTATTTATGGCTTTTTCTAGTATTAACATATTAGGCCCCCATAAGGTAGATGTGGTTTTGCCTCTTTTACTTACACTATGGTTACCTAATTTTGTCTCTATGCTTATATTACGTGCTAGCCGATCTCTTACCGTTACGTTTTTAATCGTAGGGTTTTTTATAGTACTTTTTGTAGTAGGTACTCATTCAGTAGCTGATAATATGTCTCTTTGGTGGAAGAAATGGCTAGAACAACATATTTCCTTAGTACCTGGTGCTACTGTACAAGGATTTGTTAATGAAGGAGCTTTAGAACTTATGGATGGATTTGTAGCTATGTTTTTTGAAGCCAGCTTAATATGTACTGTATTATTGGCTAGGAAATGGCAGTCATTTTTAAACCAAGCAACAACTTTCCGTACTGAACTTTCAAGTCTAAAATTACCTAGAATTCTTACAGGGTTGATCGTTATTTTAGGAATTTTGATTACAGTAGAAATTTTACCAGGGCCTGGAAGTGTATGGGTAGATCTGCTTATGGTAGCAATTATGTTGTACTTCTTTCAGGGTGTTGCTGCTTTATATGCTATTTTAGCTTCAAAAAAATTATCCGGCTGGTGGCTTATTCTCCTCTATATTGCTCTTTTTTCTGCCCCTACCTTGATTATTAAAGGAGTAGCACTTATAGGCATAATAAGAAGTCTAGTAGATTTAAATATATTTTCCTCTTCAGATAATATCCATGCATAGTTAGTGACTATCTTTGGGGTATTGAAGGAGTGCTTTAATGGCTGTTGGTCTTTCTCAATTATCAAAACTGATCCCTATTAAAGGTATTGAACTTGGAGCAATTGCTTCAGGGATTAGATACCAAAATCGGCTTGATCTAGTAGTTATTAAGGCATCAAAGGAAAGTAGCTGTGCAGCCGTATTTACACGCAATGCCTTTTGTGCGGCTCCTGTTACTCTTGCACGTACTCACTTAGCGCAAACTTCCCCTCATCTGCTACTTATTAATTCTGGGAATGCTAATGCAGGTACTGGTACTCAAGGATTAGTAGATACAAAAACTTGTTGTACTACCTTAGCTCAGTTGGATCATACAGAAATAACTCAGGTGTTACCTTTCTCCACAGGAGTCATTGGTATACCATTACCCGTTGCAGTAATACAAGCAGGAATACCAAAGTTATGGAATAATCTTTCGCCTGCTGGATGGGAAGTAGCTGCTCGAGGGATTATGACGACTGATACAGTACCTAAAGGGGTTTCAGCTCAATGTACACTTCAGGGTCATACAGTAACTATTACTGGAATCGCTAAAGGGTCAGGTATGATTCGCCCAGATATGGCTACCATGCTTGCATTTCTTGCTACCGATGTAAAGATTCCAAAATCTTTGCT
The DNA here is from genome assembly GCF_902810445.1 of Candidatus Nitrosacidococcus tergens. Taxonomy (NCBI): domain Bacteria; kingdom Pseudomonadati; phylum Pseudomonadota; class Gammaproteobacteria; order Chromatiales; family Chromatiaceae; genus Candidatus Nitrosacidicoccus; species Candidatus Nitrosacidicoccus tergens. The sequence goes on along the minus strand of NZ_LR778175.1, from coordinate 1,443,884 downwards.
ACAAACTTGTCTCAATCAAGCTGTGGAAGAAAGTTTTAATCGGATTACAGTAGATGGAGATACCTCCACTAATGATGCTTGTGTACTTCTTGCTACTGGAAAGAAGCCTGCCGTTATTAAATCGATAGATAGTCAAGATTTTATAATTTTTCGGCAAACGCTCACACAAGTTTGTCAATATTTAGCACAAGCTATTGTGCGAGATGGTGAAGGGGCAACTAAATTTATTATTATCGAAGTAGTAGAGGGAGCAACTACTCAAGAGTGCACTCAGGTAGCTTACACCATTGCCCATTCTCCTTTAGTGAAAACTGCATTTTTTGCTAGTGATCCTAACTGGGGAAGGATTCTTGCCGCTATAGGTCGTAGTGATATTCCAAATTTAGATGTAAATAAAGTTTCATTTTATTTAAATGATCTTTGTGTCATTGGTCAAGGGATTATTGATCCAGAATATTCTGAGGAAAAAGGTCAAAAGGTAATGAAAGCTGAGGAGATTACTATTAAAGTTGTTTTAGGTCGAGGTAAAATGAGCAGCCAAATTTGGACCTGCGATTTTTCCTATGATTATGTCAAAATTAATGCAGAATATCGAAGTTAAAAGATAACTACTCTAATCCAGCTGCTGGATCCCATAGTGTAGATTCTCTTAGCATAGTGCGCAGCTCCTCTTCACTAAAGCTTAAAAATTCTTGATCTGCTTTCGCTAAGTTTGGCGTATCCATAAATTTTTTTCTATGCTCTTCTCCCTTCAAGGGACTAAAAACCAGCATAATATTTCCATAGGAAGCTTCAAGAAGGGCTGCTTGCCAAGCTACTCCATTATCATCATTAAAAGTACGCATAAAATAAAGTCTTAAATTATATTAGTTAAGCTATGTAACCCTTTTTGCCCGCATTTTTCACCAGCGATTCGACAAGCAAAATGAAGCCGCTTAGGAAAAGAATATTTATTCAAACAAGCGTGAATATAGCCCGCATTAAATGTATCTCCTGCCCCTAAGGTATCGATTATTTGTCTTGGAACGTATGCAGGTTCATGAAAAAGCTCCCCACTAGAAAACATACCATAAGTCCCTTGATCACCCCAAGGACAAATTTTATCTATTTGTCTATGGGGAAATTTCCCTTGTAGTGTATTTAGAAAATCTTCTGGATGAGCACAACCTAAATAAGTTAAGTAGTGCTGAGAAAAAAATAATACATCTGCTTGAGAAAATAAAGATTCTATATTTTCTCTTGGCTTTTCAATCTCTATAGAACAAGGAAGCGTTGGAAATTCTGTTCTAGTAAAGGAGAGCATCTTAGATATTTCTGGTAAATTACGTCCTTCAAAATGGAGCCAATCAAACTGCGAGAGGTCTATATGATTAAAATCTTCAAAACTTAATTCTGGTAAATCTCGATAATGAACAATGGTACGAGCACCCGTATCTTTGCTTAGAAGAATGTAAGAAGTGGGAGTTTTACCCGATATTATAGGACAGTGATTAATATTGATTCCCTGTATTTTTATTTCTTGCTGAAGACAGGTACCATCCATATCATTAGCTAAAGTTCCAATAAAGGTACAATCATGCCCAAGCTGCTTTAATACAGTTAAAGTATTTAGACAATTTCCACCACTACAGCATACTTTGGAAGCGGCTCTTACTTCATTATCTTCCTCTGGATAAGAAACTACGCCATGAATAATATCTAAAGTAGCATTGCCAACACCTAAGATGTTTGCCACCTTATATACCCTATATAGTCTCTAAAATATTAATAATTTGCTGAGTAATTTGTTCTATTTCCTGATCTCCATCAATTTCATGTAATTTATCTTGTACTGTGTAATAATTAATTAACGTAGTTGTTTCAACTTTATATACTTCTAAACGATTACTAATCGTTTCTTCATTGTCGTCTGCTCTTTGAATCAACTCATCGCAATGGCACTTATCACAGTGTGATTCTTGTTTAGGCGGAGAATAGTAGATATTATAAATCATCCCGCAGCCTTTGCAGGTACGCCTGCCAGTAAGGCGTTTTGTCAGCATTTCCAAATCTACATGAAGCAAAATAACTGCTTGTAATGGTTCTTGCCACTCTTTTAAAATATCATCTAAAGCATAGGCTTGTGGTAAGTTTCTAGGAAATCCATCAAGAATATAACCCCTTCTTGCATCAGCTTGAGTAAGTCGCTCAGCAACAATTTGTGTTACTAATTCATCAGAAACTAATGCCCCAGCGTTTATCGCTGCTTTAGCCTGTTGTCCTAAAGGACTATTAGCAGCTACTGCAGCCCGCAATAAATCCCCAGTAGAAATTTGAGGAATATTGTATTTTTCAGATAATAATTTTCCTTGAGTTCCTTTTCCTGAACCGGGGGCGCCTAGTAATACTATTCTCATTATGGGCTCACCTCAATTAATGCAAATAAATTATATTGATTATGTAAATTATTAGAAATTTTTCAAAACTATTGCTACGCTATCTTGGAAGACAAAGAGTGTCAATTACTTTATACAGTAGCTTGGAGGATTTATAAATGATAAAAAACGCATTTTATGCTCAATCTGGAGGTGTAACTGCAGTAATTAACGCTTCAGCCTGTGGGGTAATTGAAACAGCACGGAAATATCCACAACAAATCGGTGAGATGTATGCAGGACATAATGGGATTATTGGTGCTTTAACCGAAGATCTTATCGATACCAGCCAAGAATCAGATCAAACTATTGCTGCCCTACGCAATACCCCTGGTGGAGCGTTTGGTTCTTGTCGCTATAAGCTCAAGGGGTTAACAGAGAATAAAGCAGAGTATGAACACTTAATTGAGGTATTTAAAGCTCATAATATTGGTTATTTTTTCTATAATGGAGGGGGAGATTCTCAAGATACCGCCTATAAAGTTTCTCAGGTTGGGGATCAGTTAGGATATCCTATTATTTGTATTGGTATTCCCAAAACTATCGATAACGACTTAGCAGTTACAGATAATTGTCCTGGATTTGGCTCTGTTGCTAAATACGTAGCTTTATCTACACAGGAAGCAGCGTTGGACGTAGCTTCCATGGCACTAACTTCAACTAAAGTATTTATTTTAGAAGTTATGGGTCGTCATGCAGGTTGGATTGCAGCAGCAGGAGGGCTAGGAAAGAAAAATCCAAAAGATTCTCCTCATATTATTTTATTTCCAGAAATTCCATTTCAACCTGAGCAATTTTTTAAGAAAATCGATGATTGCGTAAAAAACTGTGGATATTGCATGATTGTAGCTTCAGAAGGGGTACGCAATGATAAAGGAGAATTTTTATCAGCAACCAGTAAACATGATTCCTTTGGTCATGTCCAACTAGGGGGGTTAGCCCCTGTTATTGCAAATATGGTACAGGAAAAACTAGGGTACAAATATCACTGGGCAGTTGCTGATTACTTACAACGATCAGCACGACATATTGCATCTCAAACGGATGTGGAACAAGCCTATGAGGTAGGAAAAGCTGCAGTTGAATTTGCAATAAAAGGTGAAAACGCAATTATGCCGACTATTGTCCGTACTTCTAACAACCCTTATCGCTGGGAGATTGGGAAAACACCCCTAAAAAACGTAGCTAATATTGAGAAAAAATTTCCGCTAACCTTTATTACTCCAGATGGATTTGGTATTACAGAAAAAGCACGCACTTATCTTTTACCATTAATTTATGGAGAGGATTATCCCCCCTATAAGGATGGGTTACCAGATTATGCGCAACTTAAGAGAATTTTTGTACCCAAAAAGCTTAATAAATTATTTATAGTTAGTGTGTAGTTTGTGAAATTAAATGTGTATGTTAAACCTTTTCAAGAACTACCCAAAAACTAAGCCATGATAAATCTTCCTCTGAAATATTCTGAAATGATTTAGCAAGATATGGTCTTATTGATTTTACATCCTGCTCATTAGCAATAGAGGTGGGTTGAATTAGAATTGTTTTAAAATTTGTAGCAGCTATACACTCTCGATAATGATTAATGCGTAATCGATTAGGAACTCCTTTATAAGAATACATACATGACCAAAGATAATTTGGCCAAGTTAGGAAATCTAGTGGGTTTTTTCGATGTAATCCATGGCTTTTTAGATCTACCTCATGTATCGTTATACCGCCTTTACGTAAGGTTTGATACATATCAGTGAAACTAGCAGATAAATTATTTGTATGCTCTAAAACAGCACGAGAAATAATTAAATCAGCCTCTTCATGTAATTCAGAAAGACCACTAGGACGTACTAAATATTGGATGCGAGATGAAAAACCGGAAGACGGATTTCCATTTTCTAAAAAGCAATCCTTTGCTCTTTGCAATACCTCCCCACTCATATCAGCCATAAGCTGATTCATGATTTTAATATTTTGAGGTGAAAAGGAGAGCATTGGAAAGCGATCAATACAAGTAACACGCTCAGCTCCATGTGCAACCATAAGTAGAGCTACTCCAGGGATATCTCCTGGTCCATACTCAAATACATGCTTACCTGATAGATATGCTGGGATAGCATCCGAAGATATTCCTAAAACATTAAAATAATCTATAAAGCAATTTTGGAAATAACATGCCACTTCATGAGATGAAGATTCACTAGATCCTCGACCTGTTTGTTTGGTATATTTTATATAAAGACGAGGTGCCCAACGTGCAAATTGATTTGTCAGGATTGCTTTAGTAACCCTAATTAGATCTCGCTTTAAATCTTGATCATACATAAATTTATTACTGAAGATAGTTTGTTTCTAAGTTAGATAATACATGGCTTAGCGTAGTGCCAAACTGATGACCAAGTCGCTCTAATAAATCAGGTTTAGATGTGTAATCTACTATTTTCTCCGTGCCTAAAAACTCCCTAGCAACATACTCACTATTGCCTAATCCATCAATTAATCCTAAATCAAGAGCTTGCTCCCCAGTCCAGATCAAACCACTGAATAAATCAGGATTATTTTTAAGCCGATCTCCACGCCCTTCTTTGACTTTTTTAATAAACTGTTGATGGATGTTATCTAGCATTCCTTGGAGGTGTTTGGATTCTTCTTCTTTGGTAGGAGAAAATGGATCTAAAAACCCTTTATGATCTCCTGCAGTAAATAACCGTCGTTCTATTCCTAGTTTATTCATGATGTCTACAAAACCAAAGCTATTAAGCAATACTCCGATAGAACCGACCATACTCGCTTTATCTGCGTAGATTTTATCAGTGGCCACCGCAATATAGTATCCACCAGAAGCACAGATATCTGTAATTACAGTATATATGGGAATTTTAGGATGTTTTTCCCGTAACTGATATATTGCATCATTAATATAACCTGCTTGAACAGGACTTCCTCCAGGGCTATTAATGCGTAAAATTATCCCAGTAACTCCTTTACTGGTAAAAGCTGTGCGTAATCCTTTATTAATACTCTCTGCACTAGCAGGTAACCCTGAGCTGATAATTCCATCTAGCGATATCAATGCAATATGGGGTTTTGAAGTTTTTAAGCTGCTACTTTCACTGCCACTTGAAAGGTAAGAAAATAGAAAAATAATTAAAAGAGTAGGGTAGAATAATCTAAAGAAAATCGTCCAACGCCGAGCTCGTTGTTGTTCTTTCAGGGTAGCAAAAGCTAACTCTTTGAGTGTTTTTTGCTCCCAAGTTAGTATCTCTCCTTGAGATTGCTGATGGGTACTAGGGATAGAAGAATTTTCTTTAGACATGAAACCTCTCTAAAATTGGTATTTGGAAAAAGTAAACACTATGTTTCATCACACCAAGATTTTAAAAAATTATCTAATTCCGTAGGAATGGGAGATATTATCTCTATAGGTTTTTTCTTCTTAGGAAAATTAAGTACTACTTGGCGTGCGTGTAAAAATAATCGATGAAGTCCCAATATTTTTAATTCCTTATTAAAAACAGGATCTCCATACTTTTGATCTCCTGCAATAGGGTTACCTAGATAAGATGAATGTACTCGGATTTGATGAGTCCTACCTGTCTCTAAGGCTATTTCGATCAGAGTGGCTTTATTATAGTATTTTTTAGGGTAGAAATGACTAGAAGCAGGTTTCCCTCCTAGATCCACCTTAACAATCCGCTCACCAGATTGCAGTATATTTTTTGATAAAGGTAAATTGATATGCTGATTTTTTCTCTGCCAATGTCCTTTTACAAGAGCAAGATAGGATTTATGTATTAATCCATTTTTTTGCATATTTTGTAAAGTAAGTAACACATCCCGGGTTTTTGCAATCATTAAGCAGCCGGATGTTTCCCGATCGAGTCTATGGACTAATTCTAAAAAAGGAACATTAGGTCTTAAATGTCGTAGTATTTCGATGATTCCATACGCTATATTACTTCCACTATGGACAGGGATACCCGCAGGTTTATTTAATACAATGAGCTTATCATCTTCATGCAGTAGGCTATCATGTATTCTTAATGATAACTGATGACTAATTATTAATTTCTGATCAGGAGTAGATACCCTTAGAGGAGGTATTCTTACTTGATCTTTATACTGAAGCCGATAATGGCTCTCTACCCTAGACTTATTAACTCGCACTTCTCCTTTTCTTAGGGATCGATAAATCCTACTTTTAGGGACACCCTTAAGATAGGTAATTAAGAAGTTATCAATTCTTTGATTTTTTTGTTCTTCTTTTATTTCTAGGATATGTACGGAAGGCATTTTTACCTCTTATAAAATTAAGGCAATCCTATAGTCTACAGGATATTAATGATAAAATAATGGTCTAAACTAAAAGAGAAATTGCAGGTCATATCCCATAATAAATTTGAGGATTTTACCTGTTTTTTATGAGAATTTTTTAAGATTTAAACTAAACAGATTTGCCTACTATATTAAAGAGTAGAGCACTTACTAAATTAAGAAGATTTTTTTAATGGTTTAATGAAAAGTAGAAAAATAGAGCTTAGATTTTAACGAAATCAATTAATAAAAACATATTTTTAGAAAACATTTAATTAAATTTAGCTTATTTCAAGTTAATGATTTTACAGCATTATAAAGAGAAAGCTATTGATAAAGGAAAAAAATAACTACTGAATTTTCTAATAATTTTAAATGAGATTCTTATTTTTACAGTTAGGTGCTATTTCAGAATTTATCTTCTCTTTATTATTTTTATTTCTTACTCAAATTCTCTATTTATCTATTTTATTAAGGATGCAAAGACAGCATCTGTCATAATTTTAGGGAATTATTGATGAAAAAAATGTTAATTAACGGAACGCACCCGGAAGAGCTGCGTGTAGCCATGGTAAATGGTAAGAAGTTGCAAGATTTAGATATTGAAAATGCAAGCCGAGGGCAAAAAAAGGGAAATATTTATAAAGGAAAAATTACTCGAATTGAACCTAGTTTAGAGGCAGTATTTGTTGATTATGGTACCGATCGGCAAGGATTTCTTCCTTTAAAAGATATATCCAATGAATATTTTCAATCTTCCTCTGGGGAAAGCTATCCTAAAATTCAAGATTTATTAAAAGAAGGTCAAGAACTTATTGTTCAAATAGAGAAAGAGGAGCGAGGGAATAAAGGGGCAGCACTTTCTACTTTTATTAGCCTTGCGGGTAAATATTTAGTATTAATGCCAAATAACTCGAAAGCAGGAGGGGTTTCACGCCGAATTGAAGGGCAAGAACGATCCAGTCTTTTATCTGCCTTAAATACACTAGATGTTCCTGAGGGGATAGGGCTGATCGCCAGAACAGCAGCAGCAAACAAAAATGAAAAAGAGCTACAACGAGATTTTAATTATTTAACTCATCTCTGGCAGATAATTAAAACAACCGCAGAAGGAAAAAAAACCCCCTTTCTTATCTATCAAGAGAGTGATGTAATTATCCGTGCTTTACGAGATCACTTACATTTAGATGTAGATGAGATACTGATTGATACCCCTAGTATTTACCAGCGTGCCTATGACTTTATGTGCCAAGTTATTCCTGATGAAGTACATAAATTAAAACTTTATCAAGATAAAATTTCTCTATTTACTCGCTTCGATATCGAAAATCAAGTGGAATCAGCCTTTGAACGAGAAGTTCATTTATCTTCAGGGGGTGCTATTGTTATTGATTATACAGAGGCATTAACAGCAATTGATGTGAATTCTGCCCGAGCTAATAAAGGGGAGGATATTCAAGCAACAGCACTTTCAACAAACTTAGAGGCAGCTGAAGAAATCGCACGACAATTGAGAATCCGAGATTTAGGAGGGTTAATTGTTATTGATTTTATCGATATGGCAATGGTACATCACCAAAGATCGGTGGAACATCAACTAAAAAAATGCTTACGAGAAGATCGAGCAAGGATACAAGTGGGTCGTATTTCCAGATTTGGTATTCTAGAAATGTCTCGACAACGATTACGTCCCTCTCTAGGGGATACCTATCAAACACCATGTTCTAACTGTGAAGGTAAGGGGTATATTCGAGGAACAGAATCCTTCGCTCTATCTATATTGCGTCATATTGAAGAAAAAGTAACTCAAGAGAAACTAATCTCTATTAAAATACAATTACCTGTTCCTATTGCCTCTTTTTTGCTTAATAAAAAACGTACTCTCTTAGCTGCAATTGAAAAGCGATACGGTACAGAGCTATCTCTTATTCCAAACTCTCGAATTGAGGCACCTATTTTTGAGTCTGAAAAATTTAAAAGCGAGGAAAAAGAAGAAAAGAAAAAAGAAAAAATTAATACTTCTCTTGATATGAAGGATTATGGATTTTCATTTGATACGGTTAAAGAAGATCCTATAAACGTAGAGATTACTAAAAATACTTCTGAATCTAAAGAAGAAACTGTCCTTACAGAAATCGTTCCAAAGATACCCAAAGAAGATTTAGAAAGCAATATCCTACCTTTTAAGCTCAAGCCTGCTCCATTAAAAACCCAGCCTGAGTTTTTAATTCATTTTTGGAAAGTATTTAACCATGAGGATTTAGGAGAAAATAGAGTAAATATAAATGAGCATCAGAATAAATCTAAATCCCACTATAGAAATAGCAAAAAACAATACCGTACCTCCTCTAGATCAGAGGAAGTGATAGATCGCAATAATAAAGAACCATCCGAATCCAATGAAAATTATAATACCTCTTCCCCTAAGCCTTATCATCGCCCAAGACAAGATAGAAATAGATATAGAGGACGTTATCATCGAACAGCTGCTTCAAGTAAATACTCGCAAGATCATAAAGAAAACAAAACGGTAGTCCAAAATGATATAGTGCAACAAACGATAGAAGCAGCCACGGATTTAGCAATCCCAGAATCAGATTTTCAACACATTCAAAAGGAATCTGTAGTAAATTAAGATGCTCTAAACCTTTTAGAAGCTGAAAAACTATCCCTACTTAGTAGCTCTCCTCTAAGTAGGGTCCTTATTTTATATTCCTTATAATGTATATCTAGATTCTTGCTATAGCTTAATCTTACAAGTTTCTTTCCTTTTTCACTTTTCTTTGGTATTAATCACTATTTTTCTGCCTAGCAAGATGAAGAAGGTACAAAAACAAAAAATTGGGAACTATACTATTTAGTTTATTTTCTTTACTCTATTCCCATTTCTCAAAGAAGGGTAAAAAATTTCTCCCTATTTCAAGCGGCTATATAATTATGCTGCCGACAAATCTCCTGAAGTAATCCTACACTGGCTTCTTCAACAAGATTGAATATATTCTCAAATTCTTTAGCAGGAGAATAATAAGGATCAGGTATATCTTTTCCCTTCCTATTAATGTCGTGCGAAAAATCCAGAAATAGGTGAATTTTACTTAATATACTCTTATCAAGAGCAGATTTTTGTAGAAGAATTTTATTCTTCTTATCCATAGCAATAATATAATCAAAAGATGAATAATCTAACTTTTGTACCTGCCTAGATCTGCTATGTTCAATAGAGATTCCGTTATTCTGGCAGCATGCTCTTGCCCGTGGATCAGGAGGCATCCCTAAGCCACTACTAGTACCCGCTGAGTCAGTAAAAATAAAATGGCTTAAATTATGCTGTGCTACCAGTTGCTTAAATATTCCTTCTGCCATTGGAGAGCGGCATACATTAGCAGTACACACAAAAAGCACATTTATTCTGTGTTCAGATGATGTAGCTTTAGTGCTTGATTTTCTATGTCTAACCCAATTTCCTATAGCCATAATTTATCACCCTAAAGTAAAAAATTGTCACGCTAAACTATTTGATTAATATTTTGCTTTAGCCAGTGGTTAGCGTACTCATAGGCATTAAGCGTGTAGTTTAGGTAAGATAGCTATAATTCTTTTCTAAACTATATTATATACTGCAAGGATCATGCCTAACAGGGTGGGTTAAAAAAATAAATGCTTAAGAGATTCTTTTGCTCGCTCTAAATCAGAAAAAGTATCAATTCCAGGAGCATGGGTAATAATAGCAGGTGTTACATGAATAGAGCCTCCATAATATAAGATTCTAAGTTGCTCTAAACATTCAATTTTCTCTAAAGAGCATGGGGAAAATTGAATGTAGTTGGACAAAAATTGTGAACGATACGCATAAAGCCCAATATGGCGATGATAGATCTTAGATAAATTATCCTTTTTATCAGGAAAATTTTCTCGATCCCAAGGAATGGGTGCTCGGCTGAAATATAAGGCATAATTTTTAGCATTACACACTACTTTAACCACATGGGGATCAAATAAGTTTTTGTCATTGTTTATCTCTGAAGAGAGAGTAGAAACATCTGCACTAGGGTGTTGTGCTAAATCTGTAGCAACTTGATCAATGAGCTGAAAGGGGAGAAATGGTTCATCCCCTTGTACATTGACAATAATGGTTTCATCAGGATACATTTGTTGGGAAACTACCTCTGCAATTCGATCAGTACCTGAATTATGACTGCTTGAGGTCATACATACATCAATATTATGTTTCTTAGCTACCTCTGCAATTCGTAGATCATCGGTAGCCACTAGCACTTCATCGGCATTACTTTTTTTTGCATTTTCTATGACATGGCTTAAGATAGGTTTGCCGCCTAAATCTAATAATAATTTACCGGGTAAACGACTTGAATTATAACGAGCAGGAATAATGACTTTATAGAACATAGAATTTTTAGAGAAACCAAAAACTACTTATAATAAATTAAATAGCTAAATATAAAATAAGAAAAAATATTACTACATATTTAAGCACTTACTTAAATAAGGAAATTTTTAGCCAGCAAATTAGCCAAATTCAAGATCATTATCTTAAATAAAGCACTAACTAATACTCGTAATCTCAATAATTTGATTCATTTTCAAGATAATAACGACCTATTCAAGCAGCTAGATTTTTATACCCTTCATAATCACTACCAAGAAGTGTCAACTATCTAGCACTACACCTGCAAGCACGAGAGCTTTTCGGCATCTGCTCATATCTCTTAATCCCTTATCCCTTCATGGTCGAAGATGGCTGCTATCAAGGTATCAGGGCCGCCCAAAATTGCGCCGTTCCAGCTGGAAAAAATGAGCAGCCTCCGACGTGTGTAACTATATTCTAACGACGGCGCGCGACGGTTGCTAAGCGTCGGAAGATTGGATCCTGAATAAGTTGAGGAGAGACTGTCTGGATCTGCTTCAACCCTTCCGCCAGATCCGGTATTACCGATTCTTCGAGCGTGCCGATGCTGACGTTCAGCAGCTGTAGAAGTGCGACTGCCTTTTCTAGCGTGTCGATTGACTCTAGTTTTGAACCGTTTATCTCGTCGAATCCGAAGTCATGTATATACCAGCAATCGAAAGGCACCATGAAGCGCATGATCGCATCGACTGCTTGCACGAAATCCTTGCCTGCCGAAGCTGGTAGCTTGGCAAATGCCCTACTGACTCCGGGTGTAGCCAGTGAACACTCCTGCGGCCAGACTTTGCTGAGGAACGGTTTGACCGATAGCTGGAACAATTCTTCAGTATTCCACAGTTTGGTTTCGGAATCACTGAGTATACGGCTCCTCAGGAAATCTTGCACCGTCTGTGCGGCGGTAGCGCGCACCTCGTCGTCCACATTCCGCAGTGCTTGCTGAATCTTCGTGTTCGCAACGACTGGCTTCCGTTCTTCTAGGAATGCATATAAGGAATCGAGCACGAGAATGGACAGGAGGAAGTCTTTTATCTCTCGGTCGAGGTGAGAATCAACCACACGATCAGCAAAATGATTGCCGATCTCCTGCAGTACACCGGTAAACTGCCTATACCCGCATTGGTATCCACATTGAGAAATAGCATGCCAAAGTGCTAGGTAATGCACATCGTTTGAGACCAAGGGTGCGATCAGATTCTGTTGTGACCATTTCTTATCTGCTTTAAGAAAGTACGGTAGTTCTTTGATGAGGCAGTACTTTCCAATCAGCTCGGACTTGCCATCGGCAGAGATAATCGCATCGCGCATGCTACACAGGGAGTTGTTAGTTGCGAACGGATTCTCATTCCCTCGGTTTCTAGGGAGCAACGCGAGAAAAATATCAACCAATTTGCCTATCGCTGTGTCGGCTGTGTTGAGCGTGTGTAGATTGGCTAGCTCCTCTTGGTCTGACTCATCGCTCGTCTGGTTTGTCTCAGCTACTGCAGCTGACCATAGTTTGCCCCACACCGCTAACAGCGATGATGAGTGCATAATGACCTGCTTCCAAGATAACATCCAGTGAGTAATTCCCTGTATTGCCTGCCTGATCGTGTCAATTGGTAGTTGCTCCAACAGGGCCAGAACTCGATTACCAACTTTTTGGTACTTCGGTGTTTCTGCATCCTCGCAGCTCGGCGCAGAATGAGACTGGCCGAAGTGATCCCATAGGTTCGGATACTCAGCACCGCCATAGCGAGATGCTTCAAGAGCAGTCAGTATCTCAGTGGCGTGATCCTCGCTGCGGATCCAATTAGCTGCGTCGCCGTAGGGATCGTTCCAGCTCTTACGGGGTGAGACCAGAGCGTCCTCGAGCGCTCGTAAGCGTTTCTCGCCGTACAGAACACTGAATTGGTCATCTGGTTGCGTTACCTGACTTGATACGGTGAAGAAGCGGAAGTCGAAGTAGATGGAGTCCATGTTCTGTAGATCATTATGGTATGGACCTAGATACTCGGTCAACCATACTAAGACAGAATGTGGGAGCTTTCCTCCAGCGAATTTGATCCGATATAGCTCACGCATAGCAAAGTATTGCTGAGCATCCTTGACGCGATCGCACTCTGCCTTTCTGAGCCATAAACTGCGGGGCGGTCCTTTCTTGAGGCGAGCAATCACCTTCTGCTGCGCATCGTCCGTGATATCGTTGAAGCGAAGCGAGCGTAGTATAGCAATTTCTGGGTACGCACAGATCTTCCAGAACGGTCGATCCTCCAAGACGGGCAGTATCTCAGAGAGTTCGTCTGCAGGCGTGAGCACAGAGCACTGCGAGAGAGAGGCCCAGAGACGCAGATGCACCGGTGTAGGTGTCTGCTTCCAACGAGAAACAAACGCCCTAGCCTGGGATACGTCCAGTTCGGCAATCCTTCTCACCACCGCATTGAGGAGCTTTACGGACGGGGCGATTCCTTGGTGAGACTTGTCCACATCCCAGTTATATTCATTCTCGTTCTGCTTCAAGTATTGGACGTAGTACAGCTGATCAAATTGCCGGACATCCTCCCGTCTCAAGCGGCACTCTAAGCTGAGGCCGTTGTTCATGGCACACTCCAATCTCGTCGCCAGATCGACAAGAAAATCGATTTCCTTAATGCTATCGAGACGATAGACGTCAAGTTTAGCTAGATTGCAGCTGCTGATCGAGGGATAAAGGGGGGCTTTAATCCAGCGAGGGCGCTTTGAACCTGCGGCCGTCGACAAAGTCAATTGAGCACTGGATAATACTAGCCTAGGCCTGACAAGAGAGATAATTGATGAGAGCAGAGAGCCAGACCGTTCTCCATTGGTTATACGGTGCTGAATCTGGCGAGTATCGATCGATGAGCATTGAGGTAGCTCATCATCCCAGCTTTCCTCAATTAGCCGCCACGCAGAGTACCAAGGATCCTTGAGCTTGTTCGTCTCTCGGAGGGATTCTAGAATTGCGCTGCGCTTGATAATCTCGTGAGGCTTTGTTACCAGTGCCCAGTCGATTGTCTGTTGTTCTGCCATTCGACCCTTTAGAAAAGCTATTATTATGCGGACTGCAGCGCGATCTTTGTCATTGAAAAGGAGCCAGTTAATTTTCATCTGGACGTCTCACTTCATTCTAGTGTTCCAGCACAATGGCGATAATGGCATCAAGCCATGCCATGTCCGCTTTAGCTTTCGATGCAAGTTTTGAGAGTCTTGCGCGCTCATCCGTACTCCCTCGACGTATTAAGTGGTCGAACAGATCGCGATCGGACTCAGCTGCAGTGAATCTCGCCGACTTCACGATACGCTTGATTTCGGCGTCAACCTTTCGGCGGTTGCCGTTCACCGCCGACAACTCTGCCCAGCGTTCAAGCAAATCAAGCAGCGCTTGATGTTTATTTTGACTGTCATTGTCATAAAGGATAGGCGTTATGCCGCGTCCTTTCCAGTCCTCGGCCAGCACAGCACGGTCACGCTCCGATGTTCCTACGAAAGAGAATCGTTCTTTGACATCATCGAAACGAGTTTCATCAGCCGCTATTGCATTAAGCAGATAACGCATTGGCGGATCATCAGCGCTATAGCCGATCAGCACAATGTGGAACAGTCTTGTAGCGTCATAGATGAAATCGGGCACCGAGCGTCGATGCATGTAGAACTCGCCGAAGTCCTGATCCGTAACAATAAAATCAGAGATTCTTTCTGGGTCTCGGTCGAGCGCTCCATGAATGTGGAAAATGCCAGCGAACTCTCTACTTCTGCTTGGTCGAGGAGTATTTCCGAGCGAGTATGTCTGCAGCCTTTGCTTTTGGCCAGCAGCTGCTTGGAGAAGAAGATCGAAGTTGGTGGTAACAATAGCCGTGGCGCCACCCCGGTCTGCGAGACGCATCAACGCCTTATGGATTCTTGCAGGCTTGGTGCTCTTGCTGCGAAACACATCTGTGATGGTAGTTCTGACGCGGCTAGTCATAGTGAGTGCGTTGTCAATTCTGCGCTCGAGCATACCGAGCACAACGTCGTAGTTCTTCTGCTTGAACCTGTTAACTTCGGCAATCTGTTGACTTGTTAGACCTTCGTGCCTAACGAGTTCGTCGAGGTTTTTTTCGGGGTTATCGTGGATAGCAGAGATAATGGAATGGACAAGAGGGTCGAGTTCAGCATAGACATCGATAACGAGCTCTGCAAAGCTCGGAAGACCGGCAGACATGGATACACCAGCACCAACGATAAACAGAGCTTGGCCGCGCGCATGTGCCAATAATAGCCTCTCTGGCACTTTTGGCAAATCATTTCCAAGCGAGATCACACGATCGGTAGGTGTTGATTTTGCTGGTGGTATCGGTATGCCCTCTTAGGGTGGCGGAGAGGGCGGGGTTCGAACCCGCGTGGGCAAAAGCCCCAGCCGATTTCGAGTCGGTGCCGTTATGACCGCTTCGGTACCTCTCCAGTTTAATTGGATTGAAAAAAAAGGCTAGAAATTAACCTAGCCTTAAGTACTCATGTCATGCTTATTGTAGCTATTTACTTTTTAGAAAGTAAATAATCTGCTATATCAAGCATTCCTTCGAAATTCCCAGCAAGTCCAGCATCAATACTGTACTTGCCATTAATAATTAAGGCAGGTACCCCAGTAATCCCTGATGCTTTCGTCATTGTAACTGCCTGCTGTACTTTTCCTTGTACTGCAAAAGAATCAAACGTAGAAGCTGCTTCTTCCTTATCAATTCCTTGAGATCCTAGAAAGTTAATAAATGCTTTTTTGGTATTTAAAGGATTTTTCTTGATATGGATTTCATCAAATAAAGCTCGATGGATTTTATCGAAAATTCCCATAGCTTTCATGGTGTAGTAATCTTGAGCACCCGGTGCCCATGAATCTCTAAATACAGCAGGTACCCGATCAAAGACAATACTCTCTCCTTTATCTTTAATCCATTTTTCTAAAAATGGATCAAAGTTATAGCAGTGAGGACAGCCATACCAAAAAAACTCAATGATTTCTGGTTTTTCAGTTTGGGAAACAGATAAAGGAGGATTAATTACCTTATAGTTTTTTCCTTCTGTATAAGGTGCATTTCCTTCAGCAAGTGTAAAAGATGCTGTAAATAATAAAGAACAAATAAATAGTATTTGCGAAATAAGTCGAAGCATTTTTATTTCTTAGCCTAAAATAACCAATAAAGAGAGATAATCTTTATCTCTCTTCACTTAAACCATTGACATAATGTGCTACAGCAGCGATTTCCTCATCAGTGATTTTATGGGTGACATCTTCCATCATCTGATTAGGATCGTTAGAACGTTCTAGCTTGCGGTAGGATTTAAGTTGGGCTTTTACGTACTCTACATTTTGTCCAGAAATTCTAGGGAAAGCAGCGGCTGGGTTTCCTTCACCAAATGCACCATGGCAGGCCATACAGGCAGGTACATTATCTTCTTTCATACCTCTGCGGAAAACCTTTTGCCCTAAATCAAGATATTTATCTGGGGTTTGTCCTTGTTTTAGCTTCTGGCTAGAGAAATACACAGCTAAGTCAGCGATATCTTCATCACTAAGTGCTTCTGCCATGGGAGACATAATAGGGTTTTCCCGAGCTTTAGACTTAAAGTCTTCGAGCTGTTTTTGGATATAACGGGCATTTTGTCCAGCAAGATTAGGAAATTCAGGGGATTCACTGTTTCCATCTTCGCCGTGGCAGCTTTGGCAAGCAACAGACTTATCTTTGCCTACTTTAGCATTGCCATTGACTAGAACTGCATGGGATGATGCAGTAAAAAAAATAAACGCAGCGGTCGCTACAAAATATCTTAACATTGTTAAATATCCTCAGTATCTGGAATAGGGATAAATCTTTATTATAGAATCTAATTTAGCTAACTAGCATTAGAAATTTATGTTATGAATGCTACACTGCTTAAGCATTTTTTTCTAGCCTAGTTTTATTCAGCCTTTTTATTCTTAAAAATTAAAGAATGACTCATTCTATCTATCAGCAAGCAACTTACCAAGGAAGTGCTTACCATTTATCCCAGCTTCCCCCAGATCAGGGAATCGAGGTAGCTTTTGCAGGTCGTTCTAACGTAGGAAAATCTAGTGCGATTAATGCTATTACCAATAACAAGGGGTTAGCACGAATCAGTAAAACCCCAGGGCGTACTCAGATGATTAATTTTTTTCAGCTTAACCTATCTTGTCATTTAGTCGACTTACCTGGTTATGGTTATGCCAAAGTACCTCAGGAAGTGAAGCATCAATGGGAAAAAAATATCAGTAGCTACTTAGCTCGGCGTCAAGCCTTACGAGGTATCGTGCTACTTATGGATATTCGCCATTTACTTCAGCCCTTTGATTATCAAATGCTTCAGTGGTGTAGAGATTGTAATTTAGCCATATATATTTTATTAACTAAAAGTGATAAATTGAAGCGAGGACCTGGACTAGATGCGCTTAGAAAAGCAACTCAACTCACTCAAGAGATTATTCCAACTGCCAAATTACAGTTATTTTCTGCCCAAACTAAGGTAGGGGTTAAAGAAGCACAGAGCCACCTAAATAGCTGGTTTGAGTTTAGCTAAAATTGTTTTCTTAAATTTTTTGCTGGTAAAGAGCAAAAAAAACCCCGGTTAAGGGGGAACCGGGGTAGCTTAGATCTGGTTTAGGAGATCCAGATCTACTAAGATTTATCCCACCTAGGGAGGGAGGTGGGTAGTGGTATAGATATTTTCTATACCCTATGAAGTTAGGGACAGCTAACCTGAAAAAAAGTTCATAATTACATAAAAATTTTTTCAATGAGCAGTATCCCAGTTAAGACCATAGCCTATATCAACAATCAATGGCACTTTAAGTTGGGCAGCGGTACACATACTTTCTTGAACTTTTTGAATCACCGTATCTAATTTATCTTTAGGCACTTCAAAGACAAGTTCATCATGGACCTGCATAATCATTCGAGTATCGTATGTTTCATTCTGTAGCCATTGATAGGTATTAATCATCGCTTTTTTGATAATATCGGCAGCACTGCCTTGCATTGGAGCGTTAATCGCTACTCGTTCGGCTTGTCGGCGTTGTTGGGGTTGTTTTGCATGGATTTCAGGTAAATAAAGCCGTCGACCAAATAAAGTTTCTACATAGCCTTGAGATCGAGCTTCTCGGCATATTTCATCCATATATTCCTTTACTTTAGGGTAACGTTGAAAGTAACGATCTATATAATTTTGAGCATCACTATAGCTAACTCCTAGCTCTCTTACCAACCCATGGGCAGACATGCCGTAAATGAGTCCAAAATTAATCGCTTTAGCACTGCGTCGTTGATCCAAGGTGACTTGATTTAAGGGAGTACTAAAAATCTCAGCGGCAGTGCGTTGATGAATATCTTCTCCTTGATTAAACGCAGAGAGTAACCCTTCATCGTTAGACAAATGGGCCATAATCCGTAATTCAATTTGGGAGTAGTCAGCAGCGAGTAAACAATAGCCCAACGGAGCAATAAATGCTTGGCGAATTTGTCTTCCCTCTAGTGTTTTAATAGGAATATTTTGCAAATTAGGATCAGAGGAAGAAAGCCGTCCAGTTGAGACCGCTGCTTGATGATAAGACGTGTGAATTCGTCTTGTACTGGGGTTAATTTGCAAAGGGAGACGGTCTGTATAAGTCGTTTTTAATTTATGTAAGGTTCGATATTCAAGGATTAATCGAGGAAGAGGGTGGATATGGGCAAGTTCTTGCAGTACAGTTTCTGAAGTAGAGGCTTGACCTGTTGGCGTTTTTCGTACTGCTGGAAGATTTAACTTATCGTAGAGTATGGTTTGTAATTGCTTAGGAGAGGCTAAGTTAAAAGATTCTCCTGCAAATTCAAATACAGATTGTTCTAATTCTTTAAGCTGTGTTGTCAGCTTATCACTTTGAGCTTTTAACAAATCCTTATCTATTTGTACTCCATGACATTCCATATGAGAAAGAACAGGAATCAGAGGAATTTCTAGCGTTTGATAAAGTTGATAAAGAGAGGGTTGTTGTTGTAGTTTTGGCCAAAAATAATGATGAAGCTGCAGGCTAATGTCTGCATCTTCAGCTGCATAGATCGTAGCTTTTTCTATTTCCACCTGATCAAAGGTGAGTTTTTTGCTCCCCTTGCCCGTAATTTCTTCAAAAGTAATAGTACTTCGCTGAAGATATTTTAAAGCCAGTGCATCTAAATTATGGCGAGATCCCGTGCTATTCCAAACATAAGATTCCAGCATAGAATCATGAATAATACCCTCTAAACTAATCTCATAATTAGCCAGTACGTTACGATCAAATTTAAGATTTTGACCAATTTTTCCTAAACTAAGATCCTCAAGTAGAGGTTTTAGTTTCTTTAACACTTCCTCACAAGAAAGTTGAGTAGGTGCAGCTAGGTAATAGTGCCCTACTGGAACATAAGCCGCTTCATTGGGTGTGATTGCAAAAGAAAGCCCTACAATTTCTGCTTCCTTATAATTTAAGCTATTTGTCTCTAAGTCAAAGGCAAATAATTTAGCTTTTTTCAGCCTTGCTAGCCAAATACTTAATGCTTCTAAAGTAAAGATAGTTTCATAGCGGGGAGCAGAGGTGAGGGTTGGATCTAGGAGATCATTATTTTCTTTACTAAATTCTTCAAGTTGGGTAAGCCATGTTTTAAATTCTAATTTTTTATAGAGCTCTAGGAGGGTAGTAGTATCGGCTTCACTAGGTTTTAAATCGGCTGCTGTTAAATCTAAGGGTATATCAGTACAAATGGTAGTAAGCTGTTTTACTAAAGGAAATTGATTTTGATGAGCGCGGAGATTTTCACCTAGCTTACCTTTAATTTCTTCAATATTTTCTAACAGGGAATCTAACGTTCCATATTGATTAAGCAGTTTTGCAGCAGTTTTAGGTCCAATTCCGGGTACTCCTGGAATATTATCCGATGAGTCTCCCATCAGAATTAAATAATCAATAATCTGTTCTGGAAAAACCCCAAACTTTTCCTTAACTCCCTCAGGATTTAGTTTGGTTTGATTCATGGGGTTAATAAGGGTGATTTGGTGGTTTACCAATTGAGCGAGATCTTTATCTCCACTGGAAATAATAGTCATCATTCCTTGAGTGCTTGCTTGTTTGGCAAGGGTACCTATCACATCATCTGCTTCTACACCCTCAATACATAGTAGAGGAAACCCAAGGGCGTGAATTAGCTCATGAAGGAGTTGGATTTGAGCAGCAAGCTCATCTGGAATAGAAGGGCGATGGGCTTTATAGGAATCGTATAAATCATGACGAAAAGTTTTACCTTTAGCATCAAACATCACGCCAATATATTGGGGCTGATATTCATTGATTAATCCCCGTAACATATTGGCTACTCCATAAATAGCTCCTGTAGGCTGACCGTAGGAAGTGGTAAGTGGAGGTAAAGCATGAAAGGCTCTAAATAGATAAAAAGAACCATCAACTAAAATTAAGGTAGGTGCTTTCATTAAGAATTGAACTATATTTAATTTTAAATCGCACTGTAATAAATAGTTTAAATTAAAGCTGTAGAATTTTTACATGATTTCTAAGATATAGGAGAAATTACTTGGTAAAATAGAAGAAGGCCATGACAAAAATTTAAGGGGGACATGGTTATGCGTATACTCAATTATTTATCTATACTCGCTTTAATTCTTGGAGTTTCATTTGCTACACTAGGGTTTGCAGTTGATGATATTGATGATATAGAAAACTCTTTACCTGATTTAGGTGCCCCTGCCGCACCCGATCAGGCTGGTGACTCTACAGGTCCTGAAGTTAAAATTATTCAGGATGGAAACACACAAGTCAAAGAATACCGGCTAAATGGTAAGCTTTACAAGGTTAAAGTGACACCTGCAGTCGGCCCTTCTTATTACTTAGTAGATATTAATGGTAAAGGGGATTTTGAAAAGCGATTTAATACTGGTCCTAACTTAGAAGATACAGATTTAGTAACCCCTAGTTGGGTCTTTTTTCGCTTCTAACATTTAATCTCCTAAATAAGTAGACCCTTTAAGCCCAGCTTCAAATTCTTGTAAATAATGCTGGGCTTGAATGGGATTAAGGTTTAATTGCTTGAGTTTAGAAAATAAATTAGCTCTTATTTTTTCAGGATCAAAATGTACTTGAGTTAGAACAGTCTCAATTTGATCTCCCTTTAGAGGAAAGTGTAATTGAAATCCTCCTTGGTTATCACTTTTTACATGAACCGAATCAGTGGTACCAAATAGATTATGAATATCCCCAAGAATTTCTTGATAAGCACCTATTAAGAAAAATCCAAGTAAGTAAGGCTCATTAGAGTTTATTGAATGTAGAGGTAAACTAGTCTCAGATCCATCCCCACATACATAGAGATCTACCCGCCCATCAGAATCACAAGTTAGATCTTCTATCCATACGCGTTCTGTAGGTGCTTCAGTTAGTCTTTGTAAGGGTACAATAGGAAAAACTTGATTAATTGCCCAAGAGTCCGGAAGAGAGCGAAATAAGGAAAAGTTACAAAAATACTTAGTAATTAATTTTCCTTCTAATTCCTCAATAATTTCTCGATGGGCTTTAATCTGAGGTTGTAAAAAAGAGCGAATCCGATCGCATAGCACAAAATAAAGTTGTTCAATCTGTGCTCGCTGCTCAATATTAATAACACCATAGTTAAACATTTTTAGAGAATCTGCCACTGCTTGGCTTGCATTGTGGTAGGTTTCTATGGCTGATCGACGGGTAAGGTTTTGATAATCACTCCATAATTTTTGAATAATAGGTAATTTATCAGTAGGAGCACTAAGATTTTTCTTAATAGATGCAGGTTCTACATCCACAATATTACTTATCAGTACTGCATGATGGGCTGTCATAGTACGGCCTGCTTCAGTAATAATGTTAGGGTGAGATAAATGATGTGCTTGGCAGATTTCCCATAATCCTTGGACAATCTTTTGAGCATACTCAGAAATAGTGTAATTAATAGAGCAGAAACTTCGAGTATGGGTACCTTCATAATCTACTCCTAATCCACCACCCACATCTATGGTAGCTAGAGGTACTCCTAGGGCGTGTAGCGATACATAATAATGACCTGCCTCTTGGATACCTTGTTGAATATCACTAATATTAGCTAGCTGAGATCCCATATGAAAATGTAATAAAGTCAAGCAATCTAGGAGATTTACCTGTTTTAAACGGTGAATCATGGCAAGTACTTGAGAAGAGGTGAGGCCAAATTTACCCTTTTCTCCTCCTGTATTTTGCCATTTTCCTTTACCAAGGGAAGCAAGCCGCACTCGTACCCCCAATAAAGGGGTAATATTTAAATCTTGAGATTCTTTAATAATATGTTCAAGTTCAGAGGGTTTTTCAACAATTAAATAAATTTGTAACCCTAATTTTCTCCCGATAAGGGCAAGGCGAATATATTCCCTATCTTTATAACCATTACAAATAATTAGACCACTAGGATTAGATAAACTCATCACAGCAAGTAACTCCGGCTTACTTCCAGCCTCTAATCCAATGCGATCTGGATCTGCGGTTAAGATCTCTTGAATAACTTGCCGTTGTTGATTTACTTTGATAGGGTAAACCGCCGTAAAATTACCTTGATAGTTGGCAGCTTCCATAGCATGATGAAAACTAGTACATAAACTCTTTGCTCGGTGATGTAATATCTCAGAAAACCGTACAAGTATAGGGAAGGAAAGCCCTGCCTTTAGTGCTTCTTGGCTCACTTGATAAAGATCAATAGCAAGAGAATTATCTATGCCATGGGGGTGAGCTATGACATGACCCTGCTTATTAATATTAAAATAGCCCTCGCTCCAGTGAGGAATATTATATAAATCTTTAGCGTTTTGAATATTCCAGGTCATTTCTACTATCATTCTCACTGAAAATATAAAGGGTTAGTATGTTAGATTTTAAAATTTAATCAATAAGAGGGTATGAATGAAATTAAATAATACAAAATGGTTTACTGAAATTGGAGAAAAAACAGGAATTGCTTTTTCCCTTGCTATTGAAAAGAAGCTCCATGAAGAGACAACTCCTTACCAACATATTGATATTTACCAAACCAAAACCTTTGGTCGGCTGATGGTCATTGATGGTTATATTATGCTCTCGGATCGGGATAATTTTCTTTACCATGAAATGATGTCCCATATTCCACTATTTACCCATCCTAATCCAAAGCGGATACTGATTATTGGTGGAGGAGATTGTGGCACCTTACGAGAAGTATTAAAACATCCCCAGATAGAATCTGCAGTACAGGTAGAAATTGATGAACGGGTGACTCGCCTTGCTGAAGAATACTTTCCTAGCTTATGTGACAATAACCATGATCCAAGGGCATATTTTTACTTTGAGGATGGAATCCGTTTTGTAGCTCAGGCACCCAATAATAGTATGGATATTATTATTATTGATAGCACCGATCCCATTGGTCCTGCCGAAGGATTATTTCAAGCTCCATTTTACACCCATTGTCGCCGCTTACTTAGTACAGAGGGAATTTTAGTCCAGCAAAGTGAATCTCCTTTAATTCATCAACCTCTTATTAAGAGTATCCATGAAGAGATGAAAAAAGCAGGATTTTTAGAAACCAGAACCCTCACTTATCCCCAGTGTGTTTACCCTTCGGGGTGGTGGAGTCTTACTTTAGCTGGAAAAGATCTTAGCCAATTTAGAAAAGTAGATGCTCAAAGTAAAACTTTTTCCACCCACTATTACAACGCAGATATTCATCAAGCAGCCTTAGCACTTCCTGAATTTTTACGCTGCCTTCACCCAGAATAATAGATGCTACCTCAGCGACTTACTGTACTTCAGTTACTCCCTGCTTTAGAATCAGGAGGTGTTGAAAGAGGTACCCTAGAAATTGCTAATGGACTTGTTAAAAAGGGCCATCGTTCTCTGGTCATCTCTGGGGGGGGGCGTTTAGTAGATCAGCTTACTACAGAAGGTAGTGAACACTATACGTGGCCTATTGGTATCAAGTCTCCTCGAGCTTTATTCCTCATACCCAAGCTACGAAATTTTCTACGCACTCAAAAAATAGACATCCTTCATGCACGATCTAGAGTGCCTGCATGGATTGCTTGGTTTGCTTGGAAAAGTATAAAAAAACCGCTCAAGCCTCACTTTATCACTACCGTCCATGGGCTTTATTCAGTTAACCTCTATAGCACGATTATGGTAAAAGGGGAAAAGATTATTGCAGTATCTGAAACTGCTTATCAGTATATTAGAACCAATTATCCTAAAGTATCAATTGAAAATATTGAGCTTATTCCTCGGGGCATTCATCCAGAAGATTACCCCTATGGATATCAACCCAATCAGCAGTGGCTAGAAAATTGGTATCATACATACCCACAACTGCAAGATAAGGTAGTTTTAACCTTACCTGGACGATTGACGCCCCTTAAGGGTCATGAAGATTTTATTGTACTGATAGAAAAATTAATTCAAGATCAATATCCAGTCCATGGGTTGATAGTAGGAGATACTCACCCCAATCGCCAACAATACTTTCACAGAATTAAGCAGCAAATCTTAACGAGAAATCTAGAAAGTAGCGTAACCTTTACCGGGCACCGTAAAGATATGCGAGAAATATATGCTAATTCTCATTTGGTACTCTCGCTTTCTAAAAAACCAGAGTCTTTTGGGCGCACTGTTTTAGAGGCGCTAAGTTTAGGAATTCCTACAGTAGGGTATGACCACGGTGGTGTAGGGGAAATATTAAAAAATCTTTTTCCCCAAGGGCGGATACCCTTAGGAGAAATAGATAAATTATATGATTGCATTGTAGCATCTATAAAAAATTCGCCTAGAGTGCCTCCGCTAAACCAAGCGTATAGTCTTGAAGCTATGATAAATAAAACCTTAGCATGTTATATGGGGTTTTATCCCTCTTCTTTTTAGCATTATGATATGTTAAATATAAACTCTTGTTCTGTTTTAATTATCCAGCCCTTGCCGGGGATTGGAGATATGATTTGGCATTTACCTATTATCCATGCCATTGCAGCTACAACGCCAGATAAGAAAATCACTTTACTTACCAAGCCTCGAAGTCAAGCTTATCAACTATTAAAAGCAGATGATACTATCGATCAGGTGATTTGGCTTTATCGTAACCCTGGAATACATGATGGGCTTATAGGAACATTTCGACTAACAAAATTGCTATGGCAACATCAGTTCCAGAAAGTATATATATTACACGGCAGTTTACGCTATGCTTTTATCTGTTGGCTTTCTGGTATTCCCGAACGGGCAGGTTATGGAAGAGGATTACAAAAATATTTTTTGAACTATTTACATCCCTTACCTCAAAAAGAAACCCGAGATCACCCTCTTAAACTTGCTACTAAGTTTCTAACCATCAATCATATCCCTTTAGTGGAACACGAACCACAACTAGCTATTAACCCTAGTGCTCAACAATTAATTGCTCAATCTTTTCAAAATCTACCTAGGCCATGGATTGCTCTTGGAATTGGAAGTAGCGAGCCTTACAAGCAATGGGGAGAGCTAAATTTTATTCAATTGATTCGATTTTTAAAAAAAGACATAGGTACCGTATTTATTATTGGCGGTACATCAGAAAAATCTATGGGGGAAGCTATTTATAAAAATTTACAACAGCAGGATATCCATCAAAAAAAAATTCTTGGATTTCCCTTAGATCAGGTAACAGCACTACTTGCCGCTTGTAATGCTTATATTGGTAATGATACGGGCATGTTAAATATTGCCGCTGCGGTAAATACCCATGCCTGGGGATTATTCGGTGCATCTCCTCCTTTGCACCACACTCAATATATCCACTGTATTATTCCAAATGACGCTCAAGGAGGAATGAGTGCTATTTTCCCTGAGGAAGTAGCTATTCAATTAAAAAACAATAAAGGGAAGTGGGCGTGAATATAGTATTGAAGGGAGCAGAGTATTTTTGTATCTTTCTTCAATGGTTAAATCACTATAGTTGGTTTTTTGTTTTTATCTTTCCTCCCTTACTGACTACTAATGCAGCTGCCATGCAACCCATTGTCGTTATGGCTATTTTAGGACTATATCAGCTTATACGACAGCCTAGCAGGATTTTAGCTGATTCTGCTTATCACCCCTTGATTTTCCTTTTCCTTTGTATCTGGCTGCCTATTCTATTTTCTCTTCCTGATTCAATAACCCCAGTCCCTACCCTGCATGCAGGATTTACTTTCCTGCTCTATTTTTTATCTGGAATTGTGATTTTTCAAGTGGGGAGAGAAACAGATATGCAAAATAAACTGCTGATCGCTATTACTCTTGTAGCTGGATTTTGTGCTATAGATGGGATAGTTCAGCTTGTCTTAGGAAGAAATCTATTTGGTTATCCTTTAGATGAGGGCAATATTAGTGGAGTATTTTATCCTAAACTTCGCCTTGGACACATATTGGCAGTATTTTCTCCCCTATATTTTGAGGGACTACGTCGCTATATACCTTATCAGTGGCTAATTTGGATTCTTGCATTATTACTTGTATTAGTCATTCTATTCACTGGTCGACGGGTAGCATGGATTATGCTTAGTATAGCGAGTATTTTTTATGGAGTATATTGCTTTAAAATGGGGTTTTGGCAGAATTGGAAGAAGCATTTATCAGTTATTGGGATAGGAATTATATTACTTATTCCTATTATTTTACTCTATAGTCCTTTTTCCCAAAGAATAGCTCAGACATTAGGTCTTTTTACTAGAGACTATCAAGCAATTAATCTAGCCACTTCTTACCGCCTCCCTTTATGGAATACTGCCTATGCAATCAGCAAAGATCACTGGCTAAATGGCACTGGGGTAAGAGGATTTCGTGAAGCATGCAAGAAATATGCTGACAAAAATCCTAAAAATATTAATATTTACGAAGCCTCTCAGCCCATTTATGGCTGCTCCACCCATCCTCACTCCATCTTGCTTGAAATAAGTACAGAAGTAGGTCTGATTGGGATAATGGGTTATTTCTTATTTGGCTGGCTGTTTTGGCGTTATATGAAAAAAGTACCGCCTGACCAATATCCTAATGTAATTCCTTGGGCAATTACAGTATTAGTTGCTGTGTTTCCGCTAGATGCGCATATGGCTTTCTATGGTAGCTATTGGTCTTCTACCACTTGGTGGCTTATTGCCTTAACCTTAGCAAAAATTGCACCTAAGGCCTCAAAAGCAGCAAGTAATCTAGACTAACTCTCTAGGTATTTCCTAGGGTTAAAATACAATACCTAGAGAATTTAGAATAATAACCTAAATAGATTTTTGCTTTAATAAGGTAATAAACCCAAAAAAACCTAAACTAAATAACAGTAAAGTACTGGGTTCAGGCACAGCAAAATAACCAAAGGATCCACCGCTAAATGATGATCCATCAGGGTATTCAATTACAACAGCCATGCCCTCCATACTACCCTCAGTTGTTAAAATTGGACTAATTAAAAAAGAATACTCTGGATCATCAACATTATTGATCATTGATATTCCAATGAGAGGAGGAGTGGCAGAAGACGTACTAGGAGGGATAACAGGTATGATCTCTGCACCAAAATTAAGATTACTTACTACAAGAGCAGCATCTTGAAGGGGTACGTCTGTAGTGTAAGGAAAAACTAAGCTACTAGCATCTCCACTGACAATACTGTCGCCCATATTAGTACTAGATAAATCAATTGAAAAAGATATTGGTGGAGTAGAAGATCCGATAAGATAGCCATCATCAAGAGTTGTTCCAAATATATCATCAGAGATAGTAATTTCCCCACCAGTAATCCATACATCTCCTTTAGTGGTGAGTGGTGCACTAGGTACCCAATGATAAATGATATCGGCTTGAGCTATGTTGATCGTCGCCAATCCACCTACAATCAACCTTAATAAGAATTTAATCATATATTATTAGCCTTTAAACTAAGATGGAAATAAAAATTAGTTTTTTGAATAGTGTTATATATGATGGTTTTTTTAAATTATGTGAAAAAAATTATTTTTATAAAAATCTATTATAGGAAATTTCTAAAAAAGATAAAGTAATTTTTTATATATAATTAATATGATAATTGATCATATTAATTTATATTTAAAACAATAGATATATTACAAAATATATTTTCACGTTTGAATTCTAAATCATTATTAAAATTCAATGGCGATGTTGATTATCTTAAGAGAAACTGTTTTATTTATTCTCATGAAAAAACTCCCACTCCTCCCTTTGCTATTTATTGGATTATTTCTTCTCCCTCAACTTAACTGGGCAGATACCAGTGCAGAATTTGATGCAGCAGTCGCCGCCTATGATCATAAAGATTATGAAACAGCGTTTAATTTACTTACAAAATTAGCAAACCAAGGGGATCCGGGAGCACAGAATAATTTAGGGGTGATGTATCACAACGGTATTGGTGCTGCCCAAGATGATAAAAAAGCCGTGTATTGGTACCAAAAGGCTGCCGAGCAAGGACATGCCTCTGCTCAAAATAATTTAGGGGTAATGTATCTCAATGGCATTGGTATTCTTCAAGATGACATGCAAGCTGCCTACTGGTATCAAAAAGCGGCTAAACAGGGATTAGCAGATGCTCAATTTAACTTAGGCGTATTGTATGCCAATGGTATCAGCACTACCCAAGATGATAAACAAGCAGTCTACTGGTATCAAAAGGCCGCTGAGCAAGGTCTAACTGATGCCCAGTATAATTTGGGCGTGATGTATTACCGAGGTTATGGTACACCCAAAAATAGGGTAGTCGCTTATGCTTTAGTTCGTGTCGCTGCAATTAGTAATAGCAAAGCAAGGAAGG
The DNA here is from genome assembly GCF_902810445.1 of Candidatus Nitrosacidococcus tergens. Taxonomy (NCBI): domain Bacteria; kingdom Pseudomonadati; phylum Pseudomonadota; class Gammaproteobacteria; order Chromatiales; family Chromatiaceae; genus Candidatus Nitrosacidicoccus; species Candidatus Nitrosacidicoccus tergens. Next base: position 1,414,872 of record NZ_LR778175.1, on the reverse strand, counting down.
CCCAAAAAGCAATTAGCAAGCGATTAAGCTGGGATGAACTCACGGCTGGGCGAAAACTTAGCGATCAGATGAGTCAGCCCGGAAATTTATTATCTGCCCTACATGAATATTTAAAAAAACATTCCTAGCGTTGCTTTTTTGTTCTCTCATTGATTTAAAATTAATCAGTTATTTTATAGCCCCTCTATTTTATAATTTCTTTGAAATAAAGAGAGGCTGCTCTATGGATTTTCCTCTAAAGTTTGTCTCTTTACACCCAAATCTATTACTAAAAAATTATTTGAAATACCATGAAAAGATTCATTTTTATTTCTTTTTTTCTGAGTGGATCCCTGTTTTTTAGTCCAATAGATTGGGCAGATACCAATACAAATTTTAGAGCAGCAAACGCTGCCTATAATCGCAAAGATTACAGAATTGCCTTTAGTTTACTTAAAGAATTAGCAAATCAAGGTCATGCTATTGCTCAATATAATTTAGGAGTCATGTATACCAATGGTCAAGGGGTAACGCAAGATGATGAACAAGCAGCCTATTGGTATCAAAAGGCTGCCGAGCAAGGCAATACTTTAGCGCAATTTAATCTGGGGAATATGTATGACAATGGCCAAGGGGTAATTCAGGATTACGAACAAGCGGTGTACTGGTATCAAAAAGCTGCTGATCAAGGCAATACTTTAGCGCAATATAATTTGGGAGCAAGATATAGCAACGGTCAAGGCGTGATTCAGAACTATGAACAAGCGGCTCATTGGTATCAAGAAGCTGCCAAGCAAGGTAATGCTTTAGCGCAAAATAATTTAGGAAATATGTACAACGATGGGCAAGGGGTTGCTCAAAACTATAAGCAAGCGGTGTACTGGTACCAAAAAGCTGCTGAACAAGGCAATACCTTAGCGCAATATAATTTAGGGTTGCGATATGCCCTAGGGCAAGGGGTGGTGAAAAATAATGTAGTGGCTTATGCGTTAAGCAATATAGCTGCCACCAAGGATAACAACGCAAAAGAGGCGCGAGACATTCTAAGCCAGCAAATGACACAAGAAGAACGTACCGCAGGACAAAGTCTAAGTAAGCAAATGAGTCAGCCCGGACACTTATTATTTGCCTTAAATGAGTATTTACAAGAACATTCCCATCCGCTCATTTATTTAAAATAGATCAATAATTTTATAAACTACCCCAATTCAAAACCTCTTTGAAATAAAAAGGATTTAGACTTTAATTTTTTTTTTAAAATTTATATTCTTACCTTAAGATTAACTATAAAAAACCATACTTACTATGATAAAAAAATTAATTATTACCCTCTTTTTACTTAGTGGATTATCTCTCTTTTGCCAACTCAGTTGGGCAGATGCACAAACAGATTTTGATGCTGCACGAAAAGCCTATAATAGTAAAGATTATAAGGCTGCTTTTAAGTTATTTAAATATTTAGCTGAGCAAGGCGATGCTTCAGCCCAATTTAATCTAGGAAATATGTATAGATTAGGTCAAAGCGTAGCTCAAGATTATCAACAAGCGGTGTATTGGTATCAAAAGGCAGCAGAGCAAGGATTAGCAGAGGCTCAATATAATTTAGGAAATATGTATGACAATGGCCAAGGTGTGGCTCAAAATGATAAACAAGCTATGTATTGGTATCAAAAAGCGGCCGATCAAGGATTTGCAGAGGCTCAGTATAATTCTCGTATGAGTCAGCCTGAGAATTTACTCAAGGCACTACATAGTTACTTACAAGGCCGTTAGCTTTTTTTCTGTGCCATTAGCTATTGATACATTTCATCAAATCCAAGGAGGGCAAAGTTTAGTTAAAGCCCTCGGCCATCCTTTGGCTGCTCAAAAAGCCCATCGGTTGCTTGAATTACTTGCGCAAGAAAAATCCATAGTGGTTTATGATCCTTTGAATCAATTCCAAAGTTTTGTCGCTTTGTATAAGGTAGCCCAGCTCAACATTGCTGCCATCTTGGTACAAAAAACCGAAGCAATTGGGCAAACGGTGCTCGGTTATGTTACGGAACCTATTACGGCGTTGCCCCATTATCCCCGTGCCGCTTTATTTTTAGCCGTGTTTGATTCTGGGGTGTTTCAATGGCAAATCCAGTCTTTGCTTCCTCCTAAAATGCCTTTGTTTACCTTGGATATTTTACGCCTTGCTGATCAGATGATTGCCAATTCTCAGCAGTATCTGGATCCCCTTAATTTTGCCACTAACTTTGTATTATTTCGAGAAAGCCAAAATCTTCACACTCGTTTGACTACTGCTAATTATTGGGCAGGCTATGGCGCCAAAAAAGCGAGTCTTTGGTGTATCTTATTTGATGAATCTGGCAAATCTCTTGCCCAATGGCAAACCTTGCTTTCCGATTCAGTGCATACCATTACCATTGATAGCCAAGAGGTGAAACGGCGGTTTAAACTTCCGGATTTCACTGGCAGTCTTTTTATTCATGTTATAAATGTGGCTGGCCATGATGTGGTGAAATATGCCTTAGATATTTATGACGATCACGCTAATATTATCTCCTCTACTCATGATGCCAATGCTTGGCCGGCGGATCGGTATGCTGGATTGCCTGCCCCTAAAGCAGGGGAGTCTGTGATTTTATGGATTCAAAATAGTCAGCCGTGTCCTATCCCTGCGGGAGAAATCGGGCTAAACTTGATGGGCACTGAAGAGATTGCATGGTTAGAACAGCCCATCGCCCCTTTTGCCACTTATCCTTTAAAAGTAGCAGATTTATTGCCCCATGCCACTTGGCCCCAGCAGTTGGAAATTCAGGCAGGGAAATATTTTGTTCGCCCTCGCTATGAAATCATCACTGACCACAGCAGGCGAATTGCCCACGTGAATGTGGAGCGGGTGGATTTGGTTGCTGATCAGCAAATTTCCCGCAGCATGCCTTGGCTTGGTAAAGGCTATATTTTACCTGCACCTATTTTGCCAATAAGTCGCTGGAAAACTCTAGTAATGCCCACTCCTATGGCAACCGGACAGCAATCACTTCCTATTAAACTCATTGCCTATGATGGTTTGGGGCAAGTGATGGCTAGTCATTATTTTGGCAATATCCCCCGCAGCCAAAGTGTTGCCTTTGATTTAGATACCTTATTGACAGAAACTCAACTCCCCCATGACTACGGGCATTTAGAATTAGTCTATGATTTTGAGGCAGGCATGGAAGCCGATGGCTGGCTTCATGGGCTATTTCGCTATGAAGATCGGGAACATTTATGGGGTGCTGATACCAGCTTTGGTAGCCATATTTTTAATACTGTGTTGACCTATAAAAATGAACCTCAGTCTTATACTGGATCGCCGCCGGGGTTGACTACTCGTTTATTTTTGCGATTGGGTAGGGATTCCACCCGAACTTTTTGCCATTTGATTTATCCAGCCTCCACCCCTTGGCATCCTTACTCTCATACTCAAGTTGTTCTCCATAATCAAAAAGGAATGGAAGTGGCTAGAAAGCAACTCACGATCCCTTGTAGTGGTTCTTTGCTTTGGTACTATGATGATGTATTTGATGCACAGGAGAGGGCAGCAGCAGGTGCAAAAGCTTATATTATTGTGCGAGATGCCACGTGCCGTTTGTTTGGCTATCATGGGTTAATCAATGCACAAGGTACCCAGTTTAGCTTAGATCATATGTTTGGATTTTAATCATTATCACAGATTACAGCGATGCGGATATTGATTATTAAATTGGGGGCTTTGGGGGATGTGATTATTGCCATGCCCCATATTCAGCAAATTATTCACCATTATCAAGCGCATGAAGTTTGGCTTCTTACTGCCCCTGAATATGGATCTTTATTTTCAGAATTTAATCATCTCAGAATGCAGACTTTTCCTCGCAAAGGGTTACGATCGGTAGCCGATCCTATTCGCTGGGTACGGAGTAAATCCTTTGATGTGGTGATGGATTTACAAGGTAGCGATCGAAGCAAAATGATGGTTTCTCTTTCCGGTGCAAAAAAAAAGGCAGGATTAGGTCCGGGATTTCCTTATACCCATTTTCCTGAAAATAAGGGAATAATTGATGGAGAAGTTCATAGCTTTCACCGATTAAACCGATTGTTAGAAGCAGCTCATATTCCCATTGCTTTAGATGATCCCCATCTTCAAGGCAGCAGTACAGACAAGCAAAAAGTAGCAGATTGGCTAAAACAGCAAGGAATATCTGAGCAAAAAATAGTGCTGATTCATGCCGGATCTAGTGCTCGTTGGGAAAGCAAACGATGGACTACAAATCACTTTATTACCTTAGCTACCATTTTAACGGAGCAATATGGATTAGCGGTCATTTGGTTAGGAGGTAAGGAAGATATTGAAATTAATCAAAAGCTGGTGCAATTTGCCGGAATTGATGCCACTGGATTGTTTTCTTTGCTAGAGCTAGCAGAACTTGCTCGCTATACCTATTTTGCTATTACCACAGATTCAGCCCCTATGCATATTATTGCAGCAACGGGAGCCCCAGTTTATGCTTTATTTGGCCCGACAGATTGGCAGCGAAGTCATGCGGTGGGACAAAAAGAGCGAGTCCTGACTCATTCTGTAGAATGCAGTCCTTGTTTTATCCCTCAATGTCCGCCGGAACAGGGGCATAAATGTTTAGTTGATCTAAAACCGGAAATGGTACTAAATCGCTTAAAACAAGACGGGTTTTTAACCTAGGTAATTAATATTTGTTAGTATCCTGATAAATCTGCAATATTTTAGGGATAAGGGCTTCTACTGTATATTCTGTCTTATATAAATTTAAGCTAGTTACTGCTTTTTGATAGGTGAGCTCAGGATTCAAGGTTGTCTCTCTCATGGCTTTTGCCAATGCTATAGCATCCTTAGGCGGGACAAAATGGGCAGATTCTGAGCTAAGAATTGCTAAAGGGCCTTGGGTCTGAGTAGTAATAATGGGTAGCCCCAGTGCCATGGCTTCTAAGACTACAATTCCAAAAGGTTCATGAAGGGAAGGTAAGATAAATATATCTCCTTGCTTTAAAAACCCATCAACATTATCCACCCAACCGCAAAATGTTACCTTGTCTGTGATATTTAGTTGCTGGCATAGATCTAATAATGTTTTATATTCCTCCCCGTCTCCTCCAATTTTAAGCGTTCCTTTTCCTCCTTGTTGCAGATAATAAGCAAAGGCTTGGAGCAATACATCCATTCCTTTTTTCTTGACTAATCGCCCCAAGGCAATAAATACAGGTGGGTGATTTAGTATGGGAGGGTTAGCTACTGGAGATAATCGGGAGAAGTGAGGGATATGTTTAATTCTGCTGTTTGAGATTCCTTGATTTATTAGAAATGTTTTTTCATCCAAAGTAGAGGGAATAAAAATATCAATATATTGATACCGTTTGAGTTTTATGTAGTTATGGATGCTAGCAAGGGTGGGGATATTTAATTTTGCTGCTGCCTTCCCTCCTAACCAAGCCCCTCGAGCTAGATGAGTATGTACCACGTGCGGCTGAAAGGCTTGAAGCTGTTTTTTTATATGATAGCCTGCCCATAGATCCCAAGTACCATAAGCCTGAACAGGGCTAAGGGTAATGTTAGGATAATTTTCTAGCTTATCTCTATATTGGAATTGAGGGTGGTAAATAGCTTGGATTTTATAATCTAAATCTGCCAAAGCTAAGGATAAATCTAAAAAATAACGCTCTGCTCCGCCAAATCCTTGGGTAAGCATAATTTGGGTAATTTTCATGGAAATTGTTTTCGCTGGAAAGTAAGCTGAATCAGATTAAGTACTTGCTCTTTAACATCTGCTGCTTTTAAATTCTGGAGATTTTGATCGGGAGCGACTTGCCAACGACTATATGACCCCCAAGGATGGTATCGATCCGGATTTCCAGGACCAAATACAGTAAAGGTGGTTGTACCTACTGCCGCTGCTAAATGACCTAATCCAGAATCATTGCCAATAAAAATCTGAGCTTGTTTCAAAATGGCTGCTACTTGCAATAAATTGGTTTGTCCACATAAATCAAGATAGGGTAGAGGTAGGGTAGAAATAATTTGCTGACTATATACTCGATCGTTTTGATTTCCGACTAAAATAACGCTATCAAAATTATCTTTGATTAAAGAAATCAGATCTGAAAATTCAGAAGTAGGCCATATTTTAGGTGGCCAATTTGCCCCTAAGCCAATAGCAAGAATTCTTTCATGGGGCATTACGGCTAGTTTTTGTGTTGCCTCTTCAAGATAGTTTTCTTGAATCCAAACAGTACAAGGAGGAATTGGAAATTCTGGAGTTAAAATAGGGGTAAGGGCTGCTCGATGGCGAATTACAGCATGGGTAGTATCTACTTTAGTTTTTTGCTTAGTCAAGCGTTTTTTTGCTCTTAATAAATAGGAGAGTCCATCGGTTCGTAAATCTACAACCAAGTCATAGCGTACTGCTCTTAACAGGCGTACTAGACGGATTATCCCTTGCCAGCCTTCCTTTTTGTTTTTATGGAAAATATGATCAATATAGGGGCAGTGTTGAAAAATCTCGCTGGATCGATGATCGGATACTATATTTATTTTAGCCGCTGGAAACCGATAATGTAGGGTTTCCAAAACTGGGGTAGTCATAATGGCATCCCCAATATTGCTTAAGGTGATGAGTAATATTTGGTGCATTTAGCCAAATCTCAATTAGATATTGATATGGTCTGTATTAATCATAAAAATCTTTACCGGACTTAGACTTTAGCCTGCAAGAGAATCAAACTATGAATTGTCCTAATATTGATCTTTCCAGTATGACACCAAAACAACTCGAAGAGCTTCAACAATTGATATCCCCTCCAAATGTATCATGGTCAGTGATCTTACTATGGGTTAGTATGCTTGGCACCTACATTGCAGCAAGCACATTAGCAGTACTAGAAGTCATTCCATTATGGATCGGAATGTTTATTAATAGTATTGCTGTCTATTATGCATTTGGTGTTATACATGATGGTATCCATTTTGCTATTTGTTGTAATAAACATATTAACAATTGGATTACACAGAGTACGACTCTCTTAGTTGCACCGTACGTAAGTTTATCACTATTTCGATGGGGTCATTTACAACATCATCGTTTCATCAATCATGCTAAAGATGATCCTGATTATGCTCCATATGCTTGGTTATTGCCGATTCGGTGGGCGTTTCTCGATATTGCATATCTCATCTATGCTTTAAAGCATAGAAATAATACTGGATCAAAATATTTACGCACGTCTATACCTTGGATAGCAGGAAGCATCATAGTAATCAGCATACTTATTATGATGGGTTATGGTCTAGAGATTTTAATGCTATGGTTTATTCCATCACGTATTATTCTTATTATCCTTAGTTTTACTTTCTTCTGGATACCGCATGTACCCCAAACAGAATATTTTACAAAAGTAGCAACATCTAGTGCTTATAAAAAATTGATGGCTTTATTTTTGCAATGGCGGCATTATCATTTAATTCATCATTTATATCCATCTGCACCATTCTTTAACAATGAGAAAATTTGGAAATTACTTGAACCTCAATTACGCACATATGATTTTGACTTAATTAATACAATGCACGTTTAGCAAAGCTAGGGTATTTATTCCTATATTTATAATTTTTCAGCACTTTACTCTCTATGTATACCAAATCAGGGTAGCCATTCGTCCTGTTTTTAGGCCATCTCGCCGATAGGAATAAAATAGATCGGAATCTCGTACTGTGCAGTATTCTCCGCCATAAATAGCCTGTATTCCTAATTTTCTTAGTTGTAGTTGAGCCAGCTGGTAAATATCGGCAAGCCAGTGGGTATTATCTATATAGGTAAAAGCTATATGATTTTCTTTATCTTGATTGATAAAAACTTCTCTAACTTCATTACCCACTTCAAAAGCATGAGCACCAATAGCAGGACCTAGCCAAACTAATAATTCTTCTGCTGGGGTAGCTAGTTTCTCAATAGCATTTTTAATTATCCCACTAGCTAATCCGCGCCAACCGCCATGAATGGCTGCTATCTTATCGCCCTGTCTATTACAAATTAAAATCGGTAAACAATCAGCAGTTAAAATGGCACAAACTACATTTGGATGATGGGAAAAACACCCATCTCCTTGTCGATCTGTGTGATTAGCACCATCAATCACTTTATTACTATGAATTTGAGTCAGCCAAATAGGTTCATTGGGTAGCGATAAAGCTTGATAGAGTATTTCTCTATTTTGTTTTACCGATTCGGATATATCCCCTACATGATCTCCTAAATTAAGAGAATCATAGGGAGCAGTACTTATTCCTCCTTGTCGAGTAGTCGTATAAGCGTAGATATGGTTGAGGACAGGCCAATTAGGGGTAATGGTAGGTAGCATGAGTTAATCAACTATATTAACTAATTAAATAATAGGGAAGCAATCTCTATTGCTATAACCTATATTAGTGAGTAAATAAAATAAATCAAAAAACCAATAACCAAGTATAATAAATGAGATACTAAAATAATGAATAAAATTCAATACCTTACCACCTTTGTTCTACTAGTAATATTTACTCATTTCAGAATAACATTCTCTGCAGATAATGGAATACAATCTTCTCTTGCTCCAGAAAATGGATGGTATGTTGCTGATCAACCCACCAGTGAATTTAGCGGCATTAATATTGAAGTTCAGAACAATACGCTATTTGTCTCTAAATTTAATCTAGATGGCACTTGGACAAGTGGAAGTGGAGGTTTTCAAGATAGCACAGCTCAAGTGCAAATGGTGAAGACTAACCCTGATAATACAACTACACCTGAAGGAATAGACACTTATAGTGTAAACAGTAACAGTAGTTTATCCATTAATAATCTAGGCATTCACCGACTTAATTTTAAGGACGGAACAGATAGCTTAAATTCCCTTGAAGGATTATGGACAGTTTCAATTACATCTCCCATACTCCCTGCATTGAATGAAGGAAGCATTATGATGCTGACAAGTACTTATACTGATCCCCAAACTAATACCTCTATGGCTATAGGATCCTATAGTGCTTCTTCCAGTGTGGTAGGTATTTCTACATACCCTACTTTTTCTAACACTTTAGGCAATAACGTTTATATAGGAGTAATGGGCAGTGGAATTAGTGAAAAATTTTTTATAGCTATCTTAAATGGACTTAACCATATGGTAGGGTTTGTGAGTAATGTTGGAGCACCAATAGAATTTACTGGTTTAAGTAATTTTATGGAAAACGCCTCATCTTTTGTAGCTAGCCGTATGTATTATATTGGAAAAAATCTGAGTACAGAACTGGGCGATCCTCAATTTGCAAAAATTGTTTTAACTAACACTCCTAATAGTCAATTTGCTGCTTTAATGACTCAACTCAATACACTGGCTGATCAAATCAATACAAACATTCAATCTAATTTATTCGATGCTGTAATGACTCAATGGAATACTCTGGTTAGTCAATTGAATGCTTTAGCTAACCAAATAAACACTACTTCAGAGTGATTAATCATCTAAGAGGTAGAGTTGAAAATCCTATTTAGTAGGGTTTATCTATAAATTTACAATTGAAGCATAGAATTTAATATGAATAATCAGCAGTGGGTAAAGCGGGATTTAAGTGTATTATGGCATCCTTGCACCCAAATGAAAGATCACGAAAATCTCCCTTTAATCCCTATCCGCCGAGGAAAAGGGGTATGGCTGGAAGATTTTAATGGTAAACAGTATTTAGATGGGATTAGCTCTTGGTGGGTCAATCTATTTGGTCATGCTAATCCAAGAATCAGCGAAAAAGTAAAAAATCAACTAGATACTTTGGAGCATGTGATTCTTGCTGGATTTTCCCACGAACCTATTATTGAACTTTCGGAACGATTAAAGGCTATTACTCCTGAGGGACTATCTCGCTGTTTTTATGCTGATATTGGATCTGCTGCGATTGAAGTGGCTTTAAAAATGAGCTACCAGTATTGGTATAACCAAGGGAGAACAAAAAAAACTCGCTTTATTACTTTAACTAATAGCTATCACGGAGAAACCCTAGGAGCGTTATCAGTAGGGAATGTGGCACTTTACAAAGAAACTTATAAGCCCTTATTGATGGAGGTGATTACGGTACCTTCTCCCGATTGTTTTTATCGGGAAACAGGGGAAAGTGAAGTAGTGTATACCCAACGACAATTTAACCATATGGAGGCAGCACTCGGGCGTCACCATGAAGAGGTTTGTGCAGTAATCGTAGAGCCTTTAGTCCAGTGTGCGGGCAATATGCGGATGTATGATCCTATTTACCTCTCTTTGCTTAGAGAAGCCTGCGATCGTTATGGAGTCCATTTAATTCTTGATGAAATTGCGGTAGGTTTTGGTCGCACTGGTACTTTATTTGCCTGTAATCAAGCCAATATTACGCCTGATTTTCTGTGTTTATCTAAAGGACTCACAGGAGGTTACCTGCCTTTAGCAGTCGTACTCACCCATGAATATATCTATCAATCATTCTATGATGATTATGGTACCCTAAAAGCCTTTCTTCATTCTCATAGCTATACAGGTAACCCGCTTGCTTGCCGTGCTGCTTTAGCCACCCTCGACATTTTTAAAGAAGATCCAATATTAGAGAATAACCAAAAATTGGCGAAAGCGATGAAAACTGCTACTGCCCATTTTGTAGATCACCCTCATGTGGCAGAAGTGCGACAACATGGGATGATTTTAGCTATTGAAATGGTAAAAGATAAAACAACCAAAACCCCTTACCCGTGGCAAGAACGGAGAGGGTTACGAGTCTATGAATATGGTCTAACGCAAGGAGCATTGCTCCGTCCTTTAGGGAATGTAGTGTATTTTATGCCTCCTTATGTAATTACCCCTGAAGAAATTGAGCAACTGGCTAAAATTGCTTGGGAAGGTATTAATCGGGCTACCTGTGATTAAAGTATGTTCAATACTAATAGGTAAGTTAATTTTTTAGCCGCTCATAAAAAAGCCCTAGCTTAGGCTAGGGCTAGTTTACTTTAGTAGATATATTAATTAAGCCAAATAAACTTGGCTATAGGAATAGTGACGGCGATTGAGCCAGCTCAATGCAAATAATCCTGCACCGAATAACCAAAGAATGCTGGGTTCAGGTACTGAAGGGTTAGTTGGGTTACCGCCCCCTGGTGGTACTTCCCCTCCTAGTACTGATCCAGTTGCAGTAAATTCATAAGAGCCACTGGAGGTTTGAAATTTAATTGGGAATGCTGAAAGCTGTATCCCATTAGCACCACCGATGTTATCACCAAAGACTAGAGATAATGTTATATAAGTTTCATCTCCAGCGGCAAGTGCTGAATTTTGTGATCCACCGTTACAACCTGTAGTAAACACGCAGGTATTCACCTTAGAACCACCGGGAAAACTACCCTTAACTTGATCAATATTACTAAATACATCACCAGTCACGGAAGAATCAGCAAAATCCAAGCCAGGTGCTTCAAACCCAAATGTAGTAATACCTGCATTACTAAGTCCAGTTGTACTTAAATCAGTTGTATTCGCTAATACTCCCTGAAGGATTACAGTATTTGTGGTAGTGTTAAAATCGTATACTGTCCAAGTACTGGTAGCTGATAAAGAAGGGTCACCAGCTGGCGATGTCCAATTTAACATAAAAGATTGGTTTACATCATCTTGAGTAAGCTTCACTACATTGGAGTCAGTGATTAAAATTGCCTGTGCGGAGATCGTCATTAAACTCAGCAATGTGATTACCGCCAAAAGCACTATCTTTTTACACATATATTATATTCCTTTGATATATCTACATTGATATTATTGTAGATAAAGCAAAATTTATGCCAAAAATTATAATATCGAAAAAATAAGACGTAGGGCGTAGGGCGTAGGGCGTAGGGCGTAGGGCGTAGGGCGTAGGGCGTAGGGCAAGAAAGTATAATTTTCATCGTAATAAGTGACTATTTTTGTCAGTTTAAAATAAACTTGTATATGAAATACAGCAGTATTTAATGCTACTTCAAACTGGAAAACTACGAGAATATGGCAGTTATTCCCCGTATTTATACGCCCTTATCTTTAGAAACAGGCATGACTGTAGCATTAGATGAAAGAGCGGCCGCTCATATCCGGGTGCTCCGTCTAAAACTAGGATTTAGCTTATATCTATTTGATGGGAAAGGAAGTGAATATAAAGCGACTTTAATTAAAATCAATAAAAAACAAGCTCAAATCTATTTATCAGATCGGATAGATCGAAAAACTGAATCGTCACTCACTATTACGCTAGCTCAAGGAATTTCTCGTGGGGATCACATGGATTTTGCTTTACAAAAAGCGGTAGAGCTAGGGGTAAATCGAATCATTCCTTTGATTACAGAATATAGTAATTTTAGTCAGGATCGTGCAGAAAAACGTTTAGCTCATTGGCAGGGAATTATTACCAGCGCTTGTGAGCAATGCGGTCGTAATTATCTTCCTACTCTAGAAAATCCTCAATTATTTACTGATCTTTTGAAGGCTACTTATTATAATGAGGAGCTAAAAATCTTGTTAGATCCTAGCGCAAATTGCACACTAAAAAACCTATCTCTACCTATTATAAATAAGTTAATTACCGTACTCATTGGCCCAGAAGGGGGATTAAGTGCTACGGAAATAAGACAAGCTCAAAAATCCGGGTTTATTGGAGTACAATTAGGACCTCGAATCTTACGAACAGAAACCGCTACGGCAGCTATATTGGCTAACCTTCAATTACTTTGGGGAGATTTTTAAAACAAAAACCCTAACCCTTCACATCTAAGACAAATCCTAAATACTTATTAAAAAATAAGGCTACAAAACTTATCTTTGTCTAAAAATTCTATATTTAAAGAATAGTATCAAATAGATATTTTTGTTTTTTAAGCTAAAAAATTATCAATATTTTCCATTGATATAAAGAATAAAATAGTTTATTTTAAAAAGCTCAAAAAAACCATTTTTCGGCTTAAAAAAACCATCAAGGATAAGTAATGATTTATATTAGAAAATCCCAACTGTTTATAGGGGTTGCTCTTCTTTTGTTTGCTTTTTCTGATCAGAGTGAAGCCTTTAGTTTAAATACCCCAATAACACAATTAACCATCCATCCAGGAGAGCAAAACGTTCCTATAGAAATATCTGTCGCAGATGACGGCAGTAATGAACCAGTAGTAATTACTATGACTAATCTTCCTGCTGGCATAACTGTTACACCAGTCACACTAAATCCAGGAGATTCTGGTGTGCTTACTTTAAGTGCATCACCTTTAGCAGGTCAAGGTAAAGTACCACAAGAAGAAAATATTGATGATGATAAAGGACTTCCTGCTCAGAGCAAAGGAACTGACTGGCAAACCATCGCTACCCTAGTTGGCGCGGTAGGATCTGTTCAGGTTACACAATCTATTTCTTTAACTATGTCTCTTTCAGATCCTGCATTTTTGCCCAGAGAGATTGATCTACCTGCTATACATATTGATACGGATAATAGTGCTTCAATTATTGATGACAATTATGTTAATGGCATAATTACAATTACTTCTCCTGATGGAGAAAACTATTTACCTAACCCAACGCACTCAGACAATACAGCAAGGTTTAAGGTACATGGAAACTCTACAGCAAACATGCCTAAACTTTCTTACACCATTAAATTAAGTAAAAAAATGGATGTTTTATCCACCATGGGGCTTGATTGTGGTTATGTAGATAAAGATTCAGGGCAACCGACGTGTGGAAGTAAGAAAACTTATTTCTTGCTTGCCAACTATGACGATAAAACTTTTTTACGAAACTGGGCAGCATTTTGGCTAGCGAATCATATCCCCTATGGAGGAGATTACCTTGATGAAACTCCAGTACCTCTAGCTTATACAGGCATTATTCCTACCCCAAGTGGCACTTCAGAACATATGCCTTGGGCACCTCACTCATTATTCGTTGCACTTTATTTAAATAACATCTATGAGGGACTGTATCAATTAGTTGAAAAACGAGATATTGGCGAGCATCAAGTCAATATAGATGAACTTTCCGAATTAGATACCGAGCTGCCTCAAATTACTGGAGGATATCTTAATGAAATTGATCATCATCAACCTGATCCTGATGATCCTAGATTTGACACAAACCAAGGAGTTCCAATTAATCTAAAGAATCCTGATACTTTCCCTGCAGTACCAGAACAGATTCAGTACATTACTGATTATGTCAATGAAGCTGAAACAGCGCTTTACTCTATAGATTTTACCGATCCAGAAACCGGATGGCGTAAGTATTTTGATGAAGCAGCAGCCATCAATTTTTATATTGTCAACGACGTAATGGGTAATCGAGATACGGGTGCTATGTATAGCAGTGCCTATTTCTATAAAGCACGAAATAACCCTTTTCTTTATATGGGACCGGTATGGGATTTTGATATTAGCTCGGGCAATGATAATCAGGCAGACATTAAAAACCCAACTGCTCTGTGGATGCAAACTAAGCGTTGGTATAGTCAATTTTTTAAAGACCCAGGATTTGCAGCTGATGTAAAAAAGCAATGGAATACCTTAAAACGTAATGGGGTATTTGATCAATGGTTAGGGTTAATTCAGTTAGAAGCACAAAAATTAAATCAAGCCCAAAGAGACAACAATGACAGATGGCCTATGCAAGGCATCAGGGTATGGCCTAATGCAGAAGCTGCAGGTAGTTATCAGGGGGAAATCGATTATTTTACTAACTGGTTAAAACTACGTATTGCTTACTTAGACTCAGTATTTAACAATGATAAAGCAACCACTACTACTACCATTACAGATGTACCCAACTCTATAATACATCAAGGTGAGTTAACTACCTTATCTGCACAAGTAGAGGGGGCATCTTCTTTAACAGGTAGTATAGGATTCATGAGAAGCGGAGTACTTGTAGGGATGGCTCCCATAGAAAATGGACAAGCTACTTTAACAACTAATCAGATTCCTGCAGGCACTTTTCAATTTACTGCTGTTTATACTGGCGATGAAAACAATGCACTTTCTTCTTCCAATCCACAAACCATAGTAGTAGCCAAACCATTGATTCAAACTGTGACTAGCTTAGCTAGCTCTGGAGATAGTAATTTTGCCCTATCTGTTATTCCAACGGTTGGTGGTGTAATTCCTACAGGTCAAGTAGTACTTAATGGTACGGCAATTTCAGGTAAGTCTTTAGGAACAACAACTTTAAGTGGTGATGGAACAGCTAGCTTCTCTGATATTTCCATACCTGGTACAGGGGAGGGCACTATTAATACCAGTGTCACTGCAGATTATATAGGAAATGATTTTTATAGAGCATCTACCTCTAACTCTATTATAAGTTCGTTACATTATTTATTTGCCCCTGATCCAACTGACTCTAATCCACCTAACTCTGGTTCAGGATCATCTCCTTCTAATCCTAATCCACCTAGCTCTGGTTCAGGATCGTCTCCTTCTAACCCTAATCCGCCTAATCCGCCTAGCTCTGGTCCGGGATCGTCTCCTTCTAATCCTGAGGCGTCCGCTTCTAGATTCAATTCAATAATTCGTGGATATCACCCATCAGTGCCTATTCCAAATCCACCTACCTATAATCTTGGATTATCTACTTCTACTTTTAGCCCATCAATCCGTGAATACCATTTATCAGCACCAATCCCAAACCCACCTGCCTATAATTCAGAGGTGCCTACGTCTAATCTACCTGTTCTCTCTTGTGAGAATAATACTTCTACTTTTGCAAGTTCTTCTACTAAGAGCAGGAACGGAAATTCCTTGAGTAGAAGTAATACCTCTGGAAGTTCCTTTGCTATTATTCCTTCTTTTACAGATTCTTCTATCAGTAATTCACTTAATCAAAGACAATCTAGTCCAATAATAGTAGCTTGTAATTCAGAGGGTACTTGTAATCGGGCGATACAAACCCTTTGCAATAAAGAATAGCTTTGTTAAGGCTATAAAGAACTGAGAACTACAAACAAGCATATATGCCGTAAGGCATATATGCTTATTAAACATTGCATTTGCTAAATACGCTATGTTTTTAGCTATTCAATTTTTTCTTAAGCAACTCATTTAATTGTTGGGGATTGGCTTTACCCTTAGATACTTTCATCGCTTGGCCTACGAAGAAGCCAAATAGCTTATCTTTTCCAGATCGATACTGTTCGAGCTGCTCAGGGTTAGCTGCTAGTACTTCATCAATAAGTTTTTCAATACTCGCAGTATCAGTCACCTGCTTTAATCCAGAACGTTCAATAATTTCATCAGCTTCACCTTGCTGATCATACATTTGCTCAAAGACTGTTTTTGCAATTTTTCCAGAGATTGTATTATCGACAATTCGTTGAATTAATCCTCCTAGTTGCTGAGGAGAAACAGGGCATTGTTGAATTTCTTTACCTTCTTTATTTAAGGCACCAGCTAAATCTCCCATTACCCAATTGGCACAAAGCTTAGGTTCTCCACCTACCGCTTGTACAGTTTGCTCATAGTAATCTGCTAACTCTCGGCTTGAAGTTAACACGTCTGCATCATAAGCAGAGAGCTGGTATTCATTAATAAACCGTTTCCGCTTGGTATCAGGAAGTTCCGGCAGGGTCGTTTTAATTGTCGCAATAAATTCATCATCAATCACTAAAGGCAGCAAATCAGGATCCGGAAAATAGCGATAATCCATAGCTTCTTCTTTACTGCGCATGGGTCGAGTTTCATTTTTACTGGGATCAAACAAGCGGGTTTCTTGGGTAATGGTGCCCCCCGATTCTAGGATTTCAATTTGTCGTTCAATTTCATATTCAATAGCTCGTTCTACAAAACGGAAAGAGTTGATATTTTTAAGCTCTGTACGGGTACCAAAAGTTTCTTGCCCAAGGGGACGTACGGAGACATTTGCATCACAACGAAAAGATCCCTCCTGCATGTTTCCATCGCAAATCCCTAAATAACACACTAAGGTATGGATTTTTTTCATATAAGCGACTGCTTCTTTTGCAGATCGTAGCTCTGGCTCTGAGACGATTTCTAATAAGGGTGTGCCTGCTCGATTTAAATCGATCCCAGTCATTCCCTGAAAGTCTTCGTGGAGAGATTTGCCTGCATCTTCTTCTAAATGAGCTCGAGTAATGTTAATTTTCTTCTCGATGCCATCTTCTAATCTAATAGTAATATAACCTTTCGTTACAATGGGGAGTTCATACTGGCTGATTTGGTAGCCTTTAGGTAAATCTGGGTAAAAATAATTCTTGCGAGCAAATACAGAATGATGGGTGATATCGGCATGGATTCCTAAGCCAAATTTAACTGCCATTTTTACTGCTGCTTCATTAAGCACTGGAAGTACTCCGGGTAAGCCTAAATCTACTGCACAGGCTTGAGTGTTTGGTAAAGCACCATAGGCAGTAGCTGCACCCGAAAAAATTTTAGATTGCGTAGCAAGCTGGGTGTGAATTTCTAACCCAATAATCGGTTCCCATTGCATAGATAAAATCCTAAAAATTACCGTCCAATTGAATAATAAGTAATACCTAGCTTTGCTAAGAGCAAAGGATCGTATAAATTACGACCATCAAAAATAACAGCCTCTTTTAAAGTAGATTTGATTTTTTCAAAATCTGGGCTACGAAATATGTTCCATTCTGTCACAATAGCCAATGTATCTGCATTTTCTAATGCAGCTTCTGGCGTTTTACATAAAGTAATTTTTTCTTCTTTTCCATAAATACGTTGAGCCTCCCCCATGGCTACTGGATCGTAGGCTTGCACTTGTACATTTTCTTCCCAAAGTGCTTCCATCAGAGTACGGCTAGGAGCTTCCCGCATATCATCTGTATTGGGTTTAAATGCAAGTCCCCAGAGTGCAATAGTCTTTCCTGAAAGATTGCCTTTGAAATGATTTTTTATCTTTTGAAAAAGTATATTTTTTTGCCGATCATTGACTGCTTCAACAGCACTAAGTAACTGTGCATTGTAGCCAACTTCCCGAGCAGTACGTTCTAGTGCTTTTACATCTTTAGGAAAACAAGATCCACCATAGCCGCACCCAGGATAGATAAAGTGATAGCCAATTCGAGGATCAGCACCAATTCCTTGGCGGATTTGCTCAATATTCGCCCCTAATTTTTCAGAAAGATTAGCTAGCTCATTCATAAAGCTAATTTTAGTAGCAAGCATAGCATTTGCAGCATATTTGGTCAGCTCTGCTGATCGAATATCCATAGTAATTAATCGATTATGATTTCTATTAAAAGGGGCATACAATACCCGCAGTAACTCGGTGGTTCGAGGGTTATCAGTGCCAATAATAACCCGATCGGGCTTCATAAAATCTTCAATTGCTGCTCCTTCTTTAAGAAATTCAGGGTTTGAAACCACATCAAACTCGAAATTCACTTTCCGAATATCTAGGGTTTTTTGAATGGTTTCTTTGACCTTATTGGCAGTACCAACCGGCACAGTAGATTTATTAACAATAATCCGATAATCTTCCATAGATTCGGCTATACTTTGAGCAGCAGCAAGTACATACTGTAGATCAGCAGATCCGTCTTCATCAGGAGGAGTGCCTACCGCAATAAATTGAAAAAGACCATGAGCTACTCCCCGAGATATATCTGTAGTAAAATCAATTCGATTCCCCTCTATATTCTTTTGTAATAGAGCTTCCAATCCAGGTTCATAGATTGGAGATTTTCCTTGTTTTAGGGCTGTAATCTTCTGCTCATCAATATCTATACAAAGGACTTCATTACCTATCTCTGCTAAGCAAACTCCAGTAACTAGCCCTACATAACCTGATCCAAAAATTGTAACTTTCATCTTCTTCTAACTTTTTCGTAATTTGGTTTTTTAAAGGTAGATGCTTAATAATATATTTTTCATTTATAGAAACTGTATTATAAGGCTTATTTATTTGTTGCTAAAATAAAAAGTAATATTTAAAACCCTCTTCATAATAAAGTACTTATGTATCAAATTTTTTATAATTTAACGGGAAGAGCTTTTCAGCTCAGTGTAAACCCTCAATTTTTTTATGGGAGTACTATCCATAAACGGGCTATTTCCTATCTACGCTATGGCTTAATACAAGGGGAGGGATTTATTGCAATTACTGGTCCAGTAGGTACTGGTAAAAGCATGCTCGTCCAAATGCTTATTTCAGAGCTTGAGAATGATGTCATTGCCACCCAAATAGGTACGACTCAATTAGAATCAAGCGATATGCTCCGTTACATTGCTGCTTCTTATCACCTAACTTATGAAGGGTTAACGAAAGCTGCATTATTAAAAAATCTTGAATCTTTTTTAATTAACCAAACCCAAAGAGGTAGGCGTGTACTGTTAATTGTAGATGAAGCCCAAGATCTACCCTCAGATTCTCTTGAAGAGTTAAGACTTCTTTCTAATTTCCAAATTAATGGTAAAGCATTATTGCAATGTTTTTTGCTTGGGCAAAATGAATTGCGGCAAATTTTAGCTTTAAAAAGTATGGAACACTTACGGCAAAGAATCATTGCTGCCTACCATCTTAGCCCTCTGGGTAGAGAAGAAACTCAAGGCTATATTGAACATCGTTTAAAACATGTGGGTTGGAGTAAAGATCCTGTGATCACTCATGATGCTTATCAATTAATATATGAACATACCCAAGGTATCCCCCGGCGAATCAATATTTTTTGTGAGCGATTATTGCTTCATGCCTATACTGAAGAATTACATACTATCAATGAGGATGCGGTTAAATCCGTTATTAAAGAGACGAGTTTAGAGAGTTTTACGAATGAATCTACGTTCTCAAACTGATGATTTTCCAACCTTGATTTTTAGCATGGGTTGCTAATTTTTTATCTGGATCTACTACAGTGGGATAGGTGACTTGCTCTAACAAAGGAATATCATTATGAGAATCACTATAAAACCAGCTAGGATTATCTAAAGATAGATGTTGCAGAGCTAACCACTCGTGTAAACGAGTTATTTTACCCTCTCGATAAGAAGGCGTTCCTTCTACTCTTCCCGTATAACAACCATCTTGCATTTCTGGTTCAGTCGCAATGAGGTGCTGCACACCTAGTATTTCTGCAATAGGTTGGGTAATAAATCGATTAGTTGCTGTAATAATCAGTAATGTATGTCCTTGCCTTTGATGAAAACTAATTAATTCTAAGGCTTTAGGTAAAATAATAGGCTGAATTTTTTCTTTAATATATTGGGCTCGCCACGTAATCAGTTGGTTGAAAGGATGGTTTTTTAGTGGCTCAAATTGAAAAGTAAGGAACTCGTAAATATTTAGAGTACCATCCAAGTACTGTTGATAGAACACCTCATTTTTTGCTATTCGGTTAGTGCCATCAATAATGTCTAATTCTGCCAAGAATAAATTCCATAAATAATCAGAATCTCCTCCAATCAATGTATTATCTAAATCAAATATTGCTAATCCCATTTTTTCATAACGTCCTAATTTTAAATTTATTTATAATAGCCAATAATTTAGATCTAAGTGTTAAAATTTAGATATCTTAAAATATGATAATCGTTATCTTAAGGTAAAGGGTGTAGCAGGTCATGATTGACCAAGATGGCTTTAGAGAAAATGTAGGAATTATTCTATGTAATCCTAATAATAAAGTGTTGTGGGCACGGCGTATTAAAGAGCAGGCATGGCAGTTTCCTCAAGGTGGGGTAAAAAAAAATGAGACCCCAGAGGAAGCGGCATATCGGGAATTAGAAGAAGAGATTGGAATAAAACAAAATCACACAGAAATTATTGGTTGCACTCGGAATTGGTTGCATTATCGCCTTCCTCAGCATTTTATTCGTTATGGTAATAAACCCTTATGTATTGGTCAAAAACAGATTTGGTACTTATTCCGCTTTATTGGTCAGCATCAAGATGTACAGCTAAATTTTTCTAATGTTCCAGAATTTGATTATTGGCGCTGGGTAAACTATTGGCACCCTCTAAACGAAATCGTTTACTTTAAACGTAAGGTATATCATAGAGCGCTAAATGAGCTGGCACCCTTAATTTTTCCTGATTATCGCCCTTTTAGGCCTAGAAGACATTATAGAAGTTTATATAAATACAATAAGCGTTGATCGGAAATAAAATCACTATAGAAGTTTCATTAAAACTTTGCTATTGCGTTGATAATTATAAAATACTCGTTTATTTTCAGGTAGCGATTCCAGGCTGGATAGAGTAAATCCTCGCTCTTGAAACCAGTGGAAAGTTTGTGTGGTAAGCACGCAAAGTTGCGTTAATCCTTTTTGTTTTGCTGCTTTTTCAATTGTTGCTAATAAGGCAGTAGCCCGTCCTGATTTACGATATTCTGGATGAACGACTAAACATGCAAGCTCTCCTACTTTCTCTTTTGCAAAAGGATATAGTGCAGCACAAGCGATAATCATTTTGTCTCGCTCCATAACGATAAAGTGATCAATTTCAGTTTCTAATTGTTCTCTGGGTCTTCGTACTAATAGTCCTTTTTGTTCAAGAGGAGTGATTAGTTCTAAAATTCCCCCTACATCCTCTATAGTTGCTTTTTTAGTATCTTCAAAAATAGCTTCAGTAATGAGTATTCCTACCCCATCTCGCTTAAACAGCTCCATAAGCAACGCACCATCCGTATCTTGACTAATGATATGCACTCTCTTTACTCCAGACTGGCTTGCATGGGCTGCGTTGAGTAAATGGGTGATTAAAGATGGATGGAGTTTAGGATAGGATTGGATAAATTGAGTTACTCCTGTAGGGGCTAGCTCTTGAGGCAGAGATACTGAGTCTATCTTAGTAGATTGCATCATAAAAATAAGCTTATCTGCACTCATTGCTATTGCTATTTCCGTAGCGATCTCTTCCCTATCAAGATAAAAAGACTCTCCTGTAGGAGAGTAACCTATAGGGGAAATCAGCACAATGGAACCTTGGCTTAGGGACTGTTGTATTGTATTAATATCTATCTTTCTTATTTCTCCTCTATGGCAATAGTCCACACCATCTCTTACGCCTAAAGGGCGAGCTGTAATAAAATTACCTGATAGTATTTGTATACTCATTCCAGCCATAAAAGAATGAGTTAGCCCTATGGAAAACAAAGACTCTAATTCAATTCGAGTAGTGCCAAGTGCTGCTTTAATGTGAGGCAGGAGTTCAGAATGTATAATTTGTGTACCATTAATCTCACTTAAATTTAAATTACTTTGAGTGAGAATATTTTCAATTTGAGTTTCTGCACCATGTACTAATACAATACGTATTCCTAAACTATATAAGAGTGCTACATCTTGGACAAAGTAAAGAAATTTAGTATCTAAGATAAATGCTCCGCTGAAGGAAATAACAAAAGTTTTTCCTCGATGGGCATAAATATAGGGGGAGGAGTTTCTGAGCCAATGAATTTCTGGTAGTAAGTGAGTAGAATTAGCCATTTTTAATTAAATATTTTTACTAAAATACAGCTTATCTTTTATAAGATCATAGCGATAAAGATAAAAGCTATTTTAATTTTTTTAAAAATTTGTGATTCGACAAGCTACTCTTTCTGATTTAGATTGCTTAATATTTTTGGAGCATAGTTGTTTCAATTCTGATCGCCTTTCTCATCGCCAGCTTCGCTATATGCTTACTCAAGCTAATGGGCAAATACTAGTCGCTGAGCAAAGCGGAGCAATATTAGGTTATGGATTATTGTTATTCAAGAAAAATTCAAGTATATCCCGTTTATATTCTATCGCAGTAGCATCGACTGCTCGCAGAAAAAGAATTGGGGAAGCACTCGTTAGAGAATCTGAAATTTTTGCTCAAACCCGAGGATCTACTGCTCTTCGTTTAGAAATTCGAGTAGATAACCACGCTTCATTAAGGCTATTTCATCAATTAGGATACAAAAAAATTAAAGAGCTCAGAGGTTATTATGAAGACGGTACGGATGGAGTACGCCTAGAGAAACAGTTTAAATGAGAGTAATTCTATATATTTTAAAGAAAAAATTATGAAAGCTGTTACGATTCGCTCACCTGGAGGTCTTGATCGCCTTGAAATTTCTAATTTACCTGATCCGGGTACACCCGGATTTGATCAGATTCGAGTAGCAGTTCATGCCTCATCATTAAATTTTCACGATCTTTTAGTTGCTAATGGAAGCATTCCTACAGCTGATGGTCGAGTACTTATGGCAGATGCAGCAGGGGTGGTTGAAGAGGTTGGTGAAGGTGTTACAGAATTTAAAGTAGGCGATTTAATTGTATCTTGTTTTTTTCCTCAGTGGCAAGATGGTTTACCATTTGCACAAGTTACTAACTTTTCAGGAACCCCAGGTGATGGTATCGATGGTTTTGCTTGTGAATATGTAGTACGGTCAGCTACAGATTTTACCTTGGCTCCCCGTGACTGGGGGTATACTGAAGCAGCTACGATTACTACAGCTGGACTAACTGCTTGGCGAGCATTAGTTGTAAACGGCTCTCTGAAAGCAGGTGAAAAAGTTTTATTGTTAGGTACAGGTGGGGTATCCATTGCCGCATTGCAGCTTACTAAAGCGATGGGTGCTCAAGTAATATGTACTTCCTCTTCTAATGATAAATTGGATCATGCCAAAATATTAGGTGCTGATTATTTGATTAACTACCAAGAAATACCAGAATGGGGTAAAAAGGTATTAGAAATTACAGAAGAAAATGGTGTAGATCATGTAATTGAAGTAGGAGGACCTGGTACTTTAGATCAGTCAATTATTGCAGCAAAAGCAGGTGGTCATATTGCATTAATTGGTATCCTTACAGGGCAACAAGGTACCCTATCTACTCGCCGTTTAATGACTAAGCAAGTTAGGTTACAGGGCCTAATTGTAGGTAATCGCCGCCAACAAAAAGATTATATAGCTGCACTGGAACAAACAGGTATACGGCCAATTATCGATTGTAGTTTTACCTTAGATAAGCTTGCTGATGCATTCTATCGAATGCAAAGTGGTCAGCATTTTGGAAAAATTGTAATTGAATGGTAGTTTTTAATACAAAATAAATATAATACTCCTTAAGTACTTTGTATTTTTTTCTAATCAACGGAAAAAGCTTACCATCTAAAAAATAAAATTAGGATATTTTTTATAAATATAGAAACTAGTGACTAAGTATTTATTTTTATTATCTAATAATCTACATCTCTATAATTATAATGGCTTTACGCCTGCTTTATTATAGTAAAACTATAAAGCATGGCTGAACATCTCCTATTACTGGATCGTCTCTCCGATTGGAAAGAAAGCTATCCTTCTCTTCCTATTATCTCGGCGAAAGATTATCTTACTCTCCCTGAATATGCCAAAAAGAGTCATTTTCATATTATTAATTTATGTCGTAGTTACCATTACTTAAATCTTGGTTACTACTGTTCCTTACTTGCAGAGGCAAGAGGGCATAAATCTATTCCTATGGTACGAACTATTCAAGATTTGAGTCGTAAAGCTATTTATAGCTTAGATATTGAAAATTTAACGGCTAAGCTAGATAAGATTTTATCCCGCAGAGAAGAGAACAAGGAGGCGAGGGTATTTACTTTAGTTTTATTTTTTGGTCTCTGTGAATTTAAAGAACTAAAAGAGCTTGGTCGCTTACTTTTTGAAACCTTTCGAACGCCAATTTTACAAGTTGAATTTCAATATCATAGTCATTGGCGAATTACTGCGATTAAACCCTTTGCTTTTAGCAAACTAACCTCTGAACAAGCCAATTATTTTTTCATTGCTCTAGAAGGATATCTCAGCCAACCTTGGCGTAAGCCTAAAAGCCGATCTCACGCTCGCTACGACTTAGCTATATTACATAATCCTAAAGAGCAATTGTCTCCTTCCGATCCGATAGCACTCAATAAATTTATTAGAGTAGGAAAGCGGCTTGGAGTTAATGTAGAGCTTATCCAAAAACAAGATTATGGGCGACTTGCCGAATATGATGCTTTATTTATCCGTGAAACAACCCAAATTGATCATCATACCTATCGCTTTGCAAAAAAAGCAGAAAGAGAGGGAATGGTGGTCATTGATGATCCAGACTCTATTCTTCGCTGTACAAACAAAATTTATCTAAAAGAAATATTAGAAAGCCATCATTTACCTATTCCTAAAACGGTTATGATTCATAAAAAAAATTGGGAAAAAGTAGAACAACATATCCCTTATCCAGTAGTGATTAAAATCCCTGATGGATCTTTTTCTCGTGGTGTATTTAAAGCAACGGATAAGATAGAGCTGGCTCAAATTACCCAACGATTATTTAAAAAAACAGACTTACTACTTGCTCAAGAATTTGTTTATACTGATTTTGACTGGCGACTAGGAGTATTAAATAAAAAACCCTTATTTGCTTGTCGCTACTTTATGTCTAAAAAGCATTGGCAAATCGTAAATCATAATAATCCGTATCGACCTAAACATGGAAAATATCAAACGCTAAATATAGAAGATATACCTTCTAAAGTAATGAAGGTAGGTTTAAAAGCCGCAAACTTAATTGGAGATGGGTTATATGGAGTGGATTTAAAGGAAACCCCCCACGGAGTAAAAGTAATTGAAATTAATGATAACCCTAATATTGATGCTGGGGTTGAGGATGGAGTACTTAAAGATAAGCTCTATGAACAAATCATTGAAACTTTTGTGGTAAGGATAGAACAAAAAAAATAATTAATCTCTTTTTAAATCCAATAGTATTAAATATTAAAAAATGAGACTAAATAACAAAAAAAATATTTTATTTTTAAAAAATAAAGAAGTAACTACAGTACAGATAACTATATTGTGTATTTCAGTTTCTCTATTTTTCATTGTTTATGGTTTTTATGGAGGAGAGTTATATTCTTGGGAATACACCCAGTTTTTGTTTGATTATAGAGATGAGTTTTTAAAACGAGGGTTAGTAGGGGAGGTTATTCGTCAGCTTGGCTATCAGATGAGTTATGATTTAGCGACCAAGTTATCTTATGGCATCTTCTTTGGGGTTTGTATTGCTTTACTTATTGTAACAATAGCTCCTTTTAAGGGTTATTGGAGACACATTGGATTCTTTGGATTCTTTTTATTTGTTTTTTCTCATTCAGGTACTATCCAACATTTTTATGCCGATTTTCAGCATATGGATGGAATTAATTTTGTTTTAGCTCTGCTTTCTCTATTTTTAATCTATAAAATTAACAAACCATATAAGTACATTTTTGTTTACTTACTCATGGCTATCGCTACCCTCATTCATGAAGCTGTTTTATTTATGTACATTCCATTAGTATTAATCTTTTCTTTTTATCTTGATAGCACTAAAGAAAATATATTACAACTCTTATGCTTGTTAGGTGCATTGTTATGCACTGTATACGCTGTTTCAATTTTTGGATTAGCAAAAAATAGTACTTTAGAGGAGCACTATACAAAGCTTATTAGTACTTACGGTATTTATGAAAGTGAAGCAAATAAAGAAGTGTATAAAGATTCAGTGGCAGTAGTACATAATCGAGGATTAAAGGACAATGCAGATTTAGTATTAGAGCGAATAGCAGTTGATAAAAATCATAATAATGCTGTAAAAAGAAATCATATTAAGCTATTTATTATTTTAATACCTACCTTTTTAATTTATATTAGCTTAGTTTCTGAAGAAATCAAAAAGCATGGTAAGACTAAAGAGCTGTTATTACTTTTGTCTGCATTAAGTCCATTATGCTTATATCCTATCGGATATGATTTTTTTAGATGGTGGGCATTGGCATTAACTAACTTATTTACAATAACTGCACTTATTGCATGGCTAGATAACCAATTTCGTGCATCTCTTATTTCTTTATTTTATCGACATCAAGTCATAGTGTTTATTGCTATCTTTTTTTCTCTTAAAGCAGGCGGGATAGAACATGTGGCACATTTTGCTGGAAACTAAGAAGTTGAATATAAAGTGCTTAAAGATAAGCTCTATGAACAAATGTAATGAGAATAGAGCAGAAAAAGTAGCTAGATTTTATTAATTAAAAATTGATAATTACCTCTCCAGCAACAATAACTCGGCTACTTCTTGTATTATCATCAAACGCTTTATAGCCTGTGTTAGAGTACATCCAATCGGTGCGTACTTCGGGTCTAAAAGTAATCCATTCTGTCACTTTCCAATTTACTCCTACAGTAGATTCAAAATAGTCTGCAGGAGCAGAAAGCCCATTAGAAAACACGCGCACACCATTTGCATCACGGAACCACTCAAAACGCATCCCTATTCCAAGAGTTTCACTAAATTTGTAGAGCAAGTATTGATTCATACCATACCATTTATCCACTTTATCACTTGCTGTATTGTTATGTTGGATTCCAAAATCATGCTGCCAAGTATAATGCCAACGATCGGTAATATCATAATTAAATACAAGACTATACATAGTCCGATCGCTGTTAGGCATATTCCCTGATATTTTTGATACACCACCGGTAATCACGCTAGCGTCAAAAGTACTACGCCCGTCATCGCTAATAAAACTAATTCCTCCCAGATAATTAAAATTCTGTGGATCTTTAGAAAAATTATCCCAACCTAAAACACCTCCTGATTTAATCGTAATATTATTGGTAATAGGGGATTCGGCAATAAACCCTGTATGAGTAAAGGGCTCACCATATTGCATAGTATAAGCGTGGGAGTAAAAAAAGTTATTAGGCGAAGTGACTGTTTCATGACCGATAATCGTATAGAAATGACCTACTTTTATGTCTATACCTTTTCCATAGGGGGCAAAAATTTCTGCATAAAATTGAGGAAGAGCAACTTTATAAAAATTTGAAAAGTTATTGTCTACTATATTTATATCTAACCCAGTTTCTTGAGTAAATGGAGCATCTACCCCAAACATGAAATCAGCACGACCACCAAAACTCCATTGATTTCCCTCCACATCCGCAACTCGCTCAATGAACAAGTAAAATTGATCGAGTACTGGCACATTGGCTCGGTTGTTAAAAGTAAGTGGACCGTTATTACCATCTTTTGGTAGGTAGGGATTAATTACAACGCCGCTTTCTACCCAGCCATCAACGTTAAATCCAAGTTGATCCATAAAAGCAGATCGACGTACATTATTATCTGATAGGAAACTGAAAAGCCCATCACTTTTTTTAAAATCTACTGCTTCTATGGGGATTGTGATTGAAGCAATCGCTATAGATAGTAAACGATTTAGCTGCAGCGTTTTATTTTTAATCGAATCTGACCTCTTTTTTTTTTATTTAAAAAATATAGTAAAATCCTGATGTAAAAAGATAAATTTTTATCTTGATCAATTATTGTATATAGTACCCAATCTTCAGTTTAGCAAATAAATATTAATTTATACTGAATTTCAGATATGAGAATTTAAAGGATGAATTTATGATTGACGGAAAAATATTAGATGATCTTGCCCATAAACTCTCAAAAGTAGTGCCTACAGGATTGCAAGATATTCAAAAAGATATAGAAAAAAATTTTCGCGCTGTACTAAGTAGTGCTTTTTCACGATTAGATTTAGTTACTAGGGAAGAATTTGACGTACAACAAGCAGTACTTGCTCGAACTCGAATAAAGCTAGAAGGACTAGAGGTGCAAGTAGCTGAACTAGAAGAGAAACTAAGAGTAGGTGCTGGATCTAAAGTACCTACAGAAAAAAAAGAATAAATTCTATTCTCTCCTCTATTAAGATTGTAGCTATAAGGATTGATGCCCTTAGCAGTTACCTATAGTCGTGCTCAATCTGGAATTGAAGCCCCCTTAGTTACGGTAGAAGTACATCTTTCCAATGGACTTCCTGCTTTTACCATTGTAGGATTACCTGAAGCTACGGTAAAAGAGAGTAGAGAGCGAGTTCGAGGAGCGTTACTCAATTCCCACTTTGAATTTCCAGCACGTCGTATCACCGTTAATTTAGCACCTGCTGACCTTCCTAAAGAAGGGGGACGATTTGATTTAGCCATAGCATTAGGTATTTTATCTGCTTCAGGGCAAATTTCTCCTTCCAATTTAACGGATTATGAGTTTATCAGTGAGCTTTCCTTAAATGGCGGGTTGAGAAGTGTTCGTGCAGTATTGCCTACTGCATTACAAACAAAGAGAGCTAAACGAATTCTAATTATAGCTAAGGACAATTTACTAGAAATTGGATTAGTTTCTGATATTAAAGTATTTTCAGCTACCAATTTATTGGAGGTATGTGAATATTTCCAGAAACAGCTACCCCTTTCTCCACTAGCAAATCTACCTAAAGTTAGTAAAAACTACTATACGGATATAAGTGATGTGCGTGGTCAATATCAGGCAAAGCGATCTTTAGAGGTTGCTGCTGCTGGGGGTCATAATATGTTAATGATTGGCCCACCTGGGGCCGGAAAAACTATGTTAGCTAGCTGTCTACCAGGGATTTTGCCTCCAATGACAGAACAAGAAGCTTTAGAAAGTGCGACTGTACAATCCATTAGTGGCCAAGGTTTTAATCCAGATCATGGCTGGCAACAGCGGCCTTTTCGTACACCCCATCATACAGCCTCTGCAGTGGCATTAGTAGGTGGTGGTGGACAGCCTAAACCGGGGGAAATTTCTTTAGCTCACCATGGAGTATTGTTCTTAGATGAATTGCCTGAATTTGAGCGGAAAGTTCTAGAAGTACTCAGAGAACCTTTAGAGTCCGGAAAAATTATTATTTCTCGAGCGGCAAGGCAAATAGAATTTCCTGCAAAATTTCAGCTAATTGCAGCAATGAATCCTTGTCCTTGCGGTTATTTAGGAGATTCTAGAGGGAAATGCCGATGTACTTTAGAGCAGATTCAACGGTATGGAGCTAAAGTTTCAGGTCCCTTATTGGATCGGATTGATATTCACATGGAGATACCTGCAGTACCATTAAATTTATTACATTCTGAAGCAGAAAAATCTGCAGAGCAAAGCATACAAGTTCAAGCAAGAGTAAAAAAAGCAAGAAAAGTGCAATATAGCCGATTAAATAAGCTCAATAGTTGGCTTAATAACAAAGAAATTAGCCAGATATGTATGCTGAGCACTCAAGGCTATTCGTTATTGGAGCAAGCCTCAGAGCGCTTAGGTTTTTCTGCACGAGCCTATCATCGTATTTTAAAAGTAGCTCGAACCATTGCAGATTTAGAAGCGAGTAAAACAATTGAAATTCCTCACCTTTCAGAAGCTATTGGCTATCGGCGTTTAGATCGTATCTATGGAAACGCTTAATTCTCAACAAAAGCAGGCAGTACAACATATTGATGACCCTCTATTAGTATTAGCTGGTGCAGGTAGCGGTAAAACAAAGGTGATTACCCATAAAATAGCTTACCTTATCCAAACTTGTGGGTTTTCAGCCCGATCCATTGCGGCTGTTACATTTACTAATAAAGCGGCTAGAGAGATGAAAGATCGGATTAGTCAGCTCTTACCTAAAGAAAAAACTCGAGGCTTAACCGTTTCCACTTTTCATACTTTAGGACTAAACATTTTACGTAGAGAGTGGGAACATCTAAATCTTAAAAAGAATTTCTCACTACTTGACTCTCAAGATAGCCTTTCTCTGATTGCAGATATATGCCAGCAAGAGTATACCTATGATGGAGATAAAAACAATCTACAGTGGCAAATTTCTGCTTGGAAGAATGCGTTAATTACACCTGAACAGGCATTGAATCAGGGTGGCAACCCACAGGAAAATTTAACTGCTCGAGTATATACAACTTACGAGCGACGGCTACGATCCTATAATGCAGTGGATTTTGATGATCTTATTGTATTACCTCTATATTTATTTACTACTCAAACAGAGGTGCTTAATCGTTGGCAAAACTACTTACACTATTTGCTCGTAGATGAATATCAAGATACTAATGAGGCACAGTATCAGCTTATTAAAGCTTTAGCAGGAGTGCGAAGCGCTTTTACTGTAGTAGGTGATGATGATCAATCTATTTATACTTGGCGAGGGGCTCGTCCAGAGAACTTATACCAACTTAAAGAAGATTTTCCTCGGCTTACAGTAATTAAACTAGAACAAAATTATCGATCTACCACTCGTATTTTACGAGTAGCTAATCAGCTGATTAGCCAAAATTCACATATTTTTGAAAAGCGACTTTGGAGTACTTTAGGAGAAGGTAATCCAATCCAAGTGATCTCTTGCCAAGATGAATTCCATGAGGCAGATAAGGTGATTGCTCAATTAATGTACCATCAATTTAAACATCGTTGTACATTCAAAGACTATGCGATTTTATATCGAGGTAATTACCAATCTCGACTCTTTGAAAAGGCCTTACGTACTCAAGGGATTCCTTATACTCTGAGTGGAGGCACTTCTTTTTTTGATCGTACTGAAGTCAAAGATATAATGGCCTATCTACGGCTTTTAACCAATGGAGATGATGATCATGCTTTTCTACGAATTGTGAATACGCCACGACGAGGTATTGGAGCAGTTACCTTAGAAAAGCTAGCACAATATGCAACCCATCGAGATCAAAGCTTATTAGGTGCTTGTTTTGAAGTAGGATTGAATAGTCAGCTTCCAGAAGAGGCAGTAGAGAAGCTATACAATTTTGCTCGATGGATTATTGAATTAGGAGATCAAGGACAGCGTAGTGATCCCATTGAAGTAGTTAAGGATTTAATTAAAGAATCTAATTATTACCATTGGTTAGATGAAACTTGTAACGATCCTCGTGCAGTAGAGAAAAAAACAGGGAATATTGAAGATTTAGTTCAATGGTTAGCACGTTTATATGAACAGGGAGACAATAGACAAACTTTAAGCGATTTGGTAGCTCACATCAGTCTCCAAGATATTCTAGAGCGAAATCAAGAGAAAAAAAGCCAAGATACAGTAAATTTATCTACTCTCCATGCTGCCAAAGGATTAGAGTTTCCCCATGTATTTATGGTAGGTATGGAAGAGGAGCTCTTACCTCATCGCAACAGTATTGAGCAAGATATTATCGAAGAAGAGCGGCGCCTAGCTTATGTAGGCATTACTCGGGCGCAACGAAACTTGTGGTTTACTTTAGCTGAAAAACGCCAACGATATGGTGAGGCATTTACTTGTCAACCTAGCCGATTTTTATCAGAGCTACCTTCAGCGGATCTAAGATGGGAAGATCAAGAGTCATCAAAAGATCCAGCTGAGCGTATTCAGCGGGGAAAAGCTCATTTAGCTCACTTACGTACATTATTAAATTAATTTTTTCAATTAGAATACTTCTAACATAAACTATTTTTTGGAGAGAGCAATGCCGGTTTATCGATCTCGAACAACAACCCATGGTAGAAATATGGCAGGTGCTCGTGCATTATGGCGAGCTACGGGTATGAAAGAAGAGGATTTTGAAAAACCAATTATTGCCATTGCCAACTCTTTTACCCAATTTGTTCCTGGTCATGTACATTTAAAAGATCTAGGACAATTAGTTGCGAGAGAAATTGAAAAACAAGGAGGAGTAGCTAAGGAATTTAATACCATTGCAGTGGATGATGGAATTGCTATGGGTCATAGTGGCATGCTCTACTCTCTACCTTCCCGAGAAATTATTGCTGATTCGGTAGAGTATATGATCAATGCTCATTGTGCTGATGCCATGGTGTGCATTTCCAACTGCGACAAAATTACTCCAGGCATGCTGATGGCAGCACTGCGGCTCAATATTCCTACTATCTTTGTTTCTGGTGGACCGATGGAAGCGGGGAAAATTAAGCTCCATGGAAAAAATATGAGTCTTGATTTAGTAGATGCGATGGTAGCAGCAGTAGATTTTCACGCAAGTGATGAGGATGTGATAGCTTATGAGCAATCGGCTTGTCCTACCTGCGGTTCTTGCTCAGGAATGTTTACTGCTAATTCCATGAATTGTTTGACTGAAGTACTTGGATTATCCCTACCAGGTAATGGCTCTTTATTAGCCACCCATGGAGATCGTAAAGACTTATTTCTAGAATCAGGGCGAATTATTGTAGAGCTAGCAAAACGTTACTACGAGCAGGATGATCATAGGGTATTACCTAGATCGATTGCGAGCTTTGATGCTTTTGAAAATGCCATGAGTTTAGATATCGCTATGGGAGGATCCACCAATACAGTGTTACACCTCCTTGCTGCTGCCCATGAAGCAGGGGTAGATTTTTCTATGGCAGATATTGATCGTTTATCTCTAAAGGTTCCTCATTTATGTAAGGTTTCTCCAGCTACCCCAGAATATCACATGGAAGATTTACATCGAGCAGGGGGAGTCATGGCCATTCTTGGAGAACTCAATCAATCTGGGTTAATCAATCGGGAAGTATATACAGTTCATAGCAAAACTTTGGGAAATGCCCTTGAACAATGGGATATTGCCCGTACTCAAGATGAGACTATTCAAAGTCGATACTTAGCAGCACCTGGAGGAATTGCAACCCAAGTAGCTTTTAGCCAAAGTAATCGCTGGCGAAATCTTGATTTAGATCGGGAGAAAGGGTGTATTCGTGATATTGCCCATGCTTATAGTCAAGATGGGGGGTTAGCCATACTCTATGGTAATCTTGCAGAAGAAGGGTGTGTAGTGAAAACCGCTGGGGTAGATCCTTCTATTTTAATTTTTTCTGGCCCAGCTCAAGTCTTTGAAAGCCAAGAGGACGCTGTGGACGCTATTTTGAGCGATTCCATTCATTCAGGAGAGATTATGATTATTCGCTATGAAGGACCTAAAGGAGGTCCTGGAATGCAAGAAATGCTTTATCCTACTAGCTATTTAAAAGCAAAAGGGTTAGGGGTAGCTTGTGCCTTAATTACCGATGGTAGATTTTCTGGAGGTACATCAGGACTTTCTATTGGTCATATTTCTCCTGAAGCAGCAGAAGGAGGATTAATTGGGTTAGTAGAAGAAGGTGATGTAATAGAAATCAACATTCCCCATCGGAGAATTCATTTGGCAGTAGATGAGCAAATACTTACCCAACGTAGAATAGCTATGGAACAAAAAGGAGTACAAGCTTGGCAGCCTCAAAATAGAAATCGTCCTATTTCTTCAGCCCTTCAAGCTTACGCTGCCTTAACTACATCTGCAGCAAAAGGAGCAGTACGAGATATTACCCAACTTAAGAAGTAATTTTCTACCTTAAACATAGACGTTATCTCTAAAAGCAGGTATTCTTCCTTTTTAGCGGTAAAGCGCCCGTAGCTCAGTTGGATAGAGCGTTGGCCTCCGGAGCCAAAGGTCAGAGGTTCAAATCCCCTCGGGCGCGCCATCTAAATAAATATCCTTTTTCTCCTGATATTTCTCTTTTTTTCTCACCTATATTTCTCCTTTATAATTAGGTATTCAAAATCCATGTTAAAGACAATAGAGGTATAAACTATGGGGCTTCTTGTAAATGGTCAGTGGCACAATCAATGGTATGATACTAAAAATAGTGGAGGGAGGTTTAAGCGAGAAGTGAGCCAATTTCGTAACTGGATTACCCCTGATGGATCACCGGGATTATCTGGAGAAGGAGGATTTAAAGCAGAATCTAATCGTTATCATTTATATGTATCTTACGCCTGCCCTTGGGCTCATCGTACTTTAATTATGCGTGCATGGAAGGGGCTTGAGAAGCATATTAGTATTTCTGTAGTTCATCCACTGATGCTAGAAAATGGTTGGGAGTTTCGCACTGATTTTGAGGGAGCTACAGGGGATAATCTGTATGGATTTGAAAAGCTCTATCAGCTCTATATAAAAGCAAATTCTAGTTATACAGGTCGGTCAGTCGTGCCCATATTATGGGATAAGCAGCAAGAAATCATTGTAAATAATGAATCGAGTGAAATTATCCGTATGTTAAATAGTACCTTTGATCATATTGGTGCTACAGTAGGAGATTATTACCCAGATCATTTACATTCAGATATCGATGCTATGAATAGCCTTGTTTATGACAACGTAAATAATGGTGTGTACAAAGCAGGGTTTGCCACCAGTCAAGAAGCTTATGATGAAGCGGTCACTGTTTTGTTCGATACCTTAGAAGAGCTAGAATCTAAATTAGAGAAAAATAGTTTTCTGGTAGGTAATCAACTGACTGAGGCAGATTTAAGGTTATGGACAAGTTTATTGCGTTTTGATCCAGTTTATGTAACCCATTTTAAATGCGATCAAAAGCGAATTGCAGATTATCCAAATCTTAGCCACTTACTCCACCGTATCTATCATATGCATGGCGTAGCAGATACGGTTCACTGGGATCATATCCGAAATCATTACTTTCGAAGCCACCCAACGATAAACCCTTATGGGATTATCTCTATTGGTCCTATCTTAGATCTTTAGGTCAACAGCCATTAGCTATAAAAATGACGACAATTTTAGTACTGAAACCATCTTTATAGTTAGTTATGAGTATTCGATTCTTCAATCACTATGTAAGAGCAAGTTTTTTATTACTTGCATTTTTTGAAGTCACTATCTTATTACCTAGTATTTGGCTAACAATTTATACTATTTTTTTAGGTTGGTCTGATCTTCCTAAAGAGAGTATAGAAGCAATATGGATAAACGCAGGCATCTACGTATTGATTGTTACTGCTTCACTTGTAATTGCAGGGCTATATCGTCGCCGTCAATCCCAAGAAAGAATTGATATTCTTTATCATGTTGCTGCAGCTATATTTTTAGCTACTTTAGGGCTGGGGATTGTTTTTTATTTTATTCCAGATCTTTATCTGGGTAAGCGTATTTTTACTGCTGATATTATCACGACCTTTTTTGCTCTACTATCAATTAGATTTACTTTTTCTTACCTTCTTAGTTTAGAGTCCTTGCAGCGAAAATTACTCATTTTTGGGGCAGGTAAAAGGGCTAAAACTCTAGAGAATATGCATGATAATTTTAAGCAGCTTGGTATTCATATTATCGGTTATATTCCAATGTCTGATGAGCCTATTTTAGTTGCAAATGAGAATCTAGTAGAGATTAATATCTCTAATTTGCAAAAATATGTAATACAAAAAAATGTAGATGAAATTATTATTGCAACTAATGAATGCAGAGATGATTTACCTTTTGATGCACTACTGAGTTGTCGTCTATTAGGCATTGAGGTTATAGATATACTTGATTTTTTTGAACGAACAACGAGTAAAATTAAAATTGATATTATGGATCCTCGTTGGCTATTACTCGCTACAGGATTTAAAGGCTATTTTTTACGCCAAATAGGTAAGCGTACATTCGATATTGCTATAAGTATTATTCTAGTTATCCTTTGTGCCCCTCTTTTAATTTTTGCAACTATTGCTATTCTTTTAGAAAGCGGTCGCCCTATTTTGTACTATCAAAATCGTGTAGGAGAGGGAAATAAAATTTTCCGAATTTGGAAATTTCGTACGATGTATCAAAACGCAGAATCAGATGGAAAAGCACGTTGGGCTGCAAGTAACGACTCGAGAATTACCCCTATTGGCTGGTGGTTACGGCGTACTCGAATTGATGAGCTACCTCAAATTTTTAATATTATTCAAGGAAAAATGAGTTTTGTAGGTCCACGCCCAGAGCGCCCAGAATTTGTTGAAACTCTTGCTAAAAAAATCCCCTATTATAATCAGCGACATCGAATTAAACCAGGGTTAGCAGGATGGGCTCAAATTAGTTACCCCTATGGAAGTACAGAAGAGGATGCTCTTAAGAAGCTTGAATATGATCTTTATTATGTAAAGAATTATGGGTTTTTCTTTGATCTTATGATTCTACTTCAAACAGCTGAAGTAGTAGTCACAGGAAAGGGGGTTCGCTAATAAAATTTGTAAACCCCCGTTAAGTAATTAACTTCCTAATTTCTCTAATAGAGATTCTGCTTCATCGCGCTCTAAAAACGAATCATCAGAAGAAAGTAAATCCCGCAGTAGCTTTTTAGCACCCATAGTATCAGTACGTTTACTCTGTATAAGTGCTTGAACCTTATGAAATTGAATTGTCTGATTCTTAGGTAGTTTTTCTGCTGCTTTTTCCAGTAACTTTAAGGCTTTTGCTGGCTCACCTTGTTTTAACAGTAGTGTACCAAGAGTATCCATAACTTCAGGATTTTCTGGATCTAAAGTTAAGGCCTGTTGTGCATAGCCAAGTGCTCTCTTTGGATTCTCATCTCGCATTAGCCAAGCTAAATTGTTAAGTACAATGATATCTTCTGGTGCTTGATCATGGAGTTTAGTAAACGATGTTCTAGCTTGATCATTTTTACCAGAGATAAGGTAATTATTAGCTAATATAAGTCTTGCACTGAAATCATCAGGATGTTTTTTTAGCCATGCCTCTAGAGTAGTTAGGCTTTTTTGCTGTTGATTAGTTCGCCAATAAAGTTGGGAAAGCTGTATTGGCCAATAGTTGCTATCAGGAAAGCGATTTTGTGCTTGCTGATAAATTTCTATTGCTTTTTCAGGCTGATTTTCTTTGATAGCAAAGCCTGCCCTTAAATTGATGACTTCTCGATTATCAGGATAGTCTTTTTCCGCACTTTGTAGGTATTCATTAGCTTTATCCATTTTCTCTTCGCTCATTGCAATATAGGCCATCTGTAACTGAGCAGCTAGGTAGTGAGGGTCTAAATCTAGCGTATTTTTAAGAGATTTTTTAACTTCAGTAGCTTGCCCCATTTGGTTATATGCTTTAGCAAGCTCATAGTGTGCTGCCGCTGATTCAGGTTGTAATCGAACTAATTTTTTAAATAAATCCAATGCGGTACCAGTTTGTCCTGCTGCAAGCTGTGCTTTTCCAGTCAGTGCAACTAGTGCAGGATTTTCAGAATTATCTACCTGTACATCAGCAAGGGTTTCTAGAGCTTGTTTTGGCTGTTTTGCTTTAATATAATAATCAGCCAAAATCATTCGAGGTGCTAGTGCCTTAGGGTTAGTTTCTATAGCTTGCTCAATAAGCTTCTTAGTTTTTTTAACCTGTCCTTTTTTCTGTTCCAGATCTGCAAGCCTGAGCATAGTTTGTAAGTCATTAGGATATTCTTTAAGCACTTTCTTATAAAGAGTAGTTGCCTCTTCAAGATTATTCTTTAAAATCGCCAGGCTTGCTAATTGATGCGACGCATTAGGATCTCCAGGGGCAATTTTTAGTGCTTCTTCAAAAGAGGCTTTTGCTTTGTCGTTATCTCCTTTTCCAAGATATGCTCCTCCCATTAGGGTGAATGGCGTAGGGTTTTCTGGATATTTTTGGCGCATTAACTGTGCATTTTCTATAGCTTTATCAAACTCATGAGCACGTAAATAACTTAGAATCACTAACAGATCTGCTTGAGGTGTTTGGTTATTTAAATCCCTTGCTTTCTCTAGTGCTGCAGTACCTTCATTATGCTTTCCTAATAAATCTAAGCTTAACCCTAGCTTTGAATAAGCAAGAGCTGATTCCGGGTTTTCAACGGTTACTCTACGGAAATACTCTGCACTTTCTTTTGGGTTACCTTGCTTTAAAGCAACATCTCCCATTAAAGCAAGTGCCTGTGAATCATTAGGTGTTTTAGTGAGTACTTTGCTCAGTATTGATTTAGCACCATTGTAATCACCTTTACTAAGGCGTATCTCTCCTAATAGTTTTGCACCAGTGCTATTATCTGGTGATTGAGCTACAAACTGAGCTAAGTTTTTTTCTGCCTGTTCTATTTTACCTAACCTATATTGGGTTAATCCTAAATAAAAAAGAGCAGGAGTGTATTCTTGAACATTAAGTACTTTTTGAAAATCCTCCTCAGCATCAGGGTATTTTTTTTGTTCAAAATTTAATAAGCCATAACCATAATTAACAGTAGGATGATTAGGGTTTTTCTTTTTTAATATGTCAAGATCTTGTGCTGCACCTTCATAGTTTTTAAGAAAAATACGTACGAGTGCTCTATTTAAACGATCATCCTCATTGTTTTTCCTGAATTCAATAGCTTTTCCATAAGCTTGTTCAGCAGCTTCTGCATTTCCTTGATACCTTTCTAGGTTTCCTAATAAATTCCATGCGGGAGCAAATTCAGGGGAATTTTCTAAGACTTTATTTATTCCATTACGTGCACTATCAAACTCACCTTGAGCAGCTTCTATTTTAGCTTTCCCAAGATTAGCATCTCGATTATTAGGATTAATTTTAAGTGCAGCATTATAATATCTCTTTGCTTCTTCTAAATTATTTAACCCTAAGTAAGCCTCTCCTTGTAGAGGTAATAACTCCTCTTCAATATTTTTAGGTAAGTCTGGATATTTGGCAATACTATCTATCGCTTCCTGAAACTTACCTTGCAAAAATAGAGCACGAGTCAGAGGAATAACTCCATCCTGTGAAGGCAATCCAAATTTAATTGCTTTTTCTAGCTCCTTCTCACTAGCTGCTCCATTACTCGTTTGTATATAAGCTTTTCCAAGCAAGAGACGTGCCTCAGCGTTATCTGGAGATTTTTGTAATGCATTTTTTAGCTCTATAATTGCTGAACTTATGTCTTGTTTTTCTTGATACTCCTTAGCACGAGCAATATATTCTTCAGGAGTAAAGTCTTTACTACAGCTTATTAAGAAAAGCGATAGTAATAGAACAGCATTTAATTTCCTATTAATACGAAATGTAACCATAACTATTTTAGTTTATATATAAAGTTAATTTAATTAAAAAGTTATCCTATGGCTTATGAAATTCTTTCTATTTTAGAGAATACTCTAAATTCTTATTAAAAATAAGTACATATATCTCAATATTTTTTAAAAATAATATTAGAATGCTAATTATTACTAATATAAACTAATGGTAAATACTAATTTCTTATTTAGAGATTAGATTCTTAAAAAAAATTTCTTATGTAAAATATTGGTTTTTTATAGTAAATACTAAGATGCTAAAAATATTTTTTAAAAGCCATAAGTTTTGGTTTTTATATTTTGTACAGCCTATGATTATAAGTATTTTTCTTTTCGGTTGTGCAAGTAAGCCACTAGCCCCTGCAATAGCTACTCAAACAGAAAAAGCTCCCTACTATATTATTGGTCCTGGAGATCAATTAGAGATCTTTGTATGGGGAAATGAAGATATTTCAAGTAGTATTGCTGTACGTCCTGATGGGCGAATTAATTCCCCTCTTATTGAAGACCTTCAAGCTAGTGGAAAAACCCCTGCTGAACTAGCCCATGATATAGAGAATAGATTATCTACTTTTGTAAAAACACCAATCGTTACAGTGATGGTATCTGGTTTTGTAGGCCGGTTTAGTGAACAAATTAGAGTTGCTGGAGAAGCAGCCGAGCCTCAAGCATTGAGTTATATAGAAAATATGAGTCTACTTGATGTCATGATTCAGGTGGGCGGCCTTACAGAATTTGCTGCTGGAAATAGATCTACACTGATACGCACTGTAAATGGTGTGGCAAAGGAATATAGAGTACGACTCGATGATTTAGTTAAGAGTGGAGATATTACTGCAAATATTCAAATGCTCCCTGGGGATATCTTGATTATTCCTGAATCTTTCTTTTAAGTAAGAGAAAATTTATGCACGAGATTTGGCTGTTAGTCTATGAATATTGGTGTGGAATTAAGCGTTATCGCTGGTACGGTATAGCAATAGTATGGGCAGTTGCTATTTCTGGCTGGCTTTTTGTTATCAATATGCCTGATGAGTATGAATCTAAAGCAAGAGTTTATGTAGATACAGAATCCCTATTAGGTCCCCTACTTAAGGGATTAGCGGTTCGCCCTAATATAGATCAACGCCTTTCTATTATCACAAGAACGCTACTTAGCCGTCCTAATTTAGAAAAAGTGGTTGCTGAAACAGATATGAATTTATCTTTTACTACTGAGAAAGAAGAGGAGGATTTAGTAGAAAAACTTCAAAAGAAAATCAAATTAGGAGGGACTCGAGACAATTTATTTGAGATCTCATATCAAGCAAATAGTGCCTTTTTAGCACAAAAAGTAGTACAAACAATTTTAGATATTTTCGTCGAAAACACCCTGGGTACATCCCAAAATAAATCTTATCAGGCGGGGGAGTTTCTAGACAAACAAATCAAATCTTATCTAGAGCTGCTAAATGATTCTGAAGAGAAATTAATGAACTTTAAAAGGGAACATGTGGGATTAATGCCTAATGAAAAAGAGGGTTATTATTCTCGGCTACAAGGAAAAATGGCTGAGCTAGAACAGGCACATACTGAATTGAAAATAGCGACAGATCGGCGAGATGCGATTAAGCGTGAGTTAAGCGGTAAGACAGAAGATGGTGAAGAGAGTATTTTTATTGATCCAAATGCAAATAGTGGGCGTATTCAAGAATTACAAGACGAACTAGATGAATTAATGCTTAAATATACGGATAAACACCCCAGTATTGTAGAGTTACAAAAAAAGATTGATTCTTTAATCGATAAACCCTCAAAGAAGACTACAAGCTCTAAAGAAAACTCAGGAGAATCCAAAAAAATAAGTTACTACCAACAACAAATGCAAATTAGCTTGGCAGAAGCTGATGCTGAAATAGCAGCCCAAAAGGCACACATTAATTCTTTAGAATCGATCATAAATCGCTTAAAAGGCTTAGTAGATACCTTACCTAAAGTAGAGGCAGAACTGGCAAGTCTTACTCGAGACTACGGAGTTTATAAAAGAAACTATGAGGAATTATTAGAGCGCCGCCAATCAGCGAAAATGGGTAGAGACGTAGATGAATCTCCAGAGAGTATAAAATTCCGTATTATAGATCCACCAACTAAACCTACGGTGCCTATTGGTCCAAATCGACCTTTATTAGCTACGGCTGCATTTGTTCTCTCCATAGGCTCTGGTATCGCTTTTTCTTTTTTTCTGTTTATGTTAAAACCTGTTTTTTATACCCGACAACGATTTGAAAGTACAGTAGAAATTCCAGTACTAGGATTTGTCTCAATGATTCTTACGCCTCAAATAGTAAAAAAACAGAGGATTAATTTAATACTCTTTTCCCTCATGCTAAGTATATTAATTGCTGGATATAGTCTAATAATGGTCAATTATATCCTTAATATAAATATTTTTAGTAAATTTCATATTTAAAGTTATAAAGGTAAAATTTTTACTAATATCAGCATATTAAATAGAGTGCCACATATAAATAAAACTAGGACAGTTTGTATATGAGTAGTATTGAAAAGGCAATGGCACAGAAAAAAACATCTGTGCCTAGTTTTACTTTAGAGCCACCATCTTCTTTAAATCATCAGCCAGTACATGTTAAAAAGCATAATCTACATCATTTAGATAATTCGACTGAAGTCTCTGTAGGAGAGAGAATTAATTTAAATTTAGAGAATCTTGAACAAAGAGGCTTTATTACACCAAAGAATCCTAAAAGTAGAATTGCAGAAGAGTATCGTTTAATTAAACGCCCTATTTTAAAAAGTATTTTTAAAAATGAACAACTCGATGATAGCCCAAGTAACTTATTGATGGTAACCAGTGCTTTACAAGGAGAGGGTAAAACGTTTACCGCAGTTAATCTTGCGATTAGTATTGCAATGGAATATAACCATGAAGTTTTACTAATAGATGCAGATACGATCAAACCAGAGACAAGTAAAATATTTGGAATTCAAAAAAAACATGGGCTCATGGAAATATTACAGGGTACAGCATACGAATCAGATGTAATTCTCAATACTAATATTCCAAGCCTCTATGTTATTGGTTCTGGGGAAAATCATCCCTTTGCAACAGAATTACTTGCTAGTCAGCAAATGTTAGGTTTTGTAACTAATCTTGCTAAAAAACATCCACACTGGGTAATTATTTTTGATACACCACCTTTATTAATGACTACCCAATCTAGTGTTTTAGCTCATTTTATGAGTCAAATAATATTTGTAATAAGTGCTGGTAATACCTTACAAACTGCAGCAAAAGAAGCAATTGCTATGCTGGATCAAACAGAACAAGTTGTTTGGGGAGTGATAAATAAAAGCCAGCAATCTATGGGATCATCATATAGTTATGGCTACGGAGAGAAGAATTATGACTAGTTATATATTCTATTAAAATAGTGCAGTTATTAAAATATCCTACTCTCTCCGTTGGATTACTATCTTTACTAATAAGTAGTCTTGCTTTTGGAGATCTC
This sequence comes from Candidatus Nitrosacidococcus tergens, assembly GCF_902810445.1. Taxonomy (NCBI): domain Bacteria; kingdom Pseudomonadati; phylum Pseudomonadota; class Gammaproteobacteria; order Chromatiales; family Chromatiaceae; genus Candidatus Nitrosacidicoccus; species Candidatus Nitrosacidicoccus tergens. Next base: position 1,371,712 of record NZ_LR778175.1, on the reverse strand, counting down.
CCCACTAGTATTAAAAAGCCTACCGCTGAAGATCCTACTACTAAAGAAGCTACTGACAATAGGCCTACTCCAGGCAAACCTATTGCCGAAAAAGCTAAGGAAGGCCCTGGGAAATCATGGAGGCTTTTTCCTATGTTTAGACTGGCTGAAATTTATCTAAATAATACTAACCTAGGCTCATCTGAAACTGCTCAAGGAGCTTATATCACCGAAATTATGCCGGGATTTTCTTTTCAGAAAATGGGAGGTCGAGTTAAGACAAGTACTATGTATTTTTTAGAAGACCTTGTATTTGCTGGTGGAAGTGAAGGGGTTTCAAATCGACTTTTTCATGATCTCTATAGCATTACAAGAGCAGAAGTGCTTAAAAATCATTTATTTCTAAATGTAGGTCTTATGGGATTTCAAATTTTAGATAACCCTGTGCTATCTCCTTTTGGGAGTTTCGGAAATTTTGGTGGTTTTGGCGGTTTAGGCGAAGGTTTTGGCGGTATGGGTGGTTTTGGCGGTATGGGTGGTTTTGGCGGTATGGGTGGTTTTGGCGGTATGGGCGGTATGGGCGGTATGGGCGGTATGGGCGGTATGGGCGGTATGGGCGGTATGGGCGGTATGGGCGGTATGGGCGGTATGGGCGGTATGGGCGGTATGGGCGGTATGGGCGGTGGCTCCTGTGCTGGTAATAGAAATAACAGTATGGGTGGTATGGGTGGTATGGGTGGTATGGGTGGTATGGGTGGTATGGGTGGTATGGGTGGTATGGGTGGTATGGGTGGTATGGGTGGTATGGGTGGTATGGGTGGTATGGGTGGTATGGGTGGTATGGGTGGTATTGGCGGTGGTTTTGGCGGTGGTTTTGGCGGTTTGGGCGGTGGTTTTGGCGGTTTGGGCGGTGGTTTTGGCGGTTTGGGCGGTTTTGGTGGCGGTCTTGGAAATGCAGTAGATTCTAATAATATTTCAACAATTATTACTGCACAGGCCTTTCCATCTTACTGTTGGAATTGGGGAGATACTGTTTCGGGAAATGCCATGTATGGACGACAGCAATTAGTAATTGCCCCCGGTAATCTAGCGGGAACCAGTTCAGATATGGTGATGGGTTCTATACAAAGTGGTCCTGCATTTGGAGATAGATTTGGCTGGTCAGCTATGACAGGTCAATATTTTTTAAATAGTAGAAATATGCCAGATACTAAATTTGGCTACGAAATGATTTCAGGTCGAGTACGTATATTTCCTAAACTATCTGCATTTGGAATCATTGGCTATGAGGATAATACTTTTGGGGCTGAAGGTAATATCGGAAGTTTTGGCAGAAGACCTAGCGGTATGATGTGGTATACAGGGTTATCTTATCAACCAAGTCGAAGAACTTTTATTCAGGGTGCTTATGGAGAGCGTTTTTTTGGACCTACGGGCTTTTTTAATGCTCGCTATAGTACAAAAAAGGATAGTGTTGGTGTGATGTATAACCAGCAATTTCTTACTTTTGATCAACTATTATTTTCTCAAGGCGGGCTAAATAGCGGGCCTATTATTACCTTACCAGGAATAACTAATGAGGCTTTTCTAAGCACCATGATGATGGCTTACTGGTCCCATTCACTAACAAGTAAAACTCGATTTATGCTCAATGCCTTTGAAATGGATCGGGATTTCCAAGCTGGGGAAAATTTCCAAGCTGGGGGAAGTAAAGAAACATTACAAGGTGGATCTGCTTATTGGAGCTGGCAGTTTAATCAACGTACAGGCATGTTTCTTGGCGGTATGATGATGAATACTTTATTTTCAACCCCCAGCTCTCCAACCTCTCTAGGGGCTTCAGGTACAGGTAAAATGTGGAATGCTTCTTTTAGTGTATATCATAGCTTCGATCCTAAACTCAGTGTAATGTTAAGATATATGTATGGACAAGGGGAAATGCCAGATCTAGCTAATTTTGGTGGGTCATTCGGTGGTTTGAGTGGATTTGGTCTAGGTGGGTTTGGAGGTGGTTTAGGTAGTACTGGAGGAGATTATACTTTAAATATGATTATGGCAATGCTTATGGCAAGATTTTAAGTAACTTATAGCTTAATATTTAGTAGATTAGAGGAGCTTCTCTCTCAATGCAAAAAAACAACCTTACCAATGCGATGAGTGTAGATGTGGAAGATTATTTCCAAGTTTCTGCTTTTGAAAAAGTAATTTCTAGAGATTCCTGGGATAATTTAAATCACCGAGTTGAGCAAAATACAGATCGAATTTTACAGATTTTTTCTAACTGCAATATTCACGCTACTTTTTTTATGCTAGGTTGGGTGGCAGAGCACTACCCTAATTTAGTACGCCGCATTGTGGAATCAGGTCATGAGCTTGCATCTCATGGTTATAATCATATAAGAGTGACGACTCAAAATCCTAAAAGCTTTAAAGAGGATGTGTCTCGCACTAAAAAATTACTAGAAGATTTATCTGGAATTTCAGTCGTAGGCTATCGGGCAGCTAGTTACTCTATTGGCAGAAATAATTTATGGGCTCATGAGATATTAGCAGATACTGGATATCGTTATAGCTCTAGCATTTATCCAGTTCGACATGATCTTTACGGAATGCCAGAGGCGCCTAGATTTGCATTTCAAACCCCTAAAGCACTACTACTTGAAATCCCAATTAGTACAGTCCGCCTATTTAAGCAGAATTTTCCTTGTGGTGGAGGCGGGTATTTCCGGCTTTTTCCTTATCGTTTATCCCGTTGGGCACTACGTAGAGTAAACCAAAAAGATAATCAGCCTTGTGTTTTTTATTTTCATCCTTGGGAAATTGATCCAGAACAACCTCAGCAAAAGAATCTTAAACTAAAAACCCGAATCCGCCATTATCTTAATCTTAAGAGAATGGAAAAACGACTCATACGGTTAATTTCTGAATTTCACTGGGATCGTATTGATAAGGTTTTTCCCTCAAAAATATAAATAGCGATTAATTATGAATAATAATACACCACTATTAGAAGATAAAGTACTAGGGCTAAGCGTGAAATTCCTTGATGAAGAACGCAAGATAATTTGGGATCAGTTTGTGGAAGCTTACCCGGAAGGTACTTTTTTTCATCTTTCAGGTTGGAAAGAAGTATTAGAACGTACTTATCAACACAAAACTTATTACCTTTATGCAGAACAAAAAGAGCAAATTATCGGCGTACTCCCTCTAGGGCATATTCATAGCTATTTATTTGGAAATGCTCTAATTTCAACTCCATTTTGTGTCTATGGTGGTGCTATAGGATCTGAGGAAGCATGTAAATTTTTAACCCAAGCGGCCCATAAATTGGCATGGGATTTAGGGGTAGATTATCTCGAGCTGCGTAATCTTACATTAAGAGATCCCACTTGGCATCGAAGCGATCTATACGTTACTTTTCGCAAGGAAATTGATCCAGATTCAGATAAGAATCTTGCAGCAATTCCCAGAAAACAACGGGCTATGGTACGAAAAGGTATAGATACTGGGTTACTAAGTATTATAGATACAGATATTGATCGATTTTTTCAGCTTTATTCAGAAAGTACCCGTAATTTAGGGACCCCTGTTTTTCCAAAATATTATTTTCAAGTCCTTAAAGAAGTGTTTGGAGATCGTTGTCAAATACTTACCATACTGCACAATTACTATCCAGTCAGTAGCGTAATGAGTTTTTATTTTCGAGATGAAGTATTGCCTTACTATGGAGGAGGATCAGAAAAAGCAAGAGATATAAAAGCCAATGATTTTATGTACTGGGAACTTATGCGTCGATCTGCTGAACATGGAATAAAAATTTTTGACTATGGACGGAGTAAACTCAATACAGGATCTTATCGCTTTAAAACTCATTGGGGCTTTAAACCAGAACCTCTATATTATGAATATAAACTTATTAAGGCAGATAAGATGCCAGAGAAAAATCCACTTAATCCTCGTTATCGCTTTTTTATTAAAGCGTGGAAACGTCTACCTTTACCATTAGCCCAGTTCATAGGACCTTTAATTGCACGTAATCTTGGATAGATGGATATCGAATCAAAGGGTGATTTGTTATTTCTTGCTCATAGAATACCTTATCCTCCGAATAAAGGAGATAAGATACGATCTTATCATTTATTAAGTTTTCTTGCCCGCTATTATCGGGTGCATGTGGGTGCTTTTATAGACGATCCCGAGGATTGGCAATATGTTTCCCATCTTCAAGCGTTGTGTAAAGGTGAGGCATTATTACGCCCTCTATCTCGAAATCAGGCATTATTTAGGTCCCTTGTAGGGCTAACTACAAAAAAACCTCTTGGGCTAGCCTATTATCAAGATGATTCCATGACTAAATGGGTGCAAGAAATCGCAAGGTGTTATACATTAAAGAAAGTCTTTATTTTTTCATCTACGATGGCACAGTATTTAAAATATCTACCACTAAGTCTATCAACTATAGTTGATTTCGTAGATGTGGATTCAGAAAAATGGCGAGCTTATAGTAAAACCTCATTTCTTCCTCTTTCATGGATTTATAAACGAGAAGCGAATGCTTTATTAGATTTTGAGAAAGAAATAGCTAGTCAGGTAGGAGCTTCAATATTTGTTTCACAAGCAGAGGCAAAATTGTTTTGTACCTTAGCACCAGATTTATCAGAGAAGATTTTTTCTATCTCTAATGGAGTAGATATAGATTTCTTCTCTCCAGATCATTGTTTTCCTTCCCCCTATAATCCAGAAAGTAAGGTCCTAGTTTTTACTGGTGCTATGGATTATCGCCCTAATATTGATGCAGTGGTTTGGTTTACAAAGCATATTTTTCCTAAAATTTTAAAGGAAGTTCCTTCCGCTCGTTTCTATATTGTGGGATCCCATCCAGCAAAACCAGTACGTGCGTTAATTTCTCACGATCATATTTATGTAACTGGATCCGTACCTGATGTGCGTCCTTATTTAGCCCATGCTAGTGGTGTGGTTGCTCCATTGCGGATTGCTCGAGGAATTCAAAATAAAATGCTTGAAGCTATGGCAATGGCCAAGCCTATATTAGCTACACCAGAAGCAGCAGAGGGCATTGAACTACCACAAGCTTGTCATGCTCTAATTGGTAAGGGTATTGAAGAATTAGTTACAAAAGGAGTTAATTTGTTACAAAAGGGAGATGAGCTAAATGCAGGTAAAATCGGTAGAAATTATGTACTTAATAACTATTGTTGGGAGCATCACCTTCAATCTCTTTCCCAGTTACCTAATAAATAAAAATTTTTGGCTTAGTCCTCAATTTAACAAATTAAAAATACCTTTCTCACAAAAAGGAAAATTGCTGTGAATACTATAAAGGAAGAATATAAGTACCAAGTACATACTAGCTGGGGCTCTAGATGGGTATTTGCTGCCAGTACAGTGAGTTTTATCCTTATTGCCTTATTGCTGATTTATAGAGATACACTTACTTCTATCATAGCTATTTGGCTACGATCTGAAACATTTACCCATGGAATTCTCATTTTTCCTATTAGTGGCTATATGATTTGGACAAGAAGAAAAGAACTTCAGCAAATCCAGCCAAAACCACAACCTGTAGCCATAGTACTTATTTGTTTAATCGCAATAGGATGGTTACTGGCCCACATTGCAGCAGTACAGTTTGCACAGCAATTATTATTTATTGCACTACTTATCGGTATAACATGGGGCATTCTTGGCAGTAGAGTAGTACGTGCTCTAACATTTCCACTTGCTTATTTATTTTTTGCAGTACCTATTGGAGAGGCATTGATTCCTCCATTGCAAGACTTTACTGCCTATGTTTCAGTCAAAGGTCTCCAAATGACAGGAGTACCTGTTTATTTAGAGGGCCTCTATATTACTATCCCTTCCGGCACTTTTGAAGTTGCAGAAGCGTGTAGTGGGCTAAGATATCTTATTTCTTCCCTTGCATTAGGTACACTTTATGCTTATTTAAGCTATCAAAGCTATTATAAACGGGCAATATTTATTGCATTTTCAATCATAGTACCTATTATTGCTAATGGTATTCGCGCTTATATGATTATTATGATTGCCTATCTAAGCAGTATGAAACTTGCTACGGGAATTGATCATATTATTTATGGCTGGATATTTTTTGGAGCAGTTATCTTTTTCCTATTTTGGGCAGGGTCTTTCTGGCGTGAGTCTAATATAGTCAACTCTATATCAGTCGATTCTCTTATTAATAGCAATACCTCTAACTCAAAAAAACAGTTTATTTTAACGGGATTATTGCTTATTACAGCAGCTAGTCTAGGACCAATAAGTGCAATTCAGTTATATAAACAACCAATAAATACTGCCTGTACTGTATCTATTCCTAAAGGCAGCTTAAACTGGTCAGGTCCGTTTCATCCAAGTGATGTTTGGGATCCAAGCTTCCCATCGACAGAACAAGATACTCGTCAAGTTTATTCATTGAATAATGAAAAAAATAAAGAAATACAAATTCTTACGATTTATTATCCGGAAGAAACCCAAGATTCAGAGCTGATAAACTCTCAAAACCACCTTTATGATGGTAAGGTATGGCAACGAGTTTCTGAGGAGAATCAACTTGTTGCTCTAGAAGGAAAAAATTTTCAAGTACGAGAATTAGTCATGCGATCAACTAATGGTTATCGCTTAGTTTGGTATTGGTATAATATCTCTGGGTGGCAAACAATAAATTTAATAAAAGCAAAAATATTTGAGGCTTGGGGCAAATTAATTCATCCTCAAACACATGGATCCATATTAATTGCAGTAGCTACTGATATTATAAACACAGTAGAGGTGGAAAAATCCAAGAGGCTCTTATCAAAATTCCTAAATGAGAACCCAGCAACTACTTCGCCAAGATCAATACTAGCATGTAAATAATACATGAATACTCGAAAAAACCATCCAATCATCGTACATATCATTTTTCGCTTACAGACGGGTGGACTAGAAAATGGGTTAGTCAATATTATTAATCATACTGATAATCAATATCAGCACCATATTGTATGTATTAAGCACACGACAGAATTTTCTAAGCGACTTCACTCTAACATTCCTATTTATGAATTACATAAAAAAGAGGGTAGAGATCTTTCGATTTATGCTCATATCTGGAAATTACTGCGGAATATAAAACCAGATATCGTACATACACGTAACCTTGCAGCATTAGAAATGCAAATCCCTGCTACACTTGCGGGAGTTAAAATACGTATTCATGGAGAACATGGCTGGGATATTCATGATCCAGAAGGAAAAAATTGGCATTATCGTTTGATACGGCGGCTATACCGCCCTTTCGTTCATCGATATATTGCCTTATCCCAACCTACTGTAAATTATTTACATCAAAGCATAAATGTTCCTACATCTTATATTACACCAATTTATAACGGCGTAGATACAGAGCGTTTTTTCCCTAACAAAGATCAATCGGTATTACCTTCAGGGTTTGCAGATAGCAATTGCTTAATTATTGGCACAGTAGGTCGGTTAGAACCAATAAAGAATCAGATCACTCTAATTCAGGCCTTTATCAATTTAGTAAAACAAATACCTGATAGTAAGAAATTTTTACGACTTATTATCGTAGGAGAGGGATCTCTACGATCTCAAATTGAAGATTTAATTAAAGAAGAAAAATTAGAGGGTTTAATTTGGCTTGCAGGGGATCGCAAAGATATTCCTACATTATTACAATCTATGGATATTTTTGTTTTACCTTCACTTGCTGAAGGTATTTCTAACACTATTTTAGAAGCAATGGCAACAGGACTACCTGTAATTGCTACTCACGTGGGAGGTAATCCAGAATTAGTAACTGAAAATACGGGTATACTCGTCCCAAAGGCAGACTCTAAGGCGGTTTCAAAAGCGTTAGCTACATATATTAATAGTGCTCAACTGATAAAAAATCATGGTCAGTCAGGGCGAAAACGAGTAAAAGAAAAATTTGCAATCCAAACAATGGTAGATAATTACATAAATGTTTATAATTCGTTATTAGCAGCTACATAGAAAATAATCTATTAGCAGGCATTAGTTTATTAGTATATAAAAATAATGAGTCTTACCAACAAAAAAATAATGTGCATTGTAGGTGCACGTCCTAATTTTATTAAAATTGCTCCTATCATGGCTGCTCTCAATGGAGTAGTACCTTTAATACTAGTCCACACAGGTCAACACTATGACTCTACTATGCAGGAGTTATTTTTTCAGCAGCTTGGAATTCCGAAGCCAGATATTAATTTGGAAGTAGGCAGCGCTAGTCATGGTTTGCAAACTGGTACTATTATGCAACGCTTTGAGCCAATTATTGATGAAATAAACCCATCCTTAGTACTTGTTGTTGGTGATGTAAATTCAACTATTGCTTGTGCCTTAGTTGCTGCTAAAAAACAAATTCCTATAGCTCATGTAGAAGCAGGGTTGCGTAGCTTTGATCGTTCTATGCCTGAGGAAATTAATAGAGTTTTAACTGATCAAATATCTGATTTACTTTTTACTACTGAGCGATCTGCAAAAGAAAACTTGCTTCGAGAAGGAATAGACGAAAAACGCATCCATTTTGTAGGTAATGTTATGATTGATAGCTTACAAATTCATCGCTTGAAAGCCGTATCTCCAGCAGAGACTTTAAAGAATCTTAATATAGAGATCCCGCTCCTGCTTAAGGAGTTTGATAAAAATTACGCAGTACTTACTCTGCACCGGCCTGCTAATGTGGATAATCCCTCAGTATTGAAAGATATACTTTTACTGATACAAAATATAAGCGAGCAAATTCCTATTATTTTCCCATTGCATCCTCGAACAAGTGCTATGCTTAAAAAAAATGGATTGTTGGAAACGTTAGGGCAATCATCAAATATAATCTGTACTCCTCCAGCCGGTTACCTAGAAATGCTAGGGTTAATGGATAAAGCTAAATTAGTATTAACTGATTCTGGAGGTATTCAAGAAGAAACTACTGCCTTAGGTGTACCGTGTATCACGCTTCGTGATAATACAGAACGTCCTATTACTGTGGAAAAGGGTACAAATACTATTGTGGGCATAGATCCAAGCCGAGTTATGGCTGCTATTCGTAATGTGCTTACAACAGGTGGAAAAATAGGGCGTATCCCAGAGTTATGGGATGGTAGAGCAGCGTTTCGAATCAAAGAGGTTTTACTAAATTGTCTCTAATAATTAAGTATTAAAAAATTTACTACCCATCTTTTATAAAATTTCATTATGTGCGGTATAGCAGGAATCTTTGATCTTGATGGCCATCGCCCTATTAATCCTCAAATACTTTCTAAAATAAATAATGTACTAAGTCATCGAGGGCCAGATGACGATGGGGTATATATCGAACTTGGTGTAGGTCTTGCTCATCGCCGTCTTTCTATCATTGATTTATCTTCAGGACATCAACCATTAAACAATGAAAACAGTACAGTTTGGGTGGTTTACAATGGAGAGATTTACAATTTTAAAGGGCTTATGGATGAGCTCAAAAATCGAGGACACACTTTCCGAACTCAATGCGATACAGAAGTTATTGTCCATGCTTGGGAGGAGTGGGGCGAGCAGTGTGTCACTCGCTTTCGAGGGATGTTTGCGTTTGCTATCTGGGATCAAAATAAGAAAACCTTATTTCTAGCACGGGATAGGCTAGGGATTAAACCACTTTATTATACGGTATTACCCGATAGGCAATTTATTTTTGGCTCAGAATTGAAATCTTTACTTGCTTATCCTAATTTACCTCGTCAGCTCGATTATTTTGCGATAGAAGATTATTTTGCTTATGGATATATTCCTGATCCTCGCACTATTTTCCAAAACATTTATAAACTTCCTCCTGGTCATACGCTTACTTTGTATTCTGGCATTAAGGAGCCTAAACCAAAGCAGTATTGGAATATCACTTTCAATAAAAATTCAACTAGATCCGAGGATGTCATCGGAGAAACTCTAATCGAGAAGCTTCGAGAGTCAGTGGATATGAGAATGATTGCTGATGTTCCACTAGGTGCTTTTCTCTCTGGAGGAGTAGACTCTAGTGCAGTGGTTGCTATGATGGCAGGTCTCTCTGAACAGTCGGTACATACTTGTTCTATTGGGTTTTCTGATCCAAAGTTTGATGAAGCTTACTATGCTCAACAAGTTTCTCAGCGCTATCAGACAAATCATTATGACATGCAAGTAGATCAGAATGATTTTAGCTTGCTTGATCGATTAGCTGAAATTTATGATGAGCCTTATGCAGATTCATCAGCCATTCCTACCTATAGGGTATGTGAGCTTGCTCGACAACAGGTCACAGTAGCCCTTTCTGGTGATGGGGGTGATGAGTTATTTGGGGGCTATAGACGCTATCGATGGCATTTACGAGAAGAGAAAATACGAAATTTACTCCCCTTAAACCTTCGAAAACCTATATTTGGGTGGTTAGGGCAAGTGTACCCTAAACTTGATTGGGCACCTCGGATATTTCGAGGTAAAACTACTTTCCAAGCGCTTGCCCGGGATAGTGTCGAAGGTTATTTCAATAATATAGCTATCATTCCTGATCAATTACGAAATAGTTTGTTTAGCGAAAAAATGAAAAAAGAGCTACAGGGCTATAATGGAATAGAAGTATTACGAGACCACGCAAATAAGGGGCCTGATCATCCTCTATCTCAGATACAGTACTTAGATATGAAAACCTACCTACCCGGAGATATTTTAACCAAGGTAGATCGGGCCAGTATGGCGCATAGTCTTGAAGTACGAGTACCTTTATTAGATCACCCATTTGTAGAATGGGTAAGTAGTCTCTCTCCTGATCTCAAATACCAAAAAGGACAGAGTAAATATATCTTCAAGCGTGCTCTACGTCCTTATTTATCTGATGAAATTTTATATCGACGTAAAATGGGGTTTGCAGTACCTTTAGCTACTTGGTTTCGTGGGCCATTACGGAATCGAGTACAATCTGCAGTTACTGAGGGTAGCTTAGCAAATTCAGGTATTTTTGAAATGAAAGTGCTACAAAATATTGCGGATCAGCACCTTGCAGGACAGCGAGATCATAGCGCTCCTATTTGGGCTGTACTTATGTTTGAGTCGTTTTTACGAAAGAATTTAAGCTAGACTAGAAAACTAATATTAAAAACCACCATTATCTATATTAAAAAGTAAGAATAAATTTAGAATCTAGGATGAAAATTCTTCACATTCTTGATCATTCAATACCACTCCATAGTGGTTATACTTTTCGTACTTTAGCTATTTTAAAGCAACAGAGAATATTAGGCTGGGAACCTATTCAAGTCACCAGTACAAAACAAGGCAAATGCTCTGCTGATATGGAAGAAATAGAGGGTTTTCGATTTTACCGCACTTTACCTAAAGATAGCTTTCTAGAATCGGTACCTATATTAAGACAGCTCTCTGTTATTCAGAACCTTAAAAATCGCATCGTAGATGTTATTCGGCAGGAAAAACCTGATATTCTCCATGTGCATTCTCCATCGCTTAATGGGATAGCTGCCCTAGATGCAGGAAGAAAAAGAGGATTACCTGTGGTTTATGAATGCCGTGCTTTCTGGGAAGATGCAGCAGTAGATCATGGGACGCATCGAGAAGGAGGATTAAGGTATAAGTTAAGTCGTAACTTAGAAACTTATGTATTTAAGAATGCAAATGCTGTTACTACTATCTGTAATGGGCTAAAAGAAGATATTATCGCTCGAGGTATTTCAGCAGATAAAATTACTGTGATTCCTAATGGGGTAGATACGAATCGATTTTTAGTAGAAAAATCCCAATCCACTATCTCGGAAATCACTCGAGAATCTTTAAATTTAGGCAATGGTCCAATATTCGGGTTTATTGGATCATTTTATGCTTATGAAGGACTCTCCCTGCTCATTCAATCTATGCCTAAATTACTTGCTACTGAACCTAATGCTCGTCTTATTCTCGTAGGCGGAGGTCCAGAGGAGGAAAGATTAAAGATACTGGCTAAAGAGCTTTATCTTAATCAAGAGATTTTATTTACTGGCCGTGTTTCCCATACTGAAGTAGAGTATTACTACAATGTAATTGATGTACTAGTCTACCCACGACTATCTATGCGTTTAACAGAATTAGTGACCCCTCTTAAGCCTTTAGAAGCTATGGCAAAAGGGAGACTAGTTGCTGCCTCCAATATTGGAGGGCACCGAGAACTTATTAAAGATAAAGAAACAGGGTTTTTATTTCTGCCAGATAACTCAAAGGCATTAGTAGAATCCCTAATTTATATCATTAGAAACCGTGATGACTGGCCGAAAATAAATAAAACAGCACGGGAATTTGTAGAAAAAGAGAGAACTTGGGCAAAAAGTGTTTCAGGCTATCAGAATATCTATAACTCCTTAATTTAGTAATAATGAATAAGGACGAGCCAAAACTTCTTATTTTCACAACCCTTTTTCCCAGTTCAGCCCGACCTACTGCTGGGGTTTTTATTCGTGAGCGAATGTTTCGAGTAGGTAAATATTTACCTATTGTAGTTGTTTCGCCTACTCCTTGGTTTCCATTTCAAGGCATCATAAGGCTATTTCGCCCTAATTTTCGTCCTCCTATACCTAAACAGGAAGTGCAAGACGGAGTTGAAGTATATTACCCTCGTTTTTTTTCTATTCCTGGCTATGGTAGATGGCTAGATGGATGGTCAATGGCAATTTGCTCTGTTCCTATTTTATGGCGATTACGTTCAAGCTTTAATATTATTGATTCCCATTTTGCTTATCCTGACGGCTATGGAGCTACCTTACTTGGAAAGTGGTTTAAAGTTCCTGTGACTATTACGTTACGAGGTACTGAAGTTCCTTTATCTCAATTTTTTCTTCGTCGCTATTTTATGCTTCAGGGATTAAAAAATGCTGCACGAGTATTTTCAGTAGCTAATTCATTAAAGCAGCATGTAGTAAAGCTTGGCGCTAATCCTGAAAAAATTAAAGTAGTAGGTAATGGGGTAGATATCGAAAAGTTTTCTCCAATGCCAAAAATTAAGGCTTGCCAAAAATTATCTTTAGATCCTAATGGATTATTTTTAATTTCTGTGGGTGGATTGGTAGAACGAAAAGGATTTCATAGAGTCATCGAAGTATTACCTACTCTTAGAAAAAAATTTCCTAATTTACATTATCTAATCGTGGGTGGATCAGGACCTGAAGGAGATATGAGCATACAGCTTCAGCAGCAAGTTCAGGATCTTGGCTTAGGTAATGTGGTTCATTTTCTTGGCTCCATGGCGGAAAAAGAGCTGAAATGGCCCCTATCTGCTGCTGATGTATTTGTACTTTCAACTCGTAATGAAGGCTGGGCTAATGTATTTTTAGAAGCTATGGCTTGTGAATTACCAGTGGTAACTACAGATGTGGGCGGTAACTGTGAAGTGATTGCTGATTCAAAATATGGCATGATTGTTCCTTTTGGCGATTTAAAGGCGTTAGAATCTGCCCTAGATACTGCACTTAGCCAATTTTGGGATCGACAAGCGATCCGCGCCTACGCTTGTGCTAATCAGTGGGATCATCGGGTAAATGTGCTTATTAGCGAGTTTATAAGATTTTAATAAATAAAAATATGACACTATCTACCGCTTTTATTTCAAAAGTATTATTTCCGCTCCATGAGCATTTGAAAGGCCATACTACTGTTCAGGTTTTTGAAAAATTAGAAGAAACCCAATGGTGGTCTATGGATCGCTTAGTTGAATTTCAATCAATGCGGCTACAAAATTTAATTCAATATGCTTTTACCCATATACCTTATTACCAGAAAATTGCTAAAGAATCTCGAATAAAATCCCAAGATATCCGTTCGGCTAATGATTTAGCAAAATTACCGTTACTTACTAAAAGTATTATTAGAAATAATAGCAATGCACTTAAAGCTGATAATACCACTAAGCTAATTCGTTTTAATACTGGTGGATCTAGTGGTGAGCCCCTCATTTTTTATATGGGAAAAGAGCGAGTGAGTCATGATGTAGCAGCAAAATGGCGAGCTACTCGATGGTGGGGTATGGATATTGGCGATCCTGAAATAGTGCTATGGGGCTCGCCTATTGAGTTAGATGCACAAAATCGCTTGAAAAAATGGCGTGATCGTATTTTTCGAACTCACCTGCTCCCTGCCTTTGAAATGTCTCAAGATAATTTAAATTACTTTATTTCTGAGATAAAGCGGATACACCCTAAAATGCTTTTTGGTTACCCCAGTGCAATTTCCTATCTTGCATCCCACGCTCAAAAAAAAGGAATACAGGTTAATGATTTAGGAATAGAAGTCGCTTTTGTTACCTCAGAGCGACTTTATGATGATCAGCGTCATCGAATTGAGATGGTCTTTGGCTGTAAAGTAGCTAATGGCTATGGTGGGCGAGATGCAGGGTTTATTGCTCATGAATGCCCTGAAGGAAAATTACATATTACTGCTGAAGACATTGTTATAGAGATTATTGATTCTGAGGGTAATATTGTGCCCACAGGTGAATCTGGAGAGATTACGGTTACTCACCTAGCGACTCGAGATTTCCCCTTTATTCGTTATCGTACGGGAGATATAGGTATTCTAGATAATCAACCATGTGCCTGTGGTAGATCTTTGCCTGTACTAAAGGAAGTGCAAGGAAGAACGACCGATTTTATTGTTGCTTTTGACGGCACTGTGATGCACGGACTAGCACTGATTTATATCTTAAGAGATTTGCCAGAAATTGAATCTTTTAAGATTATTCAAGAAAGTAAAGAGAAAACAAGAATATTAATTGTACCTAATGCTCAATATAGTAATACTACTGAATCTGCTATTCAAAAAGGATTTAAAGATCGCCTTGGAGAAAATGTTGAAATTGTAATTGAGCAAGTTGAAAATATATTACCAGAACACTCTGGAAAATTTAGATATGTTGTTAGTCATGTAGCTACGTAGCTATTCCTATATAACAATAAAAATATAAAAGGGTAGAACAATTGCCTAGCGTTCGCAAAAATTTATTACTCTCATCGATACAACGCTATGCGTCAACGATTCTCGCATTGATTTCTACGATGATTCTTTCCCGAATCTTAACGCCAGAGGAAATAGGAATTTTCTCTATTGCGACTATCTTAGTTGGCGTAATCAATTCAGTACGAGAATTTGGAATTGGTGAATATGTGACTTATGAACCTAATCTAACTAAAGAAAAACTACGTACAGCACAAGGAATTGCACTATTAGTTATGTGGTCATTAGGGTTAATTATTTTAATTTTAGCCCAGCCTGCTGCAGAATTTTATAAAGAACCAGGGGTAGGTAGAGTAATGATAGTTTTATCAATTAGTTCTTTTCTTCTACCTTTTGGTAATGTCGTAATGGCCTATTGGCATCGAGAAATGGATTTTAATCGTACTGTCTCAATTAATTTAAGTGCACTTACAGTACGATTTATCTTCGTAATTATTCTCGCTTTGCTTGGGTTTAGCTATATGAGTATGGCTTGGGCTCAAGTAGCCAGTATGGTTACTACAGTTATCTTGGCTGCTTATTTTCGCCCAAAGTGGTTTCCAATACGTCCCTCTATGAAAGAGGCAAAATCTATTGCTTCTTTTTCATCCAAAGCAATGGGCATAAATATTACTAAGGAAATAAGCGATGGATCTACTGATCTAGTTCTTGGAAGATTGTTAGATGTAGCTGCAGTGGGGATATTTAGTCGTGCGTTGGGCGTTGTATCTCTTTTTCAGCTTATGATTGTTGAATCTGTCCGGCTTGTTGTTCAACCTTATTTTTCTGCATACAATCGCCAAGGTGGTGATATTGTATATCCATATTTAAAAACAATGACCTATGTTACTGGTTTAGCTTGGCCTTTCTATATAAATTTATTTTTTTTTGCTGATCCTGTCATCCAGTTATTATATGGATCTCAATGGTCATCTTCTGTTCCAGTAGCTAAAATTCTTTGTATCTCAGGTATTTTTCAGATATTAGTTGCTTTTAACCCAAATATTTGTATTGCATTAGGTAATCCAAGCCTACCCTTAAAAATTAATACTATCAGTGGAATACTTAAATTTTTTATCTTAATACTTATAGCTTCCCATGGGCTACAAATGGCAGCTATTGGTGTAGTAATCGCTACTATTATTGAAATTACTCTATGGGTTAATTTCCTAAAGACCCTTATTGTCATAGATACTATGCAGTATATTCAATCTCTTAATAAGAGTATGTATGTCACACTGATGAGTATAATACCAATTGTACTAGTGTGGTTTATATATAGAGATTTCACAAATATACCAGGTAGCAATCTTATCATAATAGCGTGTAGTATTTTGGGTATGTGGTTACTTGCTCTTCGGATAACGCAACATCCCCTATATCATGAATTAGCTCAAGTACCACCTATTTTATGGGAAAAGATCTTTTTTGATAAAAAGTGACTAGTTTATTTACCGCTTACCCTAAAAAATTCTGCTCCCTATTAAAAGGAAATAGATTATCTATCTTAATCTATCACCAAATCCTTTCTAAACCAGATCCCTTACGTCAAAGTGCACTAGATATTATTGAATTTGAGTGTCAAATGGCTATGGTAAAGAAGTATTTCTCTGTGTTATCGCTCAGTGAAGCTATAGAGCGGTTACATAAAAATAGCCTTCCCAAGTGCGCACTTTGTATTACCTTTGATGATGGTTACCGAGATAATGTCACAAATGCACTACCTATATTAAAAAGACATAATCTGTGTGCTAGTTTCTTTATTACTTCTAAGTACTTAGAGGGTGGTCAAATGTGGAATGATACAATCATTGAAGTAATTAGGAATAAACAGGGTGGCATCTTAGATCTAAATAAATATGGGCTTGGTAATCATAATTTAGCTACAATCAAACACTGTCAACAAGCACTAAAAGATATAATCCCTGAAGTAAAATATATGGATTATCTTATGCGACAAGAAGTAGTAGCCTATTTGTTAGATTTAGTAGATGAATTACCTTTAGAAGATTTCATGATGAAAAAAAATGACATCATCACGCTTAAAAAAGCAGGAATGGAGATTGGTGGTCATACTCGCAGTCATCCTATCTTATCTCAGATTTCATTTAAGGAAGCAAGGGAAGAAATTTATACTAATAAAGAGGAGTTAGAGGGAGTGCTAGGTGATCCTATCCATATTTTTGCCTACCCTAATGGTAGACCTAATATAGATTTCAATAAAAATCATATAAAAATGGTAAAAAATGCTGGCTATAAGGGAGCAGTCACTATAAGCCGAGGAGCAGCAAGATCTGCTATAGATTCTTATCAAATTCCAAGATTTACCCCATGGGATCGGACACCATTATGTTTTATGTTTAGGTTAATTCACAATTCATTTTACTATCAGCCTGAAGTATGTAAGTAATTATTTAAATAATTTAAGCAATGAGAGGAATTCAGGTAGAAATCATAAAAGATGAAAATCGATTTTCTAGCTTGAAACCCCAGTGGAATAAGTTAGTAGATCAAAATTCAGGTTCTTCTATATTTCTTTATCATGAGTGGTTTGATTCGGCTTGGCAATGGTGTTGTGTGGAGGGTGCAAAATTATGGATATTAATAGTATGGGAAGATTCAATACTCATTGGCATATGCCCTCTCATTCAATCTATCCAAAAAATACGAACACTATCCTTATCTGTAATTGAATTTTTATCTATTCCTGATACACAGCTTAATGATGTAATTATTGCTCCAAAAAAAGAAGAAATTGTAGCAAGTACTCTAGCTAATTGGTTTATAGAATACAAAAGTACATGGGATTTAATTAGTTTGGGAAAGTTGCCTACACCAGCTAATGCAAGTTTTTTACAGGAAGTATTTAAAGAGTTGGGATACTATCAATCAGTAAAAGAAGAAACAAGAAATCATTTCATTGCTTTAAAAGGTAGCTGGAATAGTTTTTACAAAGATTGTAGTAGGCGAATGAAAAAAGGAAATAACCTTGCTGCAAACCGCCTTACTCATGCTGGAGAAATAAAATTAGAATGGATACGAGAGTCATCACAAGTAAAACAAATGCTTCAATCTGTAATTAATTTATCTATATTAAGTTGGAAGAAAAAAGAGCTAGGAGCACTAAACAAAGAAGGACCATTAGCTTTTATTAAAAGACTAACGGAGCATGGTGCCTGTTCTCATTGGGTATCCATTTGGATTTTATACCTAGATAACATCCCTACTGCCTATGAGTATCAACTTATCCACAAAGATAATATTTATGCACTTAGGTCAGATTATGATACCTCTAAAGCTTGGTTATCTCCAGGCACTTATCTCAATTGGAAAATTATCGAACAATTATTTCAACAATCATTAATCCGCTACTATTTTGGTCCAGGAGATAATGCATATAAATTACGCTGGACAGAAACTGCTGAACCTCTAAAAAAAATATGTATATATAATAGAAATGTTACTGCTCATATATTTTATTGTCTTGAAGAACAGATAATACCTAAATTAAGGTATTTACGTAACTTAATTAATAAACAACTACTTCATAATTAAGGAAATTAAGGAAATTAATGATGAGAGGATTATGGGGTTGGTTTCAATACCATCTTAAATCAAAAAACGAGAGTCAATATTTGTTGTCTAGTATGGCTCAAAATCATATCTCAGAAAGCGATTCCGCAACCTTCATTCGAGAATCAATAGCAATCGCAGGACATTTTTCGAACCATACTTTAATAGAAGAGCAAAATGGTTTAGTAATTGCTATTACAGGTAATCCTTACTGGGAAGATAAACGTTTACAGAAAAACGAGTTAAATATCTTAGTAAATGATTTTAAGCACTATGGAATAAATGCTCTTTCTAAACTCAAAGGATCTTTTGTCTTAGCAATATTTAATAATCTTAAAAAAGAAGCATTTCTTGCAATAGATCGCTACGGTACTTATTCTCTTTGCTATACAACAATAAATGGATCTTTAATTTTTGGGCCTACACCTGCGGAAATAGCAATACACCCTATAGTAAATCCAGAAGTAGAGAATCAATCACTATATAATTATTTATATTTCAACATGATCCCTTCTCCTGCAACAGTGTATCGTGGGATTTACCGGCTAC
Organism: Candidatus Nitrosacidococcus tergens; assembly: GCF_902810445.1. Lineage (NCBI taxonomy): Bacteria > Pseudomonadati > Pseudomonadota > Gammaproteobacteria > Chromatiales > Chromatiaceae > Candidatus Nitrosacidicoccus > Candidatus Nitrosacidicoccus tergens. Next base: position 1,352,572 of record NZ_LR778175.1, on the reverse strand, counting down.
CACTCGGGCAGGTTTTACACTTCTATCAGGGAAAAGCAGAAGTACAACCCTATTGGTATTATCAATTTAAAGAGAACGAAAAATTACCATCGCAAGATGATCTAGGAAAATCTTTACAAAAAATACTTAAAAAAGCAGTAGCCCGATCTGTAAGAGACGAAGACAAGCATTCTGTAGGTGCATTTTTAAGTGGAGGCACAGATAGTTCAACAGTAGTAGGGTTTTTAGGGGAAGTTACAGGACAGCCAGCACGAACCTATTCTATTGGTTTTGATGCTCATGGCTATGATGAAACTAGCTATGCTCAGATTACTGCTCGTCATTTTAAAGCTGATCACCATGAATATTATGTAACAGCACAAGATATTGTTACGATAATTCCAAAAATAGCCCATATTTATGGGCAGCCTTTTGGAAATTCATCCGTGGTTCCCACTTATTTTTGCGCTCAACTTGCTAAAGAGGATGGAGTAAATTGTTTACTAGGAGGCGATGGGGGAGATGAATTATTTGGTGGAAATAGTCGTTATGCAAAGCAATGGTTATTTTCTCTGTACGGTAAAATTCCAGAAATTTTAAAAAAAACTACAATAGAACCAATTATCGAGGCGTCTTTTCTAGAGAAGATGCCAGGAATTACAAAATTACAGAGCTATATTAATCAAGCGAAAATATCTATGCCAGATAGGCTTGAATCCTATAATTTACTTCATAGAGTAGGGGTAGAGAGTATTTTTTCTAAAGATTTTCTTAATTCTATTGATCAGCAATTCCCTCTACAACATTTAAGATCCCTATACAATGAAGTTGATGCCAAACAGCTTACTAATCGTATGTTAGGTCTTGATCTTAGAATCACAATTGCTGATAACGACTTACCTAAAGTGATTGGTATGTGTAATGCAGCTAATATTGATGTAGGGTTTCCTATGCTAGATGAAGAGTTAGGTGATTTTGCTGCTTGCTTACCAGCCCATTTAAAAGTTAAGCGTACTCATCTGCGTTATTTCTATAAAGAAGCCCTTAGAGGATTTTTACCTGATGAAGTCATTGCAAAAAAGAAACATGGTTTTGGGTTACCTTTTGGTATTTGGCTGAAAGATTATCAACCTTTACAGTCACTGGTTAGTGCTAGTTTGGCAAATCTACGAGATCAGAAGATTATTCAGCCTTCATTAATTGATGATCTTATTGGTACACGTCTTAATGATCATGCAGCCTATTATGGAAATTTAATATGGATTTTGGTGGTTTTTGAACAGTGGATGCAATATGAAATAGAAATAAAAAATAAGCGAGCGCAAATAAAAACTCAGCTTATGCTTCTAAGCAAAGAAAGTAAATCCTAGAGGCTCTATTTATGAAGAGTACACAAAGCATTTCTATAGAAAATAGCTCAGAAAATTATCCTTAGCATTTTAAGCTTGTTAATAAGTAGAAAATTAAGCTTGTACAGAAATCTCTCTTTAATAAAGAGAGAATATAGAATTTAAAGCAGCACTGGAGTTTCACTAATAAATAAATATTTACCATCATGAAAATCCTCGTACTTTGCGATCGTTTTCCTTTTCCATTACAAAATGGTCAAAATCTACGTATTTACCATTATGTAACTCATCTCTCAAAAAAACATCAATTTGATCTAGTTTGTTATGGTGACAATGAGATTCCCTTTCCATTAAGAAAATTATTCCATAAAATCAAAATTTTTCCCAATCCAAGATTGACCTTAAAAAAAGAAAGATCCTCTTTGATCGACTTAAAAGGAAAATTCTCAATAGTAAGTTATAAAAGTCAAAAGATGACCTCTTGGCTACAAGAAAATATGTCTTGTCAAAATTACGACTTATTATGGATGTCAGGTGTAGGGGCTGCAGCGAATTTACCAAAAGTAAAAAAGTTACCTTTTCTTGCAGATATTATAGATAGTGGTCTTCTAACATATTGGCGATCTCTACGCACAGCACCAACCTTAGAAAAAAAAATACGAACAGGAAAGCGCCTTATTCAAGAAGTAATCTTTGAGTATTCTTATTTTAATAAAGCTGATTCAAGTATTGTAGTTAGTGAATTAGATGCACGCTATTTACGATGGTCTTGTCCTCAAGTTCCTATATCTACTCTCCATAATGGAGTAGATGAAAATTATTTTTTTCCAGATTTTAAAAAAACGGATCCCGCTACTATTATTTTTGAAGGATCTATGGAATTTCCTCCTAATGTTGATGCAGCCTGCTTTTTAGTACAAGACATTTTACCTCATATAGAAATAGAAATTCCTGATATACGAGTTTTACTAGTTGGGAGAGATCCAACACCAGCTGTACTAGCTTTAGCAAAAAGTAATGTAACTGTCACTGGTTTTGTAGAAGATATAAGACCTTATCTCACTCAAGCTACTGTATTCGTGTGCCCGATGAGAACAGGAGCTGGAATAAAAAATAAGTTGCTACAGGCTTGGTCGATGGGCAAACCTATTATTGCTTCACCTTCTGCTATAGGGGGGCTTTTTGTTCAGGAAGGAGAAAATATTCTTATTCGATCAGGTGCTAAGGAAATAGCAAATGCGATTGTAAAGGTGATAAAAGATAAGGTATTACACCAAAAATTAGCTGAAGAGGGGCGAAAAACTATCTGTATGCACTATACATGGGAGCAAAAATCTAAAGAGCTAGATTCTATATTTCATTTCACTGTGAATACATTTCATCAAAAATAATGGGTATTCGAGATTTAGTCATTCTAGCAGTGTTTATTCCCCTTATTCCTATGAGCTTTATGCGAGCTTGGATTGGTATATTAGCATATACTTGGGTTAGTTATATGAATCCCCATAGAATGAGTTGGAATATAGAAAGATTTCATCTAGCCCTCATTATTGCTATTGCAACTATTTTAAGTATATTTGCTGCAAAAGATCGCAAATCCATTCCATGGACGAGGGAATTAGCTATAGTTGCTATCTTTATAGTTTATTTTGCAATTACTAGTGCCTTTGCATGGTACCCAGATGTTTCTCTTGAATATTATATAGAGTTTATTAAAACGCTTGCGTTTGCTTTTATGATGACAATGATGATTTATGGTCAAAAGAGAATTAGGGTCTTTATTTTAGTAATTATTGGATCTTTTGGCTTTTATGGAGTAAAGGGAGGGATCTTTACAATCCTTACTGCTGGAAATAATACAGTATGGGGACCACCAGGTTCGTTTATCGGGGGAAATAACGAAATAGGACTAGTACTAATAATGATAGTGCCTCTTGCTGCTATGGCTGCTCGCACCGAAGAAAATAAGTGGGTTCAAAGATCTTTACGTGTAACTGCTATTTTATCTGCTATTGCTGCAATTGGTACTTATTCTCGAGGAGCATTACTCGGATTACTAGTTGTGTGCTTCTTCCTTTTTTGGCAATATAGAAAATATATTATTATTGCTGCCTTAATAGCTCCTATAGTTTTTTTAGGGGCAAAAAAGTTCATGCCACAAAAATGGTTAGAACGCCAACAAACCATGACTAGTGAAGAAGGAGCAAAAGGGGACGAATCATTTATGCAACGTGTTCAGGCTTGGGGAGTTGCATTTAATGTAGCTAAAGAACGTCCCTTCTTAGGAGGAGGATTTTCATATGATGTTGCTTCTATCACACGTAATCCTCAGTGTTGGTTTGATCATGCGTTTTTCATACAGGAATGGGTTAAAGGGAATAGACCTCGTCCTGCTCATAGTATCTACTTTCAAGTAATGGGAGATCATGGGTTTTTGGCTCTTTTTTTATTTATATTATTGCTATTAAGTATTTATTTTCGTTTAGGAAAGCTATCTAAAACCAATCTCCCTAGTGAGGGACAATATATAAAAAATTATGCAAAAGGTGCACAAATTGCTATTGCCGGTTTTTGTATATCTGGTACTTTTTTAAGTCTTGCTTACTTCGATTTTTTATATGGATTAGTTGCTTTTGCTGCTATATTACAAAGAGAATCGGATGAGTGGCAAAGTCAGGCTATCACTACAACAAACGGTAAGAAAATAAGTAAGAAGATATCTATCGCTAGTACACATAAAAAGCCTTTAGTTCCTGGAGTAGTAAAAATAAGAAAACTAGATAGGAATAGAAATAAATTATAAAAAATATTAAGTGATATGTATTTTTCTACTTTAAACCCTCTATCACGAAGTTTGTTTTTTTATTTAATTTTTAGTAGTGCAGCAATTGCAGCTAATCTTTCTGAAACTATCACTCATGTTAAAGCATCAGTGGTCGGAATAGGCACTTATTCTTCTATTCGAGGAATACAGGCTAGTTATTCAGGTACTGGATTTGTAGTTGCAGATGGCTTACATGTGGTAACAAACGCCCATGTATTACCCGAAAAAATAGATACTGAACGTAATGAATATATTGGAGTTTTTGTTGGAATTAACCCGAAATTATATCAAGCAAAAATTGTTTCTGTAGATTCTATTCATGATTTAGCTTTATTAAAAATAAATGGACCTACTTTACCTCATTTTTCTTTAGGAAGTATGCAAAAGGTAAAAGAAGGTATGCACATTGCGTTTACAGGATTTCCAATAGGGCCTGTGCTAGGGCTATATCCTGTAACTCATAGAGGAATTATCTCTGCAATCGTTCCTATTGCTACAGCAGGGAGAAGTACCAGAGATCTTAATCCTCAACGTATTCAGCAATTAAACCACAAACCTTTTATGGTATTTCAGTTAGATGCTACCGCTTATCCTGGAAATAGTGGTAGCCCACTTTATGATCCCAGTACTGGTAAGGTGTTAGGCGTAATTAATATGGTTTTTGTAAAAGGGAGTAGAGAGAACGTACTAAAAGATCCTAGTGGAATTACCTATGCGATTCCAGTAGAACATGTCTATGCTTTACTTAAGGATTCAGGATTATCCCCCTTCTAAATAGGGGGGTTAGTAGATCAATTTCCTATTGTATCACGTAGTTTTTTCATAGCATTATTTTCTAATTGCCGAACCCTCTCAGCAGAAATTTTATGTTTTGCTGCGAGATCATGAAGCGTACTTTTAGAATCTGTTAACCATCGTTGGTTAACAATATCTAAGCTTCGTTCATCTAAGCTTGCAAGTGCTTGCTGCAATCTTTTATTATAAGTTTCATCATAGTCTAGCTGCTCTAATTGATACGCAGGATCTGTGGATATATCCGTAAGATAATTTACTGGAGCTAGTGTATATTCTTCATCTTCATTCTTTATATCATAGGAATTATCTTGAGCACTTAAGCGTGCTTCCATTTCCATCACATGCTCAGGGCTAACTGCTAACTCAGCTGCTATTTCATTTCTTTCTTGAGTATTAAGCCAGCCTAGATGTTTTTTAGTACTCCGTAGTTTAAAAAATAATTTACGCTGTGTTTTAGTCGTAGCGATTCGAACTATTCGCCAATTACGTATAATAAACTCATGAATCTCAGCACGAATCCAATACACTGCAAAAGAAACTAGACGTACTTTTTGCGCTGGATCAAAGCGTTTCACTGCCTTCATAAGACCAATATTTCCTTCTTGGATAAGATCGGTAAGTGCTAATCCATAGCCAGTATATCCACGAGCAATATAGGCAACAAAGCGTAAATGAGAGAGAATCAGCCATCTTGCTGCTTCAAGATCATTTCCATCTCTTAGGCGGCAAGCAAGTTCATATTCTTGATCAGCACTAAGCACTGGTATATTGCTAATCTCTCGATAATAAGAATCTAGGCTGTTGTTACTAGTAATTGAAGGCATTAATCTATTGTTATCAGATAGTGTTATGTCCATAGTCCTCTCACTGTATTAATTATCTCTATTTTAGCACTCTAATGCTAAGAGTGCTAAAATAGAGATAAGTTCCTTATTTTAAGGATGGGATAATCCAAGCAGTGCGGCAACAAATTCTTTTTTGTTAAAAGGCCGAAGATCATCTATCTTTTCCCCGACTCCGATAAAGTAAATAGGAAGGCCTATTTTTTTAGCGATCGCAAAAATAACCCCTCCCTTTGCAGTACCATCTAATTTGGTCAGTATGATTCCAGTTAATCCAACTGTTTGATGGAATTGCAATACTTGATTAAGTGCATTTTGACCAGTACCTGCATCTATGGTAAGTAGTACTTCATCAGGCATTTTTCCATCAGCTTTACCCATAACTCGCTTAACTTTTTTTAATTCTTCCATTAAATTAGCTTGAGTATGGAGCCTGCCCGCAGTATCTGCCAATAAAATATCTATATTTCGTGCTTTAGCTGATTGTATCGCATCAAATATTACTGAGGCCGAATCTGCCCCTTTATGTTGAGCAATAACGGGAATTTGATTACGCTCACCCCACACTTGTAATTGCTCTATCGCTGCAGCGCGAAAAGTATCCCCTGCAGCGAGCATGACTGAGTAATTTCCTTCTTGAAATTTTTTTGCTAACTTACCAATGGTAGTAGTTTTACCTACGCCATTAATACCCACCATAAGCACAGTAAAGGGCTTATTTATCCCTTCAATGTTAGAAATAGTAAAAGGTTGATTACTAGGAGCGAGTAATGATTCCATATTTTCTCGTAACGCTTCCATAAGCAATTTTGAATCCATGACCTCTTTACGAGAAAGGCGATGGGTAAGATCAGCAATAATTTCCTGTGTAGCTTCTACCCCTACATCCGCGGTAAGTAGTAGGGTCTCAATTTTTTCTAAAGTAGCATGATCAATCGATTTTTTACCATGGATGAGGTTTTCAATACCTTGAGTAAGATTACCCCTAGTGCGACTAAGACCTTCGTACAAACGTCCAAAGAAAGATTTTTTTGCTTCTTCTTGAGGGGTTTCTTGATCTTTTTCAGAGGTAGTATCCACATTAGAATCTTTTAATTCTAACGTATTAGATTTTTCTTCTGAGGGTTTTTGCCAATATTTAAAAAAACTTGCCATAGCTCTTTAAATTAAGTAGGAATTTTAGGGTTTTTTACTATTCACTATCAGAGATAGTTATACTATGGATATCTACTAAACAGTTTACCATTTTTAACATATGAGTAAAAAATGAATGTAATCACTTATTTTTTAATATCTTTGTTTATCATTGCTGAATCATCTCCAGCTTGGGCATCAACTAAAGTATCTGAATTTACTTTAGAAAATGGCTTGACCCTTTTAGTTAAGGAAGATCATCGAGCACCTGTGATGGTCTCTCAGGTGTGGTACAAGGTAGGATCCAGTTATGAATACGGCGGCATCACGGGTATTTCCCATATGCTAGAACATATGATGTTTCAGGGAACAAAAACTTTAAAACCTAATGAGTTTTCGCAAATTATCTCTGCCCACGGAGGTGAAGAAAATGCCTTTACTGGCCGTGATTATACCGCTTATTTTGAGCAAATGGCGAGCGACCAGCTACCTACAAGTTTTCGCTTAGAGGCTGATCGGATGAGAAATTTACTACTCCAGGATAAAGAATTGGATAAAGAGCGAGAAGTAGTCATGGAAGAGCGTCGCATGCGCACTGAAGATAACCCAAATGCACTTACTTATGAAAATTTTAATAGCATCTCTTTTTTAAGTAGCCCCTATCATCACCCTATAATTGGTTGGATGGACGATATTAAAAATTATGACATTGATGATTTAAAAGCATGGTATCAAAAGTGGTATGCTCCTAATAATGCTACGGTTGTTGTTGTAGGAGATGTGGATCCTAATCAAGTATATAGTTTAGCAAAACAATATTTTGGAAGTTTAAAGTCAGAAAAAATCACACCACCTAAGTCACAAAAAGAAATTACTCGGACTGGATCTAGGCAAGTAGTTGTTAAGGTATCTGCAAAAATTCCTTATCTATTGCTGGGCTGGAAAGTACCCGTAATTAATACCATAGAAAAACAGGAAGATAAATGGAAAGCTTATGCTTTAGAAGTATTGTCTGGTGTTTTAGATGGGGGAGCAAGTGCACGTTTCTCCAAAGATCTAGTACGAGGCAGTCAAATAGCTGCAAATGTAGGGGTAGATTATAATTTATATGCTCGATCCACTGATCAGTTAGTTATTTCTGGTACCCCAGCCTCAGGACATACTGTAGAAGAGTTAGAAAAAGCATTTCTGGCACAAATAGAAAAATTGCAAAAAGAATTAGTCAGTAATCAAGAATTAGAACGGATTAAAAACCAAGTTATTGCCCACCAAATATATGAAGAGGACTCCATTTTTTATCAAGCAATGCAATTAGGAACGCTAGTGACTGTAGGGTTAGATTGGCGTTTAATAGATGAGTATGTAGATCAAGTTAGTGCAATTACTCCTGAGCAGATTCAAATGGTTGCAAAAGAATTTTTAATAGAGAATAACCAGATAAAGGGAGAATTAGTACCCGTATCTAACCATTCAAAAGAGCAAAACCAAGAAAAACCAACAACCTCTAATCTAAAGGGGGGTAATCATGCTTCTTAATAGGTTTATTTTATGTTTACTGTGGATTATTCCTACTCTAGGGCATGCAACTTCTACTAATAATATTGAGCATTGGAAGACTACTAATGGTGCTCAAGTATATTTCATTCAAGCTAATGAATTACCTATGGTAGATATACGAATTATCTTTGATGCGGGATCAGCAAGGGATGGAGGTAAATTTGGCCTTGCTCAACTCAGTAATGCATTATTAGATGAAGGGGCAGGGAATCTTGATGCTGATGCTATTGCAGAGCGTTTTGATAATCTAGGAGCACAGTTTAGTACTGATTCAGCTCGAGATATGGCGATTATAAATCTGCGCAGCTTAACTAAAGAAGATGTTTTAACCTCAGCATTAGAGACCACAGCTTTAATTTTAGCAAAACCTTCTGTACCTGATAAATCTTTTATACGGATACGTAGTCAAATGGAGCAGGCCTTACAAAGACAAGAGCAATCTCCAAGTAGTTTAGCTAGTCGCTCCTTTTATGAATTTTTATATGGCGATCATCCTTACGGTCACCAATCATTAGGAACTGCAAAGACTTTAGCAACCCTTACCCGAAATGATGTTCTCGATTTCTATCGAAAATACTATGTGGAAAAAAATGCAACCATTAGTATGGTAGGTGCACTTACTCACAGTCAAGCAGAAAAGCTTACTAAAACTCTAATGCAAGGAATTCCAACAGGGGATTTAGCATCAAGTTTACCCCAAGTAACAGTGATCAATGCTTCAAAGGAAAATACAATTGCCTATCCCTCTACCCAAACTACAATTATTCTAGGTACCCTTGGGATCACAAGAGATGATCCAGACTATTTTCCTTTATACGTTGGAAATCATATTTTAGGTGGAAGCGGCTTAGTTTCTCGATTAAGCATTGAGCTTAGGGAAAAACGAGGACTAACTTATGGGGTTTCAAGCTATTTTGTACCCATGCATAGTAAAGGTCCATACATCCTTTCATTACAGACTCGTAACGAACAAGCGGCTGAGGCATTAAAAGTTCTCAATCAAACATTAAAGGATTTTATTGAAAACGGTCCTACGGAAGAGGAATTGACTTTAGCAAAACAAAATATCGTTGGTAGTTTTCCTTTAAATTTAAATAGTAATGGAAAAAAAGTACAACAATTAGCAGCAATAGGCTTTTATCACTTACCTTTAGATTACTTAGATCAATTTGTTTCTAAAATAGAATCGATCACCGCCGATCAGATTCGAATAGCATTCAAAAATAGAATTAATTTAAACCAAATAGTTACAGTAATGGCAGGTGAAAACAGAGAAAAATAGCAAAAGTGATTTTTTAGAAAATCGCCTTCGAATTATTGGTGGTACTTGGCGTGGTCGGAAATTAAGGGTTCCTGCGGAACCTGGGTTACGCCCCACGCCAAATCGAATCAGAGAAACTCTTTTTAATTGGCTTCAACCTGTTATTGAAGGAGCTCGTTGTTTAGATCTATTTGCTGGTAGTGGCCTGTTAGGGTTTGAAGCGTGTTCTCGGGGAGCAGAGCAAGTTGTGATGGTAGAAAATAATTTAAAAACCTACCAAATACTTCAAAAAAATATTACTTATCTAGCCACTCAAAAGATAACGGCTATTTATCAAGATAGTTTGCATTATCTAGAAAATAGTGCTAATCAGCCTTTTCATATTATCTTTTTAGATCCCCCTTTTGAGTCTAAATTATTATTACCTGTATTTCAGTCTTTAGAACAAAATCACTGGATTGCTCGTAGGAGTTATATTTATATTGAGGAATCTAAAAAAAATGACCTTCTAGCACTACCCAATACCTGGACAAAGCTTCGTAGCAAACAAACAGGAGAAGTAAGCTACTCTGTAGTTTTTAAAGAAATATAATATTTTATGGCAAGAATAATAGCTATTTATCCGGGTACTTTTGATCCTATTACTCGTGGTCATAGTGATTTGATTGATCGTGCTGCCCGACTTTTTGATCAGGTGATTGTTGCAATTGCAGAAAATCCAATAAAAACACCCTGTTTTTCTTTAGCAGAGAGGGTTTCGTTAGCAAAAGAATCACTAATTAAATATTCAAATGTAGAAGCACAAGGATTTAATGTGCTGTTAGCAGACCTTGCCCGTTCTTGTAATGCACAAATTTTGATTAGAGGATTAAGGGCAGTCTCTGATTTTGAGTATGAATTTCAGCTTGCCACCATGAATCGCCACCTAGCCCCTGAGGTAGAAACATTATTTCTCACTCCTGCTGAACAATATGCTTATATTTCATCTAGTTTAGTACGAGAAGTCGCATCATTAGGAGGAGATGTTTCTGCTTTTGTCCATCCCTGTGTTATGACCGCATTGGCTAAAAAATTAGATAAGGAGTAAACATCATGGCATTATTAATTACAGATGAATGTATTAACTGCGGTGTTTGTGAGCCAGAATGTCCAAATAATGCTATTTTTCAAGGAGAGGAAATTTATGAAATTGAAGCTAATCGCTGTACTGAATGTATAGGTCATTTTGATGTACCCCAATGTGTTGAAATTTGCCCAGTAGAATGTATTATTCCTGACCCGAACCATAAAGAAATAAAAGAAGAGTTGGAAGCTAAATATCAATTACTTAACCTTGATAAAGCAGAAAATTAAGCAATAGATAATTTTTTAAATGATCTTACGTTCAATTTTTACTTTCATATTATTCATACTTCTATTTATTTTTTCTGGGTTAGCTAGATCCCAAGGAAAACCACCTAAAGCAGCAATTGCTAGTGCACATCCTCTAGCTACGCAAGCAGGGGCTAAAATACTTCGTGAAGGAGGTAATGCCTTTGATGCAGCAGTGGCTATTAGTGCTGCTTTGGCGGTGGTAGAACCCTACAGCTCAGGAATTGGGGGAGGTGGTTTTTGGCTATTACATCGAGCTAAAGACAATAAAGATATTATGATTGATGGGCGAGAGCGAGCCCCTCTTGCTGCCTCACCAAATATGTATTTGGATAAACATGGATCTGTAAGAAATAGAGACTCAGTAGATGGCCCTCTTGCTGCTGCTATTCCTGGATTACCTGCTGCTTTGGATCATCTTACTAAAAATTATGGTCGACTATCCTTAAGACAAACGCTAGCCCCCGCAATTTCTTATGCTCAGCAAGGGTTTGAAGCTAATGAACATTTTCTCAGAATGGTAAATTTTCGTTTACCTGTTCTTAAATACTACCCTAATACTGCTCAAGTTTTTTTAAAAAATGGAGCGGTCCCTCAACTCGGAGCAAAAATTAAACAATCTGATTTAGCAAATACATTAACTGCACTTGCAGAGCATGGGGCAACTGGTTTTTATCAAGGAAATATAGCAAATAAGTTAGTCAGTGGGGTAAAAACAGCAGGGGGTATTTGGACTTTAGAGGATCTAGCACAATATAAAGTACTCGAGAGATCTACGATTAAAGGAAAATACCATAAAGCTACTATTATTTCAGCAAGTCCTCCTTCTGCAGGTGGGATCGCATTGATGACAATGCTTAATACATTAAACCAAGATAATTTCTTCACTTTACCGAAAGTATCGAAAATTCATCTTACAATTGAAGCAATGCGGCGATCTTATCGAGATCGGGCTGAGTATTTAGGAGATCCTGATTTTATACATATTCCTATGGAACAACTTATTCATCCTTATTATGGAGCAGGATTACGATCTAGTATTTCTTTAAATAAAGCAACACCTAGCAATTTTTTGTCTACTGCAGAATATAAGGAATCTGGGCAAGATACTACTCATTTTTCAATTATAGACCAAGAGGGTAATTGGGTAGCAGCAACATTAAGTATTAACTATCCATTTGGTTCCGGATTCATACCTGCAGGTACTGGCGTGTTACTCAATGATGAAATGGATGATTTTTCTATTTCCCCCGGTGTACCAAACGTCTATGGCTTAGTAGGGAATAAAGCAAATGAGATATTACCAAGAAAACGCCCTTTATCAAGTATGACTCCTACTTTTGTAGTAGATAATCATAGTGTATTAGTACTAGGTGCTCCTGGAGGTAGTCGGATTATTACCATGGTACTTTTGGGTATTTTGAATCATATGGAAGGGAAAAATCTTATAGAATTAGTCTCTGCTCCTAGATTTCACCATCAATATTTGCCTGATGAAGTAGAGTATGAGCCTAAAGCTTTTAGCCCTGAAACAATAAAAAAGTTACAAACCTTAGGGCATCACTTGAAAGCAAATACCCATACTTGGGGAAACATGCAGGCTGTATTTTGGGATTGGGAACAAGGGATCGTTGATGCTGCAAGCGACCCCAGGGGGACAGGAGAAGCATTAGTGCAATAATAAATAACTAGATTAATTAATTAACCAGTATTTCGCATACCTGTGGCAATCGCATTAATAGAACGTAGCAAAGGATCCATCCAAGCTTGTTGCTCTTCAGTACTTAAAGATGGATCTCGAACTCTTTTTAGTAGAGTAAGTTGAATATGATTCAAAGGATCTAAGTAGGGGTTTCTACGCTTAAGAGAGAGTTCTAAAGTTGGGTTTTCTTCTAATAGTTTTTGCACATTAACGACTTGCAATACTTGGGTTACTGTGCGTTTATATTCATTTTTAAACATTGCAAAAACTTGCGATCCTACCTCAGGATCTAAGCATAACTGAGAATATTGCTGGGCAATGCGCAGCTCTGCTTTTGCTAGAGACATTTGAGTATTACTTAACATGGCCCGGAAATAGGGCCATTCTCGATACATCCTCTGTAGCTTTTCAAGCTGATTTGGGTGTTCTTGCTGCCATTTTTCTAAGGCAGATCCAATTCCATACCAAGCTGGGAATGTATGCCGTGATTGTGCCCAAGAAAATACCCAAGCAATAGCACGTACTGATGCTTTAGAACGATCTCCTTTGTTTCGATGAGATGGGCGAGAACCAATATTTAAAAGTCCGATTTCATTCACGGGGGTAGCTTCATAAAAATAATCTTGGAACCCTAGTGTATTCTCAGTAAATTCTCGATAAGCTTTCTCTCCTTCCTTGGCTAGAAACCCCATAATCTTTAAATAATTTTGTTTTTCCTTAGGATCAGGACGTGTGGTGATGCTGGCTTTAATCAAACCGCTAACACCCATACTGAGTTCGTAAATTGCTGTCTCAAAATTACTATAGCGAGATGAGAGTACTTCTCCCTGCTCAGTGAATTTTATTTGCCCATGAACGGTACCTTGAGGCTGGGAAAGTATAGAATCAAAGGTAGGACCACCTCCTCTACCAATTGTACCGCCTCGTCCATGAAAAATACGACAATCTACTTGAGAAGATTTCATAAGAAAAACTACCTTTTTCTGGGCTTCATAGAGCTTCCAGGAAGAAGCAAGTATTCCTCCATCTTTGCAGGAATCAGAATAGCCAATCATAATTTCTTGCTGATTTCCTGAAATTTTAAGTAGAGATAGATAGCTTGGATTTTCTAATAACGCACTAATGACTGGCTCAATGTGTTCTAAATCTTCTATCGTTTCAAATAAAGGAGAAACTTTCAAAAGACAAGAAACCTGCTCTTCTTTTTCATCGATTAGCCCTGTTATCTTTCCTAAAAACATCACCTCAAGTACATGACTAGCCGTATGAGTCATGGAGATAACATAGTGGCCGAGAATATGAGGACTAATCTCTTGGCACATTTGTTTTATTGCATAAAATGTATTCAATATCTCTTGAGTAACGGATGAAAGCTGGCTTTGATCAAAAAGATGTACTATTTTATTACTTAACTGCTCAGAGAGCATTTTTTGGCGCTCTAACTCAGTAAGTTCCAAATAGTTAGGATGAATTTTGAGGGATCTGACTAATTCTGCAACTGCTTCGGTATGGCGAGCAGATTCTTGACGTATATCTAGTTTGAGTAAATAAAATCCAAAACTTTCAACCAGTCGGATTAAATCTTGCAGCTCATTATTTGCAATACTACCATCTTTGTGGCTAATTAAGCTGTCCCGAATTAAATAAAGATCCTGCAGAAATTGAAATTCTGAAGTGTATCCTACCCCTTTTGGGGGCATAAGCTTATTTTCTGGCTTTAGTTTTACTTCAACAGCTTGCAAATTATCTTGCAATCGATGGCGAATCAAATGAAGTTTACGGCGATAGGGTTCGTGGCTAAAGCGAGTAGGATCATCTAAGAAAGCTTCTGGACAATCACGAAGATCATAATTAATACTACTGATAAGTGCTTTTGACGGTGTGGTTAAAGGGATTGAGTGGGTAAGAATACGCATTAACTCAGATACTCGCCCTAAATAATGTCGTAGAGCAATTCTCATTTGTAAGCGAGCAGCCATAATTGTAGTTTCTGCGGTTACATTAGGGTTTCCATCCCGATCACCACCGATCCAAGAACCAAAATGAATAAAACTTGGAATATGAATGGTTTTATTTGTGGTAATACTATCCCCATATACTTTTTCAACTACATTCTCTAGCTGTCGGTAAATAGCAGGAATCGCTTGAAATAGGCTAACCTTAAAATAAAAAAGACCATTGATAATTTCTTCTCGCACTTGTGGACGACGTGCTCTAACTTCATTAGTTTTCCACAAAATTTGGATTTCTTGGGAAAGCTGATAATGAATCGTCTCTTTTTCTCGTTGGCTAAGGCGTGCCTCATCTAAAGCTTTATTAGTAACAAATACTTTACGCAAATGATCCATTACAGTACGCCGCTTTGCTTCGGTAGGGTGGGCAGTAATTACTGGGATATAAGCAAGACGATTAAGTAAGTTTTGTAATTCCTCTAGACTTACACCACTTTCTTTTATTTCTTGGAAAGTCTCTTCAAAGGAGCCTTTCCAAAAAGGTCCTCCTGCATTAATACGCCGCTGGCGTAAGCGATACTGATAAGCTTCTTCTGCTAAATTAGCTAAGCTAAAATAAGTACTAAAAGCACGTACTACTTCTGTTAAGGTTTCTGGATTGAGTTTATTAATAAGATTCTGTAATCGAATTCTTTTATAGGTATTCTCACTTCTCCTTAAACCAATATAGCCTTTCCGTAGGGTTTCAACTGCTATAAATATTCTATCTCCCGATTGGGTCTGAATAACCTTACCTAATAAATTACCAAAAAGCTTTACCCGAGCCCGGAGTTCTTTATCTTTTAAATTAACTGTAGAATTTACTTCCGATACAGAATGAGATCCAATCCTATTAATCATGTAATATATTTTTGTTTTTTTAACTAATTTCAATATAACCTTTAAAGGTATTACTCTATAGTAGAACGGCTTTGAAGTAGTTTGTAATAAAGCTCAAGATAGCGTTTAGCACTATTTTTCCAATTAAAGTCTTGTGCCATTCCAGTGAGTATTAATTTTTGCCATAAATAAGGTTGGGCGTATAAATGAAGGCATCGCTCAATAGCATGTAATAGTTCACTAGAAGTAGGATTGTTAAATATAAAACCTGTCGCTAGTTCTCGATCCAAATTCTCTGGTGTTGCATCTATAATTGTATCGGCAAGTCCGCCTACTTTATGTACGATAGGAATCGTACCATAGCGTAGAGCATAAATTTGAGTAAGCCCACAAGGTTCAAAATAAGAAGGCATAAGAAAAATATCTACCCCAGCTTGAATACTATGGGCAAGAGTTTCGCTATAACCAAGAGATAATCCTATTTTTTCAGGATATTTTCTAGCAAGCGTTTCTAAACAGGATTGATAATATTCTTCTCCTTCTCCAAGAAAAATAATTTGAATTTGCTCTGAAATAATCTTGGGTAAAATTTTAATAATTAAATCAATTCCTTTTTGGGTAACTAATCTCCCTATAAAGCCAAACATAGGAATTTTTTTATTTTCAGGTAAATGAAATTGACGCTGTAATGCTAGCTTATTTTTAACTTTGTCGTACCAACTCTCTTTATTATAAGGCTTTTCAATTAAAGAATCTTGAACTGGATCCCACCGATCATAGTCTGCTCCGTTTAATATACCCGTAAGATTCTTAAAGCGCTGGCGTAATATATCATCTAAGCCACAGCCTAGTTCTGGAGTCATAATTTCCTTTGCGTAACTTGGACTAACTGTGGTTAGCCAATCAGAAAATATTAATCCACCTTTCATAAAAGAGAGCTGATTATGAAATGCTAGAGCAGAGGATAACCACAGATGGTTTGGGAGTTGTAATTCCTGAAATGTGGCATAGGGAAATACCCCTTGATAACTTAGATTATGAATAGTAAACATAGTAACGGGTCTATTTGCTACCGAATCTAATAAAGGAGGAATTAGCCCAGTATGCCAATCATTACAGTGAATAACATCAGGTTTCCAGTCTAGGTTTGGATAGGTAACAAAACCATGTACGATTGCTTTACAAAAGGTAGCAAAGCGATCGGCATTATCTGGCCATTCTTGTCCATTTTCACCTATATAGGGATTACCTGGGCGATTAAAATGACGTGGACTATCTACTAGCCAAAAAGTAACAGGCACACCTGGTAACTCTCCTTTTAAAATAATGACTGGCGTAGTTACAGATGGAATAGATAAAGAGGTAACTTGTACAAGGTTTTTAAGCTGTTGTTTGCAGTTTGGGTAAGCAGGTAAAATAACACCTACATCCCACCCTAGTTTAAAGAGTGCCGTAGGTAAAATACCTGCTACATCTCCTAAACCGCCGGTTTTTATTAGAGGATGAACCTCACTTGCTGCAAATAAAACTTTATACACGTTGATATCCCAAATCGAATAATTTGCTATGATTTAATTAATTTTTGCCAATGAATAATTTCACCTTTAGCATTAAAATTAATTATTAATATATGAATCAAACCATACTTATTACTGGTGGTGCAGGCTTCATTGGCTCTACATTAGTACGCTACTTTATTGAAAATACCAAATATCGTATTGTTAATATAGATAAACTTACTTATGCAGGTAGCTTAGAATCTCTAAAATCAGTTGCCTCCCATCCTCAACACCAATTTATTCATGCCGATATTAGTAACTTTGAAATTATAACAGAGCTATTTACTAAGTATCAGCCAAGTGCTGTGATGAACTTGGCAGCTGAATCCCATGTGGATCGATCTATTGATAGCCCTATTGATTTTATTAATACTAATATTTTAGGTACTTATTACTTACTAGAAGCAACGCTTAGCTATTGGCAAACCCTTGATCAAAAATCTCAAACTCGGTTTCGATTCCACCATATCTCTACCGATGAAGTATTTGGCTCTCTAGGAAAGGAAGGATTATTCAAAGAATACTCCCCTTATTGTCCTAATTCTCCTTATGCAGCGAGCAAAGCTAGCTCTGATCACTTAGTAAGGGCTTGGTATCATACTTATGGGTTACCCATTTTAATCACTAATTGCTCTAATAATTATGGTCCTTATCAATTTCCAGAGAAACTTATCCCATTAATGATTCTAAATGGGCTTGAAGGAAAATCCCTTCCCATTTATGGGCAAGGGGATAATATTCGAGATTGGCTTTATGTAGATGATCATGTACGAGCTTTGCACTTGGTATTAGATAGAGGAACACCTGGTGAAACTTATAATATTGGAGGTCATAACGAAAAAACTAATAGAGAAGTAGTAGAGACTATCTGCCAAATTTTTGATGAGTTATTTCCTTACTCTTCCTATACTCCTCACTGTTCTTTAATCACTCATGTGACCGATCGACCTGGTCATGACCTACGCTATGCTATTGATGCTAGTAAAATTACTAAAGAATTGGGCTGGCAGCCTCAAGAAAGTTTTATTACTGGACTCCATAAAACTATTGCATGGTATAGAGATAATCAAGACTGGTGCCAAATGAGTTTAAAAACTTATCAAAGAGAGCGATTAGGAACAGATAGAATAAGTTTATGAGTAAAGGAATTATTCTAGCTGGCGGTTTAGGTACTCGCTTATATCCTATTACACAACCCATTTGTAAACAGCTTTTACCTATCTATGATAAACCTATGATTTATTACCCCCTTTCTACTTTAATGCTAGGGGGAATTAGAGAGATTCTAATTATTTCAACTCCACGAGACTTGCCAGTACTAGAGCAATTATTAGGCTCAGGAGAACAATGGGGGGTAAATTTTACATACCAGGTGCAACTTTACCCTGCAGGGATTGCACAGGCTTTTATTTTAGGAAAAAATTTTATTAAAGAGAGTCCTTGTGCGCTGATTCTTGGAGATAATATTTTTCATGGAGAGGATCTCTCAACCCTATTGAAAAACGCTAGAGATCGGCAGCAAGGAGCTACTGTATTTGCCTATCCTGTCTATGATCCAGAGCGATATGGTGTAATTGAATTTGATCACTATCATAAAATCGTAAGTATTGAAGAAAAGCCCTCCGTACCCAAATCCTGTTACGCCATAACAGGAGTTTATTTTTATGATAACCAAGTAGTAGAAATTGCTAAAAATTTAGCTCCATCGGCAAGAGGAGAGTTAGAAATTACTGATATTAATCAGTATTATTTAAAAAATGAATCTTTATTTGTAGAAATCATGGGGCGAGGAATGACTTGGCTTGATGCAGGTACTCATGATTCTCTTTTAGAAGCGGCTTTGTTTATTCAAACTATAGAAAAAAGACAAGGACTCAAAATAGCTTGTCCTGAAGAAATTGCTTACCGAATGGGTTATATTAATGCTGAAAATCTTGAGTGTTTAGCCCAGTCCTTGCAAAAAAGTAGCTATGGAAGCTATTTATTGAGGCTATTACAAGAAAAAAATTATTTACTCTAGACTATGGAAGTATTTCCTACAAAAATTCCTGATGTGTTCCTCCTTAAACCTAAAGTATTTGAAGATGATCGAGGTTTTTTTTTCGAGAGCTACCACAATAAAAAACTTAATAACTCCTTAAATAAAGAAATTCAGTTTGTTCAAGATAATCATTCTCAGTCAAAAAAAGGCGTTTTACGAGGGCTTCATTATCAAATAAAACAGCCTCAAGGCAAGTTAGTACGAGTAGTAATCGGGGAGGTGTTTGATGTGGCTGTAGACTTAAGAAAAAATTCTTCTTATTTTGGTCATTGGATAGGCTATTACTTATCTGCAGAAAATAAGCAACAACTTTGGATACCTGCAGGATTCGCTCATGGATTTCTTGTGCTTAGTGAATATGCAGAATTCCTCTACAAAACAACTGATTACTATGTATCTGAATATGAACGGTGCATTTGTTGGGATGATCCTACTCTCGATATTCATTGGCCTCTATCAGAAAAACCTGTGGTATCTGTAAAAGATCAAGCAGGTCAGTCTTTTAAGGAAGCGGAACTATTTTAATTAATACCTACCCCAGGATTATTATTCTTGGTTCCTACGGTCAGGTAGGCTGGGAATTGCAGCGAACCTTTGCATCTTTAGGAAAGATTATCCCTTTAGGACGATCTCAACTTGATTTATCTAAACTAGAAACCATTCGCTCTTGCCTTATGGCGTATCGCCCCAATTTAATTATTAATGCAGCTGCCTATACCCAAGTAGATAAAGCGGAAGAAGAACAAAAATTGGCTATGACTGTTAATGGCACTGCACCTGGGATTTTAGCAGAAATCGCTAAAGAGCTAGATGCTGCTTTAATTCATTACTCTACAGATTATGTATTTAATGGAAAAAATAATACTCCTTACCAAGAGGGAGATATTCCTAATCCGATTAATACCTATGGAAAAACTAAGCTAGCTGGAGAAAAAGCTATTACTGAAATAGGGGGTAACTATCTAATTTTTCGTACCTGTTGGGTCTATGGGTTAAGAGGTCATAACTTTTTGCTCACGATGCAGCGACTTATTAAAGAGCAAAAAACAATCCAAGTAGTCAACGATCAGTTTGGTACCCCTACTTGGAGCAGATTTATTGCTGAGGCTACAGCCCAGGTTATTGCTCAAACACGAGGAGGTATTGCAAATTACATTAATGAATATTCAGGGATTTATCACTTAAGCTGTAAAGGAGAAATTTCATGGCATGAATTTGCTCAGGCTATTAACAATAGAATTAATTTACAAAATAGCAACCAAGCTCAAATTATTCCTATTCCAACTTCTGATTATCCTACCTTAGCAAAAAGACCTAGATTTTCCTGTCTTGATAACACTCATATTCAAAATACTTTTGGTATCACACTTCCTGATTGGAATTTAGGATTAGATTTGCTTTTATCCTAATCCCACTTATTTTTATAACTAACTGACACAAATAGTTAGCTATAAAAAAATTAAACTATATAATCATGAATATAGTATATTACTACTCAGTAACAATCCTTATATTTTTCAAAAAAAGCTTCAGCGGTATAAATTCTGCTGGTTTTAATAAATTAAAGGATACCTTAGTATGACAAAAAAATTATTAATGCTAGTACTGAGTATAGCTACAAGCATAAATATAGCCTATGGAACATTGATTTATAATTGGGTACCTAATTCTCAGGTCCTTCCTTCAGGGGATGATATATGGATTACAGGTGGGCAAATTATTATTCATGGTAATTCATATCAACTAGGTAGTAATTATAATTATTCTATCCCTTCATCAGCATGGAATAGTAGCTCAAGTGCTCTAAGTGGTGGTGGGATTAATATGAGTGATCTTCAAGCAGAAGGACTAGCGCCTGAAATCTCTTTTTCCTTTGATCTAATGGATAAAAATGGTGTAAAAGCGATAGCTTCTTTTAATGGAGATACTACTAAGGTAGGTGGTTCTCCCAACCAATCTTTTAATTCCTTTAATGTAGATCTTAACTTGGATAATCAACTCTTTGGCAGTATAAATATCCAAGGTATATATAATAATATCGATTTTTCTACTGCAAGTGAAAATATTACTGTGGGTGCTGATGCAGGTAACTTTTGCGGAGGTAATACTACTTGCGGTGGTGGTCAAACAAACGCACTAGGGCTTTTTACCCTTGCTCAATCTTCTTCTATTCCAGAACCCCATGTTTTTTGGCTTTTTAACATAGGATTTTTTATTTTAGGATGGTTCTACTACCGCCAACCTAAGGTATTATTTTTAAGTATTTAGTTACATATCGATCGATAAGCTCTAACACAATCAAATTGTGCTAGAGCTTATATAGTACTCAGTTAAGTGGTGGGCGATACTGGGATCGAACCAGTGACCCCTGCCGTGTGAAGGCAGTGCTCTCCCTCTGAGCTAATCGCCCAAATGTAAAATGTAACCAGATTTTACGATATAATTTCCCCTAAGATCAATTAATATAGAGATATCTTCTGATATTAGATACACGCCTTGAGGCGATAAAATACTGGCTTCAAGAACTAAATTTTATGCACTACTCTTTAACTCCTGTTGCAGGAGATGCTAGTGCTCGTCGTTATTTTCGTCTTTTTCAGCCCCAAAAAGAATCTTTGATTATAATGGATGCCCCACCAGAGAAGGAGGGGTGTACCAATTTTATTTATATTGCTAATAAATTAAATAAATTAGGGTTAAATGTACCTAGAATTTTATCCCAAGATTTAGCACAAGGATTTTTACTGTTGACTGACTTAGGATCTGACCAATATTTGGATTTTTTAAATGTAAATAGTGCACAAACACTTTATGAGGACGCAATTTCTGCTCTTTTAATATTACAAAGCAAAGGTACTAATAGTGCGGATTTAAGACCCTATAGCCGTAAATTGTTACTCCAAGAAATGGAGTTGTTTAAAGATTGGTACCTAGGGTGTCATTTAGGGATTCAAATGACTACAGAACTTGATTCCATATTTAATTTATTAGTAAATATAGTATTAAATCAGCCCCAAGTATTTGTGCATCGAGATTATCATTCTCGAAATTTAATGATCACTAATCAAAATAATCCTGGTATTTTAGATTTCCAAGATGCTGTTAAAGGCCCTGTAACTTACGATTTAGTTTCTTTACTGCGGGATTGTTATATTGCTTGGCCACAAGAAAAAATAGCAGGTTGGGTATCTACGTATAGAAACAAAGCAGCTCAACTGAACATTCCCGTAGGGCAGGATTTGAATGAATTTTTATATTGGTTTGATTGGATGGGTATTCAAAGGCATTTGAAAGCGATAGGTATTTTTGCCCGCCTGAATTATCGAGATCATAAACCTAATTACTTAAAAGATATTCCTAGAACTTTAGCATATATAATTAGAGTAGGGAGTCAGTATAATGAGTTAGTAGATTTAAATAAAATCCTACAATCTCTACCTCAATCTGATATGGTTTTGCAGTGAAAGCAATGATACTAGCTGCAGGTCGTGGAAAGCGAATGCGACCTTTAACAGACGATACACCTAAACCCTTACTTCAAGTAGGATCTCATCGGCTTATTGAATATATTATTCAATCACTTGCTAAAGCAGGATTTACTGAATTAGTCATTAACCACGCTTATTTAGGGGAACAAATCGAATCTTATTTGGGGGATGGTCAATACTATGGGGTACATATTGACTACTCTCCTGAGCAAGACGAAGGGTTAGAAACAGGAGGTGGTATTTATCATGCCCTTTCTTTGCTAGGAAAAGAACCATTCTTAGTAGTTAATGGGGATATCTGGACCGATTACCCTTTTGCTAATCTTAAAACTAATTTTAGGAGTCTTGCCCATCTTATTTTGGTAGATAACCCTAGTCACCATCCACAAGGAGATTTCGCCTTATGCGGTAACCAAGTTACTACAAAAGAAGATAAGCGACTTACTTTTAGTGGTATTGCTGTTTACCACCCAAGATTGTTTACGCACTGCTTTCCTGGACGATTTCCCTTAGCGCCCTTATTACGAGAAATGGCTTGCCGAAATTTGGTAACAGGAGAATATTATCAAGGAGAATGGCGTGATATAGGAACGCCAGAGAATTTATTTACCCTAGCACAACATTTAACTTTAGCTTAACTAAATTAGTTAATTGATGCTCTAGTTTACCATTAGTTTTTCTAATAAAGCCTTCTGAGCATGGAGACGATTTTCTGCCTCATCCCATACTACGCTTTGATTCCCATCAATCACATCAGCAGTCACTTCTTTTCCTCGATAAGCAGGTAGGCAATGCATAAAGAGTGCATCTTTTTTAGCTAAAGCTATTAGTTTTCTGTTAACTTGGTAGTTTTTAAAATCGCTAGATCTCTGCTCTTTTTCCTGTTCTTGTCCCATACTTGCCCAAGAATCTGTCACTACTAAATTAGCATTTGCAACCGCTTCTTTAGGATCAGAAGTCAATTGGATATACTTTTCTGTATTTTTTAAAAGATCAGCGTTAGGTTCATAGCCTATTGGTGTAGCAATATGTAATTTAAACCCAAATTGTTGCGCAGCACTAATATAAGAGTGGCACATATTATTACCATCGCCTACCCACGCAACAGTTTGTCCTTGAATACTACCTCTATGTTCTGTATAAGTTTGAATATCTGCAAGCAATTGACAAGGGTGGTAAAGATCAGTAAGTGCATTAATCACAGGTACTTGAGAATAGGCTGCAAAACACTCTAAAGTGGTATGAGAAAAAGTACGTACCATTAAACCATCTATCATTCTAGAGAGAACACGAGCAGTATCCTCAATCGATTCACCTCGGCCTAATTGGGTGTCTCTTGGTGATAGAAAAATAGCACTACCTCCAAATTGAGTCATAGCTACCTCAAAAGAAACACGAGTACGAGTAGAGGATTTTTCAAAAAACATACCCAATACTTTATTTTTTAATGGCTCGTAGATTTCTCTTGATTTCTGAAGCATTTTAAGTTCAATTGCTCGCTGAATAAGATGATCTAATTCTTGAGTAGATAAATCAAATAAAGTTAAAAAATGTTTTATTGCCATAGTTTTTTCTCTAACTATGTTTGAAATCTAGGAGTTTTTGAGAAAAGAT
Source organism: Candidatus Nitrosacidococcus tergens (assembly GCF_902810445.1). NCBI lineage: Bacteria > Pseudomonadati > Pseudomonadota > Gammaproteobacteria > Chromatiales > Chromatiaceae > Candidatus Nitrosacidicoccus > Candidatus Nitrosacidicoccus tergens. Next base: position 1,328,225 of record NZ_LR778175.1, on the reverse strand, counting down.
CTAATTAGATTATTTAATTTTGAAGCAATAATATCGGATTCTTCATCGGTAATAATTAAAGGAGGAAGTAATCGTATCACATTACTAGCAGTAACATTAATCAGCAACCCATCAGCTAGAGCATGAGACATGAGCACACCACAAGGTCGATCTAATTCAATACCCATCATTAACCCTTTACCTCGAATTGCCTTAACTTGCGGTAATTCCCCAAACATTGTTTGGAAAGATTGGATCATTCTTTGTCCTAGTTGAGCAGCACGGCTAGCTAAATTAGCTTGCTCTAGGGTATCTAAAACTGCTAAAGCAGAACGACATGCTAAAGGATTACCTCCACATGTAGATCCATGAGATCCTGGTTGTATTACTTCAGCTGCAACTCCTCGAGCAAGACAAGCTCCAATAGGTATACCACCACCGAGACTCTTTGCAAGGGTAATCACATCTGGTTGAGCTTTACTATGCTGAAAAGCAAACCATTGCCCTGTACGACATAGCCCTGTTTGCACTTCATCTAGCATCATTAGCCAGCCTTGCTGGTTACAAATGAGACGTATTTGATCTAAATAATCCTCATCTGGCACAATAACTCCCCCCTCTCCTTGAACTGGCTCAAGTAATATAGCAACAATTTCTTGGCAAGCTTCTTTAGGAAGATTTTTTAATGCAGTAATATCATTATAAGGAACTCGAATAAAATTTTGAACAAGAGGCTCAAAACCTGCTTGAACTTTAGGGTTTCCAGTTGCACTTAGCGTAGCTAAAGTTCGCCCATGAAAACTGCTTGTCATTACAACAATTTTTGGATTATCAACCCCTTGGTTATGCCCATAACGGCGGGCAATTTTAAGAGCAGCTTCATTAGCTTCTGCACCAGAGTTAGAAAAAAAGACACGATCCATACCAGACAAAGCTGTTAGGCGATTTGCTAAATTTTCTTGTAGAGAAATACAATAAATATTAGAAGTATGAAGTAATTTTTTTGCTTGATCTTGAATAGCTGCCACTACTGCAGGATGGGCGTGGCCTAGTCCGCAAACTGCAACCCCTGCTAATGCATCTAGGTATTGATTTCCTTCAGTATCCCATAACCAAGCTCCCCTACCGTACTCAAATGCAACAGGTAAGCGGTTATAGGCTAACATTAATGATTCGCTCATTGATTATGTAAATACTCTAATTAAATTCTAGCTATACTAAAAGATAATGGCAGCCAAATAAATTTAAGGCTGCCACGGTGAAGTAATTTTAAATTTATTTTTTAACGATTATTACTAGCAACAAAATCCCAGTTAACAATTTTCCAGAAAGATTCTACATACTGTGGGCGAGCATTACGATAATCTACGTAATAAGCATGTTCCCAAACATCGCAAGTTAGCAGAGGGGTTTTCCCCTCTGTCAGTGGATTACCTGCATTAGCTGTTGTAGTAATTTCAAGAGATCCACTGGCATTTTTGATAAGCCAAGTCCAACCGGATCCAAAAAGAGTAATTGCAGTTTGGCTAAACTTCTCCTTAAATTCTGCAAAAGAGCCAAAATTTTTATTAATGATAGTTAATAGATCTTCACTTGGTGATCCTTTTCCTTGGGGAGTTAGACAATTCCAATAGAAAGTGTGATTCCAGACCTGTGCACTATTATTAAAAACACCTCCAGAAGATTTAGTAATAATCTCTTCTAAAGAAGAGTGTTCAAACTCTGTACCAGCAATTAACCCATTTAGTTTATCTATATAAGTTTGGTGGTGTTTACCATAATGGTATTCTAAGGTTTCTTTAGAAAGGTAAGGTTCTAAAGAATCTATTGGATAAGGAAGATCTGGTAAACGATGAGTCATAAGTAAATCTCCTGTATTGTATTAAAAAATATGGTATAACTAACACTAAAAACCTTATGGTTACACAAGGTCATACTAGACATATCTGCAACAGAATTCTAATTATAGGTAAGATATTTCTAAGTGGAATTATACTAAACTGATCATTAAACTTAAGTCTCATTTATCAAAATAAGTTTATTTGTCTTAGTAACTCTCACTTTTTTGGAGGTATATTATGGGCGTTATAGAACAAATTAAAGAAATTATAGAAACAAACCCTATCGTTTTATTCATGAAAGGTGATCCGCAATTTCCCCAGTGTGGTTTTTCTAGCAGAGCAGTTCAAGCGCTTCAAGCCAGTGGTATAGAATTTGCTCATGTGGATATCCTTTCTAACCCAGATATTCGTTCTCATTTACCTCAGTATTCAAATTGGCCTACTTTTCCCCAGTTGTTTGTAAATGGGGAGTTAATAGGAGGCTGTGATATTATTATAGAGCTATTTGAGAAAGGAGAGCTTAAAAAAATTACTGAAACAGCTACTGCTAAAAATACTTAAAAATATTGAGAGATATTCTTTAATAGCAGATAACTAATGTGTACAGTTTATTTAAGTAGAGAAAAACCCGGTGAATCTATTGCAGATGCTATAAAGCCTGAAGTTGAAAAACCAGAGCTTAAAAAACCATCTATGTATAAGGTGGTTATGCTAAATGACGATTATACCCCAATGGAATTTGTGGTTAAAGTATTACAGTTTTTTTTTGCTATGGGCTTAGATCAGGCTACTCGTATCATGTGGCAGATTCATACAGAGGGAAAAGGTATTTGCGGTATATTTACCTATGAAATAGCTGAAACGAAAGTAGCTCAGGTAAATGAATACTCAGGAGAGCATCAACACCCTCTAAAATGTGTCTTAGAGAAAACATAACTTTCTTATTTATTTTTGTATCTATTTGGGATTTTATAAAATAACTTACTATGTTAAGTAAGGATCTTGAAGTAAGTTTAAACCAGGCCTTTAAAGGTGCTCGAGAGAAAATGCACGAGTATTTAACAATAGAGCATCTTTTACTTGCTATGCTAGATAATGAGTCAGCTACTGCTGTACTCCGTGCTTGTAATGTAAATTTAGAACAGTTAAGAGAAGAAATTACTTCATTTTTAAATGAAACAACGCCGTTATTATCTAATCAGGATAATCGTGATACTCAACCTACCTTAGGATTTCAACGAGTTTTACAGAGGGCTGTACTTCAAGCTCAGTCCTCAGGTCAAAAAGAAGTTACAGGCGCCAATATACTAGTAGCTATCTATGGAGAGCAGAAATCTCAAGCAGTATATTTTTTAAAGCGGCAACATACCACTCGATTAGATATTATCAACTATATTTCCCACGGAATTAGTAAGGTTGAATCTCAGGAAGAAAGCGGAGAATCACCTCAAGCTTCAGAAGAAACAGAAACAACGCATACAAGCCCTCTTGGAAAAACCCCACTAGAGATTTATGCAGCTAATCTTAATATATTAGCTGCTCAAGGAAAAATTGACCCTCTTATTGGGCGCTCTAATGAATTAGAACGTATTACTCAAATTCTATGTCGAAGAAGAAAAAATAATCCTTTACTTGTAGGTGAGGCAGGTGTAGGTAAAACAGCACTTGCTGAAGGATTGGCATGGAAAATTACTGAGAAGGACATTCCAGATATTCTACAGAACTGTACTGTCTATAGCTTAGATATGGGGGCATTGCTAGCAGGTACAAAATACCGTGGGGATTTTGAGAAAAGATTTAAAGGGATACTATTCCAACTTAAAAACGAAAAAGAATCTATTTTATTTATTGATGAAATCCATACTATTATTGGTGCAGGATCTGCATCGGGTAGTGTTATGGATGCTTCTAACTTAATCAAACCGGCACTTACTTCTGGTGAATTAAAATGCATTGGCTCTACTACTTATCAAGAATATCGTAATATTTTTGAAAAAGATCGAGCTTTAGCACGTCGTTTTCAGAAAATTGATATTCCTGAACCTTCAGTAGAAGAAGCAATACAGATTTTACAAGGGTTAAAATCTAGATTAGAAGAACACCATAAAGTTCGCTTTTCTCAAGCAGCTTTACGTACTGCCGCTGAGCTTTCAAATCGCTATATCCATGATCGCCACCTTCCAGATAAAGCCATTGATGTACTTGATGAGTGTGGTGCTTACCAGCAGTTATTACCTATTTCCAAGCGCAAGAAAGTAATTAGTGCACAGGATGCACAAGCAGTAATTGCTAAAATAGCACGGATTCCACCAAAACAAATTTCTCTTTCAGATAGAGAAACCTTAGCAACCCTAGAATCTAATTTAAAGAGAGTGATTTTTGGGCAAGATGCAGCTATTGAAGCATTAAGCTCAGCAGTCAAAATGGCACGCTCTGGCTTAATGGATAGTAATCGCCCCGTAGGATCTTTTCTCTTTGCTGGACCCACAGGAGTGGGAAAAACGGAAGTGACAAGGCAGCTTGCTTATATTCTAGGTATTGAACTTATTCGTTTCGATATGTCCGAATATATGGAAAGCCATGCTGTTTCCCGTCTCATTGGGGCTCCTCCCGGTTATGTAGGCTACGACCAAGGGGGGTTACTCACTGAAGCAGTGTGCAAAAATCCCCACGGAGTCTTATTGCTTGATGAAATTGAGAAAGCTCATCCAGATATATTTAATCTATTACTCCAAGTCATGGATCATGGTATGTTAACTGATAATAATGGGCGTAAAGCAGATTTTCGTAATATTACTTTAGTGATGACTTCTAATATAGGCGTTCAAGAAGCAAGCCGTAGTTCCATGGGGTTTACGAAACAAAATCATGAAAGTGATATTATGGGAGCAATTCAACGCACCTTTAGTCCAGAGCTTCGTAACCGATTAGACGCTATTATTCAGTTTAAACCGTTAAGTAAGTCCTCTATAGGTAGAGTGGTAGATAAATTTTTAATGGAATTGGAATTGTTACTGCAAAGTAAACAAGTTACTCTAGAGGTAGATGCAGAGGTAAAAACCTGGCTAGGGGAGCATGGTTATGATGAAACCATGGGGGCTCGTCCCATGTCTCGGCTTATTCAAGAAAAAATTAAGAAACCCTTAGCGGATGAATTACTATTTGGTAAATTAGCCCATGGTGGTCATGTTATAGTAACATTGATTGCAGATAATCTTCATTTAACTTACTAATAATTTTTTAAAAAAGGAGTAAGCACTATGGCTGATATCTGGCTAACCTCATTGATTACTGAGACTCCTCAAGAAGGGTTTGAACTAGCTATTACTCTTAGTCGAAGAGGGGTAAAGTATACTCAGCCAAATACAGAAGTATTGCATAAGTTACGATCTGAATATGCAGAAAACGCCTCTGATCTTACAGCTGCCTCTCAAGTGGTTGCGATTAATTTTCAAACAGTAGCATGCTGCCAATAATTACTGGCGTAAATAGATAATGCCAAACTTACTTAAAATTGGTCTTTTATTTATACAATATTTATTATTTAGGTTTTTTTTAAAAAACTAAACTTTAAATTTCTAGTTAAAAAAAAGAGAAAATTCTTAATAGCCGGCTAGATATATAAGAATAAAAATTCTCAATTTAAATGAAATATGCAGCCTAGCTGGTTTTATTCTATTGCAATAAAAATTTTTTTAGTAATATCTATATTACATAGTACGTGTATTCATGCAGAAAATCACCCTATCCCTATCTTTGTTAGTATTATTCCTCAAAAATATTTTATAGAACGTATTGGCGGTAGTCGAGTACATGTCTCTGTTATGATAAAACAAGGACAGAATGAGGAAACTTATGATCCTACTCCTAAACAAATGGTTAAACTTGCTCAAGCAGAGTTTTACTTCCGTATAGGAATACCTCTTGAAATAATTTGGCTAGAATCTATTGCAAAGACTAATCCTCACATTAAGATTATAGATAACCGTAACGATATACCCCTACTACCCATTTCGGCGGATACTCTCCCTGAAAAAATAGAAGATAATGGGATTCCGTATGAATCCATGGATCCCCATATTTGGACAAGCCCACCCCTAGTAAAAATTATTGCAAAAAATATTAGAGATACACTCATTACTGCCGAGCCTACTTATAAAAATCAATTTGAAAAAAATTATCAGCAATTTATTCAAGATTTAAATAACCTTGATAAATTCATTCGTAATACTTTATCTGGTATTACTCAGCATGATTTTATGGTGTTTCATCCTGCTTGGCGTTACTTTGCTAGAACTTATGGTCTTCATGAAATTGCTATCGAGCATGAGGGTAAAGAGCCAGGTGCTAAGTCCTTAGCATCTTTCATCGAATTAGGTCGTAGGAAAAATATTAAAACGATTTTTATTCAAAACCAGTTTAGTCGCACTCACGCACAGTTAATAGCCCAATCTATTGGTGCAAAACTTATCTCTTTAGATCCACTTTCAGAGCATTATGAAGCTAACTTACGCCATGTGGCTACTACGTTAGCAAGCGTATTGAAGTGAATCAGGATTCAATCAACACTGCTATCTCAATTAGAGATATTTGTTTTTCCTATAACGGGCCATTAGTGCTCGATCATATTAACCTTGAGATTTATAGTGGAGAATTCCTAGGTATTATCGGTCCTAACGGAGGTGGGAAAAGTACCCTACTTAAAATTATTTTAGGGTTACTTACACCTCTGTCAGGTTATATTTCAGTATTAGGTCTTCCGCCTAAAAAAGGAAAATTGACTATTGGCTATGTACCTCAACATAATAGTTTCATTGATAACTTTCCAATTACTGTAGAATCCGTAGTCCTTCAAGGTCGCTTAGGTAAAACAAGAATTATTGGTAATTATACTCAAAAAGATAGAGAAATTGCCCAACAAGTAATGGCGCAAGTAGAAATACTAGGGCTAAGCAAGCGACCTTTATCAGATTTATCCGGAGGGCAACATCAACGAGTATTAATTGCCAGAGCATTAACTACGGAGCCTGAAATACTTATCTTAGACGAACCAACTGCCCATGTAGATGTGCGTTTAGAAAAGGATTTCTTTCGTTTACTGCAAACCCTTAATAAAAAAATGACAATCATTGTTGTTTCTCATGATATTGGATTTATTTCCCGCTATGTAAATCGAGTTGCATGCCTAAATCAAACTTTAGTGTGCCATGAAACTGCAACAATTAGCGGAAAAATAATTGATCAGCTCTATGGTACTAAAGTACGTATTATTGATCATATTCATTTGCTATGAATTTTTGGGAAACGTTAATCACTACTACCTTTTTGCAAAATGCTTTAGTTGCAGGCATTTTAGCAAGCTTAAGTTGTGGTGTAGTAGGTAGCTTTGTAATTGTTAAGCGTATCAGTTTTTTAGTGGGAGGCATTGCTCATGCAATTTTAGGAGGTATGGGAATTGCCTATTATTTAGGAAAGGATCCCTTTTTAGGTGCTTTACTTGCTGCTTTGCTTGCTGCACTGGTTATAGGTTGGGTAAATTTACGCTGGAAAGAACAAGAAGATACGCTGATTAGTGCACTTTGGTCTATAGGAATGGCTATTGGTATTATTTTTATTTCCCAAGCCCCTAGCTACAATGTAGATCTGATGGCATATCTATTTGGAAATATTCTCATGGTATCAAAACAACAGCTTTATTTAATGGCTGGTATAGATATAGCTATTATTTTTATTATTGTTTTATTTTATAAGCAATTTTTAGCTATAAGCTTTGATGAGGAGTTTGCTTACCTTCGTGGAGTACCTGTTATCTTTTTCTATTTACTTCTTCTTTGTATGGTTGCAATTACCGTTGTGCTTTTAGTTCAAATCGTAGGTTTGATTTTAGTCATTGCCTTACTAGCACTACCAGCGGCAATTGCAAGGCAGTATACTAAATCTTTAGTAGGGATGATGATTCTTGCTTCCTTCTTAGGAGCAATCTTTACTACTACGGGGCTTGCTATTTCTTATGAGCCAGATCTTCCTACTGGATCGGTAATCGTATTAGTTACAGGAGCAGCCTATCTTATTTCAACATTAGCCATAGAGTTACGCTAGAAATTAAAAAACGAGGGTTACGTACGGCTACAAAGTAACCCTCGCTACATAATTAATAACTAATTAGATGTTTGGAGCTCAACTCGGCGATTTTGCGTGCGCCCATCTCGAGTAAGGTTAGAAGCTATTGGGTGTTCCTCGCCATAACCCATTGCTGTCATCTTTGCTTTATCTACTCCATGAGAGGCTAAGTAATTCATCACAGATTCAGCACGCAGTTGAGATAACTGTTTGTTATATATTGCTGGCCCTGTACTATCTGTATGTCCTGCAACAGAAATATTCAATTCTGGGTAACTTTGAAGAGATTGAGCAACGTTATTTAAAATGTCTTGAGCTTCTAAAGTGAGCTGTGCTGAGTCAAATTCAAAATGAACACCTTTAAGCACTGCAGGAGCAGAGCAGCCTTGATCATTTACGGTAATCCCTGCTGGCGTATTGGGGCATTGATCTAAGTAATCAGCAATACCATCACCATCACTATCTAATGGGCATCCTACCGAATCAACAGCTACTCCTTTTGGTGTATTAGGACATTGATCTGCACTATCGGGCACGCCATCACCGTCACTATCTTTAACAGTACAACCTACTCCATTAACCTTAGCACCTTTTGGTGTATTAGGGCATTGATCTACACTATCGGGTACACCATCACCATCAGTATCCAATGGACAACCTTTCTTATCAACTACCATCCACTTAGGAGTATCAGGACATTGATCTATATGATCGTATACACCATCATGATCAGAATCGGGAGAATCTGATCGGCAAATTGTCCAAGTTAGTACCTGATCTTTACCAGGTAAGTATTTTTTATTTTCAGAATTACCTTCCATGACTGCACAATCTGGCCAACCTTTATGATCTTCAAAATCTTTCTCATAAGGGTAGCTATCCCACGCCCCATCTCTTTCAATAGGCTGTTGTGCTGATACACAAGTGATAAATAGTATTGGTAAAATTGCTAGAATTTTTGTTATATCTTTATTATTCATAAACATCTCCCTGATTATAATCTTTTTAGATAAGTCTTAATTTTTATGATAATCCCCCTCTGAATTGCAATTTAATTATGATTCGGAGTAGCATAAATGATCGGGTGATTATTGTATGCATATTTAATATTACTACTCTGAGCTATGAAATAGTTTTTGATATAGATTAGGGTTTTATCTGCATTATAAACGCTACTAAAGTGTTAATATATCAAAGCTAAGGAAGAAGTTTAAGATTACTATAAGAGTAGTATTAAACTTATTGATTATAAAAATATTGTTATCAATATAGCTGGAGTATCTACCCAAATTAAGTTTTTGATTTTTTGAAGAAATATAGACCAATGAGTAAGAAAATATTACGTACTATTTTTTTTATAATTTTGTCTTTTTCCTTCCTTAGTTTTTCTCTACCGGTAGCTGCGAACCCAACTTATGGTGCAAATGCAGGTAGAAAGCTAGGAAGTGGAATTATCAATATTACAACTGGATGGTTAGAAATACCTAAAAGCGTTATGAATACTAGTCATGATGACAATATCATTATAGGGATTATATGGGGTTTTATTAAAGGCATTGGTAATGCTATCGGGCGTACTCTAGTAGGAGTAGGGGAACTTACTACTTTTTTTATTCCAACTCCAGATTTTATACATCCTAGGTATGTTTTTCAAAATCTTGATCAGGATACCAGTTATGGACTAAGACCCTAAGTAAGGGGACAGCCTATATTTATTTTAGTCCGTCCCGCATGAATTTTTTAATTAAAATAGAAAATTATTCCCACTTTAAAGCACCACCTGTTTGGTACTCAGTTACTCTTGTCTCAAAAAAGTTTTTTTCTTTCTTTAAATCAAGAACTTCTGACATCCAGGGAAATGGATTATCTACTCCAAAATATTGCTCTGGAAGACCAATTTGAGCGAGGCGGCGGTTAGCAATATATTTTAGATACTCTACAAACATAGTTGCATTAAGGCCTAAAACACCTCTAGGCATAGTATCAGCAGCATATTGGGTTTCTAACTCCACAGCTTCTTCAATCATAGAGATAACCTCGTTTTTAAATTCTTTTGTCCATAAGTGAGGATTCTCAATTTTAATCTGGTTTATCACATCAATTCCAAAATTCATATGCATAGATTCATCACGCATAATATATTGGAACTGCTCGGCAGTACCTGTCATTTTGTTCTGACGACCCATGGAAAGAATTTGAACAAATCCCACATAGAAGAAGATTCCTTCAAAAATGACATAAAAAGCAATTAATTCTTTGAGTAATTTTTGGTCATTTTCCGTAGTACCTGTTTTAAAATTAGGATCTGAGAGATACTGAGTAAATGGTAATGCCCACTCTGTTTTTCGAGCGACTGCTGGTACTTCTCGATACATATTAAAAATTTCACCCTCATCTAAGCTTAAACTTTCTACGCAATACTGATAAGCATGGGTGTGTAACGCTTCTTCAAAGGCCTGACGTAATAGATATTGTCTGCATTCAGGATTAGTAATATGACGGTATACTGCTAGAACTAAATTATTAGCTACTAAAGAATCGGCAGTTACAAAAAAACCTAAATTTCGCTTTATAATTATCCGTTCATCTTCACTTAGTCCATGTGCACTTTTCCATAGTACAATGTCAGCATTCATATTGATTTCTTGCGGCATCCAATGATTAGCGCAGGCACTTAAATATTTTTCCCAAGCCCATCCATATTTAAATGGAACGAGTTGGTTAAGATCAGCACGGCAATTAATAATTTTTTTGTCATCTACTTGAATTCTGGCAGCCCCCATATCAATATTCTCAAAGCCAAAATTCATATAATTATGGTTTGCATTGTATGATGAGAAAGCCCAAGAGTTTTCACTCTTGGCTTCTGTAATAGAGTCTTCCCAATTTAACATTTTATTTCTCTTTAAATATTTTTAGTGGAGTATGATATATAGCTATTGGCAGGACTCACAATCAGAATCCATAACAGAGCAGGCTTGCTCCTGCTTCTGTATATCTACACTATAGTTAGATTGAACTGCGTTGAGTTTACTTGTTTGATTTAGTTTAATCGTGCTTTTTTCAACATGGGTAGCACCTATAGATCTTAAATAATAAGTAGTTTTTAACCCTTGTTGCCAAGCAAATTTATAAAGACTGTCAAGTTTCTTACCACTAGGATTTGCAACGTAAAGGTTGAGACTTTGTGCTTGATCAATCCACTTTTGCCGTCTAGAAGCAGCTTCAATTAACCAATGTGGATTTATTTCAAAAACAGTAAGATATAATTTTTTAATATCTTCAGGTATTCTATCGATAGCTTGTACACTACCATCGAAGTATTTCAAATCATTTACCATAATTTCATCCCAAAGGTTTTTATTTTTTAAATCCTTAACTAGATAAGGATTTATAATTGTAAATTCTCCAGAAAGATTAGATTTGACAAATAAATTCTGGTAAGTAGGTTCAATTGATTGGCTTACACCACAGATATTAGAAATAGTTGCAGTAGGTGCAATTGCCATACAGTTTGAATTACGTATACCTACTGTTTTCACTTGATTTCGAAGATTCTCCCAATCTAGGGTTTTCCCTTGATTTTGTTGCAAATAACCATTACGACTCTTTGCTAAGAGGTTAATAGAGTCTATAGGGAGAATTCCTTTACTCCATAGAGATCCTGAAAAAGTAGAATAACTTCCTCGCTCCTCCGCTAGGTTACTAGAGGCTTGAATTGCATAATAGCTAATCGATTCCATAGAATAATCCGCAAATTGCACTGCTTCTTGAGAAGCATAAGAATAGCGGAGTTTATATAGAGCATCTTGAAACCCCATAATCCCTAATCCTACTGGGCGATGCCGTTGATTAGCTTGCTGAGCAGTAGATACTGCATAGTAGTTATAGTCGATCACATTATCTAGCATTCGCATAGCAAGGGTAACTGTATTTTCCAGCTTAGCATGATCAAGACCGTACTCATTGATATGTTGAGGGAGGTTAACTGAGCCTAAATTGCATACTGCAATCTCCTCTTTTGAGGTATTTAGGGTGATTTCAGTACAGAGGTTAGATGAGTGGATAACACCTACATGTTGTTGAGGAGATCGTATATTACATGGGTCCTTAAAGGTAATCCAAGGGTGTCCAGTCTCAAATAACATGGAGAGCATTTTACGCCATAGGGTTTTAGCAGGAATTATTTTAAAATTTTTTAGCTGATTTTCTACTGTCTTCTTCTCATAGGCAAGATAAGTGCGTTCAAAATCAGTGCCTACTAGATCATGAAGGTTAGGGGTTTCATCAGGAGAAAATAAAGTCCACTGGCTATCCTCTATTACTCTTCTCATAAAAAGATCAGGTACCCAACATGCTGTATTCATATCATGGGTGCGGCGCCGATCATCTCCTGTATTTTTTCGTAGATCTAAGAATTCCTCAATATCAATATGCCATACCTCTAAATAAGCACAAACAGCCCCTTTACGCTTCCCTCCCTGATTGACTGCAACTGCAGTATCATTAGCAACCTTTAGAAAAGGCACAACACCTTGGGATTTTCCATTAGTACCTTGAATATGGGCACCCATACCTCGAACATAAGTCCAATCATTGCCTAAACCACCTGCATATTTAGAAAGAAGGGCATTATCTTTCATTGCATTGTAAATCCCTTCTAAATCATCGGGCACAGTAGTTACATAACAAGAAGAAAGCTGAGGTCTTATCGTACCTGAATTGAATAAAGTAGGTGTACTGCTCATAAAATCAAAGGAAGAGAGTAGGTGATAAAAACGAATTGCCCATTCTTCTTTTTCATCTTCATTAATTGCAAGCCCCATAGCAACTCGCATAAAAAAAGCTTGAGGCAGCTCAATCCGAGTATCTTCAGTATGGATAAAATAGCGATCGTAAAGTGTTTGTAATCCTAAGTAAGTAAATTGAAAATCTCGGCTAGCCTTTATTGCTTGGCCTAAGCGTATCAAATCATAGTGCCCCAACTTAGGATCGATAAGCTTTAATTTAATCCCTCGTTGAATATACGAAGCAAAATATTCTGGGTAGAGTTGTTCTATTTCTTGTTGCGTACATTGAATTTCCCTTCTATAAATAAAAGAGAGTGTCTCTCTACGTAGATTATCAAGCAATAGACGGGCAGCTACGTAGCTATACTGAGGATCTTTTTCAATAAAAGTGCGTGCACTCATAATCATTGCTCGTGCTACATTTTCTATGGAGATGCCATCAAAAAGACTACGTAATGTTTCATTGAGAATTGCTTGAGGTTGAGTTTCAGATAAACCTTCGCAAGCCTCTTCTATAACTTTGATAAGCTGAGTTTTATCTATTGGGGTAGTCGTACCATCTATATGTACTACATTAATTGATGAAGCTTCATCTATTTGTTTTTTCGCTGCTTTTCTTGCTCTAAGTTGTGCTCTTTTTTCTCGATATAACATATAGGCACGTGCTATCTTGTATTGCTCTCCACGCATCAAAGCAAGCTCTACCTGATCTTGGATATCCTCAATATGGATATTTCTACCCATTTCAAATCGTTGTATACATCTTTCTACGACTTGCTTTGTTAATTCATCTACTACTTGAGAAATTCTCTTGCTTGTTTCAGCACTACCTTCCTCTACTGCTAAGAATGCTTTAGTGATAGCAGCAGCAATTTTATTAGGATCAAAAGTTATTGTTTTACCATTGCGACGAATGACTTGGTATTGGTTTAGCATCGATTCGAATTGAGGGCGGGGGCTTTGTCGTTCTTGTATCATGTGTACTTATTCTAATTCTAACTATCTTATAAGAAGGGCTAATCTAATGCTTTAGCTATATCTAGTACTTCCATTGCATGACCTTCTACTTTAACTTGACGCCACTCTTTATATAAAACCCCATTTTTATCTATGAGAAAAGTACTACGCTCAATCCCTTTAGCATCCTTACCATAATTTTTTGACTTAATTACATTAAATAACTGACAAATAGATTCGTTCTCATCTGATAGTAGATCAAAAGGAAAGTGCTGCTGAGTTTTAAAAATTTCATGGGATTGAATACTGTCTTTGGAAATGCCAAAAATAAGCGTATTTGTACGTTTAAACTCTTCAGATAGATCTCGAAAATCTTGCCCCTCTCTAGTACACCCTGGTGTATCATCCTTTGGGTAGAAATAGAGCACTATGTTTTGACCCTTGAATTGAGAGAGTTTAAAAGAGTTATTAGAGGTTGAAAGAATTTCAAAATCAGGAACTTCAAATCCAACAGTAATTTTAGACATAAGAAGTAATTAGCGTCCTTGAATAGGTTCTAAGAAAGCATCATCTAAATTTAAATTATCACATAAATCTAAAAATTGATTTCTTAGTGTAGCAATAGATAAATGAGTAGGTAAGTGTATAATGATGCTTACTGAAAATAAAGTGACACCTCCTGAACCCTGATAGCAGTGGGTATCCATTTCCTCAATTAAAAGATTTTGTTCAAAAAAGAAAATAGCAAGCTCGTGAAAAATATGGGGCTGATATAGTGCTGCAGTGATTTTTGCTACATAATGGATAAAATTGTGATCAGCATCAGGTTGAGTACGTTGTGTCAGTATAGAGAGTGCTAATTTTTGTTTAAGTATAGGAAGCATTGACTCTAGCTTAGCAATTGTATTCCAAGAACCAGAAACAAAGAGCGATATGCTAAATTCCGAGCCCATTAGCGTTACTCGGCTATCTTTAATATTACAGCCACTATTTAGTATAGTGTTTCCTACTTCTTTTAAAAGATTAGGCTGGTTTTTTCCAATCGCTAAAATAACTAAATACTGCTCCATTGTATTTTTATTTATAACCCTTTGCTTATCTACTTTATTATTCAGTGCAGTATAAATACAAGTGTAAATAAAAGAGAATTTTTTTACTGAAAAATAGTCATAAGCAATATTATTTAAACTTAGTCTTTAAAGAATGATTATGCTTTACGGTAGTATGGTTGCTTTAGTTACCCCGATGTATACAAATGGTGCGATAGATTGGGAAAACTTATCTCGGTTAGTGGACTTTCACTTAGAAAATAAGACAGATGCAATTGTAGCAGTGGGTACAACAGGAGAGTCTGCTACTTTAGATATTAAAGAACATATAAAAATTATCCAAGAAGTTGTTAAACAAGTACGAGGTCGAATACCTATTATCGCAGGTACTGGAGCAAATTGCACAAGTGAAGCAATTGATCTTACTCAAGCAGCTTTAGATGCAGGTGCTGATGCATGTCTACTTGTTACACCTTACTATAATAGACCTACTCAAGAAGGGCTTTATTTACACTTTAAAGCTATTGCAGATGCAGTTCCTATTCCTCAAATTCTCTACAATGTACCAACTAGAACGGGGTGTGATTTATTACCAGAAACAGTGGCTCGTTTAGCTGATATCCCTAACATTATTGGTATAAAAGAAGCTACGGGAGATCTTAGTCGAGGAAAAAAGATTTTGGATCTCTGTGGAGAGAAAATCGATCTCTATAGTGGAGATGATAATACAGCAATGGAATGTATCTTATTAGGTGGAAAGGGAAATATTTCTGTTGTTGCCAATGTTGCTCCTAAAATGATGCATGAATTATGCGATGCTGCACTACATCAAAACCAAGTAGCAGCAAAACAAATAAACCAACAACTTACCCCTTTATATAAAGCCCTATTTCTTGAAGCAAACCCAATTCCAGTAAAATGGGCTTTACATAGAATGGAGCTAATTCATTTAGGAATTCGATTACCGCTAACCCATCTATCAAATCAATATCATCAACTCCTTGAGCTGGCCTTAAGCCAAGCACAGGCTTTGCCATGATAATAGCTACTACTATCGTAATAATAAATTATGCTTTGGAGCCGAAACGGCTGGATAATACTGATGTGTGCAACCACAGTTATCCTCAGCAGCTGTGCCCGTACTTTTTCTGCATTAGATAAAATTGTACCGGATAATACTAAAAAATATCGGGAAGCCAAGGCATTACCCCCCCTTGAAATTCCACCAAATCTAAGTATCAACAATATTCATGATGATATAAAAGAAACCAGTACAAATAAGGCAACTTATTTAGAATATAAAGAACAAGCAACTAATCCTTTACGGGAAATATATGGTATTAAATCGGATGAAAAACCTTATATAGAGGGGGAGGGAAAGAAGCGACAGCTAGTAGTCCCTGAAAGCTTAGAGCAAGTATGGAGTAGGATTCATGGCTTTTGGCTGGAGAATAACTTTAAGATTAAAGCTGAAGACATTCGTATTGGTTTTATGGATGTTATTGGTAATACAAATCAAGATAATTATCGAGTACAGATAGAACATGGAGAAGTCCCACAACACTCTATTATCCACCTAAAGCAACGTGGCAAAAGTATCAATCCTCAACAGGAAGAAGCGGCATTTCGCAGTCTCGCTGATTACTTGGGTGTACTTCATGCTCAAGATCTAGCAGTTAAAGAGGAAGAAAGTGACTATCAATCTAAGCAGAAAGTCAGTGTACTTGAACAAGGTACAGTCTTAGAAGTTGATAAAGACTTCTCTCACGTTTGGGAAGAAGTAGGGCTTATTTTAGATCGTAAAGGGTTTACAGTAGATGATCATAGTAGATCCCGAGGTATCTATTATATTCGTTACAATGATCCTTTCTTAGATGATGATAAGGAAAAGAAAAAAACCCTAGGATCAAAACTGGCTTTTTGGAAAAAGAAAGATAGTAAAAGTAAACAAAACCAGTACCAAATCAAATTAATTTCAGATGGACCTTCCACTCGGATCGTTATTCTGGATAAAAAAGGAAATAAAGATGAGACTCAAGTATCAAAACACCTACTATCTTTAATTGGCGAACAATTAAGCGAGTGAATATTAAAATGATGGAATATACAAAACAAATCAAACTCTATTCAGGAAAAGCAAAAACAGTTTATACCACTAATGATTCTAAGCTGTTAATTTTACATTTTCGTGACGATACCTCTGCGTTTGATGGAGGGAAAACAGAGCAGTTTAGTAAAAAAGGGGAGATAAATAATAAATTTAATGCTTTTATCATGGAAAAACTAGATCAGGTAGGTATTCCTACTCATTTTGAAAAACTGATCGGTCCTCAAGAATCTCTAGTCAAAAATTTAGAAATGCTTCCTATTGAATGTGTAGTGCGCAATATAGCAACAGGAAGTTTATGCCGAAGACTAGGTGTGCAAGATGGGGAGGATCTAGAACCGCCTATCTTTGAGTTTTTTCTAAAAAATGATACACTTCATGACCCTATGATTAATGAATATCATATTGAAACTTTTGGCTGGGCTACTAAAAATCAAGTAGAGCAGATGAAAATCTATACTTTTCGAGTCAATGATTTTTTGAAAAAACTCTTTTTAGATGCTGGCCTACTATTAGTAGATTACAAATTAGAATTTGGGGATTATCAAGGTCAATTAATATTAGGAGATGAATTTACTCCGGATGGATGCCGTCTTTGGGATATAGAAACACGAAAAAAATTAGATAAGGATCGCTTTCGCCATGGATTAGGTGGACTCATAGAAGCTTATGAAGAGGTAGCTCGCCGTATTGGTACACTATTATAGTGTATATAACCGTACTAACCTATTGTTTTTTTTCTAAACACCAATTGATTGTTAGCCCAGCTTGTAGGGGGATTAATACTTGATCCCCAAAAGGTAGGTTTTTAGGTACTTTCCATGGAGATCTAAGCAAAGTAATCTTAGCTTGATTTCTAGGCAATCCATAAAAATCTGGACCATAAAAACTAGTAAACCCCTCTAATTTACTTAAAGAATCTGCTGCCTCAAAAATTTCAGCATAGAGCTCTAAAGCTGCATGGCTGTTGTAAATTCCAGCACAACCGCAAGCAGATTCTTTATTACTTTTAGAATGAGGTGCACTATCTGTACCTAGGAAAAATTTTGGACTACCACTGGTAGCTGCAGCAATAAGTGCCTGGCGATGCTTCTCTTTTTTAAGCACAGGCAAGCAATAATGATGAGGTTGAATTCCTCCTAATAACATTGCATTTCTATTCAACAATAAATGATGTGGGGTAATTGTTGCCGCAATATTTGACGGCATTGCTTTAATAAACTCTACTGCCTCTTGAGTGCTAATATGCTCTAGCACTACCTTAAGTTCTGGAAAATCATGAAGTATAGGAATAAGATTTTGTTCTATAAATACTTTTTCTCGATCAAAAATATCAATGCTTGGATCAATAGTCTCTCCATGAAGTAATAAGGGAAGTTTTTTCTTTTGTAATACCTCAAATATGGGATAGAGTTTAGTAAGGCTAGTTACGCCAGAATCAGCATTGGTAGTTACACCTGCAGGATATAATTTAACACCGTATATATAACCACTATCTTTAGCACTGATAATTTCCTTAGCTGTGGTATTATCAGTAAGATAAAGAGTCATTAAAGGTTGAAATATTTTATCTTTAGGTAATACAGAGAGAATCCGATTTCGGTAAGCTAGTGCTTGTTGGGTTGTTATTATAGGTGGTTTGAGGTTAGGCATAACGATAGCTCGAGCGAATCGTTGAGAAGCATCAAAAACAGTATGTACTAACACACTTCCATCTCGTAAGTGTAAATGCCAATCATCGGGATGAGTAATTATTAATCTATTTATCATAATTTTTTGTTAGTATGAGTTTATATGTTTCCTAGATTAGTAGGATACTTTTTAAGTACAGTATAATCTGAGTTTATAGTAATAAAGTTAAAGAGGAATTTGTTGTGAATTGCCTAAGTGGGGCTGAAATTCTTGTTCAATGTCTAAAAGACGAGGGTGTAGAGTACATTTTTGGGTATCCAGGGGGGGCGGTACTTCATATTTATGATGCACTTTACCAGCAACCAGATATTACTCATGTCTTAGTTCGCCATGAACAAGGGGCTGCTCATGCAGCGGATGGCTATGCCCGATCTACTGGTAAGGCAGGGGTGGTTCTCGTTACTTCTGGTCCTGGAGCAACGAATGCTATTACTGGTATTGCTACTGCTTATATGGATTCTAGCCCATTAGTAGTAATCACTGGTCAAGTACCTAGATCAGTTATTGGTAGTGATGCTTTCCAAGAAGTAGATTCTGTCGGTGTTACAAGGCCTTGCGTAAAGCACAATTTTTTAGTTAAAAGCATTGAAGAAATAGCTCCTATCTTTAAAAAGGCTTTTTATATTGCTACAAGTGGTCGACCAGGACCTGTAGTGATAGATATACCTAAAGATATTACCGATCCTAATATTAAAATTCCTTACCACTACCCTAAACAAGTTAACCTAAGATCTTATCGTAAAGTGGCACTTCAACAATTCGATAGGCTAGAAGAAGCTATTAATTTGCTACTCTCTGCAAAAAAACCAATGATATATACTGGTGGTGGGGTAGTAATTAGTAATGCTGCCAGTGAGCTTACTGAATTTGTTCGACTACTTGGTTACCCTATTACTAGTACTCTTATGGGGTTAGGTGCTTATCCGGCTACTAATTCTCAGTTTATCGGAATGTTGGGGATGCATGGAACTTATGAAGCTAACATGAGCATGCATGAATGTGATGTACTAGTTGCTATAGGTGCACGTTTTGATGATCGAGTAACAGGCGATATTAATCAATTTTGCCCCTATGCTAAAGTTATTCATATTGATATTGACCCCTCAAGTATATCAAAGAATATACATGCTCATATTCCTATTATAGGAGATGTTAAAGTAGTACTTAAACAGTGCATTGAAATATTAAAGAGGACTAGTCAAAATCCGGATCAAAATGTACTATCCCAATGGTGGAATCAAATTAAACAGTGGCAAAATATAAACTGTTTACAATATCAAAAGAGTAATGAGCTAATTAAGCCTCAATACGTTATTGAAAAACTCTATGAATTAACTAAAGAAAGATTTGCCTATGTTGCATCTGATGTAGGCCAACATCAGATGTGGGTTGCTCAATTTTATAAGTTTGATCAGCCAAGGCATTGGATCAATTCAGGTGGGTTAGGCACAATGGGGTTTGGATTACCTGCAGCAATGGGAGTCCAATTTGCATATCCAGAATCTCTAGTTGCCTGCGTAACAGGAGAGGCAAGCATCCAAATGTGCATCCAAGAACTCTCAACCTGTAAGCAATATGATTTACCTATAAAAATTATCAACTTAAACAACCGCTATATGGGTATGGTCCGTCAGTGGCAGGAGTTTTTCTATGATCGGCGCTATTCTCATTCTTATGTAGATGCCCTCCCAGATTTTGTAAAACTTACTGAAGCTTATGGTCACGTAGGCATACGTGTTGAAAAACCAAGTGATATAGAAGCAGCATTAAAAGAAGCTTTTGATCTCAAGGATCGTTTAGTATTTCTAGATTTTATCACTGATCAAACAGAGAACGTGTATCCTATGATTGCCGCAGGTAAGGGACATCATGAAATGCACTTAAGCTCCCAATGTAATACACTGTAATTCTTATAGCAATAGGATATATAGAAATATGCGTCATATTATTTCCCTATTAATGGAAAATGAATCTGGGGCTTTATCTCGAGTCGCAGGCTTATTTTCTGCTCGTGGGTATAATATTGAATCTTTATCAGTAGCCCCAACAGAAGATCCTTCTCTATCTCGAATGACTCTGGTCACCTCTGGATCAGATAAATTAATAGCACAAGTATTAAAACAGTTAGATAAGTTGATTGATGTTGTAATAGCAGAGGATCTAAATAAGGGAGCGCATATTGAGCGAGAATTAATGTTACTTAAGATATGGGTTGCCTCAGCAACTGAACGTAATGAGGCAAAACAATTAAGTGATATTTTTCGAGGTAATATTATTGATGTGACTGACAATACTTATACTATAGAGCTTACCGGTAGCGTAAGCAAACAAGATGCATTTCTTCAAGCTTTTAGTGGATTTAAAATCCTTGAAACTGTTCGATCTGGTGCAATAGGTATTACACGAGGGAAAAAAGCACTACAACCATGATTTTTTTAATAACTAAAAATACTAAATAAAGTAAGTAATAAATATTACTGTGAGGCAACCATGAACATCTATTACGACAAGGACTGCGATTTATCTCTTATTCAAAACATGCGGGTAGCCATTTTAGGCTATGGTTCTCAAGGACATGCTCATGCAAATAATTTGAGAGATTCTGGGGTAGATGTGGTTGTTGGCTTGCGGGATGGATCTAAGTCTGTCATAAAAGCGGAAAATGCAAATCTATCAGTACTTTCCGTTGAAAAAGCAGTTTCAGGTGCAGATTTGATTATGGTACTAGCACCAGATGAGCATCAGCCTAGCCTCTATCAGCAAAGTATACAGCCTTACTTAAAACAGGGGGCTACACTTGCTTTTGCCCATGGATTTAATATTCATTTTAGGCAAATTGAGCCTCGTCCTGATTTAGATGTTATTATGATTGCCCCTAAAGGTCCTGGGCATTTAGTAAGATCTACCTATACTCAAGGAAGTGGCGTACCCTCTTTAATAGCCATACATCAAGACTCATCCGGAAGAGCAAAGAATATCGCTCTATCCTATGCACTTGCTAATGGAGGAGGTAGAGCAGGAATTATAGAAACTTCTTTTAAAGAAGAAACGGAAACTGATCTTTTTGGAGAACAGGCTGTACTTTGTGGAGGGGCAACTGCACTAGTTCAAGCAGGGTTTGAAACTTTAGTAGAAGCAGGTTATGCGCCAGAGATGGCTTATTTTGAATGTTTACATGAGCTAAAGCTTATTGTCGATCTAATGTATGAAGGAGGTATTGCGAATATGCGGTACTCTATTTCAAATACTGCTGAATATGGGGATCTCACGAGAGGGCCTAGAATTATTAATGATCGTACTAAAGAGCAAATGCGACATATACTTAAACAAATTCAAAATGGAGAGTTTGCCCGTGAGTTTATTTTAGAAAATCAAGCAGGGGCACCTACTCTTAAGGCAAAACGTCGACTTGGGCAAGAACATCTTATAGAGCAGGTCGGAGAAAAGTTAAGATCCATGATGCCATGGATCGGGAAAAACAGAATTGTAGATCAAAGTAAAAATTAATTTTTATTATCTAGTGAGTTTAGAATCTTCTACACCATTGAAAATGGGTGGTCGACGCCGTAGAGGAATTTATCTTCTACCTAACTTATTTACTACAACGGGACTATTTGCAGGGTTTTATGGAATCATTGCAGCTATAAATGGTCGTTTTGAAGCAGCAGCAGTTGCTATTTTCATTGCTATGCTAATGGATGGTGTAGATGGTAGGATAGCTCGTATTACTAATACCGAAAGTGCTTTTGGAGCTGAATATGATAGCCTATCAGATATGGTTTCTTTCGGTATGGGGCCTGCTCTTATTGTTTATGAATGGTCACTGCATACTCTGGGGAAAATAGGGTGGTCTGCAGCGTTTCTTTATGCTGCTTGCACGGCATTACGACTAGCACGATTTAATACCCAAGTTGGGACTATCGATAAGCGTTATTTTCAAGGGCTTGCAAGCCCTGCTGCTGCGGCTTGCTTAGTAGGGTTAGTATGGGTGGCAACTGATCTTGATATACCGGGATCTGATCTTAGAATCTTAGTACTTGTGTTAACTGTAGTTATAGCTACCTTTATGGTGAGTAATATTCGCTACTATAGTTTTAAAAATTTCTATAACTATGATCAAGTGCCTTTTATAGCAATTTTAGCAGTAGTGTTAATATTTATTTTAATTTCTACTGATCCTCCTAAGGTGTTGTTTATTTGTGCTTTACTATATTCTGTATCCGGCCCATCTATTACTTTAATACAACTTCGTCGGCGTAGAATACAGCGTCGTCCTATTTCTTCATCTCATATTAATGAGAAATAAATTTCATGAATTTATTTACTCTCCTATTATTGCCTGTTTAAAGGCAAACATTCAATTATTAACATTTAATTAAGCCACTTTTAAATTTTAAGTTAATATACATTAGTAATGTAGGGGATTTTATTTATTATGGAAAACAGATTAATTATTTTTGACACTACTTTACGGGATGGAGAACAAAGCCCGGGTGCTTCTATGACTCAGGACGAGAAGTTGCGTATTGCAAAAGCTCTTGAGCGAATGAGAGTAGATGTAATTGAAGCAGGATTTCCTGCTGCTAGCCAAGGAGATTTTGAAGCAGTACGTGCTGTAGCTCATATTATCAAAGAAAGTACCGTATGCGGATTAGCACGTGCATTAAAAGAGGATATTGATCGAGCAGGAGAAGCTTTAGCGGGATCAAACTCAACCCGTATTCATACTTTTATAGCTACTTCGCCAATCCACATGAAGGCTAAACTCAGAATGGATTCTAATCAAGTATTAGATTATGCGATTAGAGCTATCCAGAGAGCAAAAAAATATACAGATAATATAGAATTTTCTCCTGAAGATGCTGGAAGGTCAGACATTGATTTTTTATGCCAGATTATTGAATCAGCGATTAAAGCAGGGGCAAATACAATTAATATTCCTGATACAGTGGGCTATAATTTTCCGGATCAATTTGGAAAACTCATTCGCACCCTGATAGAGAGGGTACCCAATTCAGATAAAGCAATATTTTCTGTACATTGCCACAATGATTTAGGTTTAGCTGTGGCTAATTCTTTGACAGCTGTAATAAACGGCGCTCGCCAAGTTGAATGTACCATTAATGGTCTTGGAGAAAGGGCTGGTAATGCTGCACTTGAAGAAATTACTATGGCAGTGCGGACTCGGAGAGATCTATTTTCTTGTGATACTTGTATTGATACAACACAAATTGTGCCTACTTCCCGTTTAGTTTCAGGAATTACAGGATTTCCTGTCCAGCCCAATAAAGCAATTGTAGGTGCTAATGCTTTTGCTCATGAATCTGGCATTCATCAAGATGGTGTGCTTAAAGAGCGGGAAACTTATGAAATTATGCGTGCAGAAGATGTAGGCTGGCATACAAACCGTATGGTTCTAGGTAAGCATTCTGGGCGCAATGCGTTTAAATCACGACTTCATGATTTAGGGATTGATCTTAAGGCTGAGGATTTAAACACTACATTTCAAAAATTCAAAGAGCTTGCTGATAAAAAGCACGAAATCTATGATGAAGATCTTCAAGCGTTGATTACTGATACCCATTTAACAGTAGAAAATGAGCGTTTTAAATTATTATATCTAAGGACAATCTCTGAGATTGGAGAAATACCTAAAGCATCTGTAATTTTAAGTGTAGATGGAGTTGAACTCCAAGCAGAATCTATAGGTAGCGGACCTGTGGATGCCACTTATAAGGCTATTGATTTTATTTTAAAGCACGAAGTAAAGCTCACTCTTTATTCCGTAAATAATATTACGAGTGGTACTGATTCTCAAGGAGAAGTTACAGTTCGACTAGAAAAAGATGGTCGTATTGTTAATGGACAAGGATCAGATACAGACATCGTGATTGCTTCAGCAAAGGCCTATGTAAATGCATTTAATAAAATGCTAAATTCTATTAGTAGAAATCACCCTCAAGTATAATGATTTTTTATGAAGATATCCCATCTGCATTACTTAAATGCCATGGGAATTACCCTTTGGCAACGTCGTGAATTTTTAAGCACCTTAAAATCAGAGAGAAGGGAAATAGAAAAAACAAGTCCTTCGAAAATTGGATGGGAAGAACTTGCCTTAAAGGTAAGTAATTGTACCGCTTGCCCTTTACATAAAACCCGTATTCAAACCGTTTTTGGTACAGGAGATAAAAAAGCAAAGTGGCTTATTATAGGAGAGGCCCCTGGTGCTGATGAAGATAAGCAAGGTGAGCCTTTTGTGGGTCGTGCTGGGCAGCTTCTTAATGAGATGTTTAAAGCTCTAGGATTACAACGCTCTCAAATTTATATCACTAATATCTTAAAATGCCGCCCTCCAAATAATCGAGATCCTGCCCCTGAAGAGGTAGTGCAATGTAAGTCCTATCTTGAAAGTCAAATTACCTTATTGAACCCTTTACTTATCCTCGCTCTAGGAAGGGTTGCTGCTCAAAATCTATTAAATACTTCAGAAACTCTGGGAAAGCTACGTAATCAAGTTCATCGGTATCCAAATATAGATATTCCATTAATTATTACTTATCATCCTGCATATTTACTACGATCTCCTCTAAAAAAGGCAGATGCTTGGCAAGATTTACAATTTGCATTAAATACCTTTAAAAAATTAGAATTAGATCGCTAATTAGTATTAATTTTGAGTAACTACATTGTTTAGGGATTTCTTGAAAAAATTACGTGGTTTTTCTCCAAGACCGATGCAAGATGAGGATTTAGATGTCGTAATTACTATTGAAAAAACTGCCTGTGCTTTTCCATGGACATACCGTACTTTTGTAGATTGTTTATATGCTGGATATGAATCATGGGTATATGAGCGGGATAAAAAAATATATGGCTATGGTATTGCTTCTGTACAAGTAGGAGAAGCTCATATACTCAATATCTGTGTACATCCAGATTATCAACACCAAGGATGCGGGCACTATATACTTGCACACCTTTTAAAGATATCTAAAACGCTAGGTGCTCAGATAGTTTTTCTTGAAGTACGTCCTTCTAATCATCGAGCTTTATCTTTATATTATAAATTTGGTTTTAATGAGGTAGGAATTAGAAAAGGGTATTATCCTGGTAGAAAAGGGCGAGAAGATGCATTTTTACTTGGATTATCTTTATAAAGAAAATTTAAATAAAATCATATTATTATATATTCTACTTCTCCCTTCTGTATTCAGGGAGATAGATAAATTCTTAAAGATAGCTTGTTTAAAAAAATAATTTGCTATACCCTTATAACTTTTGAGAGTTAAGAGTTATCTGATATTTTATCGATAACTAAAAAAGTGCTATATAGAATTTATATAAAAGGAGACGAATAATGGGTGCAATCTTGAAAGTAACCAATATGATGTTTACTCCTATTGGTTTAGTTGTTACAGTAGCCGTTGTTGTAGGTGCTTACTATTTTGTTCAATGGTTAATGAAAGATTAATTTCATTAATTAGGCTACTTTATATGATTTAGGAAGTACATAAATAAGCAAAGCCTTATAATTTGCTAGTAGTGTACTTCCTTAATTATTTTTACTTTCTGAATTTGAGTTCTAATAACTTATAAAAAAGGTATTACTCCATTTAAATTGCTATGGTTTAGCACAATCTGTGCACCTTTTTGCACTTTCTCCTTAGCATGATAAGCAATTCCTAGACCTGCTGTTCTTAGCATTTCTAAATCATTTGCTCCATCTCCGATTGCGATGACTTGATTAGTTTTTATTTGAAGTTCTTTACATAAAGAAAGTAGAAATTGAGCTTTAGCACTCGCATCTACAATAGGAGGAATTACTTCTCCAGTTAATTTACCATTTTGGATTTCTAAGGTATTTGCTAGAGTAAAATCCAAGCCATATTTTTGTTTTAGCAGATCAGTAAAATAAGTAAATCCTCCGGAAACTAGAGCCATCTTGATATTTTTTTGTTTTAGAACAGATAGTAGCTCTTTACCACCAGAATTGAGATTAATTTTGGTTTCATATATTTCTTTAAGGGTATTCTCAGAAATTCCGGCTAATAATCTAACACGTTGAATTAAAGAGTTCTTAAAATCCAGCTCTCCTCTCATTGCTGATTCTGTAATTTTACTTACTTCAGTTTTTTTTTCAATATAATCAGCAATCTCATCAATGCACTCTACATTGATGAGCGTAGAATCCATATCAGAAATAAAAAGCTTGACTTGACTAGGATAATAGCTATCTGGAAGTAAGTTAATATCAAAAGGATAGGTAGCCCTCAGATCATTTAAGCTATCACTGTTAAAATTCAGTACTTGTGTATTTTTATGTAATTGGTAATAGCTACTTTTAACATTGAGTGCCATACCGTATTTTTCCGCTATTTGTTGTGCAGAATCCAAAGTAAGCTTTGTTCCCTGTAAAATAATTTTAGTCATATTTAGTGAGATTTTTCTCTTATAAAGAGTATAAAAATACAAGTTTTTACTAAATAATAGTATATTTTCAATAGGATATAAAGTTTATACTTTAGATATCTTGACTCCTATTGCTGTGGTGCTACACTGCTCTATACAGAGAGTTTTGTATACTTCCTGCTAGGAGTCTGATATACCTAGATTAAGGAAGATAAGAGGGGTAAGGGGTTAGTAGGTAATTTTATAACTGCTAATCAACTTACTAAAATACAGTTCAGTCGAATAGGAGGTTATATCATCATGGCTGCAACTAGTAGAGCTGTAGCACGAGGTGCAGTAGTAGATCAAGAAGCTGCTTTATTTCCTATGGGGAATATGTGGCTTGCTATCGCTGCTATCTTTGCTTTTTACATTTGTGTGCGTCTTTATGAAGGATGGGCTGGTTGGGAATTTGGACTAGATTCATTTGATCCAGCATTTGATAAATATTGGATGAACTTGCTCTATGCTGAGCTTACCATTGAAGCGATCGGTACTGGTGCGTTAATCACCTATATGTGGAAGACTCGTGAGCGTGATCCAGATAGCGTTCATCCTCGTGAAGAATTACGTCGTTACTGCTCCCTATTTTGTTGGTGGGCAATTTATGGTGTTGGTTTGTTTTGGGGTGCTAGCTTCTTCACTGAGCAAGATGGTGCTTGGCATCAAACCGTTATTCGTGATACTGATTTCACTCCAAGTCATATCCTTGAATTCTACATGAGCTATCCTATCTATGTTATGTTTGGTTTAGGATCTTATGCTTATGCAGTAACTCGTATTCCTTATTTCAACCTTTCCAAAGGTTGGTCCGTATCTTATTTAATGCTTATTCTTGGTCCTTTCATGATTTTTCCAAATGTAGGACTAAATGAGTGGGGTCATACCTTCTGGTTTATGGAAGAACTCTTTGTAGCGCCATTACACTGGGGATTTGTATTCTTTGCTTGGTTTATTCTTGCCATGTTTGGTGTAGTTACGCAAGTACTACCACGTGTTCGTGAGCTTATTGGTAGAGAACTTTCACAAAGTGAAGAGTATGCTCGCTAAGATACGAAAATAATAAGTCATTAAGTTAAGGACTTAATTTATAGCGGTCGCAGTCTTGCTAAATTGATTTTAAGATCGCGACCGCTTTTCGTTAAAAATGAAATTTAATTTATAGGAGAGTTTAAAAATGGCAACAGGAAGAGTAGGAACTGGAGTAGGATCTGCAGTATACTCGCCAGAGGAAGCTGCTAAAGTCTCCAGAACCATGGATTTTTTGTGGTTAGGTGCTTTCTTTTTTATCTTTCTGGCTTCATTTCACGTACATTATATGCTTTTAGCCGGAGACTGGGATTTCTGGCTTGACTGGAAAGATCGCCGCTTCTGGGTAACTATCGCTCCAATTGTAGCAGTTTGCTATCCTGCCGCTATGCAGGCTTTTATGTGGGAGAAATTCCGTCTTCCTTTCGGTGCTACTTTTGTAACCTTAGGGTTAATAGCAGCTGAATGGATTAATCGCTATTTTAATTTCCATTTATTCACTTATTTCCCAGTTCACTTTGTGCAACCTACCGTATTACTGCCAATGGCTCTAATTTTAGATGCTGCATTAGCACTTACTAAAAGTTTTGCCCTAGCAGCAGTAGTTGGTGGAATGAGTTATGGACTACTAATGTACCCAGCTAATTGGCCTATTATTGGGCAGTTCCATGAGCCTGTTGATGTAAACGGACTGGTCATGTCTGTAGCAGACGTTATGGGCTTCCATTATGTTCGTACTGGTAATCCTGAGTATATCCGTATGGTTGAAAAAGGTACGCTAAGATCTTTTGGTGAAGACGTAGTCCCTGTATCTGCTTTCTTCTCCGGATTTGTGTCTATCTGTATGTATTTTGGCTGGTATATGGCGGGTCGTTGGTTCAGCAGAAGCTATTATACTGATAGTATCTAAGTCAAAGCTTAAAAGGACAACATAATCAAAAGCTAACTAGGAGAGTAGCGAATATGAAAGGTACAGATGTAATAAATCAAACGAAAAAATGGCTACTAATGGGTACTGCTGCAGCGATGTTAGCAGGATCTTTTTATGTACCAATTGCAGCGGCTCATGGTGAAAGATCCCAAGCTGCATTCCTCCGGATGCGGACAATCCACTGGTATGATTTAAAATGGTCTAAAGATACAGTTGAAATAGGTCAAAACTATACGCTTTCTGGAAAGTTTCACACTTTTAGCGAGTGGCCAGAAGCGGTCGATTTACCTAGAGTGTCTTTTTTAAATATTGGTCAGCCTGGACCTGTTTTTATTCGGACTGGATCTTATATTAACGATATCTTTGTTCCTCGTTCTGTAGGTCTTGAATTAGGCGGAGATTATAGTTTTCTAGTAGAGCTAAAAGCTCGCCGCGTTGGTAACTGGCATGTTCATGCCATGATGAATATCCAAGGTGGTGGTCCTCTTATTGGTCCTGGAAAATGGGTTACAATAACTGGTAACGAAGCTAATTTCAAAGATGAAATTACAACTCTTACTGGAAGAACTCTAGATCTAGAAGATACTGGGATGAGTAAAGTTATTGGCTGGCATGGGTTCTGGTATCTTATTGGTATTGGTTGGATTTTCTATTGGGCACGTCGTCCGCTCTTTTTAGTACGCCATATGAAGATGGAAGATGGAGTACCTGACAATGAGCTTTTTACCGCTACAGATACCAAAGCTGCAACCGCGCTCTTAGTAGGTACGCTTGTTGTAATCATGTATGGATTCCAGTCTACAGAGTCTGAGTTTCCAATCACTATTCCGTTGCAATCTGGATTACTCCAGGATATTAAGCCATTACCTCCTCGTTATGGTAAGGATCCAATCACTGCAAAAATTACGACTGCAGGCTATCGTGTACCTGGAAGAACGATTAAGTTTAAAGTAGAAGTTACCAATCATACAGATAAAGTAATGTCAATTGGTGAGTTTGACACAGGGGGAGTACGCTTCTTAAACCCTAATGTAATTGTAGATGATACTGGTTATCCAGAAGAATTGCTTGCTCCAGAAGGTTTAGAAGTTAGCCAACAAGATATTGCCCCTGGTGAAACAGTAATTGTTGAAGTTGTAGGCACCGATGCTGCTTGGGAAGTACAACGACTTTCTGATGTTATTTATGACCCAGACAGCCGGTTTGGTGGTCTGTTATTTTTTGTAGATCCAGAGGGAAGAAAAATCCCAGTCGAAGTTGGTTCACCATTGATCCCAAGCTTCGCTTAATTAGTAATAGAAGACATTTTGTAGATAAATTAAATAATTATTAATTGTATTTACAGAAGGTTTTCTTAAGGCGAGCCAGCTTCTAAATGATAATGTTAGAAGACTGGCTCGCTTATTTATTTAACAGTGGACATATTGCGCTAATAAATAAAGACTAAAAAGGAGGTTATTCGGTGAAGAAGATACTTTTTAGCTATTTTGCAGCATTAATCTTATTAGGTCATACACCTGCATTTGCTCATGGTGGCGGTGGTATGGATACAGATAGATGCGCTATGCTTATTGATGATTTTAAGGTACATTTCTCAGCTTACGAGCCGGAAACTGTTGGTAATGAGCCAATGTGCCATGAATTACCTATGACAGGTAATGCAGTATTGGTTTTTGATTTAGAAGGAGAAGAATTACGGCAACATAAAATTGCTGTTCAATTACTTGATCCGGAAGGTAAAGTTGTTGCAGAAAGATCTGCAGAGAAATATCCCCGTGGGGTAATAAATCTTTTTCCCACTTTAGAAACAGGAATTTATAAGGTTAGAGTAACGTTGCATGATGGTGATCATCAGCATGATCATGAAATGGAGCTCCATGTGGGAAAAGGGTTACATACCAAGGCTTGGATTATCTCTGGGATATTTTGTGCTATTTTTATCGGCTCTATCTTTTGGTATGAAGAGCGGAAGAGAAAAATGATGCCTGTTACATAAAAAACTAGTATAGTTATTTTCTTGTGAAGAATTTTCTTCTACTGCCGCCGATACATGCGTTATTCTTAACGCTCCTAGTAGCCTGCCAGCCATCCTCCGAGGATTCTAAAACTATAAAGTATGATCTGGCAGGTATATGGGAATCTACTTTTGAAATAAAGGGTAGTAGCAATCAAATAATAAAAAATAGAATTTTACTCACCTTATCAGAAGATTCCTATCAATATTCATGGTATAAAAAGTTAGTAGCAGAAGATGATTCTTCTGTTATTTACGACTGGATAGAAGTATCTCGAGAAAATGGTAGATCTTCTATGACAGAAGGTTATATGCAGTGGACAGCAGATATTTATGGCCATAGAAGATATAATAAAAATAGCGGTACATGGACACAATTAAGAATGCATCCTAGCAGTAATGATCATGCGATATTTTCTTCTTTAGAAGGCAATAAACTTACCTTGAAGGAAGATTATAATATGGACGGAGATTATAATGGTTTTTTTGATAAGCCAGAAACTTTAATATTTCTTAAAAAAGAATAAGAAGTGTTATAAGGGATTTAATAAAGGACGCAGTTATGGATGTAAATGACTCTCATAGACGACCAGGAAATTATAATATAGGGGTAATCATTGTATCGATTTTTCTTGCTATTGTCTCCAGTGCATCTTTGATGAATTATTTTTTTATGCTTATTGGTATGCAAAAATCTTCTGCTATAGAGCAGCAAGGTATGGTAGATCATATTCTATGGCAAGATATTAGCTTAACATTTGTAGTAAATGCTTTTATTTTTATTGCTGCTATGCTGCTATATTTACATCGTAAAAAGTCATTATACTTTTTCTTAGCTGCGTTGGTGGCTACATTGATAAAAATTAGCTTTACTGCAATTCATGAAGGATCCATCGCAAAGGTTTTTAGCTCAACAGATATAGGTGGGTTAGTTGTTTCGGCTGTACTAATTTTAGTATGTATATATGTTTGGCAACTATCCCGATCAAATACTCTGAAATAGAAGAACCTTAATTAGGTTTGAAGTAACTCCATAAGTGCTAATCCTGGATTTTCAGCTACCATAAAAAATTCACCAATAAGAAAAGCATCTACTCCAACTTGGTTTAATTTCTCAATATCATTACGAGAATAAATACCACTCTCAGAAACAACTAAGCAATGATCTGGGATCATAGGTTTTAGGTTAATCGTAGTTACTAGCTTAGTTTCAAAATTAACCAGATTACGATTATTAATACCTATCATTTTAGGATTTAGCTCTAGTGCACGTTCAAGTTCTTCATGGTTATGTACTTCAACAAGCACATCCATACCTAGGTGTTCAGCAAGCTGACTTAACTCTTTCATAAGTGCATCTCCTAAAGCAGCCACTATTAGTAAGATACAATCGGCACCTATTACTCTAGATTCATATACTTGATAGGGATCTATAATAAAGTCTTTCCTTAAGATAGGAAGTTGACAAGCCTCTCGAGCGAGGCAAAGGTATTCTTCACTTCCTTGAAAAAAATCATGATCGGTTAATACCGATAAACAAGTAGCACCCCATTTTTCATAGCTTTGAGCAATAAGATTAGGAGAGAAATTACTTCGTAATACTCCTTTGCTTGGTGATGCTTTTTTAATTTCTGCAATAATTGCTGTTTGATTAGTATCTAATTTTTGCTTTATTGCTGCTTTAAATCCTCGAGCTGAAGGTACATGTTCTATTTTTCGGCTTAATTCTCTCATAGAGATTTTTTCAGCACGCTCTGTTATCTCTTCCGCTTTTCGCCATAAGATTTTTTTTAGAATATTTGGTGTATGACTACTCATTTAGACTACCTAGGATAAATATCATTAGTATATTTAATAAAATCATCAAATTTTTTTTGAGCTTTACCCGATGAGATTATTTGTAACGCTTTTTCAATACCTTCTTTTAAGGAAGAAGCTAAATTAGCTGCGTAAATGGCTGCTCCTGCATTTAAAGCTACAATATCACGGGCTGTACTGGGTTGGTTAGCTAATACCGATTTTATAATAGCTACACTTTCTTGTGTATTCTGAACAGTTAGTTTGTCAATAGAGGCTCTCTTGAAACTAAACTGCTCTGGGGTAATAGTGTAATTTCTAATAGTATTATTTTTCAATTCAGTAACATAGGTAGGAGCACTTATACTAATTTCATCTAATCCATCTTCAGCGTGTACTATTAGTATATGGTGACTTCCTAACCGTTTTAGTACCTGGGTAAAAATATCAAGCCATTTTTTATTAAAAACGCCAATCACCTGATTGGGTGGATTTGCTGGATTTATAAGTGGTCCGATGAGGTTAAATAAAGTACGAATACCTATTTCTTTTCTTACTGCTGCACAATGTTTCATTGCACTATGATAGAGAGGGGCAAATATAAATCCAATCCCAGTTCTTTGTATATAAGAGATAACCTCATTTGGGGAAAGATCAATTCTAACACCCATTGCTTCAAGAACATCGGCGCTTCCGCATTTGCTAGAGGAAGAGCGATTACCATGCTTTATTACTTGAGCACCTGCTGCTGCTACTACGAAAATACCTGCCGTTGAGATATTAAAAGTATTAGCATGATCTCCACCTGTACCACAAGTATCTATGAGATAGGGACTATTAATCTGAATAGGTATAGAAAATCTACGGATTGCAGTAACAGCACCCGCTATTTCTTCAATAGTTTCTCCCTTCATATGAAGGCCAGTAAGTAGGGCGCTTATCTGTGCTTGAGTTGCCTGTCCTGACATGATGAAATTCATAGCAGATATCATTTCTTCATAAGACAGATGATTTCCTGAGGCAATCTTCTTAAGTGCACTTTGTATATCCATTTTATAAATTTAATTTAGATCGTGCTTTGCTTAAGAAAATTTAAGAGCAAGTCGTGACCATACTGAGTAAGGATTGATTCAGGATGGAATTGCACTCCTTCAATGGGAAGATATTTATGCCTTACTCCCATGATTTCCTCTATATTTCCATTGTTTGTTTGGGTCCAGGCAGTAATTTCTAAACATGAGGGTAAACTAGACTGTTCAATAACTAAGGAATGATACCGGGTTGCTTCAAACGGGTTACTGAGGCCTAAAAACACACCTTTGTCTGCATGATGAATTTGTGAAGTTTTACCATGCATGATTGTTTTTGCATGAATAATATTACCCCCAAAAGCTTGTCCAATACATTGGTGACCTAAACAAACACCAAGAATAGGGATTCTACCAGCAAAATACTGAATAACATTCAAAGAAACGCCTGCTTCATTTGGAGTGCAAGGACCAGGAGAAATAATAATACGAGTGGGAGATATTTGCTCAATATCAGCAGTATTTATCTGATCATTGCGAAAAACTTTTACTTCTTCTCCTAGTTCACCTAAATACTGTACTAGGTTATAAGTAAAAGAATCGTAGTTATCGATCATTAACAACATAGTTATAAGTAGACTACTATACTAAATAGTAACAGATTATATTATAACTAAAGATATATGCTACAAACGTTTTTCTTAATTAGAATTATTTATTTTGAATCAAAAAACCAAAGATACTCAGCAGATAGTTTTTGTTATCCTGATAGGACTTAGTTTCTGTCACTTTCTAAATGACATGATGCAATCCCTATTAGCCGCTATTTACCCGATGCTAAAAGAGAACTATTGCCTCAATTTTAGCCAAATTGGGATGCTTACTATGTCATTTCAGGTAACAGCATCTATCCTTCAGCCTTTAATTGGGTTTTATACAGATAAACGGCCTTTACCCTATATTTTATTTGCTGGAATGAGTGCTACTTTATTGGGATTATTGCTTCTTGCATCTTCTACAAGCTACCTATCTCTCTTAATCGGTGCATCTTGTATTGGCCTTGGATCAGCAGTATTCCATCCAGATGCTTCTCGAGTAGCTCGAATGGCCTCCGGAGGACATCATGGACTAGCCCAATCTCTTTTTCAAGTAGGAGGTAATCTAGGTACAGCGATAGGGCCATTACTGGCTGCTTTCATTGTTTTACCTAGAGGGCAGGATAGTCTGAGTTGGTTCTCTCTGGCTGCACTTTTAGGAATGGCAATTTTATGGAAAATTGGTCATTGGTATAAACATAATTGCACCATAAAACAAAAATACAAAAATACTACTGCCTTTTTAGTATCTCCTAAACAGGTAAAAATAGCACTGTCTGCACTTTGTGTACTCATGTTTTCAAAATTTTTATATACGGTAAGCTTAAGTAGTTACTACACTTTCTATATGATTCATAAATTTCACATCTCAGTGCAGGAGGCGCAAGTATACTTATTTATATTTCTTGCTTCCGTAGCTGTTGGTACTTTAATTGGAGGGCCAATAGGAGATAAATTTGGTCGAAAGTGGGTTATTTGGATATCAATCTTGGGGGTACTCCCATTTACTTTAATCTTGCCCTATGCTAGCCTCTATTGGACTAAAGTATTAACAATATTAATTGGATTAATTATTTCATCAGCTTTCTCTGCTATTGTAGTTTATGGACAAGAACTTGTTCCTCACCGAATAGGAACTATTTCCGGAATATTTTTTGGCTTTGCTTTTGGTATTAGTGGATTAGGCGCAGCAGCTTTGGGTGGATTAGCTGATTTGAAAGGAATTGATTTTGTTTTTCATGTTTGCTCTTATCTTCCCGCACTAGGGTTATTCGCTGGATTTTTACCAGATATTAAGCAACAAGAATTAAGTGAAGATGATGTGGAAGAAATACAAGAAACTATAGGAAATGCTTAGTGCTTATTAGATTGGTTAGCTAATATAGCTGCTTGAAACATAGCTCGCCCCTTATTCATTGTTTCATTCCATTCATACTGTGGAATGGAGTCATAGACAATGCCAGCACCTGCTTGAATGTATAATGTATTGTTTTTAATCACGCCTGTACGAATAGCAATTGCCATATCCATATTGTCTGACCAAGCTAAATACCCTACAGCACCAGCATAAATTCCTCGCTTTGTCGGCTCTAGTTCGTCAATTACTTCCATTGCTCTAATTTTAGGTGCACCTGAGACAGTACCAGCTGGAAAAGTAGCACGTATCACGTCTATAGTAGAGAAATCAGCTTTAATTTTCCCAACCACATTAGAAACAATGTGCATTACATGGGAATAACGCTCAATTGCCATTTTTTCAGTCACTTTGATGCTAGCTACTTCTGCAATCCGTCCTATATCATTTCTTCCTAAATCAATAAGCATTTGGTGCTCGGCAAGCTCTTTGGGATCTGCCATTAATTCTTGCTCTAAAGCAAGATCCTCACTTTCATCTTTTCCTCTTCGCCGAGTTCCGGCGATAGGGCGTACTGAAACTTTACCTTCTTCTGCTCGTACTAGTATTTCTGGAGATGAACCAACTACATAAAATTCATCGAAATTAAAATAATACATGTATGGGGAAGGATTAAGATACCGCAATGATCGATACAAATTTAATGGCGGTGCTGTAAAATTGACTGAAAGTCGCTGAGATAAAACTACTTGCATCATATCTCCATCAATAATATATTGACGAGCTTTTGCGACAGCCTCTTTAAATCTAGCTTCCGTAAATTCAGAAACAAAATCATACTCACTCATAGGAGTGGATATAGAAGAATCCGATTGAGGTAAATAATTATCTGAAAGAGGTTTTTGAAGATAACTCTCTAATGCACTCAAGCGTTGCATCCCTTGTGAATAATTTTCAGGATCAACATATACAATTAAGTAAAGCTGATTACTTAAATTATCAAAAATAACAAGCTCTTCAGAAAGCAGTAAAAAGATATCAGGTGTTTCTAGTGTATTAGATTTATTCCAATAGGCTAATTTAGGCTCAATATATCGAATTGTATCGTAACCAAAATATCCTACTAGCCCACCCGTAAATCTCGGTAATCCACTGATTTCTGGTACTTTGAATCGTTGTTTAAACTTCTCTATCCAAGTAAGGGGATCATGGGTATCGTAGGTCTCTACAATTTTCCGGCTGGTCTCAACCGTAATACTATAATGCTGTACTTTAATTACTGTACGGCAAGGAAGACCAATAAATGAGTATCGACTCCATTTCTCGTTCCCATGCATAGACTCCAATAAGTATGAATAAGGACCTTTAGCTAGTTTAAGATAAATACTTAAAGGCGTATCTAAATCTGCCAATACTTCCCGAACAAGGGGGATATAATTATAACCCTGAGAAACAAGGTGTTTAAAAGAGGAAGCATCCATTATTTTGTAGTGAAATTGGTTAAGCAATCTCTTAGCAGATTTACTAATTAAATTAGCTTAAAATATCTAAGCAGCGTGAAGTAAATTTTGAATTTCAGCTAACGAATCAATCACTGCATCTGGATGGCTATCTCGAATATCTTGCCCATGATTATAGCCATAGCTTAAACAGACGATTTGAAACCCAGCGGCTCTTGCTGCTTTTACATCACTAATGGAATCACCTACCATCATAGAATCCTCTGAAGCAGTATTAAAAAATTGGGCTGCGTGGAGTAGTTGAGCAGGGTGAGGTTTTTTTTGAGGTAGCGTATCACCACTAATTACAATTTCAAAGTAATCTATAATTCCTAAATCTTGAAGCAAAGGATGGGTAAATTGAGCTGCTTTATTAGTAATGCTCCCCAATCGATACCCTTGGGATTTTAACCATATTAGCCCTTTTTTAACTCCAGGATACAAATGACTTCGTTTACTAGTATTTTCCTGATATAAATTAAGAAAAATTGGTGCTGCCTTTTGATATAAAGTGCTATCTGGCTCTCCTTCTAAATCATCTATCAAAGCTCGCTTAATCAGCCGCTCCACACCATTACCTACCCACTGACGCACTTTTTCTTCTCCCCGAGGAGGTAATCCAAGCTGATTTAGCATAGTATCAGTACAATAGGCAAGATCAGGCACACTATCCACTAAGGTGCCATCTATATCCATAACGATCATTGCAGGTTTTTTAAGCATTTCTTAACTCTCTAACTCAAGTGTTACTAATTTATTTAACTTTAGCAAGCTCAGATCGCATTTCATCAATAGTAGTTTTATAATCTTTGCTTTGAAAAATTGCTGATCCTGCTACAAAAGTATCTGCACCTGCCTCTGCAATTTCTCGAATATTATCCACCTTTACTCCCCCATCAATTTCAAGATGAATTGGACGACCACTTTCCTCAATAATTTTTCGTGCCTCTCTAAGTTTATCTAGTGCTGAAGGGATGAAAGATTGTCCTCCGAAACCTGGATTTACAGACATGATTAATATCATATCTACTTTATCCAACACATACTTTAGATGATCTAAGGAGGTAGCAGGATTAAAAACTAGCCCTGCTTTACAACCATGATCATGAATGAGCTGTAGACTTCGGTCGATATGCTCTGATCCTTCAGGATGGAAAGTAATATAATTTGCCCCTGCTTTTGCAAAATCAGGAATAATCCGATCTACAGGCTTAACCATTAAGTGCACATCAATTTCAGCAGTGATTCCATAATCTCTGAGTGCTTTACATACTAAAGGGCCTATCGTTAAATTAGGTACATAATGGTTATCCATCACGTCAAAATGTACGATATCTGCACCTGCTTTGAGTACAGCATGTACATCATCCCCAAGACGAGCAAAATCCGCAGATAATATAGAAGGGGCAATTTTATAATTAAGCATAGTTATTTATATTTTTAATATTTTCTTAGTCAAATTATATTGAAATGCTTTTACTTTACCTGATTCTTTTCAATTTTTCAGCTTAATTTTTTTTAAATTCTTTCATAAGGTTAAAGTTATAGATTCATTAAAAATACTTGTTTTAAGCTTAAATAGGACTATAATAGTCCTAAATTAGGATTGGAAATTTCATATGTTACGTATGAGTAAAATGGCCGATTACAGTATTGTAATTATGACTCACTTAGCAATAGATCCTAGTGAGCAATGCACTACAGCTAATTTAGCCTCCCAAATAGGGATACCACTACCTACGGTAAGTAAAATTTTAAAACAGCTTACTCGAGCACGGTTACTTACTTCTACTCGAGGAGTACAAGGAGGCTACCATTTAGCTAAGCCTCCAGCAGAAATTTCCATCATAGAAATTATTACCATATTTGAAGGACCTATTGGATTGACCAGTTGCATTAACATGCCAGGGAAGTGTAAACAAGAGTCTTATTGTACTACTCGGATTCATTGGAAATACATTAATCGAGCTATTTACGAATCCCTTTCTAAGGTTAAATTATCTGATATGGTTCGGCCAGTAAAAGAACATCCAGCTAACCCTTATTTATTAAGTGATCAACTCAGCATTAATTAGATTTTTATAGATAAAAGTTGATTTTATTAGGAATAAAATAATGTCAAGTGCAATTTTAAAAGCAGAAGATTTTACTAATCGGCAGTATAGTGCAGGTTTTATAACTGATATTGAATCGGAGTCGCTTCCTCCGGGATTAAACGAAAATACTATCCGTGCCCTTTCCGCTAAAAAAAATGAACCTGCATTTATGCTAGAGTGGCGTCTTAATGCCTATCGTGATTGGTTGAAAATGGAACACCCTGATTGGGCTCATGTGCATTATCCACCAATAAATTATCAAGATATTATTTACTACTCCGCACCAAAGCCTAAAAAAGATGCCCCTAAAAGTTTGGATGAGGTGGATCCTGAGTTACTAAAAACTTATGAAAAATTAGGGGTTCCTCTTCACGAACGAGCAAAACTTGCTGGCGTTGCGATAGATGCGGTGTTTGATAGTGTTTCTGTTGCTACCACTTTTAAAAAGAAACTAGGAGAGGCAGGTGTTATTTTTTGCCCCTTCTCTGAAGCAGTTAGGGAATATCCTGAGCTAGTGAAAAAATACTTGGGTAGTGTAGTACCCACTCGGGATAATTTCTATGCTGCCTTAAATTCAGCGGTATTCAGTGATGGATCCTTTGTCTATGTACCCAAAGGCGTGCGTTGCCCTATGGAACTATCTACTTATTTTAGAATCAACGCTGCACAAACTGGACAATTTGAACGAACCCTTATCATTGCAGATGAGGGTGCTTATGTAAGTTATCTAGAAGGGTGTACTGCACCAATGCGAGATGAGAATCAACTTCATGCTGCAGTAGTAGAGTTAGTTGCACTAGGTAATGCTCAAATTAAATACTCTACCGTTCAGAATTGGTACCCTGGGGATGAAGAGGGTCGAGGGGGTATTTATAATTTTGTGACTAAGCGTGGGGCATGCCGAGGAAAAAATTCTAAAATTTGTTGGACTCAGGTAGAAACAGGATCAGCTATTACTTGGAAATACCCTAGCGTCATTTTGCAAGGAGATAACTCTGTAGGAGAGTTTTATTCTGTTGCCTTAACTAATAATTTCCAGCAGGCTGATACGGGAACGAAGATGATCCATATTGGTAAAAATAGTCGCAGTACTATAATTTCTAAAGGAATATCTGCAGGCAAAGGGCAAAACACTTACCGAGGCTTAGTGAGAGTAGCCCCTAGCGCAGAGGGCGCTCGTAACTATACTCAATGCGACTCTCTACTCCTAGGTAGTACCTGTGGTGCTCATACTTTTCCCTATATTGAAGTAAAACATCCTTCAGCTCAAATTGAACATGAAGCATCTACTTCTAAAATTAGTGAAGATCAGCTCTTTTATTGTCAACAAAGAGGGATTTCTCCTGAAGATGCGGTTTCTATGATCGTCAACGGATTTTGCAAGCAAGTATTTAAAGAATTGCCTATGGAATTTGCAGTAGAAGCTCAAAATCTAATGAGTGTTAGCCTAGAAGGTACTGTGGGTTGATAGTAGAGTCTAAAAATTATTAAGGGATTAATTAATATGCTAACGATTAAAAATTTGCATGCCAGTATTGGCGAAAAGCCCATTTTAAAAGGTATTGATTTACATATTAGCGTAGGGGAAGTGCACGCTATTATGGGACCTAATGGGTCTGGAAAAAGTACTCTTGCCAGTATCTTAGCAGGGAAGGAAGGTTATGAGGTAACTGATGGAGAGGTTTCCTATAAAGAAAAAAATTTACTAGACTTAATGCCCGAAGAACGGGCATGTGAAGGGATTTTTTTAGGATTTCAGTACCCAGTTGAGATCCCTGGAGTTAGCAATGTATATTTGCTCAGAACTGCACTCAATAGTATTCGTAAACATCAAGGGCTAAAAGAATTAGATGCTATTGATTTTTTAGCACTTGCTCGAGAAAAAATGAAGCTTGTAAAAATGGATGAAACGTTTCTCCAACGAGCGGTTAATGACGGATTTTCTGGGGGAGAGAAAAAGCGTAATGAAATATTACAAATGGCTATTTTAGAGCCTACCCTCGCTATTTTAGATGAAACAGATTCTGGTCTAGATATTGATGCACTAAAAATTGTCTCCGATGGAATTAATGCTCTAAGAAATCCAGAACGAGGGATTATACTCGTAACTCATTATCAACGACTCTTGGATTACATTGTACCTGATTATGTACATGTGCTTTATCAAGGAAAAATAATAAAATCTGGGAAAAAAGATCTTGCGTTAGAGCTTGAAAAAAAGGGCTATGGCTGGGTTATCGAACAAAATAGTGGGCACACTTAAAGGCAATTTCAGTATGAGCTTAATTACAGAAACTTGGAAAACTTATCTGGATAGCTACTCTAATCTAGAACCTAGCTTGTTAGGAGGAGCTCAATTAAGTTGGCTTCAAAAGCTACGACATAAAGCTTTAGATGACTTTATCTCCCTTGGACTTCCTACAACTAAAGAGGAAAATTGGAAATATACCTCAGTACGCTCTTTAGCCGAATCTCAATTTACCTCTGTTTCTCCTACTGCATTTCCGTTAGAGCAAATCAGTAGGTATCAACAATATTTTTTTGAAGAAGATTCTTTTTTCCATTTAGTGTTTTTAGATGGATATTTCATCTCTGAGCTCTCTAATATTAAAGAATTACCCCCAGGAGCAGTAATAGATAGCTTATCCCATGGATTAAATAGCCAGGAAGAAAAAATACGAGAAGTACTAACCAGCACAGATAGTAGCCAATCTTTCACTGTGTTGAATACTGCCTTTCTTGCTGAAGGTACTTATTTCTATTTACCTACTAAAACAGTTGTATCAAAACCTGTACACCTTTTATTTATTACTAGTAATCAAAAAGAAACAGTTGCAACTCATCTTCGGAACCTTATTATTCTCGAACCAGAAAGTGAGCTTTCTATTGTTGAGCATTACATAGGGCTGGACGAGAATGTGTATTTTACTAATACAGTTACTCATGCTCTTTTAAGTAGAGGTGCTAAACTTGAACATATTAAATTACAAGAAGAATCAAAGAAGAGCTTTCATATTTCCACTATAGAAGTACAGCAACAAGAAGATTCTCAATTTATCTCTCGAAATATTGCCCTAGGTGGTCAACTAGCCCGCACTGATATTTATAGTGTACTTGCAGGTCAAGGAGCCCACACAAGTCTAGATGGGTTATATCTACTCAATGGAGTACGCCATGTAGATAACCATACACAAATTAGCCATGAACAGTCGCATACTACAAGCAAGGAATACTATAAAGGGATACTCAATGATAAATCTTGTGCTGTATTTAATGGCAGAGTAGTAGTACACCCTAATACTCAAAAAGTAGATGCTCAACAAGCTAATCACAATCTCCTCTTATCTAAAGATTCGGAAATAGATACCAAACCAGAGCTTGAAATTTATGCAGATGATGTGAAGTGTACTCATGGAGCAACTGTAGGGCAGCTCGATAAAAATCAAATTTTTTATCTTCGCACTCGAGGTATACCTGAAGAGCTTGCCTATCAACTACTGATTACTGCATTTAGTGAAGAGGTAGTGGATAAAATTCCCTTTATCTCTATTCGAAAGCATATTAAAAGCCAGATAAATGCCCAATTTCTTCTAGAGAAATAGAGCAGAATTAGTTATGACGATGACAAAAGTGAAAACAAACCCATCTCAATTTGATGTAGAAAGGATACGTTCTGATTTCCCTATTCTTCACCAAGAAATTTATGGTAAGCCTCTCGTGTACTTGGACAATGCAGCTACTATGCAAAAGCCAAGACAGGTAATAGAAGCTATTGATCATTATTACCGTCAAGATAATGGAAATATCCATCGTGCGGTACATCAATTAAGTGAGCGATCTACTAAAGCATATGAAGGGGCAAGGGATAAAGTTAAGCATTTTATTAATGCAGCTTATAGAGAAGAAATTATTTTTGTCCGCAGTACTACAGAAGCGATTAATTTAGTTGCTCAAACTTTTGGTCGTAGCCGTTTAAAATCAGGAGATGAGATTTTAATTTCCTATATGGAGCATCACTCCAATCTAGTACCTTGGCAAATTTTATGCGAGCAAACAGGTGCGATATTAAAAGTAGCACCAATTAATGAGTCTGGAGAGCTGCTACTAGATGAATTTAAAGCACTCTTATCCCCTAAAACATCTATTGTAGCTGTTACCCATGTATCTAATGCGTTAGGTACAATTAATCCAGTAAAAAAGATTATTGAATTATCCCATCACAACGGTACTCCTGTAATTCTTGATGGTGCCCAAGCAATTCCTCATCTTCCTGTAGATGTACAAGATCTTAACTGTGATTTTTATACTTTCTCTGCCCATAAAATGTGTGGCCCTACAGGAATAGGAATCCTGTATGGTAAGAAAGATCATTTAGAAGCGATGCCTCCCTATCAAGGAGGAGGAGATATGATTTTATCCGTAAGCTTCGATAAAACTATTTACAATAATCTTCCCTATAAATTTGAAGCAGGAACACCTCATATAGTAGGTGCTATTGGTCTTGGGGTTGCTATTGACTATCTAAGCGATATTGGTATGGAAACCATCGATTCTTATGAGCAAGAACTTTTAGCTTATGCAGTAGGAGTACTTAGTGAAATTCCAACCCTACGCTTGATTGGTACTGCTCAGCATAAAGTAGGCGTACTCTCTTTTACTCTAGAAAAAATTCATCCCCATGATATTGGCACTATTTTAGATCATGAAGGGATTGCGATTCGCACAGGTCATCATTGTGCTCAGCCTATTATGGATTATTTTACAGTTCCTGCAACTGCAAGAGCTTCTCTTGCTTTTTATAATACGAAGATTGAAATCGATTCTTTAGCTTCTGGAATTCAACACCTTCAAAAATTATTAGGATAAATCAATGACAATGAGCACGTTAGAGAGTCTATATCAAGAAATTATTTTAGATCACCGAAAAAATCCAAGAAATTTCCATCCTATGGAAAATGCTGATTTTTATGCGGATGGTCATAATCCCTTATGTGGTGATCGTATTACCGTATTTCTTAAAATGGATGGTAACACAATTGAAGATATTAGTTTTCAAGGAGATGGCTGTGCAATTTCCATGTCCTCTGCATCTCTAATGACAGAAGCCCTTAAAGGTAAAGATGAGAAAGAAGCGAAAGAGTTATTTAAGCAATTCCACCATCTGATGACTCACGAGCACGTCCATGCAGAGGAAATAGAATCACTAGGAAAATTAGAGGTATTGGCTGGTGTAAAAGAA
The DNA here is from genome assembly GCF_902810445.1 of Candidatus Nitrosacidococcus tergens. Classification (NCBI taxonomy): domain Bacteria; kingdom Pseudomonadati; phylum Pseudomonadota; class Gammaproteobacteria; order Chromatiales; family Chromatiaceae; genus Candidatus Nitrosacidicoccus; species Candidatus Nitrosacidicoccus tergens. The sequence goes on along the minus strand of NZ_LR778175.1, from coordinate 1,283,656 downwards.
TTTCCTATGCGAGTTAAATGTGCCACTCTTGCTTGGCATACCTTTGATTCAGCATTAAGCCATAAAATAGCAGTAGTAACTACTGAATAAGCTTATAGTAGGAGAATTTATGTACAACCGAGATCCTATTCCCCTTACTCGAGATTGTGAAGCAGTCCTAGTGCCTAGTGCAGATAGAATCATCATTCCTAAAGACACTAAGGTAGCTATTGCTCAAAACTTAGGAGGTAGTTATACAGTTTATGTCAACGGTAATCTTGCTAGAATTTCTGGTAAAGATGCAGATGCCTTAGGATTAGAACTTGAGAAAGGCCCACAGACACTTGAGGGTACTTCAGATGAAGAGGTTGAAAAACTTATCTGGGATCAATTAAGGACTTGTTATGATCCTGAAATCCCTATTAATATCGTAGATTTAGGCTTAGTCTATGAGTGTATTGTTACTAAATTCAACGATAGTGAGCGGCGAGTAGATATTAAAATTACCTTAACTGCTCCCGGATGTGGTATGGGAGAGGTACTTGTACAAGATATTAAAGAAAAAGTAGAAGCTATTCATGGAGTAAGAGAAGTTTATACAGAGGTAGTTTTTGATCCACCCTGGAGTTATAGTATGATGTCGGATGCGGCTAAAATTCAGACAGGTATGTATTAAATAGTAAGATTTCTACTTTGTACGCCCGTAGTGATCTTCAAAACGGACAATATCATCTTCTCCAAGATAGCTTCCTGATTGCACTTCAATAATTTCAAGGGGAACTTTACCTGGATTTTCTAAACGATGCTTTATTCCTAAAGGAATATAAGTAGATTGGTTCTCAGAAAGTAAAGCCACTTCGTTGTCTCGTATTACTCGGGCAGTACCACTTACTACAATCCAATGTTCTGCTCGATGATGATGCATTTGTAATGATAAAGAGGCATTTGGATTGACCATAATGCGTTTAACTTGAAAGCGAGATCCAAAGTCTATACTTTCATAATATCCCCAAGGGCGATAGACTTTTCGATGGCTAATATATTCTTCTCTATTTTCTTTTTTTAACTGAGCAACAATATTCTTTACATTCTGAGCGTAGTCTTTATGAACCACTAAAACTACATCTGAAGTCTCAACTACCATAGTATCCTTTAGCCCAATAGCAGCAACCATTCGGTTTTCTGCAAATATCAATGAATTTTGCGTAGAATCGAGATAAATATCTCCTTTGGCTAAATTACCCTGTTCATCACGGGTACTGGCTTCAAGCAAACTTGGCCAAGCGCCTACATCAGACCAACCTGCTTCCAAAGAAATAACAACTGGAAAGAATGTACTATCTTCCTGATCAGTTAATTTCTCCATGACTGCATAATCAATAGAATCACTAGGGCATGAGCTAAAAGCTACTGACTCCACTCGAAAAAAATCTCCATCCTGAGTTCCTTTATCTATCGCTTGAGTACAAGCTTGCAGGACTTTTGGTGTATAGGTAGAAATTTTCTCTATCCATATAGATGCTTTAAACATAAACATACCACTGTTCCATAAATAGCGCTTTGTTTCTAAATAGAACTGTGCAGTTTGCCTATCTGGTTTTTCCTTAAAAGATTGCAGCTTAAAAGCAGTAGGAAGTATTGCATTTTCTGTAATGCTTTCACCTACTTCAATGTAGCCATAGCCAGATTCAGGGTGGGTAGGTGCTACTCCAAATGCTACTGGGTGATTTTTTTCGGCAAGTTGATGTCCTAAAGTAATGCATTGATGAAAAGATTCAATATCTCTAATTACATGATCAGCAGGCATTACAAGTAAAATACAATCTTCTCTTTTATCTAATACTGATAGTGCTGCTAAGGTAAGTGCTGGAGCAGTATTACGACCGCTAGGTTCTAAAATAAGCTGTTGGGGCGTGATATCAATTTGTCGCATTTGTTCTGCAACTAGAAATCGGTGCTCTTTATTGCATACGATTACAGGGGATAATACATTCTCTAAGCTACAAATGCGCAAGATAGTATCTTGGATCATAGTGTGTTCTCCAACCAAGGAGAGTAATTGCTTAGGAAAGTGCTCTCTAGAAAGAGGCCATAAGCGAGTACCAGATCCGCCCGATAAAATAATAGGTTGTAGATACATATATTAATCTTGATTAAAATATATTAGTAGTTTAAAGATAAAATGGGCTATTTTTCTAAGATTAAAATTAGGAAATTACCTTAGATTATTATAGAGTTAAATATTTATTTAAATAATAAATTTTACAAATAAATTTATGAATATACCAACCAAAAATATTGTTTGGCACCAATCTACCGTAACACGTACTCATAGAGAACAAATCAATAAGCATAAAAGTGCTACCTTATGGTTCACAGGTCTGTCTGGAGCTGGAAAATCTACCTTAGCCCATGCTGTTGAAGCTCAACTTGCTGAATTACAATGCCGTACTTTTGTTCTGGATGGAGATAATGTACGCCACGGTCTTTGTGCAGATTTAGGATTTTCAAAAACAGAACGCACTGAAAATATTCGACGTATTAGCGAAATGTGTAAGTTATTTATAGAATCAGGAATAATTATACTTACTGCTTTTATTTCTCCATTTCATGAAGATCGACAAAGGGCAAGAAATTTAATGGGAGATGATTTTCTAGAGATTTATTGTCAAGCCCCTCTTGCTATTTGTGAACAACGGGATGTTAAAGGCCTTTATCGGCGAGCTCGAGCTGGAGAAATTCCAGATTTTACGGGTATTTCTTCTCCTTATGAAATACCAAATAACCCTGAACTAATAGTCAATACCTATACTCAGAGCATAGAAAATAGTGCGCACCAAGTGATTAATCTATTAAGATCTAGAGCAATTATTCCTAACCTATAGATTATATTATTAACTCCATTACCTATGGTGTTTTTCTTAATAGAATTATTACTCCTATTATTTCTTTTATCTTGGGTTCTGGTAGGACGTTTTCGCTACTATGCACTTACTAAAAAATGGGTAGATATTCCTAACGCAAGATCTTCCCATAGCTTACCTACTCCTAGAGGGGGAGGAGTTGTATTTGCTGGGCTATGGTTGGTTATAGCTTTACTTATTTGGGTTACGGGTATAGGTATACCCATACAACACTTAGTTTTACTCCCAGGTGCAATTTTAGTGGTTGTGGTTGGATTTGGAGACGACTGCTGTGATATTCAACCTATCTGGCGATTTTTAGTACATGTTACTGCTGCTTTCATAACCATATATGGATTAATTTTATATTCTAACCAATCAGCACATTTTAGCTACATTGGGTTAGGGTTATTTGGATTAGTAATTGTCTGGTCTATTAACCTCTTTAACTTTATGGATGGTATTAATGGTCTTGCCGGAATAGAGGCTTGTTTTATCTTTATGGCAGGAAGCTACTGGCTGTGGCAATCCGGAGCAAAAGATCTAGCCTTTCTTGCTTGGGTATTAACTACAGTGATTTTAGGATTTTTACTATGGAATTTCCCTACTGCTCGTATATTTATGGGAGATGGGGGAAGTGGCTTTTTAGGGTTTCTCATTGCAGGTTTTGCACTTGTAGGAAAATTTTGCTTTAATATCCCTTTGTTATTATGGGTGATTATTTATAGCATATTTTGGTTTGATACAACTCTTACTTTAATACGCCGATTTTTAGCAGGAGATAGTTGGTATAAGGCACATCGCTCCCATGCTTATCAGCGGTTGCACCAAGCAGGATGGTCTCATTCAAGAATTGTTGCTGCAATTAGTGGTGTTAATATTTTACTTGTATTAATTAGTTTTTGGATAAATATCTACCAAGATATGATGTTATGGGGGTTTATAGCAGTGCTTGTATTACTTACTGTTTTATATTTAGGAGTTGAAAAGATAAATCCTATGTATCCATAAGAACTAAGAATTTAGTTTTAATTAATAAAAAAAGGAGAAAATAATGAAAAAAACCATTTTACTTTTATCGCTAGTGATCTTAGTCTCTACATCAGCTCATGCAATTGGAGAGAAAGAGCTCGCAACTCGTATCGCAAAGCAGACAGAGATTGAACAAAATCAAGTAGAGAGTATTATTGCTGCCTTCAAAGATCAGATCGTTACTAGTCTAAAAGAGGGAGAAGAGGTTCGGCTTAGTAGTTTAGGTAAATTTTACGCTAAACATATGGATGCAAGAAAAGCAAGAAATCCTAGAACAGGTGAACAGATTCAAGTACCTGCTAAAAGCTATCTACGCTTTAAAGCTTTTCCTTCAGGAAGTGATCAAATAAATTGATAGCATTCCTTAGAGAGGAATTGAACATAGAATAAACTATGGTGTAGTGCTATGCTTTAATTCGGTATTATTATTTTTAATGTCGATACCAATGATATTAGACTAGACTACAGTAACCTTCTTCTAGCATGGGGCAGAAGTTGTTTTCTATCTGCCCCTCTATTTATAAATATTATCTATATTTCTTATACTAAATAGATACTGGAAATATTCGTTTATTTTATACTGCGCTGTGTATGCAACACCTCTATACCTTAATTTATCCCCTTCCAAAATTCTAGAGCTTTACTTAGTTTTTATACATAGTATTGCATTAGCTGCTTTAAGTTTCTTAGATTTTTCTTGGCAGCTGCACATAGTTATCCTTATTCTTATAGGGGTAAGTTTATTTAAGAGTATTAAAAGATACGCTTTTCTTTCCTATCTCGATTCGATTACTCAGCTTATTTGGGAACAGAAAGATACTTGGTGTTTAGTTCAAAAAAATGGAATAAGCTATACTGGTGAGTTATTAGCTAATAGCTTTATCAGTACATATTTAGTAATTCTGAATTTTAAGACAGCTTCTAGCTGGCAACCTATTTATGTTATTTTACTTAAGGATAATGTGAATCAAACCTCTTTTAGAAAGTTACGAGTACGTTTATGGCTTACTCATTTCTAGAATAGTGCGTAGCATAATAATCTTTTGGAATAAGGATAGTATCTTTAGCTACCTTAGCTTGATTAGGGTAGTCTAAAATATAGTGCAAGCCTCGACTTTCTTTTCGATCTAACGCTGAGAGAATAATTAAATCAGCTACGGTAGCTAAATTTCTAAGTTCAATTAAGTCATGAGTAATACAAAAATTACTATAGTAATCAGATATTTCTCGCATTAATAAATCAATACGGTGCTTTGCTCTTTCAAGCCGCTTTACAGTCCGTACTATACCTACATAATCCCACATAAAACGACGTAGTTCATCCCAATTATGGGCAACAACAACTTCCTCTTCTGAGTCAATAACTTGACTTTCATCCCAAAGAGGCAAATTTTCGGGCTGAGGCATGTGAATAATATTCCGATTTATATGGCTTGCAGCAGATCTAGCAAACACAAGGCACTCTAACAAAGAATTGCTTGCCATCCGATTTGCTCCGTGAAGCCCTGTGTGTGCTGTCTCTCCAATCGCATAGAGATTTGGAAGATCAGTTTGACCATAAAGATTTGTCATTAATCCACCACAAGTATAATGAGCAGCGGGTACTACAGGGATAGGATCTTTAGTAATGTCGATTCCAAACTCTAAACAACGAGTATAGATAGTTGGAAAGTTTTGGCGAATAAAAGATTCAGGTTTATGGCTAATACTCAAATAAACATGATCAATACCCAATCGTTTCATTTGATGATCAATAGCACGAGCGACAATATCTCGAGGTGCTAGTTCTTTACGTTCATCAAAAAGATGCATAAATGAATGACCATCAGGTAATAGTAACTGTCCTCCTTCTCCCCTCAAGGCTTCAGTAATCAGAAATGATTTAGCGTTAGGATGGTAAAGACAAGTGGGGTGAAATTGGATAAATTCCATATTGGCTACTCTACATCCAGCACGCCAACCCATAGCTATCCCATCTCCAGTGCATACATCAGGATTACTGGTATATAAATAGGCTTTTCCTGCACCACCTGTAGCAATAACTACATAACGTGCACTAAAAGTATCTACCTTGTTTGTAGTAGTATTAAAAACATAAGCCCCTAAACATTGATTATTTTTAGCATAACTACCTAATCTATGCTGAGTGAGTAAATCAATCGCAATATGGTTCTCAAAAAGTTCAATATTTGGACGTTGCTTTACAAGTTCTGCTAGCTTAGTCTCTACTACCCATCCAGTAGCGTCTGCAGCATGAATTACTCGGCGATGACTATGGCCTCCCTCTTGAGTTAGATGGTAGTGAGTTTTAGTACTTTTATCTCGAGTAAATATAGTACCTTCTTGAATGAGCCAATCAATTGCACTTTTAGCTTGTTCTACTGTAAACTGAACTGTTTCTTGATAACATAGTCCAACCCCTGTACGTGTAGTGTCTTCTATGTGAGATTGGATAGAATCTTTTTTATCTAAAACTACCGAAATACCTCCTTGAGCATAGAGACTAGCACCTTCTTCAAGATTACGTTTTGCTAAAACAGCTATTTTGAGCTTTGATTCTAAGTGAAGAGCAAGGGTTAACCCTGCGGAACCGCTTCCAATAACTAATACATCATAATTACGAATCATTTGAAAATAATCACTATACTAGGTCTTTTGAAACCAGATCATTAAATAAATTCAGTATAAGATAGTTAAGATAAATAGATATGTAAAAAGTTAGTGTATATGTATTGCGAACTGTTTAATAGTAGAGATATCTCTGATGCTGATAGGATCGATCGAGTTTATTTATCCATAAGATAAATTAGCAACTGCAATGAGCGAGAGACAAGTTGATTATGATCTAGTTCAGCGTGTTCAGCGTGGAGATAAAAAAGCATTTGATATGCTGGTTTTAAAATATCAACAAAAAATATTAAGGCTTATTTCCCATTATATACGTGATTCAGGGGATGCATTAGATATAGCACAGGAAACTTTTATCAAAGCCTATAGGGCTCTACCTCGCTTTCGAGGTGAAAGTGCATTTTATACTTGGCTATATCGTATCGCAATTAATACTGCCAAAAATTACTTAATTGTACAAAATCGGTATCCCCTTGAAAATGATACAGATATTAAAGATTATGTTGCTGAAACATACTTAAAGGATCAGGCTACTCCGGAGCATTTATTAATCCGAGATGAAATTGCACAAACAATAGATAAAACAATTAATGAGTTACCAGATGAACTACGCACGGCAATTATTTTGCGTGAGCTAGAGGGTTTAGGTTATGCTGAAATTGCTGAAGTTATGGATTGTCCCATTGGTACTGTGCGTTCTAGAATTTTCCGAGCAAGGGAGGCAATTGATGAAAAAATTAATCCTTTTTTAGCACATTTTACCTAGTAATATTTTTTTAGATTTATAGCCATAAAAGGTTGAATATATTATGAGCAATTGCATTAATGAACAATTATCAGCACTTATGGATGGAGAGCTTCCAGTAGAAGAATTGGATTTGGTGTTGTTATCATTTAAAAATGATAACCTAGTTCGTAATCACTGGCAGCACTATCATTTTATTAGGGATTCTATGCAAAGGAATTTATCAAACGATCCTTCTCTTGATCTTTCTATAAGAATTTCTGAAGCTTTAGAATCTGAACCTACTTTTTTCATTCCAGTTCAGGAAGATAAACAAAAATATAAGCAATCTACTTTATTTGGAAAGTTAAACTTAAAACAAATTTCCTCATTAGGATTAGCCGTTGCAGCCTCACTCAGTGTAATCACATTCGGATTACATACCTTGTTGAATCAATCGATTTTACTAAAAACAGAATCAATTGATTTAGCAGCACAGAGTATATCAAATCTTAATACGAGCCCTACTATTAGTGTGAATAATACTCGCTGGACAGCTCCCGATCCTGAGGTAAAACAGCAACTAAACACTTATTTGGTGAACCATACTGAGTATATTGATACATCGGGTATACTTGGTTATGGGCGAATTGTTTCTTATGAAGATCACCAGTAACAGATATTTTAAACTGCTCACTATTATTGTGGTGATTGCTCCATATTCAATAGCCGTTGCAGATTCTAGTACTTCTAATTCTGCATTGTCCTTGATTAATCAAATGGAATACGCATCAACCCATCTAAATTATAAAGGGGTTTTTGTTTATTTACGCAATGATCAACTAAAAGCCATTCATGTTGTTCATAAAGTGGATAAATATGGAGAATATGAGCGGTTAACTTCCTTGAATGGCCCTCCTAGAGAAATCATTCGAGATAAGGAATCTATCACCCATATCTTTCCTAATAGAAAAGAAAATATTGAGGGGGATTTCCATAGTGGGAATAATTTCTTAAGGAATTTTTCGAAAAAACTAAAAGATATATCTAAATACTATCAATTTTCTATAGGAAAAAAAAACAGAGTAGCTGGCAGAGAAACACAAGAAATTATTGTAATTCCTAGCGATCCTTACCGTTATGGATATCACCTTTGGGTTGATCCAAATACAGGCTTATTACTTAAGAGTATTATGATAGGAGAAGACAATCGCCCCCTTGAGCAGGTTATGTTTATCTCTTTATCATTGCCTACTCAAATCTCTCAGCAAGAGTTATTACCTACAATTGTAGGAAAGAGGGTTTCCCAGAAAAGAGAAGATAAATCTATAAAATCCGATCTAGAAAGTCAGGAAGAGAGTCATTGGAAGATAGACTGGTTACCTCTAGGATTTACCCTAGTTGCCTATGGGAAACACCTATTACCCAATAGTCAGATACCAGTAGAGCACTTGGCTTATTCAGATGGATTGGGATCTGTTTCTGTATTTATCGAAAGTGCGATTGATAACCATCAAAGTCACTTACATGGTTTTTCAACCTTAGGAGCTATTAATGCCTATGGCACTACCTTATCAAAACATTATCTTACTGTGGTAGGGGATATTCCCCACGCAGCTGTAGAGAAAATTGGTAAATCTATTCGTTATATTAATTAGAATATAATCCAAATTACAGAGGATAAACTTATATATAGTAAGCTTAGTTACTCTTCATTTTTATTAAAGTAAGAGAATCCCTATATTTTACTTTTTCCCATTCTACTCTTTAAAATATGGTTTATTCATCCTTCCTAGAGAGGAATATTAGGAGCAAATATTATGAAGTTTTTTTTTAATAAGCAACAGATATTTTTTTCGATATTACTATTAATCAGTAGCACTACTTATAAGGTAGAGGCACAAGTACAAAATTTACCAGATTTTACAAAGCTAGTTGAGCAGAATGGACCAGCAGTGGTTAATATTAGCACTACCCAAAAAGTTTCAAGAAAAAATGCTGGATTACCTCATGGCTTTCCCCCAGTTCCAAAGGGTAGTCCTTTTGAGGATTTTTTCCATCACTTTTTTGGTAATCCAAATGAGCAAGAAAGCCCCGAGCAATTTGAAACTCATTCTCTAGGATCTGGATTTGTTATTTCCTCTGATGGATATATCATTACTAATTATCATGTTATTCGTGATGCAGATGCGATTATTGTACGTTTCAGTGACCGTAGAGAACTGGAAGCTAAGGTAGTAGGTAGCGATGCTCGTAGTGATCTTGGTCTATTAAAAGTTGAGGCAGGAAATTTGCCTACTTTAAAATATGGAGATTCAAATCAACTTAAAGTAGGAGAATGGGTACTTGCTATAGGATCTCCTTTTGGGTTTGATTATTCAGCTACCGCAGGTATTGTTAGTGCAGTAGGTAGAAGTTTGCCTGAAGAGAGTTACATTCCTTTTATTCAAACAGACGTAGCGATTAACCCTGGTAATTCAGGAGGACCTCTATTTAATCTAGCTGGAGAAGTGATAGGGATTAATTCTCAAATTTATAGCCGTACGGGTGGGTTTATGGGGTTATCCTTTGCTATACCCATCGATGTAGCTATGCGTGCTGTTGAGCAACTTAAAGAGAATGGTCAAGTGACACGAGGCTGGCTTGGGGTTATTATTCAAGATGTTACTCAAGAACTTGCAGAGTCCTTTGGGTTAGAAAAACCGCAAGGAGCTTTAGTTGCTAAAATACTTCCTGATAGTCCTGCTGCAAAAGCAGGGGTTAAGCTTGGCGATATTATCCTAAGTTTTAATAATAAACCCATTTCACGCTCATCATCCTTACCCCCATTAGTAGGGCAAACAAAGATTGGCGATCCTGTCAGTATGGATATCTTACGGGAAGGTAAGCAGAAAAATATTAAAATTAAAGTGGGGAAATTGCCTGAGGAAGAGGAACTACAAAAAACGGTAGGTAAACATGGTCAAGTGACTGAAAAACGCCTTGCTATTGAAGTATCTGATTTAACCGGTGAGCAAAAAGCTTATTTAAATTTAAGCACTGGCGTACAAGTTACTGAGGTAAAAGAAGGACCTGCTTTAGATGCTGGAATTCAAAATGGTGATATTATCCTCAAAATTAATAGTGTAGAAATAAGCGATATTAAACAATTTCAGGAAATAGCTAAGAAACTGCCTTCAGGTAAAAAAGTACCGGTGTTGATACAGCGGGGTGAGAATACTTCGATATTTATTGCACTTAAAGTACCAAATTAAATTATTATTAACCTTTTTACTTAACTTTACAGAATACCGGCTAGATACTGGGCTATTTCTACTAGTCGGTATTTTATTATTGTTCCTATGAGTCATTCTACTTATTTCAAGTATGAAAAATATTCGTAACTTTTCCATTATTGCTCATATTGACCATGGTAAATCTACAATTGCAGATCGATTTATTCAGATCTGCCACGGATTGGCGGAACGGGAAATGGCAGAGCAAGTACTTGACTCTATGGATTTAGAAAGGGAGCGAGGAATTACTATTAAAGCCCATAGTGTATCCTTGCAGTATGAAATGGAAGGGAATGTTTATGACCTGAATTTTATTGATACCCCAGGACATGTAGATTTCTCGTATGAAGTATCTAGATCATTGGCTGCTTGTGAAGGGGCTTTATTAGTTGTAGATGCTTCTCAAGGAGTTGAAGCTCAAAGCGTTGCAAATTGTTATACTGCGATAGAACAAGGTTTAGAAGTTGTTCCTGTATTAAATAAAATTGATCTACCTTCTGCTGAACCTGATCGAGTTTGCCAAGAAATTGAAGAAATTATTGGTATTGATGCTACCGATGCATTACAAGTAAGTGCAAAAACAGGATTAGGGATAGATGCACTTTTAGCAGTACTTATTCGTAAAATTCCCCCTCCCCAAGGTAATCCTTTAGCTCCTTTGCGAGCATTAATTATTGATTCTTGGTTTGATAACTATTTAGGCGTTGTTTCTCTAATTCGAATTGTAGATGGATGTATTTATCCTAAAGACAAAATCATAATTTTATCGACTGGACAGCAGTATCAAGTAGAAAAAATAGGTATTTTTACACCTAAACCTAGAGAAATTACTCAGCTTTCAGCAGGAGGGGTTGGCTATATTATTGCGGGAATTAAAGAAATAGATGGTGCTCCAGTGGGAGATACCATAACTAATGCTGGACAAGTTGGAATTAAGCCATTACCAGGGTTTAAATCTGTAAAACCCCAAGTTTTTTCTGGATTATTTCCTATTAGTTCTGATTCTTATGAGGATTTAAGAGAATCTCTTGCCAAACTTCGTCTTAATGATGCAGCATTATTTTACGAGCCCGAAACCTCTCAAGCGCTAGGTTTTGGGTTTCGCTGTGGATTCCTAGGGATGCTCCATATGGAAATTATCCAAGAGCGGTTGGAGCGAGAATACAATGTAGATTTAATTACTACTGCTCCTACGGTAGTTTATGAAGTACTGACCAGTAAAGGTAATATTTTGCGAATTGATAATCCAGCATTACTGCCTGAGTCTGGATCTATTGCAGAAATAAGAGAACCTATTATACAAGCTGATATTTTAGTATCTCAACAATATGTCGGTGCGGTAATTAGTCTTTGTGAAGAAAAAAGAGGGTTACAAAAGCAGCTTCAATATTTAGGAAACCAAATTTCCCTTTGTTATGAATTGCCTTTAAGTGAAGCAGTACTTGATTTTTTTGAGCGACTTAAATCTGTAAGTAGTGGTTATGCCTCTCTTGATTATCACTTTCTGCGATTTCAAGCAGCAAATTTGGTAAAATTAGATTTACTCATTAATAATGAGCGTGTCGATGCACTTTCTTTAATTGTGCATAAAGATCAAGCTCATCACAGAGGAAGAGAGCTTGCAGAAAAAATGAAAGAACTGATTCCAAGGCAGCTCTTTGATATAGCTATTCAGGCAGCTATTGGTGCCCACATTATTTCCCGCACTACAGTAAAAGCACTACGAAAAAATGTAACAGCTAAGTGTTATGGTGGAGATATTACTCGTAAACGTAAATTGTTAGAAAAACAAAAAGCAGGAAAGAAGCGTATGAAACAAATTGGATCTATAGAAATCCCTCAAGAAGCATTTCTTGCAGTGTTAAATGTAGGGAAAAAAACTGTCAAATAACGCTATCATCTATCCTTAGATTATCCCTAAGATATTTCATTTATTTATATAGGACAGTTTAATTAAATGTACCTAGATTTTCCTACAGTTATGGTGATTGCTGCGGCAATTACAGGTACAGTTTGGGCTTTAGATAGTTGGTTATGGGCTCCAGCAAGACGCAAAAATACGACTAAAGAAGCTACATCAGATACGGAGAAAACAGCTAAAGATCCTATCTTAGTTGAGTATGCCCGCTCGTTTTTTCCAATAATTATAGTTGTTTTAGTATTACGCTCATTTTTAGTAGAGCCTTTTCGTATTCCTTCAGGATCGATGATTCCTACCCTTATGGTAGGGGATTTTATTTTAGTCAATAAATTTATTTATGGGATTCGTCTTCCTGCTATAAACAAAAAAATTATAGCCCTTGGTGAACCAAAGCGGGGGGATGTAGTAGTTTTTCGCTACCCTAAGAATCCTAGAGTAGATTATATAAAACGTGTTATTGGACTGCCTGGAGATAAGATTAGCTATCGTAATAAAACTATCTATATTAACGATCAACCTATGAAACAAAAACTAATAGGCCCTTATTTTCAGGAAGATACTCTATATAATCGTCCTGATGAGCTTCGTATTGAATATCTGGGCACTCAAGAACATCAAATTACCGTCGCACCTAACATTACTTTAGGAGAAGGAGAATATGAAGTTCCAGAAGGTCACTATTTTATGATGGGAGATAATCGGGATAGAAGTAATGATAGTCGGTTTTGGGGTGTTGTTCCAGAAGAGAATTTAATTGGTAAAGCATTTATGGTTTGGATGAGCTGGGATTGGGATAAAGGCGGTGTAATTTTAGATCGCATTGGAAATAAAATAAAGTAAATATAATTGGTTGCATGATATATTAACTATCCTGTGAGTAACTTAGAGCAAATCTATCAAAAAATAGACTATTGTTTTACGGATTCATCTTTGCTAATTCAGGCACTTACTCATCGCAGTGCTTGCAAGGAAAATAACGAACGTCTAGAATTTCTAGGAGACTCTATTCTTAATTTTTTGATTGCTGATCTTCTCTATAATCAATTTTCAGCTGCTCAAGAAGGAAAGTTAACTAGAATCAGAGCGAGCCTAGTAAAAGAGGAAACGCTAGCAACCTTAGCACGAGAACTTAATATTAATAATTATCTCATCTTAGGTCCTGGTGAAATAAAAAGTGGTGGCTATCAGCGAAACTCAATTCTTGCAGATGCTTTTGAAGCTATCATTGGTGCAATGTATTTAGATGCCGGGCTGAGACGCTGCTCTCAGATCGTAGCTTCTCTTTATGAGAATCGGCTTAAATCAGTTACGCAAGAGATATCTTTAAAAGATCCTAAAACTCGCCTTCAAGAATATCTTCAGGCACGCCAACTTCCTTTACCAGATTATCACTTAAGCAAAATTAGTGGAGAATCTCATAAACGAGTATTTGAAGTAACATGTATTGCTGATAATCTTCCAACTAAAATAGGGATAGGGAGTAGCCGTCGTAGAGCAGAACAAGCTGCGGCAACTCAAATTCTTGCACAATTAGAAGAATAAAATATGCAACACCAATCAGTAGAAGAAAATATACTGACTTCTTGCGGTTATGTAGCCTTGATTGGGCGACCTAATGTAGGTAAATCAAGCTTACTTAATCGTATGTTAGGTCAAAAAATAAGTATTACTGCCTATCGCCCCCAAACAACTCGGCATCGAATATTAGGAATTAAAACTTTTATCAATACTCAAATTATTTATATCGATACGCCTGGGGTACAGAAAAAAGAGTATCGCACAATTAATAATTATTTAAATAAGGTAGCTAATTCCACGCTTGGTGAAGCAGATATCATACTTTTCTTAGTAGAAGCTCATCGATTTACTCAGGATGATGAATTAATTTTAGAGATTTTAAAAGACATTCAAGCTCCTATTCTTCTTGTACTTAACAAAATAGATCGAATTACCCAAAAACATGATTTACTTCCCTGTATAGAGTTTTTTACAAAAAAACATAATTTTAAGGAAGTTATTCCCATATCAGCTCAAAAAGGTGATAATTTACCTGCTTTGGAGCGTAGAGTTGCTGAGTTACTTCCTAAAAGATCTTTTATCTACCCAGAAGATCAAGTGACTAATTGTAGTGAGCGTTTTTTAGCAGCTGAATTAATTCGTGAAAAATTAACCCGCCATTTAGGTCAAGAACTCCCCTATGCAATTACTGTATCTATAGAATCTTTTGAGCAAGATAGAGAAATTTGCCGTATTGCTGCAGTAATTTATGTAGAACGATTGGGGCAAAAAGCAATTGTCATAGGGAAACAAGGCTTGGGATTAAAGCAAATTGGCTATGAATCTAGGGTTGCAATGGAAAAAATGTTAGATTCTAAAGTCTATCTTAAGTTATGGGTAAAAGTATGTGAGGGGTGGTCAGATAACAAACATTTACTTCATAAACTCGGTTATAGTAACGATCCAGCATATTTATCAACAATTATTTAATTTTTAATAAAATATTACCTTATAGGTTACGCACTTGATAAAGGATTTTTCTAGAATTCAGCGACTTCCACCCTATGTTTTTAATATTGTTAATGATCTAAAAGCGACAGCTCGTGCCAGAGGAGAAGATATTATTGATTTTGGGATGGGGAACCCAGATCAAGCTACACCAAAACATATTGTAGATAAATTAGTTGAAGCAGCGCAACGTCCTAATACACACCGTTACTCTGTATCGAGGGGTATCCCTAGATTACGTCGTGCTATCTGTCAGTGGTATCGTAAATACGGTGTTGAACTAGATCCTGAAACTGAAGCGATTGTTACCATTGGATCTAAAGAAGGGCTAGCTCATCTAGCATTGGCTACTCTTGGACCTGGTGATGCAGTATTAGTGCCAAACCCTGCCTATCCTATCCATCCCTATGGGGTCATTATTGCAGGTGCAGATATTCGCCATGTCCCCTTAGTAGTAGGTGGAGATTTTTTCGCAGAATTAGAAAAAGCAATTAAAGATATTTGGCCTCGCCCAAAGATGTTGATCTTAAATTTTCCAGCAAATCCTACGGCTCAATGTGTAGATTTAGCCTTTTTTGAAAAGGCAATTAATATTGCTAAGGAATACAATCTTTGGGTGGTTCATGATTTAGCCTATGCAGAAATTGCTTTTGATGGCTATCGTGCTCCTTCGATATTACAGGTGACCGGTGCAAAAGAGGTTGCCGTGGAATTTTATTCTCTATCAAAAACCTATAATATGCCTGGCTGGCGAATAGGGTTTATGTGTGGAAATTCCACTTTAGTTGCTGCTCTTGCTCGTATGAAATCCTATTTAGATTACGGTACTTTTACTCCGATTCAAGTTGCAGCAATTGCTGCTTTAGAAGGTCCACAAGACTGTGTGAAAACCATTGCGGATAATTATTGCAAACGCCGTAATGTGCTTTGCCAAGGATTAATTGATATAGGTTGGCAAGTTGAATTTCCAAAAGCAACTATGTTTGTTTGGGCACCTATTCCAGAGGATTTTCGCTATCTTGGATCTCTAGAATTTTCTAAAAAACTGCTTAACGAGGCAAAAGTAGCCGTATCTCCAGGAGTAGGCTTTGGCTCTTATGGAGACCAGCATGTTCGCTTTAGTTTAATTGAAAATGAACACCGTACTCGACAAGCTATTCGAGGAATGCGGCAAATGTTAAAGCAATATTGATAACCACTATCGTGGAGGAAAAGGGTTGGAACCAATTAAGGTAGGATTACTTGGATTAGGTACCGTAGGTAGTGGTACAGTTAACGTACTTTTACGCAATGCTGAAGAGATCTCTCGGCGGGCAGGGCGTAATATTCAAATTTGTAGTATTGCTACTCGTAATCCTAAAAAGCAGCGCCAATGTGATTTAACTGGAATTAATTTAACTGCCGATCCCTATAAAATCGTCACAGATCCTCAAATAGATGTCGTGTTAGAACTGATTGGTGGCATAGATACTGCATATCAGTTGATTCTTCAAGCGATTGCCCATAAAAAGCATGTAGTCACTGCTAATAAAGCCCTTATTGCCCACTATGGAAATGAGATTTTTACAGCAGCGCAGAAAGCTGGAGTAATGGTAGCTTTTGAAGCAGCTGTGGGAGGTGGCATCCCTATTATAAAAGCCCTTCGAGAAGGGCTTGCTGGAAATAGAATTGAGTGGTTAGCAGGTATTATTAATGGTACTAATAACTTTATTCTCACTGAAATGCGAGACAAGGGATGTAGCTTTACTCAAGCCTTAGAAGATGCACAAAAAAAAGGTTATGCAGAATTGGATCCAAGTTTTGATATTGGCGGGATTGATGCAGCCCATAAATTAACTATTCTTGCTTCCCTTGCTTTTGGAATCCCATTACAATTCCAAAAAACTTATATCGAAGGAATTGAGAAAATTGCTCAGGAAGATATCAATTATGCTTATCGGCTGGGTTATCGAATTAAACATATTGGCATAGCACGGCGAAGATCTGCAGGTATTGAGCTGAGAGTACACCCTACGCTTATTCCAGATCGCAGATTGATTGCTAATGTGGATGGGGTAATGAATGCAGTTTTAGTAAAAGGGGATGCGGTAGGATCTACCCTTTATTATGGACCAGGAGCTGGATCAGAACCTACCGCTTCGGCAGTGATTGCTGATTTAATTGATGTAGTGCGTACCTTAACTTCAGATCCAGAAAATAGAGTACCTCATCTTGCATTTCAACCAAATCTTTTAGTTAATACCCCTATTCTTTCTATTATAGAGGCTAAAACTGCTTATTATTTAAGAATGCAGGCTTTAGATCGTCCTGGAGTACTAGCAGATATTACCCGAGTATTTGGGGAAAATAATATTAGTATTGAATCAATATTACAGCAAGAGCCTATTTCAGGAGAGCAAGATGTACCCATTATTATCCTTACACAAAGAGTGTTAGAACAAAATATGGATAAAGCTATTTGCCAGATTGAGCAACTTAGCTCCATTAAAGGAAAAATCAAAAAAATCCGCTTAGAAGCTTTTCGTTAAAATTAATCATTATTTAAGAACACAAAATGGCATCTCAGACACGATATACAGGACTTATTGATAAATATAGAGATCGCTTACCAATCCAAAGCGACTCTACCATTGTTAGCTTAGGAGAAGGGAATACCCCTTTAATTAAGTTAGAAAATATTCCAAAAGAGTTCAATAGGGACATTGATATTTACGTGAAATATGAAGGGCTTAATCCTACTGGATCTTTTAAAGATCGAGGGATGAGTGTAGCGGTAACTAAGGCTTTAGAGGAAAGGAGTCAAGCAATTATTTGCGCCTCTACCGGAAATACCTCAGCCTCTGCAGCAGCCTATGCTGCTCGAGCAGGCATAACTGCTTTTGTGATTATTCCTGAGGGGAAAATTGCCCATGGAAAAATTGCTCAAGCGATGCTCCATGGAGCAGTAATACTCCAGATCAAAGGTAACTTCGATGTAGGGATGAAATTAGTTAAAGAAGTGGCAAGTAAAAGCCAAGTAGCTATTGTTAATTCTATTAACCCCTATCGGATTCAAGGGCAAAAAACTGCTGCTTTTGAGATTATTGAAGAACTTGGTTTTTCCCCTGATTTCCATTGCTTACCGGTAGGTAATGCAGGTAATATCACTGCCTATTGGATGGGCTATAGCGAGTACTACGCTCAAGGTGTAACTAACGCTCGTCCTCGTATGTGTGGCTATCAAGCCAGTGGATCAGCACCTTTTATTGCTAGAAAAATGATAGATGATCCAGATACAATAGCCACTGCTATTCGTATTGGCCATCCTCAAAGCTGGGATAAAGCATGGCAAGCAAAAGAAGAATCCCAGGGTTGGTTTAGTGCCTGTACTGATGAGGAAATTTTAACTGCTCAAAAATTACTAGCAGAAAAAGAAGGAGTATTCTGTGAGCCTGCTTCAGCAGCTTCTTTAGCAGGAGCCATGGTAGATATTCAATCAGGGAAAATCCCGAGCGGAAGCAAAATTGTGTGCACCTTAACAGGTCATGGATTGAAGGATCCCAATATTGCTATTTCCCAAAGTAAAACCCCAATGATTACTATTGAAGCTAATCTTGCCTCTGTACAAGCAGCATTGAAGGAACGCACAGATGTACGACGCTCCCCTAGCTCCCCTAGCGACGGTGCGAAATAAAATGGTGCACGGAGCGGGACACAAGGTCAAAATAAAAATAATTAACGGCAGCGGTTTTCTTGAGTATTACTAGACTTGCGTGCTAAGTTAATTATACCAAAGCAATGAAAGCATACAAACAAAGATTTTATCTCACTCTCAGGCAACTTGAAAAAGAATTCAACGCATGTCGTTCTCGTAGTGATGCCTATAAAGATCGTAAAGAGAATCTAAATTGGATAACACTCAGTCGGCAACTCACTTTGGTAAAGAACACGCAACCTTAGTATGCGAGAACCAAGTAATCGCTATTGAGGACTTAAACGTGCGTGGCATCATGGTTAACAGGAAGCTAGCTAGAGCGATTGGTACCGGTGTGTGTTCTGAGTGTGGAACAGTTAGCGAAGGGTTGCCGCTAAATATCAGAGAGTGGGCTTGCTCAGATTGTGGAACTAAGCAAGACCGAGATATTGCAGCAGCCAAAGTAATCCTACAGAAAGCATTACATACCGTTAGGAGCACAGAAATTAAGGCTTGCGGACTGGCGCATAAACCTGAACCCTGTTTAATATAAGCTAAATAGGGCTAGGGGCTGGACTGGATTGATGCAAGAAAAATGCAACGAACGAAATAGCAAGGATACTGTTAGCATGCTGAAGGCATTGCAATCGTGACGTGTAAGCTGTCAACTCCGAACTAGATAACTTATAGCCTATTAACTAATCAAGATAGCGTTGAGTTAAGCTACTATAGGCATCAATCCGTCTATCTCGAAAATAAGGCCACATTTGCCGCACTTTTTCTGTACGAGATAAATTAATCTCTGCAAGTACAATTTCAGAACTACTCTCGGATCCTTGAGCAAGCATTTCCCCTTGAGGACCAGTAATAAAGCTGGTCCCCCAAAATTGGATTTTAGCCTGATTTTGATCTGCACTATGTTCTATGCCCACTCGATTACTTGCTAACAAAGGTAATCCGTTAGCGATAGCATGGCTACGTTGAATAGTTATCCACGCATCACGTTGTCTTTGTTTCTCATCAGAAGTATCATTTGGATCCCAACCAATAGCACTAGGATAAAGAAGAATCTCTGCACCAGCTAACGCCATAAGACGAGCAGCTTCTGGATACCACTGATCCCAGCAAACTAAAACGCCAAGGGTACCAATAGAAGTTTTAATAGGAATGAATCCTAAATCTCCGGGAGTAAAATAGAATTTTTCATAATAGCCTGGATCATCTGGAATGTGCATTTTTCGGTATTTTCCAGCAATGCTTCCGTCTGTATCTAGTACTACTGCTGTGTTATGGTAAATACCAGGAGCACGCCGTTCAAAAAGAGAGACGACTAACACTAAATTTAACTCTTTAGCTAGCTTACCAAATAGTTCTGTAGAAGGACCAGGTATGGTTTCTGCTAAGGAAAAATATTGAGAATCTTCCATTTGACAAAAATAAAGGGATTTGTGCAGTTCAGGTAAGAGTATCAATTTTGCTCTCTGAGCTGCAGCTTCTCGAATTCCTCGAACGCTTTGGGCAATATTTTCTTGAGAGTCTTGCATGCAAAATTGCTGAACAATAGCCACTTTTAATTGTTGATTCATATTGATCCCATTTTTATATTTAGAAGGCTCCGAAGGGCAGTTGCATGGTAATACAGTGCAAACTGCCATATTGCTGAACGAGAGGAAGACAATTTACTCCAATAATTTCCTGATCTGGAAAACACATTTGTAGTGTTTTTAATGCTTTTTCATCTGCGTTATCCTCATAAGTAGGTACAAGCACAGCTTGATTAATAATTAAAAAGTTTGCATAACTTACCGGTAATCTTTGTCTATCTTTGCTTATTTTAGGGCTAGGCCAAGGCAAGGGGACAAGCTGATAAGGCTTTCCTTGAAAGGTACGTAAGGTTTTTAATTCTTTTTCCATAGCCTTTAAATCTTCAAAATGAGAATCTTGTGGATCATTACAAGCTACATAACAAATCGTTTCTGGATTACAAAATCGAGCTAGGGTATCAATATGTCCATCTGTATCATCTCCCATGAGTTGCCCATGGCATAGCCATAGAATTCTCTCTACTCCTAACCAAGCTTTTAATTTCTGAGTAATTTTTTCTTTACTTAAAGAATCATTACGAGCTTTAGATAATAAGCAATGTTCAGTAGTCAGTAAACTGCCTTGCCCATCGGTTTCAATACTTCCTCCTTCTAGAACAAAATCTAAAGATTGGTATGTAATGTCTTGATTAAAGGTATGTTGCTGGTATAAACATTGGGTAACTTGATTATCTAATTCAGACTTGTGTTTTTTCCCCCAACCATTAAACGTGAAATCTAAAAGTTTTATTTTTCCTTCTCGATTCACACAGCTAATCGGGCCATAATCCCGAATCCAAGTATCATTAAAAGGAGTAACATGAAGAAAGCAATTTTTTTGGTTAATTTTTTCTTGTACTAGTAGGCAAGTAATTTCTGCTCTCTGCGCTGTGCTATTGCATATAATGAGCAATTTTTCTCTACAGGCAATTTCGCGAGCGATATTAATATATACGGTTTGTACCGAATCAAAGTAGGGCTGCCAAGGACTTTGAGGATAAGGCCAAGCAAGCATGACTCCAGCTTGGAAAGCCCATTCTGGGAGGAGAGAATACTTAGCGCTACCCATGGATAGAGATAAATAAAATTATTTAAAGTATTGAGGATAAGTATCGTAAATATATAATGATCTGGATTAAGAGACAATCAAAAAGTGAAAATAAAGAAAAGGAGTAAATAAAAAATTAGAGGTAACTACTAGTTAAAGCTATGGCTATTTTCGCAGAAAAATACTTTATACTAAAATATGAAAAAAATTATAAACTGGGTATACGTTAATCTAAGAAAATATACTGGTCTTTGTATGCTTAGGTCTCTATCAAGCTATTTATCCATCAAAAAGAAAATGTCTCAAATAAGCCTCAATGTTGGAGAGAATTGTAAAGAATTACCCCAATAGTAATTATAGCTAATAAGCTACTGCATTAATGTCGAGAGTAATTAAGAGCTAAGTAATTTTCTTTATAAGCTAGGATCAAAATAGCTTTTCAAGATTAAGTAATTGTACAAAAAATAGCACATATCAGCTGAATCATTTAATCTAGCGTTTAGAAACTAAAATTAGTTGCTATGGCAAAAATAGCTCTAGTAGCTCATTGAGCAAAGCAGATCCCCTTTGGGTAGGTTGGATATAGTTTGGTTCCCAGATAATCCATCCTAACTCTTTAGCTTGTCGTAGTGGCATTTCTATAGCAGATAAGGGCAGTCCTGTATGTGCTTCAAATAGAGTACTTGAGAATCCGTTAGTAAGCCGTAGAGTATTTAGCATAAATTCGAAAATAGTATCTTGTGGCGTAAGTGTAGTCTCTCCCCCAACATGCTTTTGAGTGCCTATTTGAGTGAGATAAGCAGTAGGATGTTTTACTTTCCATAGGCGTGTAATATTATTTTCTGCACCATTTGTTATTTTGCTATGGGCTCCGGCACCAATCCCTAGATAATCTCCAAACTGCCAGTAGTTTACGTTATGCAGACATTGATAGTCTCTTTTGGCAAAGGCAGATACCTCATAATGTTCATAGCCAGCATTTTCTAAAGAGGACTGGCATAACTCTTGCCAATGATAAATGGATTCATCTACTGGTAAGGAAGGCGGGTAACGGTGAAAATAAGTATTTGGCTCGATAGTGAGTTGATAATGAGAAATATGAGTGGGATTAAAATCAATCGCTGTTTTTATATCATAAAGTGCTTGCACTTGAGTTTGATCAGGTAATCCAAATATTAAATCTAAATTAATATTGTCAAATCCAGCCCGATAAGCTGCTTCAATAGTTTGACAAGCTTGCTTGGCATTGTGAATTCTTCCTAATACTTTTAAAGAATGATCACTAAAACTTTGAATACCTAAAGACAAGCGATTTATGCCTGCTGATCGAAGTTCAGCTAATTTTCTCTGATCGATTGCACCTGGGTTTACCTCTAGTGTAATTTCAATAGGCAATGACCAAGGTAAGTAACTGTAGACAGATGAGAGTAGCCTATGAATAAACTCAGGTGAAAAAAGACTAGGGGTACCTCCCCCCATAAAAATACTAATAATTTTTCGTCCCCTAATACGGGGTAAATCTTGTTCTAAATCTTGAATAAGTGCATCAATATAAGCCTGTTCCGGTAAATTTTGAAATAACTGATGGGAGTTAAAATCACAGTAAGGGCATTTACGAACGCACCAAGGAAAGTGAATATATAAAGAAAGGGGAGGTAAGGTTTGAAATTGAAACACTTTATTATTAAAGCGATCCTAATTAGTTTTGCTTAAACGCTGCAATTAAAGCTCTTAATGCTTTTCCTCGATGGCTTTGGTAATTTTTTTCTTGTTCTGAGAGTTCAGCGGCGCTACATTGATCCTTTAGTAGATAAAAAATAGAATCATAGCCAAATCCGCCTGTACCCTGTGGAGCATCAAGAATATAGCCCTCCCATGTACCTTGGCAGACGAGTGGAGTAGGATCTTGCCAGTGCTTCATATACACAATGACACACTGATAACGAGCACTACGTTGTGATTCAGGCGTTCCTTTTAACTCAGAGAGTAGCTTTGCTATATTTTTTTCTTTGTTACTATCTGCCCCTCCATAGCGAGCAGAGTAAATACCTGGTTGACCTTTGAGGGCATCAACTTCTAATCCAGAATCGTCAGCAATTGCAGGCATATTTCCATGATAAGCAGCATGGCGAGCTTTAATAATAGCATTTTCTACAAATGTAAGACCTGTTTCTTCCGGTTCAGTAATATTTAATTCAGCTTGAGAAATAAGTGTAATTTCTAGCGAATCTAAAATTTTACTCATTTCTTGGATTTTACCAGAGTTATGACTGGCTAAAATCACGGTATTAGGTAATAACATCATAGAGTATATTTACCTTAATAAGGCTTGGCTTTGTTTAGTAATGAGGGTTTCAATACCATTTTTAGCTAAATCTAACATGGTATATAATTCATTCATTCTAAAAGCATGGCCTTCAGCAGTCCCTTG
This sequence comes from Candidatus Nitrosacidococcus tergens, assembly GCF_902810445.1. NCBI lineage: Bacteria > Pseudomonadati > Pseudomonadota > Gammaproteobacteria > Chromatiales > Chromatiaceae > Candidatus Nitrosacidicoccus > Candidatus Nitrosacidicoccus tergens. Next base: position 1,259,954 of record NZ_LR778175.1, on the reverse strand, counting down.
AATTTCAATGAATGCACCAGATTCATTCATCACTACATTCATATCTGTCTCTGCTGATGAATCTTCTCGGTAATCTAAATCTAAGATAGGAATACCTTTATAAATCCCCACTGAGACTGAAGCGAGCTGCCCATGAATAGGATTATGGATGAGTATGCTTTTTTTCATTAAGTTATTTACAGCATCAATAAGCGCTACATAACATCCAGTAATTGCAGCAGTACGGGTTCCTCCATCTGCCTGGATTACATCGCAATCAACGGTAAGTGTAAGCTCGCCTAAAGCGGATAAATCCACAATAGCTCGTAGAGATCGACCAATAAGTCGCTGAATCTCCATGGTTCTACCTCCTTGGCGACCCTGTGCAGCTTCCCGATTAGATCGAGTGCCTGTTGCCCTTGGTAACATACCATACTCAGCAGTAATCCATCCTTGTCCAGTACCTTTTAAAAAACGAGGGACTCGCTCCTCAGCAGAAACATTACAGAGTACTTTAGTATCTCCAAACTCAGTTAATACAGATCCTTCTGCATATTTAGTATAGTGACGAGTAAAACGAACAGGGCGTAATTCATTTGGGGCACGATTGCTTGGTCTCATTTTTAATATTAATCTTTGTTGTATTTTTAGGGATAGATATTCATTTCAATATTATTCTAACTTTAAATGCGCAATATTTTAGCTAAAATATAGAAAAATAGGGCTAAGTCGCTTGACCCACTTTGAATCCCCTGATATAAAGGCTGTTATGTTACAAAAAATAAAAGCGGCCTGCTTAAATTATATATAAAAAGGAAAGAGGGATATTATGAATAAAACAGAACTCATTGATGCAGTTGCAAAAAAAGGTGATTTAAAAAAAACAGAAGCTGCTCGTGTCGTTGATTCTATTGTAGAGGCAATTACAGATACCCTTAGCCGAGGAGAACAAGTGGTTCTGATTGGGTTTGGTACTTTCTCAGTTAGAGATAGAGCAGCCCGCACAGGACGTAATCCGCAAACGGGAGAAGAGATAAAAATTAAAGCATCAAAAAATCCCGTATTTAAAGCTGGAAAAACTCTTAAAGATGCCGTAAACTAAGCGATAGATTATTGGGCGCTTAGCTCAGCTGGGAGAGCGTCGCCCTTACAAGGCGAAAGTCGGGGGTTCGATCCCCTCAGCGCCCACCATGGGTTTTCTTGCGGAGCGGTAGTTCAGCTGGTTAGAATGCTGGCCTGTCACGCCGGAGGTCGCGGGTTCGAGTCCCGTCCGCTCCGCCACTTAATATTCCACTTTCTCTAGGTGTCCCCCACTAACATTATTGATTTTATCAATGATGTGTCTGGTTTATATACACCCATTTAAAATGGGGCATAAGAAATGCAACATTAACTCGGATGGGTGTGACGATCCCAGTTACTATCATGGATAAAATAAAAATAGTAGTGAAGCATATCAAAAAAATATTTATATTATTCATTTACGTATCCTATGTAATTTTAGCTTAAATACTTAAGAAGTTTTGCTATGCTTTATTTACTTTAAGCTCGAATCTTCTAATCGATTTTAGCTCTTCCACATTATGAAGTAATAGTTTTTCCTTATCTTAATATAATTCATACTGTATTTTAGCAGCTGTACTAATTCAATAATATTTGTCACATAACCTAACCTAAGATATTAAACTTATCTTAAAACTCCTAAGAACTTCAATTCAGCTCACTACTAATATAAGGTAAAATAAGTTTTTTATTTTTAAACCGATTTTATCTGTTATAGAGGTTGTTAATTTATGCTGGGAGCTATTAGGGATCGAGCGAAAGGGATTTTATCTTGGGTTATTGTTGGCTTAATCGCCATTCCATTTACCCTATGGGGAATTAATAATTATTTCCAAGATAAAGGAGAGACAATTGCGGCTTCCGTAAATGATAAAGAAATTACACTTGTAGAGTTTCGCACTGCATTTCAACGCTACACTCAGCAAATGCGTATGCTTATGGGTGACTCTTTTTCAGAAACTATGCTAGATGATCCTAAGGTAAGAAAAAAAGTTCTAGATGAACTCATTGAACAACGCTTACTTATAGAGGAGATAGGGCGGCTGAAGTTAGCTATGAACGATTCTGACTTGATCCAAGTAATTGGCAATAATCAAGCATTTCATGACGAAAATGGAGTTTTTGATAATCGACTATACCAAAGCGTACTCAGTACCCAAGGACTAACACCTGCACTATATGAATCCAAATTACGCACTTCCATACTAAGTGATCAACTTATTTCTGCATTGGTTCTTTCTGCATTTGTCACCCAAGAAGAGCTTAAAGATATTGCCCGAATTCGTTTTCAAAAACGAGAGATTGGCTATGGCATTATTCCAGTAGCTCAATTTAATGATGCTGTTGAAATTAATCAAGATAAACTTCATCAGTTCTATGAAAAGCACAAAGAAGATTTTAGAGTACCTAATCAAGTAGTGATTAATTATCTTCACTTAAAAGGAGAAACTCTAGCTAAAGAAGTACCTATTAGTGAAGAAGAGTTACAAGCCTTTTATGAAGAAACAAAGGCTCAATATACCAAATCTGAGCAACGGCGAGTGAGTCATATTTTAATTTCTCTTGCTTCAGATGCCAGTGAAAAAGATAAGCAAGCTGCACAAGAGAGAATCAATGCAATTTTAGCAAAACTAAAAGATAATCCTTTTGAGGAAGTTGCTAAGGAGGATTCTCAGGATTCCGGATCTGCTCGAAGTGGAGGAGATTTAGGTTTTTTTGGTAAAGGAACAATGGATCCAGCCTTTGAAGAAGCTGCATTTTCATTAAAAAGTGTGGGAGATATAAGCGATCCGGTTTTAAGTAAGTTTGGGTACCATATTATTAAACTAACAGATATCCATACAGGTGAGATTAAAACTTTTGATCAAATAAAAGAAGAGCTTGTCAAAAAATATCGCCAAAGGAAAGCTGAAGATGAGTTTTATGAAAAAGCAGATATTTTGGATAATCTAGCTTATGAAAATCCTTCTTCTCTTGAAATTGCTGCTAATGCGTTAGGATTACCAATTGAGATGAGTAGCCCTTTTTCTAAAGATGGAACGGGCACAAATGGTATCATCGCTAATCCAAAAATTATTGAAGCTGCATTTAGTGAAGAAGTGTTAGATGAAGGGGTAAATAGCCAAACTATTGAGCTTGGAGAACATAATTTAGTGGTATTACGAATTAATAAGAGTATTCCTACTCATGTTCCAGAATTTAGTGATATTCACAAAGAAGTACAAACTGAGATGATATTAGCCGAATCCAAAATAAAAGCAGAAATACTTGGTCAGCAACTTATTAAACAGCTTGAACAAGGAGAGTGGCCGCAAGCAATTTTTGGCGTAAAAAATATAGATTGGCATGAAAAAACATTTTACACCCACAATTTTTTTGATACCCAGATTAACCCAGAAATATTAAGGGTAGCTTATGATTCAAATCGCCCTAAATCTGGAGCTCCTGTTTTTACAGGAGATTTCTTAAGTAATGGAGATTATACAGTACTGGGAGTTTATACGGTAGAAGATGGAGTATTTGATAAATTAGATGAAAATGTACGCAAGAGACTAACTCAAGAGATTGAACGTAATAGGGGTGAAATTGCTTATCGTAGCTTTATAGAGGGATTAAAAGAAAAAGCAAAAATCAAAATATATACAGATAGCTTTTAGTAAAAATTACTATATCTAACTATAGCTGGAGCGTTTTTATAATTATAAAAACGCTCTAGAGATTTTTTAAACTTAGATCACCAAAATATAGGGGCTAAAAATCATTAGCCATACCTACAATATGATAACCTCCATCTACATAAACCACTTCTCCAGTGATCCCAGAGGCTAAATCAGAACAAAGAAAAGCAGTAGTGTTTCCTACCTCTTCAATCGTTACGTTACGTTTAAGGGGTGTATTTTTTTCAGAGTAGGATAGGAATCGATTAAAATCATCTATTCCTGAAGCTGCCAGGGTTTTAATTGGTCCTGCTGAAACAGCATTCACTCGAATTCCTTCTGATCCTAGGGAAGCCGCCATATAGCGTACATTTGCTTCAAGACTAGCTTTAGCAACCCCCATTACATTGTAGTTGGGAATAGTGCGTTCGGCTCCTAAATAACTTAAGGTAAGTAACGCTCCGTTTTGCCCTCTCATCATTTCTCTTCCAGCTTTTGCAAGGGCACAAAAGCTATAAGAGCTAATATCATGTGCGATGCGAAAACCCTCTCGAGTTATGCTATCTACATAATCTCCTTGCAAATGATCTCGTGGAGCAAAAGCAACAGAATGAATAATTATATCTATATGAGACCAATGATGCTTTAGTCGAGCAAAAACCTCATTAATTTGCTCATCATTACTTACATCGCAAGGTAGAGTAATTTTAGCATTACATTCTGAGGCAAGTTTTTCTACCCGACTTTGAAGTTTTTCATTTTGATAGGTTAGCGCTAGCTCTGCCCCCTCTCGGTGCATTGCTTGAGCAACACCCCAAGCAATTGATCTAGCGCTTGCAATTCCGATAATCAGAGCTTTCTTATTAGCTAGAAACCCCATCTTCTTCTCCTTAATTTTAGTAGTTTATATGATATGAATACTGTTTATGCACTATGCATGATGACATCGTGCTCTTAGTCTAAAAAAATGAAAAACGGCTCCTTTTATATCTTATATGAGTATTCTGCTATAATCCGTTATTTATGCTGTCCTATCTTCCAGAACTTTAAAAAAAGTTAATAAAAATAAATAGTATGCAAGCCAGAACAGATAATTTTTTACTAATTATTATTATAAGTCTTAGCTTAGGTTGCTTTCACTCAACAGCTATTGGAAAAAGGCATCACTATTCTAATCAAGACACTACAGAAGAATCTGATCAAGTTTCTCAAAACTTGAAAGCCCTTATAATAGAGGGACAGGAAAAAATTGGGCAGCTAACTCAATCTATACAAGAAACGATCAAGAGAGATTATCCAGATTTTTTTGAAAATATAAAAGAAAAGAGTGAGAATTTAACTCAAGTAGTACAAAACATAACGGGGCAAAATAATCAAAAACTTAACCATAATTTACAATATCAAGAAATAACACAACTCACTCAACCAGCTGCAGTAGTTGCTTATTTGAAAGAATATAGAAGATTACCCGATTATTACCTTACAAAAAACCAAGCAAGGCATTTGGGTTGGATCCCAAGCAAAGGAAATCTCTGTGATATTCTTCCTAATCATGCCATTGGAGGAGATCGTTTTGGAAATAGGGAAAAGCGACTTCCTATGAGTAGGGGGAGAGCTTACTTTGAAGCCGATTTAAACTATCAATGTGGTCGCAGAGGAGCAGATCGTCTTATTTATAGTTCTGATGGTCTAATTTTTATTACCCAAGATCATTATGAAACGTTTCAGCCTCAGTAATTAATCACAAATTAATGAATAATATCTCCATAGATTTTTCAGAAATAAAAACCTTTAATGATTTTTATACTCAATTAAAAATAAAAATAGCAATACCTAACTACTTTGGTAATAATTTAGATGCACTCTATGATTTTTTTAGTGGGGAGGCATCATTACCATTAGATATTAAATTTAACAATATGAGCACAGAGCAGATCGATACTTTTCAATCGCTTATTGAAACCATGAAAGCACTTTCTACTGAAGTACCTGAAATTTCTTTTCATTATTATTAAAAAGATTTATTTTTAGGGTAAAATTACTCCCTTCAATTATTTTTAACCCAATCCAATTTTTATTAATCTAGTATTGCTTATAAAAAAATTTATACTAAAAATGGAGAGGGGATTATACTAATGAGCTTCTCTGCTCATCAATTTCCTGCCAGAAACCAAAAACCATCTCTTTGGGCACGGTTTATGTGGACAATGACTGATTTAATTGTTTGCCGATTATATCCTTGTTTTATCACCGGTCTTGAACACTATAGCCAAACTTCTGGTACCCTTGCAGTCAGTAATCATCGTAGGGATAATGATGGTCCTCTTGTAGCTTCAAAATTATTACTCCGTAAAAACGGAGGAATTGTTGCTCCCTTACCTTCTTTTGCAGCACGGGAAGATCTTTTTGAAAAACGATTTTTAGCTAACTATTTGCATTGCTGGCCTGGATTTGTACGATATTTCTTAGGTTTTATTTATTTACGCCCTTTTCTTGTAGGGACTTACCCATTACAACGTACCCATGGACGTGGATTAGCAAGTGTATTACATGAGGTTATTGATTATCTAGGCGATATGCCTATCGTTGAAGTATTGCGCCCAAAATCTCTAACCTATTATGCAGCTAAACTAGGGTTTAATCCAAATACAACTACAGTAAAAGAATTATTAAAAAAACATGAATATATCTTGTGGCAAGATCGTTATGGGTATCGGCATTTCCAAATAAAAGTATTTACTCGCCTTAAACCTTTTCTTAATAGTTTAATTGATCAGCAAATAGATTTTTTTGTACAGATGCTAAATCATGATCAGGTCATTTTATTAGAACCAGAAGGACAGCTTTCTTTAGACGGCTCCTTGCAACGACCTAGATCAGCTCTATACGACCTCATTACCCGTTCTAGTAATCCTGTTCATGTGCTTCCTATCTCAATTACATACGATAGTCTTACTATCCAAAAACAAAGAATATTTATTGATATTCAGCCTGAGCTCTCAGAGCTAGAAAAGCTACCTAAACATATTATCGATGATCAAGTAACACGATCTGTATGGGCTGGTTGCCGGGTAACTGGCAGTCAATTAGCTTTCGGCTTTCTGCATCTTAACTACTTTAATTCAAAAAATTATTGGTCTGAAGTAGAGATGTTTGAGCATGTATATGCTGCTGCCCAACGCTGCCAACAAGCGAAAATTCCTATTGATCCCTGTTTGGAAAATAAAGAAAGCTGTAAATTACGCATTCTGGATATTTTAACTTGGGGTAAGCAGCAAAAATTTTTTGCTATGGAAGGAGATTTATTACATATCATTGATCCAGATATGCCCCCACCATGGCTTCCTAATGGAGCATCAACGCTACTTGAATATCTACGTACTGAATTACTAGAGACGGTGGGAATACCTCGCGCTTATGATCTTGGGTTATTACCTGCTCTCCATAAAGCCGTATTACCTTCCTAGGATAACCCAGTAGTGAAATATAAATACTTATTGTTAAGCTGGTCAAAGGCTTTAATGGTGCCTCGACGTATTTTATTAGTGCTTATTTCTTTAGCTCTGCTTATCACTGTATTTGGACTATCTGATATATTTAGAGTGCTTGAGCGTTGGCAATTATTGCAGATTAGCACAATATTTATAGTATTTTTATGTGCATTACTTTATTTAATATTGAAAGGCTGGCAGTTTGGTCATTTAATAGCTATTTCTGGACTGAAAGTATGTTGGCGACCTTGTGGGTTTGCTTTTGCTATTGGTGAAATTTCCCTTACGCTACCCCTAGGTGTTTACTCGGAGAATTATATTCTGCAAAAAACTCAGGGGATTAGCTTTTCTGATTCAGCGGCAAGTACTACAGTAATGCTTGCTTTGGAAATTGTCATGCTTATTTTACTTTTAGGTATTATTCCAATTCCAAATTGGCCACAGGTACAAATCGCTTCCTTAGGAGGAATTCTCCTCTGTAGCATTGTACTATTTTTAACTAAGGACACTAATTTTTTAGTCAATATAGTTAAAAAATATATTACTAGAGACGGTTGGATCGGTACAATTGCTTTAGAAATTTATTATTTTTTATCTCGTTTGCGTTTAATTAGCCAACCTTCAGTACTTTTAAGTAATCTATTTATAACAATAGTTTATATGCTGGTACTTATGTTTGCATTTTACCAAATAGGGGTAGACATGAATGCTACCTCTTTTTGTTTTAATCAAGCGATTATCATTTATTCTTTTGGGCTATTAATAGCGATGTCATTTGGTAGCTTACTTAGCCAGTTTGGTATTTTGGAACTCTCTGGTGCAACTGCTGCTCAAGCCTGGGGGATAGATCTGCAGGATGGGCTTGCCATATTGCTTTGGTTTCGGCTACTTTGGACTATAAGTGTTTGGACTGTTTGTTTTTCAGTGATTTTCTACCTATGGGGAGAACTGGGTAGAAAAATCATGAAAGATAATTAACCCACCACAATAGATAGTAATCGTTGTACTGAATCTCTAGTTGCAGACATCTTAGGTAGTCCTGGTAATGACTCTGTAATGGCAATATCTTGCAATAGGTTTACTTGATGTTGTAGTACGCTATGTACATAACCTCTTTGTCGATGATAGTCAGCTAAATATTCTTGCTCACTTTGACCTACAGTAGGAATGAGTAATGCTTTACAGCCAATTTGAGAAAGTTCCATCAAAGTTGTGTAACCAGATCGGGTCACAACAGTATTAGCTCGATTTATCATTTCAATTTGTTGTTGTCGATCTAAAAAGCCATAAATAGTAATTCGACCATTGTCAAACACAATATCTGGGTTTTCAGGACGACCTAGTGCAACAATAATTCTACCTTCCAAATCTTTTACCTGTTTCAGAATAATTTCTTCCAAAATAGTGCGTTGAGGTTCAGCCCCAGAAACACTAATGAAACAGCGAATATCTTTCTCTACATTAAATGCTTCCATATCTGCAAGAGGACCAATAAATTTCACTTGATCCCCCCAGTTACACGACATATTATGGCATAGATCTCCAGCAAGTCCCCCATCTTGTTCTTCATCGGGTATCAAAACCCCCTGGGCTCGGCGTAACAAGTGCTGTTGATTTCGTTCAACAAAATACTCTAACCAATGGGGACGACCTGGAATAATTTGGCGTAAAGAGTGAAACAAATAATAACTAGGCACTTCAGTAAGTGCCATACCAAACCGACTATCAGAAATAATTCGATCGTAGCCTTGTGTTTTACATAAGTGTTGGGCAAACAACCGCTCTTTTCGATATATCCAAAATACTTCAGGCATAGCCAAGCTCATCCTAATATAGAATGTAGCTGCGTATCGACCTAGAGGTTTAGGAATATCTTTAAGCTCATAGAATGTACAGCGGTTAGCTAGCATAGATCGTAAAAGCATCATAGCACGTCCATAAGATACGATACCTACCTCATGACCTGCGTCTAAAAGAGCACGAATTACGACTAAATCACGGGTGGCATGCCCAAGCCCCCAATCATGAACAGCAAATAATACTTTGTGGCTCATATATTATGAATTCAGGTTATATTAATAAGTATATTTATATTTTTTTAGTAAAACTAATCAAACATACTATACTTTTGATAAAGATCACTAAAAAATACAGTTATAATGTGTTATTTTTGATAATTTTACTAGGTTAATTCCACTCTAAAGATGAATATTTTGCGTACTAGGTTACAGTTCATTCTGTGTATTTTTTTTATTCTTAGCCTTTTTACAATAAAAGTAGTATGGGCAACTCAGCATGAAAAATGCTGTGACGCTTCTAAAGCGAATACACCTGAGCTATCACAGCTAAAAGAAGGTGAAGGTGCAACATTTGAAATAAAAATTAATAGAATTGATCCAAAAACTGGGCATATTCGGATAGCTATTTATAATGATCCAGAAAATTGGCTTAAAAAACCTGTTTATGCCGCTATTCTTAGCGCTGAAGACACAGATGAAGTAGAGTGGACCATTCATAATATACCCCCGGGTTCCTACGCTTTAGCCTGTTTTCATGATCGGGACATGAGTGGCGATTTTTATATGGGAATTTTGGGGATTAATAGAGAAAGATACTGCTTTTCCCATAATGTACAAGCATTTTTTGGTCCACCCCATTGGGATCAAACTAAATTTGATGTAGAAGATCATATGATCAAAGAATTTAATATACGGCTACGCTAAGTTGTGTAATTTACTTTAAATACATTTAATTTATGGATTGGGAAGGAAGAAGACAAAGCGATAATGTAGAGGATCAAAGGGTAAATCCGACCGGTGGGTTAGTCACTGGAGGTGGTATTGTTGGGTTGGTTATCTATTTATTAGTTACTTTCCTTGGGGGTAGTCCTCAAACTGCTAATCTAGCTTCCCAAGTTGGAGGTAAACTAGCAAACGAGTTTATTACGACCCACGCTAATCGTCAGCTTACTCCTGATGAAAAGAAAATAGGGAAGCTTGTAGCTACTGTTTTTGCCGATACAGAAGATGTGTGGACTGAACTACTAAAAAACACTAAAACTCCTTATAGGTATCCTAAATTAGTATTATTTACTGGACAGGTATCTACAGGTTGTGGGGGGGCTAGTTCAGCAGTAGGTCCTTTTTATTGCCCAGTAGATGAAAAAGTATATTTAGATTTAGATTTTTATAATGAGCTAAAACATCGATTTGGTGCCATAGGTGGGGATTTTTCCATTGCCTATATTATTGCTCATGAGGTAGGTCATCACGTGCAAAATATTTTAGGCACTAGTAGCCAAGTCAGAAAAGCACAGCAAGGAACCTCCCAAATAGGTAAAAATAAACTCTCGGTAGCTTTAGAATTACAAGCTGATTTTTACGCAGGCATATTTGCCCATTATGAGCAAAAATACCTTGATGCAGGAGATATTGATGAAGCTTTAAGTGCTGCCCAAGCGGTAGGTGATGATGCGATTCAAAGAAGAGTACGAGGGCAAGTAAATCCTGATTCATTTACCCATGGCACCTCAGAGCAAAGGAAATATTGGTTTACTAAAGGGTACCAAACGGGAGATATTAATCAAGGCAATACATTTGCACAACTTAAATGACTGCTTTCCTGTTCTAGTTATTGATTATAATAATTTTCTGTCCTTGGAGAAGTATGTCTAGAAATAACCAACATTGGGACCCTCAAAGCTATAAAGAACACGCCTGCTTCGTGCCTACCTTTGGTGCCTCTCTTATAGAATGGTTAAATCCAAAACCAAAAGAACATATTCTTGATTTAGGTTGTGGCGATGGTATCTTAACAGAAAAAATAATCTCTTTGGACTGTACTGCTGTTGGAATAGATAATAGCCTAGAATTTGTCCGTGCAGCTTGCTCTCGAGGTATTAATGCAAGACTAATGAATGGAGCGGATTTACAATTTAATGAGGAATTTGATGCTGTCTTTAGTAATGCAGCATTACATTGGATGAGGGAGAGTGATTCCGTAGCAAAAGGGGTGTGGAATGCACTTGTTCCTAATGGGAGGTTTGTTGGGGAGTTTGGTGGAAAAGGAAATATTCAAACCATAGTTATGGCACTATACGAAGTGCTAGAGGAGTATAGCGTTAACGCTCACTCTCTTAACCCTTGGTATTTTCCTAGTGTAGAGGAATATCAAAATGTACTCGAATCGGTCGGATTTGAAATAACAAGAATCATCCAATTTGAACGCCCTACGGTGCTCACAACAGGTATCCAACAGTGGATTAAAGTCTTTGCTCAATGTTTTATTTCTGCTCTTCCAAAATCTGATCAAATAGCTTGTATTAATACAATACAAAGTAGACTCTATCCTTTATTGTATAAAAATAATCAATGGGTAGCTGATTATGTGCGTCTACGATTTGAAGCTAGAAAAATTTAGATGTAAATGTCACTAACACCACTGATTAGCACTTACTCTATAAGCAAATCTTATGGATCCCGTGCTTTATTTTCTAATATTTCCCTAAATTTTTTCCCTAATGAGCGTTTAGGATTAATAGGGCCCAATGGTGCTGGCAAATCCACTTTATTAAAAATTCTTGCAGGGGTAGATAGCTCAGATTCTGGGAAGATTATTCAAAAAAATAGCCTCTTTACTACCTATCTTCCTCAAACCGATCAGCTCGATTCTAACCAAACTATTGAAGAAGTTTTGCTTACCTCTCTACCTAAAGAGGCAGAAAAGAGTGATTATACTCAGCGTATTATCCATATTACCCAACAAGCTGGATTTATTTATTTAAATCAAAGAGTAGCAGAATTATCGGGTGGTTGGCGTAAAAAATTAGCAATTAGCAGAGGATTACTGCAAAAACCGGATTTATTACTCATGGATGAACCCACTAACCATCTAGACTTAGAAGGTGTATTATGGTTAGAGCAAGTGCTACAAACAGCATCTTTTGCCTTTATTTTGATTAGTCATGATCGCTATTTTTTAGAAAATGTAACCAATAGAATTATTGATTTGAATCAGCAATACCCTGAAGGATATTTAAAAGCAGAGGGTAGCTACAGTACTTTTCTTGAACAAAGAGAGGCAATTATTCATCAGCAGCTACAAAAAGAGGAGATACTGTCCAATAAGGTACAAAGAGAACTAGCTTGGTTACAAAGAGGAGCAAAAGCCAGAACTTCAAAAGCTAAATTTCGCCTTGATGGTGCAGAGCAACTTAAAAATGAATTAAAAGATGTTCAAACCCAAAATCGACAGAGTAAAACTGCTGCCATTGATTTCAGTACTACTGAGAGAAAAACTAAAAAATTATTAGAAGCACAGAGTGTTAGTGTAAGCCGAGGAGAAAAAGTTCTTTTTAAAAATATAAGCCTACAACTCTCTCCAGGGCAATGTTTAGGCATCCTAGGGCGTAATGGCAGTGGAAAAACAACGCTGATTCAAATTTTAAGGGGAGAACTTAGTCCTGAATCTGGTCAAGTAATTCACGCTGAGGGGTTAAAAATAGTTACTTTCGATCAGCGAAGAGAACAACTAAACCCTACCGATACATTAAAACAAGCTTTATGCCCCTTAGGGGATAATGTCTTATTTCAAGGTAATTCAATCCATGTCACAGCTTGGGCAAAACGCTTTTTATTTTCCGAAGAAAAGTTAAACCTTCCCATTTCTCAGCTATCTGGTGGGGAACAGGCACGAATTTTAATTGCAAACTTAATGTTAAAGCCTGCGGATATTTTACTACTTGATGAACCTACTAATGATCTAGATATTCCCACTCTTGAAGTATTAGAAGAAAGTTTAAAAGAATTTTCAGGAGCTATCGTTTTAATTACCCATGATCGTTATTTCTTAGATCAACTCAGCAATCAAATACTTTATTTAGATGGCAATGGAAAAGCAGAGTTTTTTGCAGACTATCATCAATGGTTCACACTAAATAATAATCAACTTGTTAAGAAGAATAATCTAATTAGTAAATCATCCAAATCTCAAGAAAAAAAGATAGCACAAGGCCTAAGCTATGAAGAGAGAAAGGAGTTGAACCGGATAGAGCAAAAAATCACTAAAGCAGAGCAAATAATTACTGATCTACAGCAACAGCTCTACGGATCAGAAATTAACAATGACTCAGAGTATTTAGCAGGCTTGCACGCACAGATCCAACAAGCACAAGCTCAAACAGATCAACTTTATCAAAGATGGGAAACTCTAGAAGCATGTAATAAAGATAGTTAAATACTAGGTAGCATAACGTACTACTCTAAGCTAAGTTATAATAATAAGTTCAATGATAATGAGAATAGATGTAGATTGATATAACAACTGCTTTTTTAGGAGGAAAATGAATGAAAAAACGGGTACTTTACCTAGCACTTGCTATGAGTGCTGTTTATAGTAGTACTTCTTTTGCTGAAGATACATTAATGGAACAAGCTCAGTCCCAATTTAAACCAATTCCTAATAGTCCTCCAGCATTACGTAATGGAAAAACGATTACTCCAGAGAAAATTGAGCTAGGGAAATGGTTATATTTTGACCCAAGGCTTTCTAAGAGTTGGCTTATTAGCTGTAATACTTGCCATAGTATAGGCCTTGGTGGCGTAGATTTAGAACAAACCTCTATTGGTCATGGATGGGCAAAAGGACCTCGTAATGCACCAACAGTGCTTAACTCAGTATTAAATGCTACTCAGTTTTGGGATGGGCGAGCAAAAGATTTAGCTGCCCAAGCACAAGGACCTGTACAAGCAGGGGTAGAAATGAATAATACACCAGCACGAGTAGAGCGTACCCTAAGAAGCATGCCAGCCTATGTAGAGAGCTTTAAAATAGCTTTCCCTGGAGAAAATAACCCTGTCAATTTTGATAATATGGCAAAAGCGATAGAAGCATTTGAAGCAACTTTATTAACTCCAAATGCTCCTTTTGATCAATATCTTAAAGGAGATAATAGTGCTTTAACCGATAATGAGAAATCAGGCTTAAAACTTTTTATGGATAAAGGTTGCTCAAGTTGCCATAACGGAGCAAATTTAGGTGGAGATAGCTATCGTATTTTTGGAGTGGCAGAAAAACCAAGTAATAAAATTCTTCCTGAAAAAGACAAAGGGCGCTTTAATGTGACTAAAAAATCAGAAGATGAGTATGCTTTTAGAGTATCTCCTTTAAGAAATATTGCCCTTACTCCTCCTTACTTTCATTCAGGACAAGTATGGGATTTAAAAGAGGCAGTTGATATTATGGCAACTACTCAACTTGGGATTCATCTAACTGATAAAGAAAACACATCTATTGTTGCCTTCTTAAAAACGCTCACCGGAGATCAGCCAAAAGTAGAATACCCAACTCTACCTCCTCAAACTAAGGGAACACCTCTACCTATTACTAACTAATAAAGTATGTAGAAGGCTAGGTGGCAATGGATTGCCACCTTTAACCAAAGGTGGTTATGTCCCTATTTTTTTATAAAAACTCTAAGCGAAACCAAAAAAATTCGCTAGACTTTCCAGATTATGATGCAGATCTCTGTGTTATGTGTGGATTATGCTTGCCCCATTGCCCTACCTACCAATTAACTGGTGATGAAAATGAATCTCCTCGAGGGAGAATTGCTTTAATGCGGGCAGTTACTCAAGGGAAAATATCTCCTACCCCAAAATTGCTAGGACACTTAGATCGTTGTTTAACATGTAGAGCTTGTGAATCTGTATGTCCTTCTCTTGTACCTTATGGGAAGCTTATTGATTCAGTGCGTAGTAAGCTTTATACGTATCAATCAGTAAAGAAGAAAATAAGTAAATATTTTATTCATAAATGGGTTATTTCCTACCCAATAGTGTTACGTAGTCTTGGGAGATTAGCAAGAATTTCCCAAATTATAAAAGCAGATAAATTACTGCAGTTTTCAGGGCTAAAACCGTTGATAACACTTATGCCTAAACTCTCTGCCTTGCATCCTTGGCAAGAATTTTACCCAACCCGAGAGGTAGAACAAGGAAAAGTTGCTTTATTTAAAGGCTGTATCGCAGACATTATAGAGCAATCTTTACTATTAGATAGTGTGCAGCTTTTGAATCAATTAGGATATAGTGTTTATGTGCCCAAAAAACAGGTATGCTGTGGTGCTTTAGCAAAACATGATGGAAACACAGAACAAGCCTTATCTTTAGCACTACAAAATACAGAGGCTTTTAAAGATTTTGCTACTGAGAAGATTATCTGTACTGCAAGTGGTTGTACTACAAGTCTGATAGAATATCCTCAATGGGCTGGAAAAGCACAAAAAGGGACTCAAACTAATATTCATAAATTCTCTACTAATATCCAAGATATTAACCAGTTTTTATCTGAAATACATTGGGCTACTAGAGTAAAAATTAAACCACTTGCAAAACGTATTGCAATTCATGAGCCTTGTAGTTTACGCAATACTCTTAACCAACAAGGGGTAATCCATAATTTATTAAAACATATTCCTAGTGCTGAAATTTTTTCATTGCCCAATAATCACCGATGCTGTGGTGCTGCGGGAAGCTATATGATTACTCAGCCTAAAATTGCCCACACTCTTCGTCAAGATAAAATCGATTCATTAAAAAAAATGAGTCCTGATATATTAGTAACAGCAAATATAGGCTGCTCTTTATACTTATCTGCAGGCATAAAGGCTGCTAATCTACCTATAGAAATTATTCATCCTGCACAATTATTAGCTCGCCAAATTAGTTTGCAGTAGAATCTATATCTTATACAAACAAATAATTCCCTCGAGTTTTTATATATCAAATACAGACCATCTTCAACAAGGCAAATTTATAAGGTAATTCAATGGAAGAGATAAAGTTCTCACAAATTGACCAATTTATTATTAGTTTTGATAATGCACTGAAAACAATTTTTGGTCCACTTAAACCTACAGATCGCCCTAGTCCAGCTATGAATATAGAGGAGGGAGTATTAAGTGAAGCAGAAAAAAATATCTCTGGGAAATTAATGAGAGTAAATCATGCAGGAGAAATTGCGGCACAAGCTCTATATCGGGGACAAGCACTCACTGCTTATCTTGAAGAAGTAAAAGAGGTCATGGATCATTCTGCTCAAGAGGAAAATGATCACTTGGTGTGGTGTAGATATCGGGTACAGGAGCTGGGTACCCATACTAGCTATTTAGATATTTTTTGGTATAGCGGATCATTTATGATCGGTGCACTAGCAGGGATTGCTGGAGATAAATGGAGCTTAGGTTTTGTTACTGAGACAGAATATCAAGTAGTAAAGCACCTAGAGGAGCATTTAAAAAAACTTCCTGTCCACGATATGCGTACCCGAGCAATTGTAGAGCAAATGAAAGAGGATGAGTTTGAGCATGCTATTACAGCAATAGAATCAGGTGGTGTAGAACTTCCTGCTTTTATAAAAAAAATAATGCAAATCACCTCAAAAATCATGACGCAAACCGCTTATTGGGTATAGTATTTTAATATTTGTTAAACAGCCATCTAATAAACTATAGGAGTAAACTATGAGTCCTAATGAGAATAACCCACAAGAAAGACCTGAGTATAGTAAACGCCCCATTCCTAACCGTCCAAGCTATAGGCAAGTAAAGAATAAGAGTCGTTTTATGTCTATGGCCTTGCTTACTCTACTTGTTATTGTAGCTTTAGGTGGTGCAGGGTGGTGGTATTTAAATAAAGGAAATATTGGAAATAACGAATCCTTAATTGCCTCTTCCGGAGAAGAAGATACCTCGTGGAGTGATGATGAAGAAGTAGCTATTAATAGACAAGTTCAAAATGATACTAATGAAGTAGAAAATAATCTCTCTAATGATGATTTTTATTCCCCTGCTATTAGTGCTCAATCATCTACTTCTGATGAGGATGATTTTAAGAGTATTATGGATCAATTAGATAATCCTAACCTAAATAGTGAAGATAGCACTGATACTCTAGTAGATTTAGATAAAGAATTAAACGAATCTAATATAGATAGTGGTATTAGTAGTACTGCCTCATTGCAAGATAAAGTAAAAGAGCAGGGACTGAACGCAGTATCAGATGCTAAAAGTATAGCTTCTAAAACTAAAGAATCTGCTCAAAATAGCCTTTCTTATTTGAAAGAACAAGGAGAAAAAGCAAAAGAATCCGCACAAAATTTGCTTACTAAAAAAGAAGCTGAATCTAAACCTATACCACCTATTTCTGTACCAGAAATGGGAATCACATCTACCTCAAAATCAGCCTCTAATAAAGTGAGTAACCAATCGACATCTAATTATCAGAATAGCTCTTCCACAGATATAGTTACTGTAATGCCCGGGGATAGCTTATCTTCTATTGCTCGACAAGTTTATGGCGATGGTACGAAATGGAAGATCATCTATGAGGCTAACCGAGATAAGTTAAAAAGCCCTAATGCTATATTTGCTGGAATGAAATTAGTTATTCCTGAAAACTAATTTTTTAAACCTAAATAAAGAAGTAAAAAAATAAGGGTAGATTAGGATAAATCTACCCTTATTTCTCTTATGTAATAAATTAATAAGTTAAGGAACCTGCTGATTAATTACTATAGCTACTGGATCGGCTGGAGTAGCTGGAAGCGTTCCTTCTGCATACCCTTCAAAATCTCCACTTTGAGAAACTGGATTTCCTGAGAAAGAAATTCTTGCCCCAACTTTAAATTCATTAAAATTCGACATTTTAAAGTTAGGTGCCATAGATTTAGAATCATCTAGAACTACGGTTAAAGGTAGATCTTTAACTTGCTTACGTACAGCAGCTAGGGGTATTGGAGGTCCTTTTGCTGCTTTTGCAAAAATAAATACAGTAGCAGAATTATCTACTTTTTTACCAATTTCGGAATCCAAAGAGACCTGAACTTCGATTCTTGGTGGCTCAGTACTTGCGGTTGTGCTTTCTGAATTCCCTTCACTACTCATTAGGTTACTATTTTCCATATCTCCTATTTCAGAATTGGTAAGCTGTACTAAGTGAGCGCGCACCATTTTTTCTTCTTCACTCCCCGGGGTTAATTGAGAAGCTAATTGTTGTAAATAACCCTTCGCTTCTTCTTTACGGTTAGTTTGAAGTGCACTGATTGAAGCAAACCAAAGTGCTTTCGGATAATCAGGTGCTACTATTAAAGCCCGCTGAATTAATTTCTGCGGAGCTCCTTGGAGGCTTCTACCTTGATTTCCCGCTAGCGCTTCTGCTAGATCTAAAAGAACATCTGGGTTTTGATCATCTAAAATATAGGCATGACTTAGTGCTTCTGCAGCATTTGAAAATTCATTGGTTGAGAGATAACTGCGCCCTAGCATTCGCCATCCTTGGATATCATCAGGATTTTCAGCTAGTCTATCTTGAAGACTGCCAATAGCGTGGTGCATGGAATTCATTTCCTGCTTAGAGTTCTCTTCTATTACAAGTTGTTCACCAACTTCGTCACCAGATCCTAACTTCCAATATATTAAAGAAGCTAGGGAAGGGAGCATAAACACAAGCATCAATGCTACTAACCAATGACGCTTCACCTCTAAATGAGTTTGAGGATGAGTAGCAGCCAAATCTGATGCCATCGCTTCTTCTAGCTCATGGCGAGCTTGAGAAAATTGACTTTCTGTTATGGTACCGCTTTTTAAGTCAGCTTTTAATTCTTGCAACCGCTTCTTGTAAATAGCGATCTCTGCAGTTGTTTCATCATCTTCCTTTAACGTACTGCGTCGCAATAGAGGAGTAAGTAAAAATCCTAATGCCAATAAAGACATTACCCCTGCAATAATCCAGAATGTTGAAAAAGGGGTCATTAATTAATCCTCATCCTCTAAAATTTTAGCCATCCGCTGATGCTCTGAATCAGACAGGGTTGGCGTTAACATTTGGTTACGTTTTCGCATCGTAACAATAAATACTCCAAATCCAAATAAAAAAAGTAGTCCTGGTCCAAACCAAAGCAAATATGTGTTCCATTGAACAGGAGGGCGAAAGAGTACAAAATCACCATAGCGATCGACTAAAAAATCCACAATTTCTTGGTCGCTTAATCCTTTCACCATTTGTTGATAGACTTCTCTTCGCATATCTCCTGCTAAATCAGCATGGGAATCTGCAAGAGACTGATTTTGGCACACAAGACACCTTAACTCACTGGTTAATTCCCTAAATCTAAGTTCTTGCTCTGGGCTTTTAAAATCATAAGCACCTAAATCAGTTGCAGCAAAGATTAGATGATTTATCCCTACTAGGGTAAATATAAAGAATAGTATTCGTATCATCGCTATCCCTTATTTGTATTTAACGATTCAATTAAAGGAAGTATTTTCTTCTCAAGAACAGGCCAAGTTAAAGGACCAATTTGTTTATACCGAATGACCCCCCCTGAATCGACAATAAAAGATTCAGGTACACCATAAACACCCCAATCCATACCTACTCGTCCATCAATATCTACCGCAATCATAGTGTAGGGATTACCTAAATCAGCGAGCCAATTTAATGCTGCATCTCGTTTATCTTTGTAGTTTAAGCCAATAATGGGTAGTTGGGGTCTTTCTTTTGCTAGTCGAAGCAAAACTTCATGCTCTGCTCGACAAGCAACACACCAGCTTGCCCACACATTAACAATACTTATTTTACCTAAAAGAGTACTTCGAGATATATTCTCATTAGAAGCGTGGAGTCTAGGTACTGTAAACTCGGGAGCATCCTTTCCAATGAGAGGAGAGGGAATCTTACGGGGATCTCTCTGTAACCCGAAAGCAAAAAATACAACTAAGATAACAAAAATCACTAAAGGCGTAGTATAACGTAACATTAAGCTTTTGCTGCCTCTATCGGTTGTTGAACTTTTAATTTAGCGTGCTTTTGCACACCTATCCGATATCTTCTATCGCTAATTGCAATTACACCACCTATAGCCATAAATAAACCACCAAACCAAATCCAGCGGACAAAAGGCTTATATTGGACTCTTAAGCTCCATTTTCCTTCTCCAAGGTCTTCCCCTAAAGCAACAAATAAATCCTTAAATAACCCACCGTAAATACCAGCTTCAGTCATAGGAGAAGTTTGTACTAGATAAGTTCGTTTTTGCGGTTTAAGAGTAGTTACTAATTCGCCATTTTTTAGAATAGAAACATCACCTTCAATTGCATTATAGTTAGGACCTCTCACTCTATGAATCGAGTCAAGGCGAAATTCATAAGCACCCAGCGTTGCTGATTCCCCTTTATTCACACTCACATCTCGCTCTAATCCATAAATAGAAGTAACGGTTACTCCAATGATAGACATAGCAAACCCTAAGTGAGCTAAAGACATTCCTGCAAAACTTCGTGGGATTGCAAAAATTCCTGAAGAGATTTTTTCTCTATTTTGAATCCGATTCCAAATGCCAAGAAAGGTTGTTAGTATTACCCAAATAGCCACAGTAATTCCGGCTATTCCGGTTAGTGTATTTATTTCGTGGGCAAGGTAGGGGACTAAAGCACCAATCCCAATACTCACAATAAATAATAGACTTCTCTTTTTTAAGATTTCCACCATTTCTTGCTGTTTCCAACGAGCAAAAGTACCAATGCCCAGAAAAAAAGCGAGAATAATCATTAGTGGAATAAAAATAGTATTAAAATAAGGCGGGCCTACTGAAATTTTACCTAGATTTAAGCCTTCAAGTAGCAATGGATAGAGGGTGCCTAAAAAAATACTGCCAGCAGCAACTATTAAAACTACATTATTAGCTAATAGAAATCCTTCTCTTGAAATCAAATTAAATCGCCCTGTATCTAAGATCTTAGGGGCACGTACTGCATAAAGTAGAAGAGATCCACCTACTGCAATTCCTAATAGAACTAAAATAAATATTCCACGGGCAGGATCAGTTGCAAAGGCATGTACAGAGGTAAGTACCCCTGATCGAACTAAGAAAGTTCCTAGTAAGCTTAAGGAAAAAGCAAAAATAGCTAATAATACAGTCCAACGCTTAAAGGCATCTCTTTTTTCAGTAACAGCCAAAGAGTGAATCAATGCTGTACCTACTAACCAAGGCATAAAAGAAGCGTTTTCTACCGGATCCCAAAACCACCAGCCACCCCAACCAAGCTCATAGTAGGACCACCAGCTTCCTATAGTAATTCCGATAGATAAAAATAGCCATGCAACTACAGTCCAAGGGCGAGACCAACGTGCCCAAGCAGCATCTAATCTTTTACCAATGAGAGCTGCAATTGCAAAACTAAATACCACCGAAAAACCTACATAACCCATGTAAAGCATAGGAGGGTGCATAACTAGCCCTGGGTCTTGTAATAGTGGATTTAGATCTTGCCCATCTAAGGGAGCAGGGAATAAGCGTGAAAATGGATTTGAAGTAAAAATAATAAATGCTAAGAATCCTACATTTATCATCCCCATTACTGCCAGTACTCTTGCAATATAGACCAAAGGAATACTACGACTAAATAAGGCAACTGCTGCTGTCCAAAAACTTAAAATAAGACTCCAAAGCAGTATAGAACCTTCATGGGATCCCCAAATGGCTGCAAAGCGATAATGAAGTGGCAGAGCAGAGTTAGAATTACTTGCTACATAAGCAACTGAAAAATCATTGGTCATAAAACTAATCGCAAGACTAATAAATGCAATGACTACAAATAAACACTGACCATAGGCTGCAGTGCGTGCCACATTCATCCAACCTACAATACCACGTTGGGCACCAATTAAAGGCAGTGAAGATTGGGCAAGCGCCAAAGTAAGTGCTAGAATTAAAGCAAAATGACCAAGCTCTGGAATCATAGTTTGTTCTCCGTCTTATTTTTAGTTTTAACCAAGGAATTAGCTACTTCAGGAGGCATATATTTTTCATCATGCTTTGCTAGCACTTCCGTTGCCTCAAGTATCTTGTTTGGACCTAGCTTTCCTAAAGCTACGATTCCTTGACCTTCACGAAATAAATCAGGAAGGATACCGCTATAGACTATAGTCATTGACTTATCGTTATCAGTGATCTCAAATTTCATATCTAACTTACCACTTTCTCTTTTCACACTGCCGTTGACCACTAAACCTCCTACTCGAATCATAGTGTCCATAGGGACTTCTCCGGCAGCGACTTGACTTGGGCTATAGAAAAAAAGAATATTTTTATTAAAGGCTTTTAAACTAAGTCCAGTAGCTATAGCTACCCCAACAACTACTAGTGCGATCATAGCAAACCGTCTTTGGCGCACAGTCATGATTGTTCCTCCTCCTGCCGTATTTGGCGAATTACCTGACGATGCCGAATTTGAGCATGTATAATATTGCCTATAAGTATGAGGGCAGCAATTCCATAGGCTGTCCATACATAAAAGGCATATCCACCCATGTGGATAAACTCTTGTAATGCATTCATAAATCTATATTAAAAACTATTTCGTGCTAATTATTTAGAAAGTACTTAAGATAGAAAAAATCTATGAAGAAATTATTCTCTTGACCCACTCACTCTTACGCTCTCGCTCTAGAATTTCAGACTGAGTCCGAAATAATGCAAAGGCAGCATAATAAACCATAAAAGCAATCGCCATAATTAGTAGGGGGATTAACATTCCCCAATAAATAGAGGGGGCTCCAAATTTAGTTACAGTAGGACCCTGGTGAAGAGTATTCCACCACTCTACTGAATAATGAATAATGGGTAAATCCACTATGCCTACTAAGGCTAAAATGCCTGCTGCTCTTGCTGCTTGCCGAGGATCCTCTATCGCTGACTCTAATGCCATATATCCTAAATAAAGAAATAAAAGTACTAGCTCTGAGGTAAGGCGTGCGTCCCAAACCCACCAAGCACCCCACATGGGTTTTCCCCATAAAGATCCTGTTACTAATGCTAAAAATGTAAATGAAGCACCCATAGGAGCACTGACACTGGCTATAATTTCAGCAATCTTTACTCGCCAAATTAATGCAATAGCTCCGCAAGAGGCGATGATCATATAGATAAACAGCGACATCCAAGCACTAGGTACATGAATAAAAATTATTCGATAGCTATCTCCTTGCTGGTAATCGGTAGGTGCAATTGCTAATCCCCACACAAGACCAACAGTTGTAAGTAATAATCCAATACGTTTTAACCATGGGATTAGACGATTAGCCCATATATAGAAATATTTTGGCGATGCCAAGTGACGATAGTAGCGATGAAAAGGTAGGTAGTGCATTTTTAAATTAACCTATTCGAATACATAAGGCTGATGAGGTTGCCATTGGTGCTAGACTGATAGCAAGCACTAATAGAGCACTTAGAAGGTAAATTTGACCATCAGTAGGTAATCCTCTAGCTGCGGTTTCTACTGCCCCTGCACTAAAAATTAAAATAGGAACATACAGAGGAAGTAACAATAAAGTAAGCAATAAGCCACCTTGTCTTAATCCTACAGTTAAAGCAACACCTACTGCACCTACTAAACTAAGTGCTGGTGTACTAATTAAAAGAGTAATTAAAAGTATGACAAGAGGCCAACCTGAAATACCAAACAATAACCCAAGTAAGGGGGCAAGTAAAATTAAGGGTAGTCCCGTCACTAACCAATGTGCGAATATTTTTGCAAGAATTAGAAATGATAAAGGATGTGGGCTTAAAATAAGTTGTTCCAAGCTGCCATCATTAAAATCAGATCTAAATATAGATTCTAAGGAAAGTAAGGTTGCCAATAGAGCTGAAACCCAAATAATCCCTGGTGCAATTTGCTTTAATACTGCTGCCTCTGGACCAATTCCTAGAGGAAAAACACTGGCTATCATCAGGAAAAAAAGTAATGGGTTTGCAGCATCGCTGCGATGCCTAAACACTAAAAGCAAATCGCGCTTTACAAGCCACCAGCAAGCTTCAAATAAAGTGGACTCATTCATGAAAGTTTATAAAAATTATTATGATGAAATTGCTGAGGAAATATTCAATGCCCGAGCTCCAGCAACATTAACACTATGATGGCTTGTAAAAATCACCATTCCGCCGTTTTTTCCATGGGTTTCTAATAGAGAGGCTATTGTTTTAACCGCTTCTTTATCTAGTGCAGTAAAGGGTTCATCTAAAAGCCACAATTTTGCACGATTAACTAACAGCCTAGCTAAAGCTAGACGCCGTCGTTGCCCTGCGGAAAGAAATCGACCTGGTAGAGATCGCAATTTAAGTAAGCCAACTTGATCTAAGGCTTCTTTAATCTCTATTCCTCCTCCATTAAGGGCTTTAGCAATGGTTAAGTTTTCTAAAACAGTGAGCTCAGCTTTAATAGCATCAGTATGTCCCACATAAGTTAAAGTACTATGATAGGTTGGTTTTACTTTATTAATAGGTTGGTTACACCAAAGTATATTCCCTTTTTCTGGGATAAGTAGACCACAAAGCAAGCGGAGTAGGGTTGT
This sequence comes from Candidatus Nitrosacidococcus tergens, assembly GCF_902810445.1. Lineage (NCBI taxonomy): Bacteria > Pseudomonadati > Pseudomonadota > Gammaproteobacteria > Chromatiales > Chromatiaceae > Candidatus Nitrosacidicoccus > Candidatus Nitrosacidicoccus tergens. Next base: position 1,235,354 of record NZ_LR778175.1, on the reverse strand, counting down.
TTTTCCAGCTCCATTTTGCCCAGTAACTTCAAAAATATCTCCAGAATTGAGAGTAAGAGAAATGTTTTTAAATAGCAAGCGATCCCCTCTATGGCAAGAAAGCCCTTCCACTTTTAATTGAATTTGATCTCGCTCTTGCACTTCATTGTCCATAAAGCATGGCTTGCCATTTTTACAATTTAACCTAATAAATGGGTTATTCTAGCATTTTTTAAATTTAGCTGATGTACTTTTTATTATCATAACAATGCTTAGATAGAGTGCTGTTATACTATGGCAAGAAAATTAACCTGCGCTAAATAATCACGATCTATGCACCATTCGGTTCTTACTGATTTAGTTAACTTAAAAGCTCAAATAGATACAGACTCCTCTTTAGATCTTGGGAGTATTCGCCAACGGGATCGTAATATTGGAAAAAAACTTTTCTATTTAAAAAATAAACCTCAACAGCAACTTCGCCATTGGCTATGGGCAATACAGGCAGATTTTTCAAAAAACCTTCCTGGCGATCGTATTAGTAAGATTTTCCGTCTAGCTATTTTTATCCTTTTCTTTTTAGGAATTTGGATTGGTTGGGCTACTTCCTCTAGCGTACTTGCCTATGATGGTACTCAGCCAGTTAATATATTTAATGTACTTTTAGTGTTTGTAGGACTTCAGCTTTTTTTGCTGTTGATGTCAACAATTTTAATGTTGCCTCCTAAATTATTACGTCTGTTGCCTGGTGCTTTAGCATTTCAGGAAATGCTTAGCTTATTTAGCCCAGGGAAGTTAGTACCTATAGCGGCAAAATTACTTTTATCAGAACAACGACAGGTTCTTGAAGGTATCTTGGGGGAGCAAAAAATAAATCATGTGCTTTACGGTCAAGCAAGAAAGTGGTTAATTTTACAAACCTCTCAAATATTTGCTGTGGGGTTTAATCTTGGCATACTTGCTAATTGTTTATATTTAGTCATTACGTCTGATTTAGCTTTTGGCTGGAGTACTACCTTAAACTTATCCACAGAAAGTTTCTACCAGATAGTTCAGAAATTAGCATTTCCTTGGCATTTATGGATCAAAGAAGCAGTTCCTTCATTTGATTTAGTAGAAGTTACCAAATATTATCGCCTTCATAAAGGTATTCTACCTAATGCAATCAAACTAGATCCAAAGGATGTAGCTTTACTTGGTCAATGGTGGCAATTCTTATTTATGGCAGTGAGTGCATATGGGCTACTGCCTCGCTTAGGCATGCTTGTTTTTACTTATAAGCAAGCACAGCTCGCATTAGATAATGCTCTGATCCGTATACCTGGAACACAACAGATCCTAGATCGGATGAATCATGCAGTTATAGAAACCACAGCAGATACTAGTGATACCGAAGTTGGATGGCTTCCAGAAATTATTCCATCTATCAATCGAGGGCATTTTTCAGAAATAAATAAGGAAGGATACTTGATTAACTGGAGCAGTATAGATGTTGATGAGCAACAATTTAAACAAGTATTGCATCAGGCTTTAGCTCTGGATATTAAGCATATTATTTCTGGGGGAGGTAAAAATACCATTGATCAGGATCAAAGTATCATTGAAGAGTTAAAAAATACCGCTACTCAATTAGCAATTATAATTGTTGTAAAAGCATGGGAACCACCTCTATTGGATTTCTTGGATTTTTTAGAAATGCTTCGTGCTGATATAGGATCAGAGCGACAGATTACTGTGATTCCTATTGCTTTAAACACTGATCAAAAGCTTACTCCTGCAGATGATAAAGATTTAGATATTTGGGGCAGAAAACTCCAAAGCCTTGGTGATCCTAAGCTTGTTTGTTATTCATTGAATTTTAAAGTTGCCTAATGTCTACTCCTACTTTTGTTGTTGTTGGTCACCCTAATAAAGGAAAATCAAGCATTGTTGCTACGCTAACTCAGGATGAATCAATACATATTTCACCTATTCCGGGAGCTACCGTAAAAAGCCGTTATTTTCCTATGAAAATAGATGGGCAAGAGCAGTATATTCTAGTAGATACCCCAGGATTTCAAAGAGCCCGTAGAACCTTTGCATGGATAAAATCTAAAGCTAATACTGCCGCTGAGCGTGCCAATGCAATCTCTCAGTTTATTGAAACTTATCAAAATACGGATCAATTCACAGATGAATGTGAATTACTAAGTCCTATTGTACAAGGAGCGGGAATTTTATATGTAACTGATGGTTCTCACCCCTATGGAGAAGAATATGAAGCAGAAATGGAAATCTTACAATGGACAGGGCAACCGAGTATCGCTTTAATTAATATGGTAGGGAAAGGAGATTACATTGAACAGTGGCGTGCTGCATTAAGTCAGTATTTTAAAATTGTGCGTGTATTTAATGCAGTTACAGCAGAATTTAATAAGCGTTTAGATCTACTCAAAGCATTTGGTCAGCTCAGAGAGGAGTGGCAAAATCCACTTAATAAAGCAATTAAAGCTTTAGAAGAAAGGCGAGAAAATCAAACCCATCAAAGTGCTTTGGCTATTGCTCAAATGCTGGCAACTATGATTTCTTTTAAAATTACTAAGAAAATATCCTTAAAAAAAGAAGCACATACTTATGAAGAACCTTTAGCCCAAAAATACAAAGATAAATTGCGAGATTTAGAAAAAAAAGGTCGTAGTACTATTGAAGGAATTTATGACTATCATGAATTAGAACGTAGTGAAACAGAGCTAGATATTCTAGATATTGATTTATTTTCTTTAGATAGTTGGAATATTTTTGGGCTAAACCGACAACAGCTTATCACTACAGGTGCAGCTAGCGGTGCATTAGCAGGCTTAGGGTTTGATGTAGCAGTAGGGGGTTCTTCTTTTTTGTTCGGTGCTGCCGTAGGATCAGTTGTAGGCGGAGTTACTGCTCGATTTTCTCATAAAAAAATCGCAGATGTAAAAACATTTGGTATTCCCTTAGGAGGGGTGGAGCTTCGGATAGGACCGGCTGCAAATATTAATTTCCCCTATGTAGTTTTAGGTCGTGCTCTTTATCACTATAAGGCAGTTAGCCAAAGAACCCACGCCCAAAGGGGATCTCTGGATTTAGAATCTCAAAATGAGAGTATGAGCTATATTTCTCTTATCTCTGATACACAGCGGAAAAAATTGGAAAGGCTATTTACTCAAATTCGAAGAAGCGACAATGAAAATTTTCACTCAGAAATGATAGATTCTCTTACTGATCATATTAAGGCTATTATGAAAAATTTAGAATTTTTTTAATCATCTACATCTGGTATGTTTCTACCATAGAATATTTCTAAGGTCTCTTTTCGCACTCGATCAGTAATTTCTTGTTGCTGGCCAAGACTTAGATCAGAACTACTCCCACCAAATAAATAATCATCTAAATCAAAATTTTTTAGCATCATTTTTGTGTGGAAGATATTCTCTTGGTAAATATTCACATCAATCATGTGATACCTATCTTTGGTATCTTCAGCGATAAAATTTTGAATGGAATTGATTTCATGATCAATAAAATGCTTGCCTCCATCTATGCTGCGGGTAAACCCCCGTACTCGATAATCCATCGTAACAATGTCTGACTCAAAACTATGGATTAAGTAATTGAGTGCTCTTAGAGGAGAAATACGCCCACAGGTTGATACATCAATGTCTGCTCGAAAAGTACTAATCCCGTTATCAGGATGACTCTCTGGATAGGTATGTATTGTGAGATGGCTTTTATCTAAATGACCTATCAAGCTTTCTGGTAAAGGACCTGGTGCTTCTGCGTTAGAGAGAATTTTAATATTATCATCTTTGTCTTCTGCAATCAGAATAGCAACACTTGCCCCTTGAGGATCATAGTCTTGCCTTGCAATATTTAGAATATTAGCACCAATAATTTTGGTAACTTCAGTCAGGATATTGGTAAGGCGCTCTGCATTATATTCCTCATCAATATATTCAATATATTCTTGACGCTGCCTTGAGGTTTGAGCGTAGCAAATATCATAAATATTAAAGCTCAAGGTTTTTGTAAGATTATTAAAACCATGTAGTTGAATTTTTTTATTGAAAATATTTGCCATTACCCTTTATTAATTTCTAATTATTTTGTAACTACCTTGCTTTACAGCGAATTACTAAATGTTTATAAGTCTAATTTTTCTACGGTGAAAATAAGATCATCCTGCTTAAGCAGGCGTACTCGAGTACCTTCAGGTAAATCTTCGGAGCTTGTGACTTGCCAACGTACTCCATCAATCATGACATAACCAAACCCATTAGCTATGGGTTCTTTAAGAACTGCTTCACGCCCTATCAAGTCACTGCCACGGCGATTTAAAGAACTATTTTTTGAATCTATGGTCCAGCGAAAAAATCTCCACCAAATAAACACCGATAGAATACAACCAATCGCAAAGATTACAAGCTGTAATTCCCAATTAAACCATGGTAATATAAATACTACTAACCCTGTACTTAAAGCAGAAAATCCTAGCCACATGAGGAACCCACCACCAGCAAGTACTTCAATTACAAGCAATAATAAGCCCAATAATAGCCAGTGGTGATAATCTAAGGCTTGTAAAAAGCTCATGGATTATTCTTTATTTCCTTGATGTGCCATAGCATCTTTAACAAGTTCACTAATACCACCAATAGCACCTAAAATACCTGAAGCATCAGTAGGTAGCATAAACACTTTGCTATTAGGGCTAGCGGCAAGCTGTGCAAGTGCATCTACATATTTTTGTGCTACAAAATAATTAATGGCTTGTATATTACCACCTCTAATGGCTTCAGAGACTACTTGAGTTGCCCTTGCTTCAGCTTCAGCTTGTCGTTCTCGAGCTTCAGCATCAAGAAACGCAGCCTGTCTTTCTCCTTCTGCTCGTAGAATTTCAGCTTGTTTTTCCCCTTCTGCTTTAAGAATAGCACTTTGTCGACTACCTTCCGCATCAAGCACAGCCGCTCTTTTTTCTCGCTCTGCCTTCATTTGCCTTGCCATAGATTCTACTAAATCAGTAGGAGGTTTAATATCTTTAATTTCAATTCGTGTAACTTTTGCCCCCCAAGGATTAGTTGCATAATCAACAATATGGAGTAACCTTTCATTAATCTCATCTCGCTGACTTAACATTTGATCTAGATCCATAGAGCCTAAAACGGTACGGATATTCGTCATTGTCAAATTTCGAATAGCATTTTCTAATCCACTCACTTCATAAGCTGCTTTTGCAGAATTAATTACTTGAAAAAAACAAACAGCATCAATTTTTACCATAGCATTATCTTTAGAGATAACGCCTTGGGGAGGAATGTCTAATACTTGTTCCATCATATTAACTCTATGACCAACTAGATCAATGAAGGGCACTAGAATTCCTAAACCGGGAGGTAGACTATGGGTATAGCGACCAAAGCGCTCAATGGTATATTCATACCCTTGAGGGACACGCCTGACTCCCATAGCCACTACAGCAATGACTAGACATACTAAACCAAATATCCACATAGATTCCATAGCTTTTATAACTCCAAAATATATCTCTATTAAGGTTTTTAATGATTCAATGCAATAAATTGCACTGTAGTTCCACTAGGATCGGTACAATAAAAACTACGTGCTCCATCTCGATGGGTATGTGGCTCCGTCTTCATTGTAACTTCATGGCTTTTCAAATACTCATACCAATGATCTATGAGTTCATGAGTAGATACTATAAAACCAATATGATCGAGTTTTTGTATACCGTAAGGTGTTTGATCTTTGGGCAATCGGTGCAGTGCAAGATTGTCATTTCCTGAGCTAAGATATACATTATCTGGATCTGGTCGCCATTGCACTTGCATTCCTATAATATTTACATAGAAATCTTCACAAACTTCGAGATCATTTATAAATAACGCTACATGATATAAGCCAATAACGGATGGAGTATTATTCAATAGTTATATTCCTTATTTTTCTTGATTTGTATCTACGTGAATTATTTCATAATCATGACTTATTGTAGCTACCTTTCCTAGCATAATAGAGGCGGAGCAATATTTTTTGCTAGAAAGTTCAATAGCCCGAGCTACATGATGTTCTGCTAACTGATAACCAAAAATTTTAAAATGGGCATGAATATGAGTAAATACTTTAGGATCACTTTCTGCTCGTTGTGCTGAAATTTCTACGGTACAATCTGTAATAAATTGTCTGCTTTTTTTTAAAATTTGTACTACATCAAAAGCAGTGCATCCCCCCATGCCTAGTAAGAGCATTTCCATAGGACGAATACCAAGGTTTCGTCCTCCACTTTCAGAAGGACCATCCATAACCACAGAATGCCCACTTCCAGAGTGGCCTAAAAAACTACATGCTTCAATCCATTTAACCTGTGCTTTCATAGATTCAAATATTTTTAATTTAGAAGGTTAAAAATTCTAAATTATTTTATCCTGAATAACTTTGGTATACTCTACATTTAAAAATAAACAGAGAATTTTTTAATCCATATAAGATATATAGAAATCCGATAAAACGATTATAAATTTTTAAAGGATCTACTAGGAGTATCTATTTTGAATAACAGAAATATATTAGCTTCAATTTTTTTCCTTATTCCTTTTCTTGTTACAACTGCAATCTACGCACAGGTAGAAATTAAAGATCCTTCAGAAATGGCTGGTGCCTGGTTAATGGAGATGACTGCTTTAAAGCAAGATGGAGGTGGTAGTAATAAAGAAGAGCAAACTTGGGAATTTGATCCTTCTGATGGGATAGTTATTCAATCTGGCTATAATAAATTTGTACGGAAAAATACTAAATTTACTAAAAACTATAAAATTGTTAATAACACAGTAGTTGAAATCTCTGATGCTTCAGATACCACTAAGTATAAAGTGATTGAAAAAACTCCTACTAAAATGGTACTCAAAGGTCCCTATGGTTATCATTTCTTCAAGAAAAAATAAGTAAGTTTAATTTTTAACTATACAGGTATTGGTAAGGCGATATATGAATTTTTTTATTACGGACGCTTGGGCAGAGGGTAGTAAGCAAGCAGTAAATAATGCGGATTTTCTCTTGCCTATGATTGTTTTTGCCACATTTTTTCTTGTCTATTATTTCTTTATTATCCGCCCTAGGTTAAAGCGGCAAAAAGAGCGCCTTACTATGCTTGGAACAGTAAAAAAAGGGGATGAAATTATTACTTATGGAGGGTTACTAGGAAAAGTACTTGAGGTAGGTAATAACTTTTTGCAGGTTGAACTTGCAGAAGGGATTCAAGTTAAAGTTGAAAAACATGGAGTATCAAGAGTAGTACCTAAAGGCACTATGAAAAACCTATAGATTAGGTATCTCTCAATTTTGTAATAAATAATTAAGCCAGCTTTAATCTTTGCTGATAAAAGGATGAGTATAAAATCTGATCAGTGGATCAGAGATATGTCAGAAAAATACGATATGATTGCTCCATTTGCGCCTTATCAAGTCCGAGAGATAAAAAATACGCCTGTTATTTCTTATGGCACTTCTAGTTACGGTTATGATGTGCGTTGTGCCGACGAGTTTAAAATTTTTACGAACATCAATTCAGCAATCATAGATCCTAAAGATTTTGATGAAAACAGTTTTGTGACGGTGCAATCTGAGGTGTGTATTATTCCACCTAACTCTTTTGCACTAGCTCGTACTGTAGAGTATTTCAAAATCCCTCGTAATATACTCACTATTTGTTTAGGAAAATCCACCTACGCTCGCTGTGGTATTATTGTCAATGTTACGCCATTAGAACCAGAATGGGAGGGACATATTACCCTAGAATTTTCTAATACTTCCTCGCTCCCTGCTAAAATTTATGCTAGTGAGGGAGTAGCTCAAGTCGTTTTCTTTGAGTCCGATGAATCTTGTGAAGTTTCTTATAAAGACCGTAAAGGGAAATATCAGGGGCAAACTGGGGTTACTTTACCGAAGGTGTAGTTCTAATAACTTGCCCATCCTTACTAAGGCATATCTCTTTTTTAGCAAAAGCCAAAATAGCCTGAGGATAGATTTTATGCTCTTCTTCTAAGACCCGATCTGCTAAAATTTCCGGAGTATCATGTTTATATATAGGAACTTTAGCCTGTAAAATAATAGGCCCTCCATCTACCTCCTCCGTTACAAAATGAACAGTAGCTCCATGTTCGCAAACTTTAGCTTCAAGTGCTCTTTGATGAGTATTTAGCCCAGGGAATTCTGGCAGTAGGGAGGGGTGGATGTTCATTAATCTTCCAATATAGTACTGAACAAATTCTGCAGTTAAAATTCTCATAAATCCTGCTAATACCACAAGCTCTGGAGTATAAAAATCAATAATTTTGATTAATTCTCGATCAAATATTTGACGTTGCCTATATTTACGATGGTCTAGTATATGAGTTTTTATTCCTGCCTGTTGAGCATAATGAAGCCCTTGTGCTTGAGAACAGTTACTAATCACTGCTCGAATATCTACAGGTAATTTTCCAGCCTGGACCTGTTCTAAGATAGCAAAAAAATTACTTCCTCGACCGGAAATTAAAACTACAATAGGAAGCAGTTTAGTACTCATAGTACTAAGTATTAACAAAGAGTTATTCTAGGCATTTCAGCTTGATGCTCGATTATCTTACCGATAACCCAGGCAGTTTCTCCAGCACCTTCTAAGCAGGCTAAAGTTTTTTCAGTTTCTGCTTCAGAAACACACACCACCATTCCAATACCGCAATTAAAGGTACGGTATAATTCTTCTTTAGAAAGATTCCCTTGTTGTTGCAGCCAGCGAAAAATAGAGGGGATAACCCATTTAGAAATGTTAATTTCAGCACTTAATTGTATGGGTAAAACCCGAGGCAAATTCTCTAATAATCCGCCTCCAGTAATATGGGCTACAGCATGAACTTGTACTTTACTAAACAGTTCCAATAAGGGTTTAACATAAATTCGAGTTGGTGTGATCAGTACAGAGCCTAAAGTTTGATTATCAAAAGAGGTATCTAAGCTCCAATTACCTTGCTCAATAATTTTACGAATAAGGGAGTAGCCATTTGCATGGGGGCCAGAAGAAGCAATTCCTATTAAATTATCTCCTAGCTGTACCTCGCTACCGTCAATCAAAGCATTTTTTTCAACAATACCTACACAAAATCCGGCTAAGTCATAGTCATTACCTTGGTATATACCCGGCATTTCCGCAGTTTCTCCACCTACTAAGGCAGCACCTGCTAGGGTGCAACCATGGCTAATTCCATGAATAACTTGACTAGCCTCATCTATATTTAACTTACCAGTCGCATAATAATCTAGGAAAAAAAGAGGTTCTGCCCCTTGAACAATAATGTCATTGACACACATAGCTACTAAATCAGTGCCAATAGTATCGTAAACACCTAGCTGGATAGCAAGTTTTAGCTTTGTACCTACTCCATCCGTACTTGCCACAAGAATAGGGTTTTGATAGCGATGAATAGGTAGCTCAAACAGACTAGCAAATCCTCCTAGACCTGCTAATACCTCCGGGCGCGTTGTTCGTGCTGCAGCAGGTCTAATCTGATCTACAAGGCGATTACCTGCGTCAATATCAACGCCAGCAGATCGATAACTTAAGGAAGGAGAAGACACTTTTTTTTCATTCATAGAAAGACAACTATAATTAATGGGTATTATTTTAAATGTAGCTTTAGTTACCCTATAAACAATACAAAATACCCTTGTTTTAAGGGTAAAGCTAGAGCGAACTATACAACATGATAAACTAAAACAATGAAAAAAATTCTAGGGATATCCCTATTCTTATTCACTTTAGTAAAAATACAAGCTGCTGAAATTACAAACTTATACGAAGCAGAAGTTCCTGTGCGTAGTAAGAACTTAAGTACTGCTGAACAAATCAATGCAGAGCAGCAAGGATTACAAGATATACTACTGAAAGTAGTAGGAAATAGAAATCTGCTCAATCGAACTTATCTTAATCCTATTCTCAGAGAAGCGTCTAATTTAGTACAGCAATTTCGTTATAATATTTCCGATGAAAATGTACCTATTTTTCATGTAAATTTTGATCCTCAAGGGGTAAAAAAGCTATTAGTCCAAAATAATTTGCCTGTATGGGGAGAAAACCGCCCTACTTTACTCCTATGGATTGCCATTGAAGATAGTAGAAAACGCTATCTACTCACTTCTAATCAATCTTCTCTATTCATAGATAGATTAAAAAAGCAAGCTGATATGAGAGGTATTCCTATTATTTTCCCTCTTTGGGATTTAGAAGATCAAAAACAGCTTACCTTTGGAGATGTGTGGGGCAATTTTACTACACCAATACAAGCAGCATCTCATCGCTATCCAGCGACAGTACAAATAGTTGGCAGGATATTACGTCAAGGAGGAAATACTTGGAAAGGAAGATGGAATCTTTATAGTACAGAAGAAACTCAAAACTGGAATGTATCAGGAGGGATGACTCAAGTACTCGACAGTGGATTAAACAAATCTGTAGATATTATTGCGAATCATCTTGTATCTGGAAGTAGCACGCTACAATCAGTTATTATTCAGGTAAGCAATGTGAATTCATTTACAGACTATGCAAAATTATCCAACTATTTTAAGACTCTTAGTCAAGTAAGCAAAGTACAGCCTATCCAGCTATCTCAAAAAAATGCTAAATTTTTCTTGGAAATACATAGCTCTATATCAGATCTCGCTTCAGCAATTTCCTATGGAAGAGTACTTACAGAGGATACTCAAAAGAAATATGATACTGATAATATTGATGGTAATCCTAATAATTCTATAGAATCCAAAAAAAATGAACTATTAAATTATCAATTTATTCATTAAATCAATTCTTTAGGTAGAGGTCTTTTGATCAAAAAACTATTTTTAAATCTGACGATAGTTGTTCCTGGACTGGCTGAAATACTACCAGAGATAATATCCACTGATAATACACAGTTCCCTTTTCTTAAGAAATTAATAAAAAAAGCAATCCAAAAACAAGTTAATATCTATTCCTACGAAGCCTTACTGCTAAATTTATTTGGTTTTTCTCAAAGCGAATCTAGAGATGTTCCTATCGCTACTATCATGTATCCTTGGGATAAGGGGAAGCCACAACCTCAATCATCTTGGATAATTAGGGCAGATCCAGTACATCTACGCCCAGATCGGGATGAATTAGTACTATTTGGTTCCCATCAACTAGCATTAAATCAAACAGAAGCTCAAGAACTAGCTAATCATATTATTCCCTTATTTACTGAATATGGCTGGAATCTCGAAGTACTTATACCTGATCGATGGTACCTTATATTACCTCAACTAAGTCAGGTCAATTTTACCTCTCTAAGTGAAGTTGAAGGAAAATATATTAGTGCTGCTTTACCTACAGGGGTAGAGAAATCCCGTTGGTGTACCTTACTCAATGAAATACAAATGACTTTATATAACTGTCCTACTAACAAGAAAAGAGAAGAAGAGGGAAAATTATCGGTGAATAGTTTATGGTTTTGGGGCGCTGAAAAAAGCCCTGCAGTACTTGCACCTTCTTCGTGGGATACGATCACTACAGGTAAAGAACCTTTTGCTCAGGCACTCACAAGCTATAGCAATATTCCTTACCAAATTTTAGCTGAACAAGACATTGGCGATCGATGGATAGAACAGCTCGATATACCCGGTAATCACCTACTTATTTTGGATCAGTTACTCTTAATAAAGGATCAACCCTCTGAGCTCTATCAAGCACTTCTTCACTTAGAAGAGCATTGGTTTAGTGTCTTATATAAACTACTGCAAAAAAGACCTTTCACTCAATTAAATCTATATCCATTAGGATCGTATTACTATTCTACAAATTGGTCGCAGACTTGGTATTTTTGGCGATCTTTTAAAAAATATCGAACTTTGCTTTAACTAGATATCTATGGACATAGGTGGAAGAGTATTAAAACAAAGGAGGATTGTACACCCTTCTAAGCTACCTAATACAATACATCCTGTGCTCAGAAAGGTATATGAGGCACGCAATATTCAAAGTATCAATGATCTTGATTATAGATTAGTCCATTTACCTTCTCCATGGTTATTTTCTAATATCCACGCTGCAGTTGAATTACTTATGGAGGCACTTACTCAGGATTGGCAAATTTTAATCGTTGCTGATTTTGACGCAGATGGGGCTACCAGTTGTGCAGTTGCGGTACGTGCTCTAAGGTTAATGGGGGCAAGTCAAGTAGATTACCTTGTTCCTAACCGTTTTATTCATGGCTATGGACTTACGCCAACGATCGTGGCAGAAGCTCTTCAGGGAAACAAACCAGATTTAATTATTACTGTAGATAACGGTATCGCTAGTGTTGAAGGGGTTCAAGCGGCAAAAAAAGCAGGTATTCATGTTTTAATTACCGATCATCATCTTCCTGGGAAAGATTTACCTAATACAGAGACAATTATTAATCCCAATTTACCAAACGATTCTTTCCCAAGTAAATGCCTTGCTGGGGTAGGTGTGATTTTTTATGTCATGCTGGCATTACGTTCTCATTTAAGAGATCAGGATTGGTTTAATCTTCAAAATAGAAAAGAGCCTAATTTAGCTCAGTTATTAGATTTAGTGGCATTAGGTACGGTGGCAGATGTCGCCTCTTTAGATAAAGTAAATCGTACTTTAGTTTCTCAAGGTCTTAGTCGGATTCAGAAAAATTATAGTTGTGCTGGGATTCAGGCATTAATTTCTTGTGCTAATAGATCTTTTGAAAATATTACTTCAATGGATCTAGGTTTTTCTTTAGGACCAAGATTAAATGCAGCAGGTCGTTTAGAAGATATGCGTCTTGGTATTGAGTGTTTACTTACCGATTCTTTGGAAGAAGCACAACAATATGCAACTCAGCTTAATACACTCAACTATGAGCGCCGTAAAATTGAAGCCACCATGCAAGATCAAGCGGCTGCCTATCTAGAGGATTTAAATTTTTCAAATGAGAGAAATTTACCTTTGGGGTATTGCCTATTTAATGAAGCTTGGCATCAAGGGGTGATTGGATTACTTGCTTCTCGAATTAAGGAACAAGTGTATCGCCCAGTGATTGTTTTTGCTCCCGATGAAAAGCCGGAAAGATTAAAAGGTTCAGCACGCTCTATTCCGGGTCTTCATATTCGTGATGCTTTAGATCGAGTAGCTACAGAATATCCAGCATTATTGGATTCCTTTGGCGGTCATGCCATGGCAGCAGGATTAAGCTTAAAAAAAACAAATTTTATTTCTTTCCAAGAATCTTTTTTAGCCGTATTAGAATCTCAACTTAATGAAGAGCATCTGAAGCAGGTTATTTTAAGCGATGGTGCTATTGATAACTGGGATTTAAATCTTGCAGAGGCAATCCATGCCGGTGGACCTTGGGGCCAAGGATTTCCAGAACCACTATTTGATGGTGTATTTTGGCTTGAAAGCTTCCAAGTAGTAGGTAAAGATCATCTTAAACTTGCTCTAAGCTCACTGGATAGAAAAAAACAACTCAGTGGAATTATTTTCCGCTATGCTCCTCCAGATTGGTTTGAGCCTAATATTAAAATAAACTTGGTTTACCGGCTAAGTGTTAATGTATATAAATACTTCCGTAGTGTACAACTTATCATAGAGTATATTACTCAAGTGTAATTCTGTAATTCATGATGAAGAGGACAGGTATTATGATCAGTAATTATCCCGATTTTTTTGATTTAGCTCCTACCATTCGTATGTATGATAGCCTTGCTAAATTTTTAGGTAGCTCAGAAGATGGCTATATTGAATATCACTATAAAGATGCAGTTGCCTTAGCTGGTCATTCATGTCCTACGGTCGCATCCGCTTATCTAATGACTCGCGTAGGATTGAATGTGCTTTATCCTGATCGAATACCAGAACGAGGAGGCGTTTCGGTTGCTTGGTCTGAAGATAAAGATCAAGGAGTTACTGGTGTGATGGCCAATGTTGTACTACTCATTACTGGTAGTGCAGATGAAGGCGGATTTAAAGGTCTTAATGGGGATTTTACTAGGAATAATAAGCTCACTTTTGGTGCACCTATTCGAGGCAACGTGAAATTTACCCGCCTTGATAATAACAATAGCGTTGAAGTAGCTGTTAATGTGGGGTTAATTCCTATCCCTTTGGAGATGCGTGCTTTAATGCCAAAATGTATGGCAGGGATTGCAACTGAAGATGAACAAAGAACTTTTGGGAATGCTTGGCAATCTCGGGTAAAGTCACTACTCTTAGATCATGCAGATGATCCAAATATTATTACTGTATTTGCTTAATTTAGGATAAAACCAGTTAAATTTGTGGATAACCCTTTTTCAACGATTGGATTAATTGGTAAGCAAACAGAAAGCCACGAGGTTACAAAATCACTTATTTATATTGCTAGCTTTTTAGCAGATAAGAAGTTAAGTTTAATTATTGATCAAAATACTGCTGCTCTTTTTCCAAGTAATCAATACCAAATAGCTTCTCGAGAAAAATTAGGGCAACAGTGCAATTTAGCTATTGTAGTAGGTGGGGATGGTACCCTTCTCCATGCTGCCCGTAGTTTAGTTGATTTTCATACTCCTTTACTTGGGATTAAGCTAGGTAGATTAGGGTTTCTTGCTGATGTACTGCTTGATTCTTTAGAAAAAGATTTAGCACAAATTTTACAAGGAGAGTACCTAGAGGAATCTCGTTTTTTACTTCAGGCTGAATTATCAACCCATAACCAGCCTTACTCATTGATTGGCACTGCTTTAAATGATGTAGTAGTACATACTACTGCAGTCTGTATGATTGAATTTGAAACTTACATTAATGGAGTTTTTTTAAACAGCCAACGAGCGGATGGATTAATTATTGCTACCCCAACGGGATCTACTGCCTATGCTTTATCTGCAGGAGGCCCTATTTTAGATACTAACCTTGATGGTATGGTATTAGTTTCTATCTGTTCTCACGCTCTAAGTGATCGACCTTTAGTGTTTCATGGGGATGGAATTATCGAAATTAAGATAAATACACCCTCTATTGCAAGCCAAATAAGTTGTGATGGGCAATCTAGTATTAAGATTCATGGAGGAGATCAATTAAGAATTAGTAAATACCCAAAAACAGTTCGTTTAATTCATCCTGTAACCCATAACCACTATGATATTTTACGTACTAAGCTCCACTGGGGAAAAAATTTTGAATGATTAAAGAGCTATTTATTCGAAATTTTATTATTGTTCGAGAACTAACGATTTCTTTGCATTCTGGTATGACTGCTCTGACAGGAGAGACTGGTGCAGGAAAATCTATTCTAATTGACGCACTTGAGTTAGTGTTAGGAGGAAAAGGGGATACTAAGCTTATTTATCAAGGAGAAAAAGAGACAGAAATAAAAGTTATTTTTAAAATTAGTGGGTATACATCTCTTTTTTCCTGGCTAGAAACTCAGAAATCAAAAATTGAAATAAAGCAATCTAACTTAATTTTAAGGCGAATTTTAAATAATAAAGGGCGATCCCAAGCCTATATTAATGATCAACCTGTATCTATTAAAGCTTTACGGGAAATAGGGGAATATTTAGTTTATATTTATGGACAAAACAGCCATCAATCTTTATTAAAGATTAAGATACAAAGGGGAATAGTAGATATTTATGGTAGTCACGAATCCATTTTAAGGGATCTAAGTATAATTTATCAAGATTATCGATCTCTTATAGAAGAGCTTATAAAACTAAATCAGGCGATCCAAGGAAAAAACTCTAGGATAGAATTACTACATTATCAGCTTCAAGAACTTAATCATTTTCAGCCTAATACGGAGGAGTTAAAATCTTTAGAACAAGAACGGAAACAATCGTTTAATTTAGTAGAGCTCGTTCAAACCTCAGAAGAAATACTTAATACGCTTTATCAGGAAGATCAAATATCTATTTCTGCTCTTCTTGAGCAAGTGCATAAGCGGTTAACTCGTCTTTCCTCTCTTGATCCCATATTAAAGGAAATAGAAAACCTTGTTACTACTGCAGCTATTCAGATTGACGAAGCCACTAGCCAATTAGGTCACTATCTTACATCAATAGATGGAGACCCTAATCGTCTTGCCTGGATTGAAGATCGTTTATCTGGCTATTATGAGTTAGGGCGTAAACACCAAATTGCACCAGAAAATCTTCCTCATTTAGTTGGGCAAATAAAGGCTGAATTAGCTTCTCTAGAAAACATAGATGCTCAAATTGATCAGATAAAAACTAAATTAACTACGGTTACTAAAAAATATTTGAGCCTAGCAACTACTTTAAGCCAAAGCCGCTATAAGGCTGCTGCTGAGTTCTCTAAAAAATTAAATGAAATACTACCCAGTCTTGCTTTAACTGAAGGGGTATTTCATATTAAATTTGCTCCCGTAAAAAATGAGGAGCTCTCTTCTTATGGTATGGATCAAATTCAATTTCAAGCTAGCCTAAATCCGGGCCAACCTCTACAGTTACTAAATACAATCTCAGGGGGAGAATTATCTAGAATTGGGTTTGCTATTCAAACTCTTATCTCTGAGAAAAAGGAGTATTCTTCTCTTATCTTTGATGAGGTAGACACAGGTATTGGTGGATTGATTGCAGATACTATAGGAGCAAGACTACGGGAGCTTGCTACTCATAAGCAAGTACTTTGTATTACCCATTTACCTCAAATAGCTGCTCAAGCTCACCATCAGATTAGGATTAATAAATATTACACGGATAAAAAAACAACCGTTGATCTTGTAGAATTAAATAAAGAACAAAGAGTAGAGGAACTTGCTCGCATGTTTGGAGGAAAAGAAGTCACTAAACAGTCTCGTGCACATGCTGTTACTATGCTAGAGACTGCTCAATAAACTTTTTAGGTTAAGTGAGTTTAAATCCGACTAGCGTTTGTATTCTTTTGACATGCCGCACAAATTCCATAAATATATAGATAGTGATCAGTCATTTGATACCCAGCCCGATGTGCTAATTCCCTCTGACGATCCTCAATTGTTTTATCTACAAACTCCTCAACTTTGCCACATTGTGTACATAATAGATGATCGTGATGTTCACCACTATCCATTTCAAATACAGAATGACCTGCTCCTGCTTGCCAGCCTTCAAAATGATGGCGAGAGACTAGACCTGCAGCTTCAAATTGGGTAAGAACTCGATATACAGTAGCTAATCCTATTTCTTCACCTTGTTCGAGCAATACTTTATAAACATCTTCAGCACTCATATGCCGGTGATCACTATTTTCTAAAATTTCTAGTATCTTAAGGCGAGGTAAGGTTACTTTAAGCCCAACTTTGCGTAAATCTTGACTTTCCATAGTGCACTCTGAATTAATTAAAGATTATTTCTGTCCAATAAAAATATTTCATTATCACTACTATATTATAGGATAGGAAATATGTATAAGCTTTACATTTTTATAATTACTTGTATCAGTTTAACTCTAGGAGCTTGTAGTGTTACAAAGCATATACCTAAAGTATACAAAATTAATGTCCAACAAGGCAGTGTTGTAGATCAAGAGATGATAGAGAAACTAAAGCCAGGAATGACAAAACAGCAAGTTAAATTTGTATTAGGCACACCAACAATTATTAATAGCTTTGAATCTAATCGTTGGTATTATATTTATAGTTACAAACCTGGGCGTGGTGATCGAGAACAGCATACCATAGTAGTATGGTTTAAAAATGAGTTACTTAGCTATGTTACTGGAAATGTTAAAATAAATACGGAATTAGCAGATAAAGGGTTACAAATAGAACAGGTAGAATCAGTAACTGTACCTCCACACCAAGAATCTAAGGGCTTTTTAAGTAAAGCGAAACGCTTATTGCATATGGGTAAGGACTCTATCCAATCTCCTAAAGACAAGTCTACAGGAAGCTATGAAAGCCATGGAAAATATGATTAACTCTTACTTGCACGATCACGGCGGGCTTGCCTAGGATCAATCATTAAAGGGCAATAAATTTCTATCCTATCTAGATGGTGAAGTGGTGTGCTTAACTCTATTATTTTGCCAAAAACACCGATTTCTGCACATTCAAGGTTAATTTCTGGAAATAGATTTAAAATACCAGATTTTTCAATTGCCTCTCTAACGATTGTATTTTCCTCTACAAGAATATTGATTAACGTAAGTTTTCTTGGGTGACCATAAGCTATAGAGACACTAAAATGATTAGCGCTGTCCATAGTAATTTCTCGCACGATTACAAAATGCATCTACCATAGTAGAGGTAATCTCATTGAAAATTGGACCTAAAGCAAGACCAATCATTTTGCTGGAAAATTCAAATTCCATCGTTAAAGAAACTCGGCACCCTTGATTTTCTCCAATAGGGTTAAAACGCCATGTACCTTCTAAGTGGCTAAAGGGCCCTTCTACTAATTGCATAGTTATGGTTTTATCTTGTTCTAACTTATTATGAGTAGTAAATGATTTATGGATAGGACCTTTAGCAATTTCTATGCTAGCACGCACATGTTCTTCATCACGGCTATAGACTTGGGTAGAGCGGCACCAAGGAAGAAATTGAGAATAAGCTTCAATATCATTTACTAAAGCATACATTTCTGCTGGAGTATAAGGTACTAATGCACTGCGATCTATTTTAGTCATAGGAATAATCAATCACTTTACTAAATTTAAAGTTTGTATTTAAACTAGTTACCAATTAAGTTTAACTATAAATAACTCTTATATTTTAGCCTTTTAAACTAATAATTTTCTAATTTTTTAAAATAAAGCTACTATTGAAAACAAATTTAGCTAGCTAAAATACCCAGCATTTTATAGCATTTATTACTTAATCTACTACAGCTATTGTTCGAATTGCTTTAGGTTTTACTTTAAATTTAAGTAGATTTACTTTCTATTTCAATAGTATGATAAAAGCAATAGTATATTTAATTAAAAAATTGAGATGGGTAAAAGTAAACCTAAACAGCCTACAAAAGGTACTAATAGTACCATTGCATTAAACCGCAGGGCATACCATGAATATTTTATTGAAACTAAATATGAAGCGGGTTTAGTGCTTGAGGGCTGGGAAGTAAAAAGTTTAAGAGCTGGTCATGCTCAGCTCAATGAAAGTTATTGCCTCCTTAAAAAAGGAGAGGCTTGGTTATTTGGTGCTCATATTAGTCCACTTACCAGTGCATCTACTCATATTCACCCAGATACTCAAAGAAACCGCAAACTTCTCCTTAATTCAGAGGAGCTTAGAAAATTGATCGGCGCTGTAGAGCGGCGAGGTTATGCGCTTATTCCACTTGCTCTTTATTGGAAAAAAGGTCTAGCAAAGCTAGAAATTGCTCTGGCTAAAGGTAAGCATAAGTATGATAAACGAGCTGATGAAAAAGAAAAAGAATGGCAACGGCAAAAGGAGCGGCTTGCAAAGGTTACAGCTTATTAACGTGAGTAGCTTATAAAAAATTCTATCTTCATATAGCAATTCTTACAGGTTATGTTATTAAAAAAGGTGAGATTTGGTTATTTAGTATCCAGATTAGACCTCTAACACGGCACATCTATCTATGTTCATTCAGATTCTCAAAAGGGCTATACACTATCTTTTCCTGTAGAAGAACTGAAAAAGATAATTAATGCCGTTGAAGAAGGTAGCTATGCTCTTGTTCCTCAAGAAACCTCTTGGAAAGAAGGTCAAAACTAGAAACTGCTCTGACTAAAGATAGAAATGAATACGATGATTAGGATTACTTACTATTACTCAGTTTTGCGGTGCGTCACTATCGTTATTTAGTAAAACATCTATTATGAAAATAAAAACATGATAATGCTTATAGTGAGCAACGATATAACTTCTTGATTCGATTTAATCTCTTTTTTAAGTTAGAATAGCTTATATATCTCTTTTATACTACTTGGGGGCGACCTGGCTTCGACGTGGATCGCAAAACCTGAGGGGCATGTCGAGGTGCAGAGCCCTCGTTAATCACCCTGCAAAAATTATAGTTGCCAACGACGACAACTACGCACTCGCTGCTTAATACCCAGTAGGGTGCCGTCTAGCTGAAGCCGTGCTTGTGCGTTCAGATCTCAGGCGTCATACTCACAAGATCGCAGGAAGGTAGCCTAGGGCTAACCTGCTAAACCTTTACTAGGATCGCTAGCTATTGCCTTGCCCATCAGGCTGTAGTCTAGTTAAATTTAAAGATTGGGATAAGCATGTAGAACCAAAGGCGGAGGATTTACGGACGCGGGTTCAATTCCCGCCGCCTCCACCAAGCCTCATCAATGATTCCATTTCTTTCTATGCAGCACTAAAATTCCACTTAAGGTCATTGCAATAAAATTGCATGGCTATAAAACTGATGTGCAGATAAAAATTACCATTTATTTAAAACAACCCATTGTTGCAGAGAGTTTATCCATAAAATTAGTGTAACCCGCAGGGATTTAATCAAATAGATAAGCGATGGGTAGATAAATATATTGTACTTTGAGAAATGCCAGAGGATGTTACAAAAACTCTAAAATTCTTTACTGGTGAAATTCCTCCGATAAAATCAAACTGTCAAGATAAAAGACGGATGCTTTTAAATGAAATGAATGAAGAGGATCAAAATAAAATCGTTAATTGTTTCAAATACTTTAAACTGATTATTATGCTTGGGCATATGAAACAGCAGAAAAGCTACGCCAAGGAAAGCTTAATGAAGTGGATGTGAAACAAGTTGCCGAGGAATTACGGGAATCTAATTTATCCATTACAATATTTCCAGCAGAATTTTTTCAAACAGGCTGGACTATGGTATAAATATTAGATAGTGAATTTTATCCAAGCTTGGATAGTATATTTCCTTGAAAGCCAAATGAAGTAAGGGCATCCCTTAAATAAACAACACCCTTACTCTAAAATACTTATTTTTTCCTATTTATTTGGATTAATATGATCTGTCCATTTATCCATGGTAGTAACCGGGTGAATATTTCCTGTTTGAGTAGGTGCTAAGATTTC
Source organism: Candidatus Nitrosacidococcus tergens (assembly GCF_902810445.1). Classification (NCBI taxonomy): domain Bacteria; kingdom Pseudomonadati; phylum Pseudomonadota; class Gammaproteobacteria; order Chromatiales; family Chromatiaceae; genus Candidatus Nitrosacidicoccus; species Candidatus Nitrosacidicoccus tergens. Next base: position 1,214,334 of record NZ_LR778175.1, on the reverse strand, counting down.
AAAAAACTCAAGCATGGTTTGGTAGTCTTTAGCTTGGACGGCGATATAATAAGTATGTTCTGTGGCAGCTACATAGGCACTTAGAATTTTTACCCCTTTCTTTTCAGCCTGTTCCCGTCCTGCCCAAAAATCATTGAGCATAGTAGCACCTTCTTTGCTTCTACCGGGGCAATTTTCAGGGGTATGAGTCCAATGGACCATAAATATCATTCCGTCATCTTTTGCCATAACTTACCTCCTATCTAATGGGAATTTTCTGTCTATTACAATCAATTCTATTGTACCTAATTAATATAATTCAGGTATAATTATAGATAGTTTATATGGTGAGCGTAGCTCAGTTGGTAGAGCGCAGGATTGTGGTTCCTGTGGTCGTGGGTTCGATCCCCATCGCTCACCCCACCCTTGATTTAATAACTTTGGGCCATTAGCTCAATTGGTAGAGCAGCTGACTCTTAATCAGTAGGTTCAAGGTTCGAGTCCTTGATGGCCCACCAAGTGTATCTTCCTTTTTATTTTTACCTAATCGAAGCTAGCGAAAAAAGATTTTAAGCTAGATAACTTGTAAACGTATATTTTATAGAGAAAAAATTGAAGTGCAGAGTTTGAAAATGAACAAATAAGGAAAGATGGTTCTCTCTGGCGATCATAAAGCGTTAAATAGTTTCTTATTTTTAAATGAATTTTAAGCGATAAAACTAGGCTCTATAGAGCCTCGGCTAGAGCGATAAATCCAACCTAGGCTGAATAAGCCGATACTAAATAGCCAAACAATATTGGGTTCAGGAACATCCGTAAAAAAACCATAAGTAGTACCTTCACAACAATTACTGCTGGTCACTAAACTATCAGAATGTAGGGACATGAATATATCAGATTCAGTAACGGAAAATCCAAAATTCTCAAACATGCCATTAAATGTAAAATAACCTGTTAGTTTATCTCCAAAATTAAAATCCATACTGAGACCTCCACTAAGATAGATAAGAGAATCTCCTCCTATACCTCCTCCTACTGTATTTAATCCTATATTAATACCATCGAATCCCACTTTTATTTTGTCTACTACTCCAGATCCTGTTATTAAATCATCGATATTTGACCCATGAGGATTATAATCATGGCCCCAATCAGGTACATAAACCTCAAAATTAAATTTTATTTCAGGGGCAAGTCCTAAAGCAGCTACTTTGGGCATACTAACAGGACCATCGACATCATAGCTCATAATATTTGGATTATCATAATATCTTGGATCATAAGCGGATAGTACTTGCTCAAGATCATAGTTATAGTTTCCCTGTTTAAATATTTCATCAGGTACTATAATTTCGCCTGCTACAATTTTTATATTTCCTAAATTGCTATTGCCGAGACTTGGCGTCCAACGATAAATAGTTGATCCGTAGGCTAAATTAATATCTAAAACTGTAATTATAAAAATAAATAATAGTTTTTTTATTGTCATAAGGTTGTGCTCCATAGAGAAAGAACTTCCCTGTGTAAAAAAAATAAAATCTTTCCTTGAAAGATAAAAATAGAGTTTGAAAATGAACAAATAAGGAAAGATGGTTCTCTCTGGCGATCATAAAGCGTTAAATAGTTTCTTATTTTTAAATGAATTTTAAGCGATAAAACTAGGCTCTATAGAGCCTCGGCTAGAGCGATAAATCCAACCTAGGCTGAATAAGCCGATACTAAATAGCCAAACAATATTGGGTTCAGGAACATCCGTAAAAAAACCATAAGTAGTACCTATACAACAACCATTAGAGGTGTTTAAACTATCAGAAAATAGGGATGTAAGCGTACTAGACTCAGTAACGGAAAATCCAAAATTCTCACTCATGCCATCTAATGTAAAATCACCTGTTAATTTATCTCCAAAATTAAAATTCATACTGTTAAAATAGAAAAAAATCTCTTCACTAGAATAGAAAAGAGTCCCTCCACTAGATCGAACACTATAAACAGTACCATCGAATCCCACTTTCATTTTGTCTACTCCAGGCCCTGTTATTAAATCATCGATATTCGAAGCCCCAAAATCTGCGCGATGAGGTATATAAACCTCAAAATTAAATGTTATTTCAGGGGCAAGTCCTAAAGCAGCTACTTTGGGCATATCAACATAACCACCGGTCATAATATCTGGATTATCATAATATATTGGATCATAGGCGGATAATTCTTGCCCAAGATCATAGTTATAAATTCCCTGTTTAAATATTTCATCAGGTACTATAATTTCGCCTGCTACAATTTTTATAGTTCCTGAGTTGCTATTGCCGAGACTTGGCGTCCAACGATAAATAGTTGATCCGTATACTAAATTAATATCTAAAACTGCAATTATAAAGATAAATAATAGTTTTTTTATTGTCATAAAATTACGCTCCATAGAGAAAAAACTTCCCTGTGTAAAAAAAATGAAATCTTTCCTTGAAAAATAAAGATTATGTACTACATTTATCCGATTAACTAAATGATAGCATTTTTTTATTTTTAATCGTGTAGCTAGTAAATTCTTAAAGTATTTAAAGGAGCTCTTTTTTTTACAAATTAGTTGCTTTATATTTAATGAATCCGGTTTATTTTGAGACTCATTTTAAAACACCTACTTATATAAAAAATTGGCCTAATGAATTTGCTATTATTACCGCCTATGCCACCACAGGAGAAGTATGGACTGAAGAAAGAAATAATCAGGCAGATAATAATCTTAAAAGTGAATTACTAAAACAATCAGGCTGGGTGGAGAGATTAATAGGTTATTCGCCTACTACTGGACATGCAGAGCCGGGCTGGGCTACAGCGATAAGCTTTGATATTGCCTGTAATATAGGGCAGTTATTTTATCAAGATGCGATTTATTATGTAGAAAGTAATCAGCTTTATGTGAGTTTTTGCGATCACAGACGCTTTAAAGTGTTTGTAGAGAGTTTTCAGGCTAGAATAGAAAGTAGGCTATAAAAATAGTGCTAAGGAGCTACTCAAAATACTTGAGTGCTCCTAGAGCATAGGATATGGAGAGTAGCGTTTCTTATATTACTTAATAAATTCAAATAAAGCTGGGTTAAACCAACTTCTCCCTTCACGAGAAGCAAGTAATTCAGCTGATTCCGGTCCCCAAGTACCAGCAGAGTAGTTTGGGAAATTAACTGCTTGATTATTTTCCCAAACATCAAGAATTGGCATCAATAATTCCCATGCTGCCTCTACTTGATCTGATCTCACAAAGAGGGTAGCATCGTTTCGCATAATATCCCATAACAGGGTTTCATATGCATCGGGAGAGGGTGTTTTAAAAGAATCGCTATAACTAAAACGCATATCTACAGGGCGTAAAATTAATTCTTGACCTGGTTGTTTTGCTAAAAACTTAAGAATGATTCCCTCATCGGGTTGCAACCTAATTACCAATTGAGCAGGCCGTGCATTTAATCCTGCTGAAGCAGGAAAGGCTTGATGGGGTACATCTCTAAAGCGAATCGAAATTTCTGAAACTTTAGCAGATAACCTCTTTCCTGTGCGTAGATAGAAAGGCACGCCTTGCCAGCGCCAATTGTCTACATGAAGTTGTAGGGCACAGTAAGTTTCTGTATTTGAATTAGGGTTAATTCCTTCTTCCTCTCGGTAACCCGCTACTTTAGCACCATTAATCCAACCAATCCCATATTGTCCACGAGCAGCATAACGATTCACTTGATCTTTTGAAATGGATCTCAGTGAATGCATTACCCCCATCCTACGATCTCGAATGTCATCTGCGCTGAAAGTAACTGGTGGTTCCATAGCAACTAAACATAGGAGCTGAAGTACATGATTCTGTACCATATCCCGCATCGCACCTGCTGTCTCATAAAAAGCAGCCCGATGTTCTACCCCTAGAGTTTCTGCTACAGTGATAGTAACACTATCAATATAATTCCGGTTCCAAATAGGTTCAAAAATGGGATTTGCAAAACGGAAAGCAAGGATATTTTGTACATTTTCTTTACCCAGAAAATGATCAATACGATAAATTTGCCTCTCTTTAAAATGAGTTCTTAATACATTGTTAATCTCATTAAAAGTTTCTAAATTACGACCTAAAGGTTTTTCTACTACAATTCTTGAATGTTCCCGATCCCGAGAAAGACCTGCAGCACCTAACCCTTTAGCAATTCCTGAGAATAAAAACGGTGGTGTAGCAAGATAAAAAATCTGCTCTTTGTGCTGCTGATGATGACCCCAGTTTTTATTTTGCTTTGCAATAAGATCTGCTAACTCATCATAACAAGGTTGAGCAGTAATATCTCCTTTATGATAATGAATTAGTTGAAAAAAAGATTGCCAAATATCCTCGCTACAAGTTCCATAGCGAGAATATTGTTGTATGCTTTCTCGATAATGCTCTGCTAGAGATTGATCCGTATAATCTTGACGATCAACCCCAATAATTGCAAATTGCTCTGGGAGATGCTTACCCACATGGAGATTAAACAGTGCTGGAATAATCAATCGCCAAGAGAGATCACCACCTGCACCAAACAGTACAAAGACTGTAGGTGGATGTTGAGCATTGGAATTCTTGGAATTCATAATTTACTCCGTTGTAGACCATTGAATATGAAAAGTACCTTCCTGATCTACCCGTTCAAAGGTATGGGCACCAAAGTAATCTCGTTGAGCTTGAAGTAAATTAGCAGGTAATTGGGCACTGCGATAAGTATCGTAATAACTTAAAGCAGAAGTAAATCCTGGAATAGGTAATCCCCAAGGGGTAGCGGTGGTAATTACTTTGCGTATATTTTCTTGAGTATTGACTATCTTAGCACTATAATTCGTATCTAGAATTGGGTTAATCAGATCTGGGCTATTTCGATAAACATTGCGTAAATCTTTTAGCAACTGGGAGCGGATAATACATCCCTCACGCCAAACTGCTGCGACTGTTTCTAGTACTAATCCATAATCATAAGCTTTGTTAGCTACCTGAAGCAGATGTATACCTTGAGCGTACGTGAGCATCATTGCCCCATAAAGTGCATTACCTAACTCAGCAATAAATGCAGTTTTATCTCCATTAAAAGAAATACTGGATTTAGGTCCTGCTAGCTTTTGACTTGCCTGTAGCCGTTGATCTTTAGTAGATGAAAGTACTCGTTGGGTAACTGCTGCATCAATAACGGGAGTAGGTGCTTGCAAGGTTAAACTCTCCTCTGAAGTCCAAAGCCCTGTTCCTTTTTGGTGTGCTGTATCTAAAATTTTAGGAAGAATATAACCATCCCCTAAAGGATCTTTTTGTACTAATACATCAGCAGTAATTTCCATGAGAAATCCGCCCATTGGGCCTTTGGTCCACTCCTTATAAACCTTATGAAGTTCCTCTAAATTTAAACCAAGCCCACGATGCATAATATCGTAGCTTTCAGTAATCAACTCCATTAAGCCATATTCAATACCATTATGTACCATTTTTACATAGTGACCGGCAGCACCTCTACCTAACCAGCCTACACAAGGCTCTCCATCTGCTTTTGCTGCTGCTGCTTCTAGTATAGGTTTTGCATGTTCCCAAGCAGTACGATCCCCACCGGGCATTAAGCTAGGTCCATGACGAGCACCTGATTCACCACCAGAGACACCCATTCCCATAAAATGGATATTTTTCTTTGCTAATTCCTCAACTCGACGATTAGTATCCTTAAAAAAAGAATTGCCCCCATCAATCATAATATCACCTGCTTCAAGGTGAGGAGCAAAATCATGGATAACTGCATCTACAGGAGCCCCTGCAGGCACAAGCATCAGAATAGTTCTTGGCTTTTTTAAAGCAATAATAAATTGAGTAATATCATTATAAGCATTGATTTTACTTGGATCTGAGAGCTGTTCTTGAGCCATATTTGTAAGGTGAGAACCTTTGCTAGAATCCCGATCATAGGCAACTACAGTAAATCCATTTTCAGCAATGTTCAGACCTAAGTTAGCTCCCATTACACCAAGACCTACAATACCAATATCTGCCGATGTTTTTTGTGTTTCAGCCATATTTCTCAACTCCAATTAATATTTATGAAGCTATTAGCGTATTACTAATACATATTTAATACTATTTAATTAAATTAAACCCTTAGGTTGCAAAAAGCAACTCTAAGGGTTTTAGGTAGTTTGATTTTTACCCCCTAGAAAAGGGGATGGCAGGTTATTTTAACCGAGAGTGATCGGATACCCTGTGGTTATATCTAATTCTGATTGATAGAGATTATCTCCTTCTATTTGAACCTTTAAAGTAAGCGGCCAATTTCCCTCGTCAGGTACTTCCAATACGCCTCCATAAACCCCTGGTTTTACTTCTTTAGCATCCATACGAATTTGTTGCCTAAATTCACTATCTTGAGATGATACCTGAATCCTAGCATTCTCTACAGGATGGCTCTCTTCATCTTGAAGATAAATCACCATGATATTTTTACCTATAGTAGCTTGCTTTGATTTCAAAGCCACTTTAAAGCGATAGGGACCTATATTGTAAGGTAATGCTGATTCACTTTTTGCTGAAGATTCGTTAGAAGAAGAAATTTGTTGATTATGAGCTGTATCTTTCTCTGATCCTGAGTTTTTAATTGGAGAGATGATATAACCCTTTGCAGGGTTATTTACAATGTGTACCTCATCTCCTTCTAATAAGGCAGCACTGGGGTTATCTATAATTCGATCATTTTTAGAAATTCCTTCAATTTGGAATGTTGTAGGATAAATTCTTTTGATTTTAATAGGTTTATAGTGAACTCGATTATCATCAGTAACTACCGCAACAGTAGCTCCATTCTCTACAAAAACCATAGAAGTAGTAGGGATAACTAGTGCTCCCTTACGGGTAGGTGCGTTGATACGTACAGTAGCGTAAGTACCCGGCCAGAGTAAATGATCCTTATCATCATTGTATATAACGAATTCAGTAATAGCAGTACGAGTGCTGGTATCAAATCCTTCAGCACTTGTTAAGAACTTAGCTTTAAATTGCTTATCTGGAAATTGTGGTACCATAACATCAGCAGTAAGTCCTGGCTTAAGAAAGGGACCAAATGCTTCTGGGACACTGACAAAAAGTCGCATTTTACGAATATCAGCAACCGTAAAAATATTAACCTCGCCATTTTCTCCTTCCTTTAAACTTAAACTTCCTGTTTCGTTTACATAGTCTCCCATATTAACGTTACGGGAAATGATAACCCCGTCAAAAGGAGCAATAATATGTTTAAATTGTCTTCGTGCTTGAATATTTTCAAGCTCTTGTTCTGCTTTTTTAAGCTCTGCTTTTTTTACTTTTTCATTAGCTTGTTGAACTGTTACCGACTGAATAGAAACAGCGTTAGTATTACCCAAACCTACATAACGATCCTTAGTTACTACAGCTAGGTTGTATTCCGCTTCTTTTGCAGCTACTTCTGCTTCAGCCATTTTATACTCCGCATCAATCATTGGAGTATTTAAGATAGCCAATAAATCCCCTTTTTTAACTTTCGCACCGTAATCGGTATACCACTCTTCTACGTAACCTGCTACTCGAGCATAAATAGGTGCTTGATGCCAAGCTACAAAATTACCCGGCAATTCAATGGTTTCTTCTGGTTGAACGGGAGAAGGATACAGTACAGTTACCGCAGGAGTGGCCATCTCAAGGGTTTCTTCCCGCATGGCAATCGCTTCTTTTTTAGCACTCAATACCCGATAGCCTATATAGAGACCAAGGACTAGTATAATAACAATAATTAGGATCTTGCTACGCCAAGATCCATTTGAACTAAAATTTTTACTCACGAATTATTCTCCTGATTGGGTAGCTGCAGAGCGCCGATGGTAAATAATGGCATAAACGCATGGTACGAAAATTAAAGTAAAGATAGTGGCTAGTGTTAAACCACCAATCACTGCTCGTCCTAGAGGGGCATTTTGTGAATTACCGGTTGCCATAGGAATCATACCTGCAATCATGGCAGATGCAGTCATTAATACTGGACGGAAGCGGGCAACGCCAGCCTCAAGTGCAGCCTTAATCGCTTCGCCATGTATTTCAATCCGCTCACGAGCATAAGAGACTACTAAAATAGAGTTTGCCGTTGCGGTACCCATAGTCATAATCGCTCCTGTTAAAGCAGGTACCGAAATATTAGTATGGGTCAGGAAAAGCATCCAAGCGATCCCCCCTAAAGCACCGGGAAGTGCAGTAATAATAATGAAGGGATCAAGCCAAGATTGGAAATTAACGACAATTAATAAGTAGATTAATACAATTGAGGCAACTAAACCGATAATCATTTCTGCAAAAGCACTCTCCATAAGAATAGCTTGTCCTTCTATTTCAACCGCTGCACTATGAGGGAGTTCATCTTTTACACTATCTACAATTTCTCGTACCTCCTCTAAGGTAGATCCCAAATCTCGTCCTTCTGGAGAAACATAAATATCGAATAAAGGCATAATATCTGCATGAGTAATTACCCCAGGAGTACCAATAGGGCTTACCGTGCCCACATTCCCTAGCAGCTGTAGTTTATTGCGCCCTTCTTTACCTTCATTACTTTGAATAGGTACTGCTAATAACTGGTTAACTTCCTTAAGCTTAGGCTGAGGGATACGGACATTAATCGGGTAAGCCATTCCCGTAGCCCTATCTAACCAAAAATTTAAGTCAATTTGATAACTACCTGCAGTAGCAATCAACATATTGTCGCCGAAATCTTTTTGATGAATATCTACGCCAAGCCCAAAAGCTCGATTTGATTCGACCAATAGAGTAGGGGTATTCATGGTTTGTTGGATCACCACATCTCGTGCCCCTGGGATATTTTTTAATAGACCATGAAGTTTACGTACATATTCAAAATTATCCACTTGATCAGGACCATTAATTTGTACATCAATGGGAGCAGGTGAACCAAAATTAAGAATTTTTCCTGTTAAATCTGAAGGTTGAAAAGTAAACTCGCTCCCTGGGTAAAGTTTTGTTAGCCCTTTACGTAATACTTCTCTAAATTCCCAAATTGGGGACTTAGGATTAGTTAATGACATAGTTACGTCACAATCTTGAGAGCCAATAGTAGGCGTGGGGATAAACGCAAGATTATGAGGACCTACCGGTAACCCGCAGTTATTGATAATATCTTCTACTTTGTCCGGAAGTAATTTTCTAATATCTTCTGCTATTAATGCAGAAATCCGATCAGAAACTTCAATTCGAGTACCCAGAGGGAATCGAACGTGCATCTGCATAGAATCGGTTTTAACTTCAGGGAAAAAATCTCGCCCATTAAAAGCGAATAAAACCCAAGAGCCTAAAGCAATTGCAAGCATTACAATCACAGTAAAATTACGGCGTGCCATGGATTTTTCTAGTAGACTACCATAGCCATCACGAAATCGATTAAAACCTCGATCAATACTCTGACCAATTTGAACAAAAATCCCTTTTGGCTTTTTCTCTTGTTCTAGATCAGGTACGGACTCCGCAAAATGGGTACCACCCACATTATGAAGAGCTTCTTCTTCCGTTTCCCTTTCTGTTAGCTCATAAACTTCTTGAGCAGATTTATCAATTTCTGGGCGATCGGGGTGGAGATGATCGTCAGGAGCATTTGGATCATGGAGAATATACTTTGCCATGGTTGGCACTAGAGTATAGGAAAGGAAAAAAGAAGCTAGCATGGCATAAATTACTGCTTTTGCCATAGGACCAAATAAAAATCCAGAAACACCACTTAATCCAAATAAGGGAAGCCAAACGATACCAATAGCAAGTGTTGCGACAAAAGTAGGTAGAAGAATCTGCCTCGTTCCATCTAAAATTGCAGTCTCCAGCGGTTTCCCCATGTGAATATGGGTATCCATATTTTCAATAACTACCGTAGCATTATCTACCAATACCCCTACAGATAAGGCTAATCCTCCTAAAGTCATTACGTTAATTGTTTCCTCTGTATAATAGAGAGCAATTAAAGCAGTTAAGAGAGATAAAGGAATAGTGGCAGCAATAATAACCGTGGGTCGCCATGATCCCAGTAGTACCAATACAATGGTACCTACTAAGGCAGCAGCAATAATAATTTCGTGCACCACATCATTAATTGATTCTTTTACAAAGGTAGAGGCATCATTTACCAACTTAATGTGCACATCTTTAGGAACCACAGTTTCAAGTCGTGGAATAATATCTTTTACTCCTTGAACCACAGACAAAGTAGAGGCCTCACTACTTTTCATCACTACAATCATCACAGATTGTTTACCGTCTACGATAACCGCATTTTTTAACACATTCCCCATAAGGTTCACATCTGCTACGTCACGAAGATAGACATAATTATTTCCTTCTCTTTTAAGAGGAATTTTTTCATAATCTTCGATAGTAAGTACGGAGGAGTTGGTCAATACTACCCAATCAGTAGAATAGATTTTCATATCCCCACCGGGAAGTACTAAATTTTGACGATTAACTGCTTCGTGGACATCTGCAGGGGTAAGGTGTCGGGCAAGGAGTTTATCCCGATCAATGGCAATACCTACCGTCATATCTTGTCCCCCATAAGGATGGGGGAGAATTGCTCCCTCTACAGTAACTAATAGAGGGCGAATCCGCATCACTGAAAGATTATATAGATCTGCAGGAGATAGGGTATCTGAAGTAACTTGTATAGTAGCCACCGGCACAGATGAAGGAGCCAACTTCATTACCATAGGTGGAGCAATATCAGGAGGTAAGAAATTCACTACCGTTTGAGAAATTGCAGTAATATCTGCTTCAGCTTGTGCTGGATCTACTTCGTGCTGCAAAAAGATATTAACAATACTACTACCAAAATAGGAATGGCTATGAATATATTTAATTCCTTCTACGGTAGAGGTTAAAAATCTCTCAAAAATATAAGTGATACGCCCCTCAATATCCTGTGGGAGCATTCCATCATAAGCCCATACTACTGAAGTAATTGGGATTTTGATGTTTGGGAAAATATCAGTAGCTGCTTTAAGCACCGACTGAATCCCAAGAATAATAATTAAAATAGAAAGAACAACAAATGTATAAGGCCTTTTTAAGGCAACGACAACGAGTTGATTCATAATAGATTTTTAACCTGGATATAAGTCAGGAAATTGTATTTTAAATACGTCATATACTGGCAACAACTACCTATCAAAATCATTGATTAACCTCTTTAATAGCAGGTTGTTCCTGTCTGAGGATGGTTCCTTGATCAGAAATTTTCTCTTTTTGTAACACTGGTTTTGGTGTTGCGTTATTAGGAGAAATAGGAACAGGGTGGGAAAGATCACTATAAGCTTTGTTATAGTCCCCATTTTTAGTAGCAGGTACTTTTACATCACCCGCTTGAGGAGCCTTATCTAAGTCAGTGTATTGCAGGACTTCCATAGGCTGTATTTCTTTATCTGTAGGTAATCCGTTGCGATTCCACCCACCACCTAAAGAACGTACAAGATCTACCGTAGATCGAGCCATTCTTGATTTCGCCTCTACTAAATCAATTCGAGAATCTAAGGTTTGAATTTGAGCAAGGAGCAAATCAAGACTGGTGGCTAATCCGCCGGTGTAAAGACTGGCAGTTAGATTTTGGGTTTCTACTGCAGCTTTTACTGAGTCTTCTAGTTTCCTCATCTCAGCAGTAATTAGGGTAGTTCTACTGAGATCATTTTCTACTTCTCGAAACGCATTTAACACAGTGGAGCGATATTCATCAACGGTTTGTCGATAAGCAGACCAAGTTTGTTGTACTTGAGCTCGACGATAACCTCCATTAAAAATAGGTAAAGCAAGTTCTAAGCCATAAGACCAAAGGCTGCTGGCTACCTCAAATAAATTAAATCCTCCTTCAAATCCGCCTAACATACTAAAATTTACATGGGGATAAAAAGCAGCGCGAGCGATACCAATCACTCGGTTTGCTTGTGCCATTTTGCGCTCAGAGGCAGCAATATCTGGTCGTCTTTCAAGTAAAGTAGAAGGAAGATGAGTTGGTAATTTAAAGTCAATATTAGGAAATTGCTCTATAGGAGCAACAGAAAAGGTAGAGGGTGATTGATTAACTAATACGGCAATGGCATGTTCTGTAACTTGGCGCTCTCTACGAACAGCCAATTGTCTGGCTTCAGTACTATAGAGTAAGTACTGAGTACGAGTAATATCAATTCTTGGAGCAAGGGCACCGACAAACCTATCTGTAACAAGACCAAGTAATTTTTTATAGTAATCAATAGATTGATCGTAAATAGCTTCTTGCCCATCTAAGCCCCGCAATAAATAGTAATTACTTGCAAGTTCAGCTTGTATACCTAGACGTACTAAAGCATAAGCAGCGGCTAGCTCTTCAGCATGATAAATCTCAATTCTGGTTCTATTACGAATTCTTGAGAAAAAGTCTGGCTCCCAGCCTGCACCTCCTGTAAACATAGAGGTACCCATTTCAGAGTGCTCCCCTATACCTCGCCACAGGGCATCATCAGATTGTCTATTACCTGATGCATCAAATCCCCAACCTATTTGAGGTATGAGTTTGGAGTAACTTTTCATCATCATATCCCGAGCTTGCATAAACCGCTCAGCAGCAGCATGTAAGTCTGGATTAGCCTCCATCGCTTGAGCTTCAAGCTCATCTAATGTGGGATCTTCATAGAGTTTCCACCAGTCAGGGCGTATTTCTCCATCAGAAGGATTAGCTTTAGCAAATGGACCAGACCCTCTCCAAGAGTCCGGAAGAATAAATTCTTCAGGTTTATAACCAGGTGCTAAATCGATACTCATAGCACCGTTGATGCAGCCAGTTAAGAGAAGTGCAGATAAGAATATGCAACTATTCTGAATAAAGATGCGAAAATTAGAAAAGCAAGATATTAAAATATGAACTTTTTGATATCTTTTCTTATCACAAGTATTGTGTCTACTCATAGTTTTAGTTTTTTAATAGTTAAAGTGAGCAAATCAGCTTGAGTCTGCGAAGCAGTAGATATTTGCACTGCTCCTTATAAGTGGGGTGAAATAAAGCGGAAGGTATGCTGCCTTTCATCTTTAGAAGGCATTGAAGCGGCTGAGATGGATTATTCTTAGTATGTCTCAAGGCTCAGGATTTTTTGTTGGTAAATAGATACTAGAAAAAATCCTAATCTTTATTTTCTAAATGTTGAGGTGTGCTCATACAAAAACAATCATTCTATAGTGAGAACCCACTTATAGGCTTCTAGTTAATTTATAGTTATAGAGAAAAAAATAGAGGGTTTATTTTAACTAAGGTTTTAGTTGAATTCAAACACTATATGGTGTTTTAGGCTGGTTTTTATAAAAAAAAGGTATATTTCCCCATATTTCAGTTTAAAAGAACTAATTTAGTTAGATATGGAATTTAATCTTTAATAGCGAGAGAGTATGTGATTTAGGAATCACATACTAAAATAGTTTATAAAAAAATTACTAGTTAAGTCATATCTACCTCTTCATCTAAACCTTCTACGGCGATATTACTATCGATTATGCCTTTAGCCATTGCTTCTGCATCTATTAACTCATTATCATAAATATTTGTTTTATATTCTTGGGTAGAATAATCAGCAGTAGAACTAATAAGTGGCTGTGCTTTTTCACTTACGTGAATATGGGTAATAGTAGAAAGACCAAGGCGAAGAGGATGTTGCAAAAGCTCCTCTCTCGGGAGTCCTATACGTACAGGCACTCTCTGAACAATATGAATAAAGTTACCTACTGCATTATCTGGAGGTAATAAAGCAAATACAGCCCCTGTTCCTGGAACGATACCTTCAACAGTGCCATGGTAAGTATAGTGATCTCCGTAAGTATCTACATATACAAGAACAGATTGGCCAGGACGAATTTGACGTAACTCAGTCTCTCGTACATTTACCTCCACCCATACGTGATCTAAAGGCACAATAGTCAATAACAAATTCCCTGGCATTACCCGATCTCCAACCTGGGCTTTGCGCTTAGCAACCAACCCAGTTGAAGGTGCTAGTAGATTTTGTCGTACATATTCAAGGTAGGCACTGATCATCTCATTTTTAGCAGTTATGACTGAGGGGTGCTCACGTATCGTAGTTTTTCCTACTTGAGAAACGATTGCGTCCAGCTGGGATTGAATTTCCATGACATCTGCTTGCAGCGAATTCATGTTATCCACTGCATTTTGGAGGATTTGTTTAGAAATTGCTCCGCTAGGCAGTGCTTTACGGTAACGAATAACGTCATGGCGTACTAATGCAAGCTGTGCTGATCGAGACTGAAGTCTTTGCTCCACTTCTCGTCTTTGAGCAAAAAGGCCAGCAACTTTACGCACTGTTTCTCCAAGCCTACCTTGGGTACGACCTAAATCAGCTTGTGCTACGTGTGCATCTAAAGTAATTAACAAATCACCCTTTTTTACAATTTGAGTTTCTTCAGTTAATACTTGCGTAATAATTCCATGGGCTTGGGCTTCCAAAGGGATAAGGTTACCGGTCACAAATGCATTATCTGTCCATATCCAAAAGCGTGCATAAAACCACCAGTAGCCTGCATAAATAATTGCAATTGCTAGTATAGTTAGGGTAAATAGCCCTAATCTACGATTACGCCTAGCACGAATTGCTTTGGGGTGAATTCTAGAGGGTGTTGTACTCATGTTAAAAACTTAATAGTTAAACAAATTTTTACTAATCCTTTGCAGTTACTTCTATATGCTCATTAGCATCATTTCCTGCCATTTCCTCTCTTCTTTTCTTCGCTTTCATTCTTATACGACGTTTTGGTTTAGTTGTTTCTTTAACATCTTGTGCCTTATTACTTTTTTGCTTAGCTGATTTTTTATTATTCTTTGCCTGTTGTAAATCATTTTTCTCTTTATCGTTAATCTTCTCAGGGCTTTTTATTCCCTGTTGAGTAGCCTTAATTTCTTCAGGTTCTTTTTCTTTAGAAGAATTATCTCTCTTATCTTCATCACCATGTCCATAAGCAAGCTCTTTAGTTTTGTCATCAATATAATAAGGGTAGCCACCACCTAGTGCTTCAATCACTTCTACCATGGCAGAGAGTTCATCAGACTCAATACCTCGTAGTTCATATTGTTGATTGAGTACTGCATACTGTTGTCTTAAGGCATCCCGTCTATCATTTAGTCCAGTTTGTAGTCGTACTTGGCTTAAATGCCAATCCCCACGAACAGAAACTAATAATCTATGGTGGGCTTCAAGGATTTTACGGGTTTGATGCCATGCACTTAAACTTTCTGCAATTTGTCTTAGTGCTTCAAGCAAAGTATCATTATACGTTTCTACTGCATTATCATACTCTGAGCGTTGTGCCCCTAGTTCTGCCCGGAGACGACCTCCTTCAAACCAAGGCATACGAAAAGTAGGTCCGCCACCATAAGCTAGTGAACCTTTGTTAAAAAGTGCACCAGGAAAGGCGCCAGCACCACCTGCAGCACTTATTACTGTTAATGCGTTAATCCCGACAAAACTTTGTAATTCAATAGTAGGTAGGAATCGAGTTTTCGCTACTTCTATCATCTTTGCAGCAGATTGTGCACGAAACATAGCTGCTGCTAGATCTGGACGATGGGTTAAAAGCCCACTAGGTATAGTATCAGGTAACGGAATTCCCTGAGGAATAGTTGCAGTCGAGTTGATAAAAAGTTTTTCTCCTGCATCAGGACCGCGTCCTATCAACTTAGCAATCATATATTGATAAAACTCAAGTAAATCCTTAGTTCCTGCTTCTCGCTTGTTTTCATTTTCTAACTCAGTGGCTGCTTCCACCACTGATCTAAAATCATCTACGCCTAGTTGTACCCTGATTTTAGCGAGCTGTAAAAGCTCCTTCCTAATTTCTATCATTTTATAGACCAGCTGCAGCTGTTGATAAGTGGCCAGTCCATGGAACCAAGAACGAGCAATACTAGTAGTTAGCTCTAAGCGTACTTGGGCTTTTTCTGCCATTTCTGCTAAAGAACGACCTAATGCAGCTTCCATTAAGGAACGATTTTTACCCCAAAAATCCAATTCATAACGAAATCCCACAGGGTTAATTATACCTAAATCAAAGGTAATCCCTGCAACCTCTGGATTTAATGCAGCAAACACACCATGCTCTGAAAGTCGCTCGGCAGTATATTCAGCTTCCGCCTCTAAAAATGGAAGTAATGCTGCTCCTTGAACTTTAACGAGAGAATCTGCTGCTTGAAGCCGCTCATGTGCTGCCTTAAGTCCTGGATTATCAGCAAGCGCTTTTACAATCAGATCGTTGAGTTCCGGACTTTTAAATTCTTCCCACCAATAATCTTTTGGCCAATCAGGAAAGGTTTTATCCACATGACGTTCATGGAGAACAGTTTCTTTTATCTCTGTGGGTACTAAGAATTTAGTATGGGGGTTACCTTTAGGCAACCAAGCACATCCGCTTATTAAAGCGATACACACCATGATTAAAATAGCAGACGACTTCAACCGTTGTTGGAATTGAAAGTAAACGTTAAGGCGTGTATACATAGCTTTTAATTGATAAGTTGAGCTGATCTTTGCATTCTATTTTTTTGCTCTATTTTAGTACTGATTTCTTGAGTATCAATATAATAAGGGTAACCACCTCCTAATGCTTCAATGAGGCTAATCATAGCAGTAAGTTCATCAGCTTCAATACCCCTTAAATCAAACTTCTGATCTAATACAGCATATTGGTGCTCTAAGGAATTTCGGCGATCATCTAAGCCTGTTTGCAGATTAACTTGGCTTAAATACCAATTCTCTTTTATTGAAACAAGAAGGCGATGCTGAGATTCCAAAATTTTTCGAGTTTGATGCCAAGTATTTAAACTTGTTGCAATCTCTTTTAATGCATTAAGTAATGTATCATTATAGGTTTCTACTGCGTTATTATATTCAGCACGCTGTGCTTCTAGCACTGCTCGAAGCCGACCTCCTTGAAACCAAGGTAATCTGAGACCAACACCTCCTCCATAGGATAAGCTAGGCCTTGAAAATAAAGTGCGTGGCAATGATCCTGTATCTTCAACAAGTGTTGTTGCATTAATGTCAGTGAAACTGCGTAAATCAATAGTAGGTAAAAACTGAATCTTAGCTACTTGAACTGTTTTTGCTGCTGCTTGAGCACGGAACATAGCCGCTGCTAAGTCAGGGCGATGGGTTAGAAGTCCACTAGGTATAGTATCAGGTAATGGGATACCTTGAGGAGTAGTGACTGTTGAATCAATAAAAAGATTTTCTCCTGCATCTGAACCATGTCCGATTAATTTAGCAATGAGATATTGGTAAAATGCAAGTAAGTCTTTGGTTTCTGCTTCCTGTTTATAAATTTCCTCAAGATTAGCTGCTGCCTCTACTACTGATCTAAAATCATCGATTCCTAGTTGTACTCTAATCTTAGCCAGATCTAAAAGATCTTGACGAAGACCTATCATATCATGGAGCAAATTTAACTGTTGATAAGTAGCTAATCCCTGAAAATAAGCACGGGCAATGGCTGTTGTTAAGGTTAATCGCATATGGGCAAGCTCTGCTTCCATTGCCATTGCCTGCCCTAGTGCTTCTTCTACCCGGGTACGATTTTCTCCCCAAAAATCTAGCTGATAACGAAGTCCTATAGGATTTATTTCACCTAAAGTAATTGTTTCTTGTTCGCCATCGGGTGGATTAAATTCAGTTTCGAATCCACCGCCTAAATTAGATCTAATATCTGCTCCTATATTTGGATCAAATTCAATCTCTCCTCCAGGTAAGGGATTCACTCCAACTACATCAGTAGCCTCAACTAAGCGTTCTGATTTGAACACTGCTTCTGCTTCTAAGAAGGGAAGTAACCTTGCACTTTCAACACGTACTGCTGCATTAGTCACCTGTAACCGTTCAGCGACTGCTCTAAGCCCTGGATTATCTGCTAATGCAATATCAATAAGCTCATTTAGTTCTGAGCTTTTAAATTCTTCCCACCAATGATCTTGCGGCCAGTCTGGAAAAACTTCTTCTCTACGATGATTTCGAGCAATTGTATTTTTTACATCGAAAGGTTCTATATATTGAGCTTGATATTTTTTTGCTGGAATCCAGCCGCATCCATCAGTAAGCAGTATACAACCTATAATTATACTGAAATAGTTTCGCACATTTTCTAATAAAGTGGCTTGAGTAAACATCAATTCAATTAATCAGTTACTTCTGCAGTTTCTATTTTTTCCTCAAGCAATTCTTCTTGAATAGGGGTAGGCGGGATTATAGGAGGCTTATTAGCAGGAACAAACCAAACTAAAGTAGCCAATCCGAGTAAAGTGAATGATCCAAGCAAAAATGCATCTGCTACTGTTAAAACTCCAGCCTCTTCATGGATTAACCTGCCAGCTCTTGCAATAATAGATACTTGGTCTAACCCTAACTTATCAAGCTTCTCAGAAAATTGTTCTAATACATCATAGGAAGCATATTGTCTTCCTCCAAAGTGATTTGCTAAGTGGAGCTGGTGATAAGGAGTACGGCGATACTCGATAATTCCATCGGAAACAATGCCTAGACCACCAAAGGCAATTCGAAACATATTAATGGTTTCTGCCGCTCGTATCAGTTGAACATTGGATAATCCTCGAAGAGCGATTGCTGTTAGTGGGCCCATATAGGAAAAGAAGAAAATTCCCATAAAGAAAACAGGCCAAAAAGTTTGTTCATACCATCCAGGTTGATCGTACATGCCTAACCAATAACATGTGGCTGCAAACCCTAGTAAACTTAAACTCGCAAGTAGTCGTGGATCAACATATTTACTAAACAACGCTACGCCTACTGCTGCTGGTACCGTAAGGAGTAAAAGAGGGAAAATTTCCTGTCCTGCAAGGGTAGATGTATATCCCATGATTGTTTGAAGCCGAAGTGTAAGATAGGAAAATAATCCTTGAGCCGCAAAAAAACCTATAGATACACCGATTAACCCTATGACAAATGTACGACGCTTAAATAAGCTGAGATCTATTAAAGGATGGCGTTGACCGCTTGTCCAGATGATAAAGTAGGGGAATATAATGAGAGTTAAAAGAAGCACACGACGGAGAAATGGGGATTCAAACCAATCAAAATCATTACCCATATTGATTAATGCTTGAATTCCATAGGCCAAAGCGGCAAAGAGCAGAAATCCTACAAAATCAAATGGGCGGTAAACTCGATGAAATCCCCGATCATATAATAAAGCACCTATTAATCCTGCAGGAATAAGGGCAATAAATCCGTTAATATAAAACAAATAACGCCAATTAACCTCGTCAGCTAGCCAACCTCCTATAGGAGGTCCCATGCCAAAGAGCATGACGCTAAGTATCCCCCAGATAATTACACCAGTTATTTTGGATCGAGCAGGATACTCATTAAGCATTAATTCTTGGCCCAAGAGTAAACTAATGCCTGCACAAAGCCCAAGTAAAATTCGGCTATACATAAACTCTAGATAGCCTGGGCTAATGGCACAAAAATAACAAGCAACCGCAAGTATTAACATTGAGACAATATAGACTCGATAATTTCCATACCGCTCTGCTAAGACACGACCAACTGGAAAACCAAGCGTCATCGCAAGGAAGAAATAAGTTTGCGACCAAATGACAAAACTAACGAATGTTCCTTCTAAATCGCCTGCAGTATGAGGCTCTATAGCAAGATAGGTAGGTGCCATAAAAGCTGCTGAGATATTTCCAAGACCTAGGGCAAAGTTGAATAAAACAAAGCGCCAACCACGGAGTCTTCTAGAAAAAATTGCTGTTAATTTGGCCATATTTTATATTTTTATGTAAGAGTGATAACTAATTAAATCAATTAGTTACTTATTATTCTTATATTTACTATTTACTATATTTTTAAAATTTAAAAATATAGTTAAACATTTGAATAAAAGCAAGTATCTTATAGGGTTATATTAAGAAAATAATATATAGGAGTATCTATTGCCAATTCAGGCTATATTACTCCTATATTATATGTTAAGGGTAAAGGGGTAGAAGTTAAATCTTAATTAGTTGTTTTATTAACAATCTCTGCTTCATCGGCAACTCCTATTTCTTCTTCTACTAACTCTTCTTGATTCACTAGAGGTGCAGATGATTTATTAGAAGGTACTAACCAAATAAAAGCAGCAAGCCCTATAAGCGCATAGGATCCAATTAAGTAAGCATCTGCCATTGCTAAAATATTTGCTTCCTGCACTATTAATCTACCTGCTCTTGCAGCAATTGCTCCAGAGGCTACCCCAATTTTTTCAAGCTGATTAGAAAACTGCTCAAGTACATCATAAGAGGCATATTGTCTTCCTCCAAAATGATTTGCTAAATGGAGCTGATGGTAAAATTCCCGGCGATAGAGAATAATTCCTTGGGAAGTAATCCCCATACCACCAAGAGCAATTCGGAACATATTTAGCATTTCTGCAGCTCTTAATAGTTCTAAATTAGAAAGCCCACGGAGAATAATTACTGTTAGGGGTCCTAACAAGGCAGCTAAGAAAAACCCCATGAAAAAGAGGGGCCAAAAAATTTGCTCGTACCAACCAGGCTGGTCATACATGCCAATCCAATAACATACTGCAGAAAAACCAAGTAAGCTAAGACAGGCGAGTAATCTCGGATCTACATATTTACTAAATAGAGCCATTCCAATGGCAGTTGGAATAGCTAAAATCACAATGGGTAAAAACTCAAGACCGGCAAGAGTAGATGAATAATCCATTAAGGTTTGAAGTTGAACGGTCATTAAGGAAATCAATCCTTGGGCAACGAAAAAGCCTAACAAAATACTGATCATTCCAACGGTAAAAGATCGATATCTAAATAAATTTAAATCAATGATAGGGTGGCGTCTATCTTTGATCCAAATAATCAGAAAAGGTAGTGCGATCAAGGTAAGAATGAGAATACGACGAACAAATGGAGATTCAAACCAATCAAAATCATTGCCTAAGTTTAAAATATTTTGGATTCCATACATTACAGCTGCATATAAAAGAAAGCCTACAAAATCAAATCGATGATAAATGCGGTGAAATCCACGATCATACAATAAAGCACCTACAAGTCCCGCAGGAATAAGGGCTAGAAACCCATTAATATAGAATATATAGCGCCAATTGACTTCATCAGCAAGCCAACCTCCTACAGGTGGGGCAATCCCAAAGGGAATGAGACTTAAAATCCCCCATCCAATCACTCCTAAAATCTTTGTTTTAGGAGAGCACTCATTTAAGATAAGCTCTTGACCTATAAGGAAAGTAATACCTCCAGAAAACCCAAGTAAAATCCGACTATATAGAAACTCTAAGTACCCAGGACTAACCGCACAAAAATAAGAAGCAACTGCAAATACTAAAAAAGAAACGATATAAACCCGGTAAGCTCCATAACGCTCTGCAAGGGTACGACCAATTGGAAATCCAAGTGCCATGGCAAGCATAAAGTTTGTCTGCGACCAAGCTAGAAAACTTACAAAGGTTCCCTCTAAATCACCAGCGGCATGAGGCTCAATGGCAAGATAGCTTGGCCCCATAAAGGCCACACATATATTTCCAAGGCTTAGAGCAAAATTAAAAAGTACAAAACGCCAGCCACGAAGACGCTTAGAGAAGACTATTTTTGACTTAGCCATACTTCCCTTCTGTATAAATCAGAGTTGACGACTTACGCTTCACAATAACTGCAAGCATCCATGCACATCTGCTCGCTGCGTATTTCTTGCTTCAACCCAGCCCCAAGCTCTACCCTAAGTTAGGTAAAATTCAGGTGTGTATGCTAGTCCACAAATCCTAATTACCGTGCTCCTCACGGCATTTCAAAGTACACTTAGTACTCTTAAATCAATGATTTTGTTCTCCAGATTTGAAATTTACGCTTTTTAATAGATAGCTATTAAATTTATAAAAAAAAATATATATTTTATCATCTAAAAATATTTTAAAAAATGGACAACCCTTCTAAATAGATTAGGTCTACTCGTAGGGTAGAGCTAAGCATTAAAATTTTGCTAATCTGTGGTACTAAACCAAAATGACTCCCTTGACGAATTCTTAGTTTATAAGTGTAGTATCTATAATTGTTTTATTTTTATGGTTTGCCCTCTTTGTATTTATATTTTTATTGAAAAACAAAAGATTATATTAATAGAAAATAAGAAGCTTATTTTTGAAGCACCTATTTCTACGGCTAAAAATGGAGTAGGTGAGCAAATAAACAGTGGATGTACCCCAAGAGGATGGCATCAAATACGAGCTAAAATTGGAGAAAAATGTCCTATAAATACCGTATTTAAAGGAAGACGACCTACTGGTGAAATTTACACATCAGCATTAGGGCAAACATATCCTAATCGGGATTGGATCCTTACTCGTATTTTATGGCTCAGTGGGTTAGAGCCTAGTAAAAACCGCTTTGGTTCTGTAGATACAATGAAACGCTATATTTATATTCATGGTACTCCTGAAGAAATTCCTATAGGCATCCCTAACTCTCATGGCTGTATTCGCATATATAATGAACCATTACTTAAACTATTTGATTATGTTCAGATAGGCACTCCTGTATTTATTGCAAAAAAGGATTAAATAATTACTATGATTGGCCCATTAATGATTGATCTGAAGGGAAAAATTATCACTCCAGAAGAGCGGATTATTCTCGCTCATCCTTTAATAGGTGGTGTGATTCTTTTTACTAGAAATTATGAATCCATAGTGCAATTAGAACGCCTTACTGCAGATATTCATAGTATTAAAAAAGATTCTAAACTTCTGATTGCGGTAGATCACGAAGGTGGGCGAGTACAGAGGTTTAGAGCACATTTTACCCAATTACCCCCAGCTAGAATCTTTGGGGAGATTTATGATCATAATTCTAAATATGCTTGTGACACAGCAGCTACAGTAGGTTGGTTGATGGCTGTTGAACTACAATCAGTAGGTGTAGATTTTAGCTTTGCTCCGGTTTTAGATATAGATTTGGGAATGAGCTCAGTAATAGGGGATAGGGCATTTCATACTGATCCTAAGATCGTAACTATTTTAGCTAAAGCCTATATTCAAGGAATGAAAAATGCCAGAATGGCTACAGTAGGTAAACATTTTCCGGGTCACGGTTCTGTAGTTGCCGATTCCCACCTTGAGTGCCCAATCGATACTCGCACTTTAGATGCAATTAAAGCTAGGGATCTCATTTCTTTTCGAGAACTAATCTCTAAGCTAGATGGGATCATGCCCGCTCATATACTTTATACATCTATAGATTCGCAACCTGCAAGTTTCTCAGAAGTATGGTTGAAAAGTATCCTGCGAAACGAATTGGGGTTTAAAGGAGCAATTATCAGTGATGATTTAACTATGGCAGGAGCTTCTACTATAGGTAATATGGTTGAACGTGTTTATAAAACATTAGCTGCTGGAGGTGATATGGCACTGATATGTAATTATAATGGAGGCTATAGTACCCTACTTAAAGAATTAGATAAAATTACTCCTAATTTAGAATCATCAAATCGGTTAGCTAAGTTTTACTCTCAAGAATTTATGAATCGTACTCAATTACAGCAGAGTCTCGCTTGGCATAAAGCAGTAGAGGCAATCACTAATTTACCTTTTAGGTAAATTAGGACGACGAAAGTTAACTAAAGTATCAGCTATCCCTATAATAGCTATCCCTATTACAAAATAGGGAGATAGAAAAAAAAGCCCTAAGTATACAGGAAATAGCCATAGTCGAGGTAAATTTCGAGCAGCAACTAGTCCATGAATAGCTGAAATCCCCTGAAATAAATACATCATAATCATGATTATCAATAAATCAGTGGTGATATGAGATTCTGCATTATGATCGTTAATTAATGCAACTATAGTCAACAGTATTGCTACCCAGCTTAACTGGTAGGGTAAGTGCAATCCATGGAATTCTCTTATAAATCCACTTGGATTATAAAGTAATCCCTGCCACCATCGTGCTAATAAAATAGTCATCATTAAGTTTAGACCAAAAAACATAGCAACTAAACCGTTCATGAGTACGAGCGATTTTCTTTGAGTGAATTGTTCTGCAGCTGCTCCTTTTATATTTGATTGCTGAATAATTTGTTCAATAATTTGTTGCCACCAAAGAACAACATCTCCTACCGCAAGGTGCATTCCTATAGCAAATGAGCTAGAAATTCCACCAATAGCAAGTAGGGTAAATGTTTGAGAGCGACTGATTCGTAAAATCCAGCAACCTAATAAACTAGGTAACCATAGCCCGATAAATAATAAAAAAGCTAAATCTATTTTTTTAATTACGATTAAAGAGGCTAGCCCTAAAAAAAAGGTAGCTCCAGAAATTACAATCAGCCCTTCTTTAACTCCCCGTTGTAAGGTAACTAACCCTACCGTGGCTCCGCTAAATAAAGATAGCGGGGGAATAATAATAGAGAATCTACCCAAAAGTGCAGCAATGCCTATAGCATAGGCTCTATTTTTCATAATAAACTGGGCAAAAGCATACATAGTTTTCAATCTTCTTTACCTAGAGTTAAATTACTTATTACCATTCTATTATGGAAGTATTTAAGATAAAAAATAATCCTTAATTTTATTTTTAACTCGTATACTTAATAAAACTATAGTGAATATAACTATTCTGATTTACATAATAGATAGGAAGATAAAATGGCTGTACATACCATCTTAAAGATGGGAAATCCTATTTTAAAAGAAATTGCTCAACCTATTACCCGCTTTAATCATAAAGACCTTGTCCAGCTAATTGAGGATATGTTTGAGACTATGGCTATATATAATGGGGCAGGGCTTGCTGCCCCTCAAATTGGTATTAGTCTACGGATTGTTATTTTTGGGGGAGAGGTTAGTTCTCGCTACCCAGAATCAGATCTTATTACTAGAACGGTACTTATCAATCCCGTTATTGAGTATTTAGGAAAAGATATGGAAGATGGCTGGGAAGGTTGTTTAAGTGTACCAGGACTACGTGGATTAGTACCACGCTACCTTAATATTCGTTATCATGGCTACGATCAAAAAGGAAATAAAATTACTCGAGAAGTAACGGGATTTCATGCACGAGTAGTACAACACGAATGCGATCATTTAGATGGAATTTTATATCCTCAACGAATGAAGGATTTTACCCATTTTGGATTTGAAGATGAGCTGAGGGGTAATAAATAAGTATATTAAATAGTACTTTTAACTAGAACTAACGGATTTCTTCTAAGGCTTTTCCTTCAGCGTCATAACCAAAAAACAAGGCAATAATTCCACCAAGAATCATAATACCTGCAGAGAAAAGATACCCAATGACAAGTGGTGTTCTATCAATTTCCCCCCCTGCAAGTAATACAAATGCTATATGCCCTTCCTTTAGCTCCTCAATTCCACCATTAATAAGCACACCAAAAATAAAAGGAGCAATTGCACCTGTTAATTGGGAAACAGAAAAGAAATAGGAAATCGCTTGACCTCGAATATTTAAAGGGAAGATTTCACTTACCGTGAGATAAGCTGATGCAGCGGCAGCAGAAGCAAAAAAGAATAAAGAGCCCCATAAAGCTGTTTGTGTTGCTGCAGAAAGCATATTTTTATAAAAAAGCATTGCAGAAACCGCTAGGATTAATCCAGAAATACTATAAGTAGTAAAAATCATTTTTCGCCTACCTATCGTGTCAAAATATTTTCCTAGAATAAGAGGACCCATCAAATTAGCAACTGCAAAAGGGAAAAAATAATATTGAATTGAGCTAGGATCTAAATCATAATAGTGTTTCAAAACAAGTGCATAGGAGAAAAAAAGAGCATTGTATAAAATAGATTGAGCTACCATTAAGGAAAAACTTACAAAAGTTTGTCGGGGATATTGATAAAAAAATAGCTTAAACAATGTGGTGCTTGAAATATTTTTTCTTCTATATACCGGTAATGCTTTATTCTTAGGCACTCTATTAAGTACGTGCCCTTGAGATTTGATTTGCGCTTCAATACTACTTACAATTTGCTCTGCTTCCTTTTCATAACCACGGCTGAGCATCCACCGTGGGCTTTCTGGAATATAGTATCGTAGATAAATAATTATTAATCCTAGGGCTGGTCCTATAAGAAACCCAATTCGCCAACCAATACCATCTGGGAATATATCCAAGTCAAGTAAAAATAAATTAGCACTCGCACCTAATACGGCACCACCCCAATGAGTCCCGTTAATAGCAAGGCTAGCACGCCCCCGATATTTGGAAGGAATAATTTCATCAATGGCAGAATTAATCGCAGCATGTTCTCCACCAAATCCAAAACTAGTGATAAATTGGGCAATTAAAAATATCCAAATAGAAAAAGATAGACTAACTAAAATACTACCAAAAATACAAATGCCCAAAGTAACTATGAAGATTTTCTTTCGCCCTAACCCATCTGCTAATCTCCCAAAAAATAGAGCACCTATTACTTGACCTAAGAGAAAAATACTTGCTGATAACCCCACTTCTTTAGGAGACATATGCAAAGATTGCTGAAATCCAGCAGAAGCAACCATTTGCGCACCTAACCCGTCTAAGGCCCATGCAGCACCCAGTCCAATCAAAACAATCCAATGAAATCGTACCCAAGGTAGCCGATCCATTCTTGCTGGAATTAAACTAGTCATAGGGAAAAAATTCTTATAATAATTAGTATGATGTATTAATTTATTCATATATGTTTCTAGGATAATAGATAAGCAGCAATCTAAATAATTTCTTCTAGGGATTTTTGCTCTGCATCGTAGCCAAAAGCTAATGCGATTAATCCACCAAGAATCATAATCCCTGCTGCAAAAAGATATCCTATAACTAATGGGCCTCTATCAATTTCACCACTTGCAAGTAATACCAACGCTATATGATCATCTTTTAAATTTTCAATTCCACTATTAATAAGTAAGCCGAAAATAGATGGAGCAATGGCACCTGTCAACTGAGCAATAGAGAAGAAATAGGAAATTGCTTGACTTCGTATATTTAAAGGAAAGATTTCACTTACCGTAAGATAAGCAGAAGATGCCGCAGCAGAGGCAAAAAAGAATGAAGCACTCCAAAGAGTTGTTTGCATCGCTGCTGATAGTATATTTTTATAAAAAAGAATTGCAGATACTATTAGAATAGTCCCAGAAATACTATAGGTAATGAAGATCATTTTTCGCCTCCCTACCGTATCAAAATATTTCCCTAAAACAAGAGGGCCAACTAAATTTCCTATAGCAAATGGAAAGAAGTAATATTGAGTTGAGCTAGGATCGGTATGATAAAAATTCTGCAACACTAAAGCATAAGAAAAGAAAATAGAATTATATAAGATTGATTGAGTAACCATCATAGAGAAGCTAACAAAAGTTTGTCTGGGATATCGCTTAAAAAGTAATTTAATTAATTCAATGACGGAGCTATCTTTCTGGCTAAAGATTTCTAATGCTTTATTTTTAGGTACTTTACTAAGCGTATACCCCTGAGATTGAATTTCAGATTCAATATTATTAACAATTTTTTCCGCTTCATCCTTATAACCATGACCTACCATCCATCGTGGACTTTCTGGAATATGACGACGTAAATAAACAATCATTAACCCTAAGACAGGTCCTAAAAAAAAACTGATTCGCCAACCTATATTGTCTGAAAAGACATTAGGATTTAGTAAAAACAAATTAGCACTAGCCCCTAGTGCTGCTCCACCCCAATAAGTGCCATTAATCGCAATACTAGCACGTCCTCGGTATTTAGAAGGGATAAGCTCATCAATCGCTGAATTAATCGCAGTATGCTCTCCACCAATTCCTAAACCAGAAATAAATTGTGCAATGAATAACTGCCATAAAAAAAAAGAAACTCCCGCTAAAGTACTGCCTACTAAGTAGATTCCTAAGGTAATAATAAAGAGTTTTCTTCGACCGAGTTTGTCTGATAGCCTCCCAAAAAATAAAGCACCGATTACTTGCCCTGCAAGATAGATGGTTGCTGATAGCCCTACTTCTTTTGGAGACATGTGTAAATATTGTTGAAATCCAGCAGAAGCAACTACTTGTGCTCCTAAACCATCTAAAACCCATGCAACACCTAGCCCAACAACTACAGTCCAATGAAACCTTGTCCAAGGTAGCCGATCTAGTCTAGCTGGAATTAGACTAGTTACAGGTAGATTCTTATGGAATAATTTAAAAATTCTTAATGCCATATAGGTAAAAAGTAACACTTATAGGGACTAAAATTAAGTAGTAATAAAGTTTATTCCAAAAATAGGAGACATAATTATGGCAAATAACCATGGCATTGTTTATATGGGAAATGGTAAAGTAGAAGTCCAAAGTATTGAATTCCCTAAGTTAGCTATTAATAATCGTAAGTGTGAACATGGTGTAATTGTAAAACCGATTGCAACTAATATTTGCGGAAGCGATCAGCATATGGTGCGAGGTCGTACCACAGCACCTATAGGTATGGTATTAGGTCATGAAATTACTGGGGAAGTTATTGAGTGTGGCAAAGACGTTGAATTTATAAAAAAAGGAGATATTGTCTCCGTGCCTTTTAATGTCGCTTGTGGTCGTTGCCGTAACTGTAAAGAGCGTCATACTGATGTATGCCTTCATGTTAATACGGAACGGGCTGGTGGAGCTTATGGCTATGTTGATATGGGGGGTTGGATTGGTGGACAAGCAGAATACGTCATGATTCCCTACGCAGATTGGAATGTATTAAAATTTCCAGATAAAG
The DNA here is from genome assembly GCF_902810445.1 of Candidatus Nitrosacidococcus tergens. Lineage (NCBI taxonomy): Bacteria > Pseudomonadati > Pseudomonadota > Gammaproteobacteria > Chromatiales > Chromatiaceae > Candidatus Nitrosacidicoccus > Candidatus Nitrosacidicoccus tergens. The sequence goes on along the minus strand of NZ_LR778175.1, from coordinate 1,185,540 downwards.
ATCAAGCACTTGCAAAAATTCGAGATCTTGCTTGTTTAACCGATATTCTACCTACTGGCTATCATGGCTGCATTACTGCAGGAGTCACTACCGGATCAACCGTATTAATTTCTGGTGCAGGCCCTGTCGGATTAGCTGCTGCAGCCGCTGCTTTTTTATTAGGAGCAGCCGTTGTGATTGTAGCTGATTTTAATAAAGCACGATTAGAGCACGCTCGTTCATTTGGTTGCGAGACGATTAATTTAGGAATCCACGATAGTATTGCCGATCAAATTGAGCATATTCTTGGTGTACCAGAAGTTGATTGTGCGGTAGATTGTGTGGGATTTGAAGCGAAAGGTCATGGCAATACAGAAGCACCTGCAATTGTATTAAACCAATTAATGGAAGTTACAAGAGCAGCAGGAGCAATTGGTATCTCTGGACTTTATGTGACTGAAGATCCAGGAGCTAAAAGTGAAAGTGCTAGGTTAGGTACGCTTAGTTTAAAATTTGGTCTTGGTTGGGCCAAGTCTCACTCCTTTTTTACTGGACAAACCCCAGTAATGAAATATAATCGAGGCTTAATGATGGCAATCTTACATGATCGAATTCAAATCGCAAAAGCAGTCAATGTTGAAGTTATTTCGCTGATGTCAGCCCCGGAAGCTTATCAGGCTTTTGACTCTGGGGTAGCAAAAAAATTTGTAATTGATCCTCATGATATGATTCAGTAATTTTGTTTACCTGAAGTTTATTTAAATAAACTTCAGGTTTGTGTATTCTACAAAATAGAATTAGATGCTAACACCTATCTACCGTTTTCTCCAATCTCTACATGTTTATGTTCAATACCAGTTGGTGCTATGTGAGACATTTTTGTAGATACCTCATCTAATTTATCGCCAAGCATACGGCGAACAAAAGTATAAAATACGGGAATAAGTAGTACGCCAAAGAAGGTAGCAAATAGCATTCCTCCCATCACGCCAGTACCTACTGCATTGCGTGCATTTGCTCCAGCTCCCGTAGAAACAACTAAAGGAAGTACACCACCAATGAATGCAATGGAAGTCATAACAATTGGGCGTAATCGCAAGCGAGCCGATTCTACTACTGCATCACGCAAAGTACGTCCTGCATGTTGCGCTTCTACCGCAAATTCTACAATTAAAATTGCGTTTTTTGCAGCTAAACCAATCACAGTAATCATCCCAATTTTAAAATAGAGATCATTGGGCATATGTCGCAGCATAGTAAATACTACTGCTCCCAATAATCCTAAAGGAACAACTAATAATACTGATGCTGGAATAGACCAGCTTTCATACAGAGCTGCTAGTGCTAAAAACACAATAACGATAGATAAACCAATAAGTAATAAGGCTGCTTTTCCTGCAATAATTTCTTGATAAGATTGTCCAGTCCATTCAAGCCCAAATCCTTTAGGTAAATCATCATTAATAATTTTCTCTATTTCGTCCATTGCTTCTCCAGAAGCATGACCTGTAGCTGGCTCGCCTACAATTTCAATCGCTGAATAACCATTGTACCGAGATAACTTAGGTAGTAAAAACTCCCATTCTTCTCCCACTACATTGGCAAGAGGTATCATTTCGGGGACATTATCACTATCCATTTGAGTACTAGGCATATATACATGTTGAAGTGCCTCTTCTGGATTCATTCGAAAAGGCTCAGCAGCTTGTACATAAACCCGTTTTACTCGACCTGCATAGTTAAAGTCATTAATATATACAGGAGCTAGCACTAAACCAATAGTGTTATAAATATCTGCTACTGACAACCCCATAGATTCTGCTTGTATCCGATCTACTTTTAGCTGTAGCTGGGGGGAAGGATCTAAAGTATTTGGGCGTACTCCAAATAGTGCAGGACTCTGGTTGGCTTTACCCAATAATATATTTTGAGCTTGAAGCAGCTCTTCAATAGGCTGACCTATCCGTGCTTGAAGATATAAGTCAATACCGCCAAACTGGCTTAAACCACGAATGGTAGGCAAATTTACCGTAAATACTTGAGCATCTTTAATCGCTCCGAAAAGAAGCATATTAGTTTGATCGATAAATTGACGTGCAGTTACTTTACGATCCGACCAATCTTTAAGATTAATAAATGCCATACCCACGTTTTCTCCGTTACCTACAAAACTATATCCAGTAATTTGGAAAACGCCCCGAAAACCTTCTTCGTTTTTAACAATATTATAAATTTCAGACATTACCTTTTGAGTACGTTTAATAGAAGCACCTGGAGGTAACTGCACAATGACTAACGCAAACCCTTGATCCTCTTCTGGGACAAAACTTGCAGGTAACCGTGGATATAAAAGACCTACTAGAAGTACGATAATGGAAAATATAACCATACCTCGAGAAGTATGCTTGATCGAACTATCTGTATAACGGATATAAAGCTGTGTGAATTTGTCAAAAATAAAATCGAAGCCACGAAAAATAAAGTTCTTTTTATCCTTATCTCCATGAGTAGGTTTAAGAAAACTAGCACAGAGTGCTGGGGTAAAGGAAAGTGCTAAAAAAGCAGAAAACGCCATAGCGATTACCATGGTTAACGCAAATTGCTTGTAAATGATCCCAGAGGCACCCGGCTGAAAAGCAGAAGGCACAAATACTGCCATTAGCACTACGGTAATGGCAACGACTGCACCGCCAATTTGCTTCATGGCTTTACGACTTGCATCTCTTGGGGATAATCCCTCTTCAGTCATAATCCGCTCAACATTCTCAATAACTACAATGGCATCATCTACTACAATACCAATGGCAAGTACCATGCCAAATAAACTGAGTTGATTAATGCTAAATCCTAGAATTTTTAATCCAATGAAGGTACCGAATAGAGATACAGGAATAACTAAGGTGGGAATTATCGTAGCACGGAAGTTTTGCAAGAAAATCAGCATGACAAAAAAAACAAGTACTACGGCTTCGGCTAGGGTATGAACTACTCCTTCGATAGAACCTTTAATAAAAGGAATAGTGTCATAGGGTGCAAACCATCGTACACCATCAGGAAAGTCTTCAGCCAGTTCATCAAATTTTGCCCGTACTTTCTCACCCACTTCTAAAGCGTTTGCTCCAGGGAGTAACTGAATTCCTAATCCAGCAGCAGGTTTATCACTCCAAGCTGTATCCATTCCATAGATTTGCCGTCCAAAAGAGATTTGAGCTACATCCTTTAGTTTAACTGTTGTTCCGTTTGGATCAGCTCGTAAAATAATATTTTCAAATTGTTCCGGAGAATCAAGGCGTTTTTCAGCAGAGACAATGAAATTTAGTTTACTATCTTCTGTAGGATCTGCACCTAAAGAACCAGCAGAAAATTGCACGTTTTGAGCTTCTATCGCTGTGCGTACTTCTATAGGGGATAGTCCGTAACCTCGAAGTTTATCTGGATCTATCCAGACTCGCATCGCATATTCAGATCCTAGTTGTCTTGTGTTACCTACCCCAGAAATACGCCCTACCTGCTCAACAATCCGGGAAGCTACAATATCATTGAGCTGATCGCTATCAATACTTGGATTATCAGAAACCAATGCAGTAAACATAAGAAAATCAGGGTTACTCTTTACAACCGTGATTCCTTCTCTCGCTACTTGATCAGGAAGACGAGGCGTAGCAATAGTTACTTTATTCTGTACCTGTACTTGAGCAATATCTGGGTTTGTACCCACCTCAAAGGTTAGCGTAATACTTGCTTCACCATTAGAACTAGATTCAGATTGAAAATAGAGTAAATGATCAATCCCGACTAATTCCTGTTCAATGACTTGAGTTACATTTTTTTCAGTGGTACTTGCACTGGCTCCATTATATCTCGCAGTTACTACAACCTTTGGAGGTGCAATATTTGGATAGGATTCTATCCCCAAATTAAGAATAGCAAGCACCCCTGCTATACTAATTAAGATTGAAATAACCCAAGCAAAAATAGGACGATCAATAAAAAAATTAGGCATAGTCTAGAAAATTTTAGGAAAGCTAATTGCTAGAAGTATCAGTGGGTTGATTGTTATTTCCTTTCCAAGGAACTGGATTAACAGGTATTCCTGGCTGCACTTTTTGCAGTCCTGAAACGATTACCTGGTCATTAGTATTTAACCCCCCAGTAATCAGCCAACTGCCTTGGTGCATTCTTTCTGTAGTTACATTATGACGTACTACTTTCTCCTCTTGATCCACAACCATCACGTAAGCACTACTACCATCTCGGAGTACTGCTTCTTGAGGGATAAGAAAAGTATTATGTAATGTACCTAAACCGGCCTTTAAAGTAACATAAGTACCAGGTAATAAATCATAGTTTGCATTAGGTACTATCGCACGTAAATCTACTGCTCCAGTGGATGGATTGACCCTACTTGCAGAAAAATCAACAATACCAAGTTCTGGGTATATACGCTTACTAGGTAAAGTAATTTGTACTGTCACATCTTCTAGTTTTGATAGCGTAGCATCCTCACTTTTGGCACGGCGCATTTGCTCCATTTCGGTAATACTTACTGTGAAATTAGCATATAGAGGATCAATTTGATCCACTGTAGTAAGTAAGGTAGTATCAATTTGACCTACTAATGCTCCCTCAGTGACTTGCTGCCTATCGGCCCGACCCGTAATAGGAGCAACTACTCGAGTATAGTCAAGACTAATGCGAGCAGTGTGTACATTAGCTTTGGCTTCTTCTACTGCAGCAGCAGCAGTACGTTCGTTTGCTTCTGCGTTATCTAAATCAGCTTCAGTGACAAAGCCCTTAGCAACTAACTTACGAGCCCGCTCGGCTGCAATTTTATTATTAGTATAAGTAGCTTGTGCTTGGGCAAGTGCTGCTTTACTGGCATCTAAAGCAGCTTCAAATGGTTCTGGATCAATTTGGAATAATAAATCTCCCTTTTGGACAATATCTCCTTCCTTATAAGCTCTCCGTAAAACAACACCAGCTACCCTAGCTCGGGCATCAGCACTACGATAAGGAGATAAGCGACCTACATAATCTTTAGTTAAAGGGAAATCCTGAGATATAGCACTAATAATATCTACTTCAGGGGGGGGCATTTGAAATTGCTGGGCACCCTTGTCGCTACACCCTACAAGAATTAGAACACTAACACTCCATAAAGATAGACTAAGTGTTCTCTTTAACTTTAGAAGAGAAAAAAGACTAATATAGGATGACGAGGCTATAGGGTGCATATTTAGAGTGACTCAATAAGTAAATATCTTTAATCTTTTGCCCTAGTAGTAAGGGATTATTATTGTTTGAATGTTTGAGGAGATAAGCTACATAATCTCACTTATACATACATGAATGTATGTTACAAATATTTATAACGCTTGTCTAGGACAGAAATTAGATATAATAACCTGCTAAGCTTGGCTGTAACTCTAAATATTAAAAATAAACTACAATTAAAACTATGGGTTTTAAAGAATACGATCATCCTTTCCAAAATCAAACTACCCATGTAGGTATTTTACTAACTAGCCTAGGAACCCCTAATACACCTACCCCATCGGGAGTACGCCAATTTTTAAGGGAGTTTTTATCCGATCCTAAAGTAATAGAAATGCCCCGTTTACTATGGTTACCCATTTTATATGGGTTTATTCTACCTATTCGCCCTTATTATGTAGCTCGCCTATATCAAAGTATTTGGCGGGAAGATGACTCCCCTTTGCGCAGCTTTGCGAACAAAGTAGGTAATAGTTTGCAAAAAGAATTGAATCACCGGGGGCAATCTGTAAAAGTGGTTTTGGGAATGCGTTATGGTTTTCCCTCTATTGCACAAGCCCTTGAAGAATTACATCAATTACATATTAAGCGACTTATTATCCTTCCTCTCTATCCTCAGTACTCAGGAAGTACTACTGGATCTACGTTTGATGCAATTGCAAAAACTATTTCCAAATGGCGATGGTTACCAGAGCTACATATGATTATGCATTATCATAATGATCATGGTTACCTAGATGCACTTACTGAAAATGTTAAAGCTACATGGGAAAAAAGAGGGAGAGGAGAGCGGCTTCTAATTTCCTTCCATGGACTACCTAATCGATATTTTCTTGCAGGCGATCCCTATTATCACCAATGTTGCGAAACAGCACAGCTGTTAGCAGATCGCCTTCAATTAAAACAAGAGGACTGGCAAATTGCATTTCAATCTCGTTTTGGTCGAGAAGAATGGCTTAAACCCTATGCAGATCACCTACTCGTTGAATGGGCTAAGGCAGGGGTAAAGTATATTGATGTAGTGTGCCCTGGATTTGTTATCGATTGCTTAGAAACTTTAGAAGAAATGGCTGAACGAAATAAAAAACTGTTTTTACAAGCAGGAGGAGAAAGCTACCACTATATACCAGCGTTAAATGATAAAAAATCTCACATTTTTAGCCTAGCAAATCTAGTTGAGCAACATATTTAAGAGATAGTTAAGTATTACCTAAAAATATCCCCCTATTTCAATAAATCTTATTTAATGTATTTATTGTACATCTAATGTATTAGATGTATTGTATATATATATTTATAATACATCATCTTACCTCGGTATTTTACAGCTCTTGTATTTTCTTATTTATAGGAGGTAAGCATGGGTATAATACTCTCTAGTTTCAAAAAATGGCTTCTATCCTTAGTGGTGATGGCAATAGGATTTTTCCCATTTCTAGCTACTGCTGGTCCAATGTCATTTAATATTAGTGGACAGGCACAATACTTTCTAAGTGACACTAATAATAACCCTGTTTCTACTAATTTTACAGGTACGATGACTGTTGATCCAACTGGATTAAGTCAGAATTTTGGAGAAATTGGTCAAATTACTGCCATAGCATTTAATTTTCCTGATTTATCTATTCCTGTTTTTGATACGATAACTACTCAAGATCCATTGGTAGCACAGATTGATGAACCACTTGCATATAATGTGAATCTTAAAAATGCAAATAATGAGACAGCTTCACTTTCATTTACTACGCCTAATTCAAGCGGTACTTTGTTTGGCACTCAGTTTGGATCTCTAACTAGCTTTAGTGGTGGAACCATTTTTCAGGGACAAACTGACACTATCAGTACAGCAAGTGGTGATATTATCTTGCAAAATTTTACTGGCACAATTACTCCAAGTAACGCATCTAGTGTACCGGAGCCAGCTACCCTTGGAATATTTAGTTTAGGTTTATTGTTCCTTAGTGTTTTTATGAGCTTACGTCCACGTATGCAAATAAGTTTTTTTGAATAAAAGGAGGGAGGCAATTAATAATGAAAACAAAACTCTTTACAATGCTTATTAGCGGATCATTACTAGCTACACTTGGAACCATAAGCTATGGCTTAACTGGCACTAGCACTGGAGAAGGTGATTCAGGTCCGCTTGATCCAACTTTAGTAGCACAAGGCCAACAAGTCTTCCGTTTTGAGACTTTTGGGGATGAGATTTTCTGGACCAACCAACTGCATATGAATGAGGTGGTTAGCCAAAGCGTAGATCCAAAAACTGCCCTTGCCGTAGGCTTGAAAGTGGATGTGGATGCGCTGCCTCAAGCGGTACAAGAAGGTATCGCCGATGGTAGCGTAGATTTAACTAGCCCTGCCACAACCGTGACCTTATTGAAGCTCAATGCAGTTGTAGGTCTTCAGGGTGAAGTCAGTGATGATGGCACTTTAACTCAACTGGGGGTTAGCTGTGCTTTATGCCATTCTACCGTGGATAATTCATTCTCAGCAGGCATAGGTCATCGATTGGATGGCTGGCCTAACCATGATTTAAATCCTGGTGCGATTATTGCTTTATCTCCTGCACTTACTCAAGCACAAAAAGATGTTTATAATTCTTGGGGGCCTGGGCTATATGATCCTCGCTTTAATATTGATGGTTTGAATAACCATGTGGTTATACCGCCTGCTTACGGTTTAAAAGATATTAATAGTGTGGTTTATACAGGAGATGGCCCTTCTTTGTCTTACTGGAATCGTTATGTAGGCGTTACCCAAATGGGAGGGCAGGGGCTGTTTTCAGATCCAAGAATTGGTACTCACATCAATCCTGATCAACCTGGCCTAAAACCAGGCTGGAAGCCTGGTCTATTTGTAGTAAATGGTACTCAAGATTTAGTCACTGATAAGCTAGCTGCACTACAATCTTATCAGCTTTCTTTACCTGCACCACCTGCGCCTGAAGGAAGTTTTGATCCTGACGCTGCTAATCGAGGTGAGGCGCTATTCAACGGATCTGCTGGGTGTGTAAACTGCCATAGCGGAGAAAAGTTCACAGATGCAAATGAGCGATTACATTCACCTGAAGATACGGTAGCCGATGATAAGCTCTATGTGACTCGTACAGCTACTGGAATGTGGAGAACTACACCATTACGTGGTCTATGGCAACACCCTCCTTATCTCCATGATGGATCTGCTGCAACTCTTCAGGATGTTGTAAACAGATACAATACAAAGATGAATCTTGGACTTACTGAAGCAGAAATGAGCGACCTGGTAGAATATCTGAAGAAGCTATAGATTTTTATAGCTCTAAAGAATCACTAGAGAGATAGGGTTTTATTGTAATAGAACCCTATTGATCCTTCTAGTCATAATTTGCTGCATAAAATTGCAAAATACGATGGCTAATAAGTAAAAGAATTTTGATAGATATTCTTCTCCAAGAATATCTACTTAGTTAAGAGCAATATATTAAATATCTAACCCTAATTTTGACTATATGGCTGCTACCAAATAAACCGAGTAGCCTCGATAGTTCTGTAATAGCAGATAAAATCCATTGTTTTTTTTCATAGTTTCATACTAAAAAAAGCTATTTAAAATTTAATATATATGATAATTATTTAAATATAACTTCAATATATAGCTGAATATATAAAAAAGAAAAGGCAATTTATGGAGAAGCAACCTGCGGATTTAGCTCTTCTCTCACCTTCTCGATCTCAATCATTTACCACTATTCTAGTTATTGAAATGTGGGAGCGTTTCGGTTACTACGGGATGCAAGTACTGATTGTCTATTATATGGTACAGCAACTTGGATTTAGTGATCAGCAAGCTAATTTAAGTTGGAGTACTTGTGCTGCACTTATTTATACTACACCAGTTATTGGCGGATGGATAGGCGATAGGGTACTAGGTACACGTCGTACCTTGTTACTAGGAATAATAATACTTGCCATAGGCTATGGTCTAATGGCAGTACCTATGCAAAATACCTATTTCATATTTCTAGCCTTAGGAGTTATTATTGTAGGGAATGGTTTATTTAAACCTAATGCTAGTAATATGGTACGTAAAATCTACCAACAAGATAGATCTAACATAGAAAGTGCTTTTACCTTATATTACATGTCAGTGAATATAGGTTCTATGATTTCTATGCTACTTATACCATGGGTAAAAGATTATATCAATACCTATTCCCATAGTGATCTTGGGTGGCATATTGCATTTTCAATCAGTACTATTGGTCTTCTCTTAGGGTTAAGCTACTTTTTTATTATGCATCGGAGTATTGCACATATTGGCTCTTATCCAGACTTTCGACCAATAAAGTTGGATAGGCTGATTTTAGTGCTTATCGGAAGCATCATATTTATATTTTTTTCTGCCTTCATTATTAATAATGAATATGTTGCTCGCTGGTTCATATATATAGCTGGGATTAGTGTATTGCTATTTTTAATTTTTTTAATGACCACTAATCAGGGCAGAGAGCGATCTGGATTAATTATCACTTTCCTTTTAACTTTACAAATCGTTTTTTTCTTTATTTTTTATCAACAAATGGCTACCTCACTAGCCTTGTTTATCTTGCGTAATGTAGATTGGAGGTTTTATATTTTTGGAATCCATCTGTTCACTTGGGCACCTGCTCAATTCCAAGCTTTAAATCCTATTTGGATTTTTATTTTAGGATCTGCTCTTGTTTGGCATTATAATTGCGATAACCGAAAAAATGAACCTATTGCCACTAAATTTGTGATTGGTTTTATCGCTATAGCAGTAAGTTTTTTTATTTATAGTATTGCTATACATTTCTCTGATGCTGAAAGTAAAATACCTTCTTGGTTTATTATTTGGGGTTATGGCTTTGGGGCACTAAGCGAGCTACTGATTAGTGGTTTAGGATTAGCTGTTATTGCTCGTTATACTCCAGATCGGATGGGTGGATTAATGATGGGAGTTTATTTTATTATCACGGGTATTTCCCAATACTTTGGCGGATGGATTGCCACCTTAGCGGCTATCCCTAAGAATATAATTGCACCCCAAATTACCTTGCTTATCTATACTAATCTATTTAATTGGCTATGTATTGCAGCAATAATTTGTACTTTAATTGCCTTAGTATTATTACAAGTAATTAAAAGGTATTAATTTAAGTTAAAAAATATAGATTTCTACGAGAATAAATGAAAATACTGCCTAATAAAAATAACGCTAAACTACTTGGTTCAGGAACACTAGGTGGGGAAGGTTCACCTCCATTACCATTATTAGGTGGGGTTTGACCTCCATCGCCTCCATTATTAGTACTATACAAAGTATAACCAAGATCCTGCAAAATCCCTAAATCTACATTACTAAAAGTTCTTTTTTCCATACCAGGATTAATTAAATAGTACATTAAATCGCTTGGATCATTTAGGTGGACTAGGCTAGAGCCTTGTGCCCAAGTAGAAGGATCATAAACTTGAACAGGCATTCCTCCATTAGCTGCATTGGCATACTTACCACTGAAGTAAATATCATTGTCGATTAGATCACTCTGAGTGCCAAGAAAATTTCCTGCAGAATCAACAAGAGGAGTCCCATCTCCAAGTACTAAATAGCTATCATAGGTAGTATAAGCATTAATTCCATTACTCTGAGCAAAAATACTTGCTCCTGTTTCACTAATAAAGGAATCAAAACCTAAATCATGAGTAATCTCATGGAGAGCTACGGTGAAAAGATCGTATTGATCAGAGTCTGGCTGACCTAAACCACTATTCCAGTTTTGACTAAAATTAAATTGAATATCTGCATCAGGAACTCCTGGATAAAGGGTACTACCTGTAGTGATATCTTCAAAAGTAAGCCCACTATTAAATCCATTTTGAATGGCATAGTAAGATCCACCCTGAGCTAATATATCATCAGGACTGCTTTCTATAGATAAGCCATTATAGACTAAAGGGAACTGGGGAGCTACTATATTACTGCTATTAGGGTTATCTGGTAATAAAGAGCTATTAACTTCTAGGTTAAAAGTTCCAGTTTCGTCAATCACTGTGTTGAGGTAATTAAATACGGCTTGGAGGGTATTTTGACGCTCTTGACCTAACGTGAGATCATTAGGACCAACAATTGTTGGATCATCAAACCCAACCCCCGTATTGTTAATTACATCGTCATAAATCGCATTAAACATAATGCTAGCTTGAGCCGTAACGATATTACAGCCAAATAGCAGCGAGAGTAAGCATTTTTTAATTGAGGATAACATCATAATTCATATATATTTTTCTTGTTTTAAAAAACAAAGCAAAATATATGCCATATATTATATCTATAATAATATCAATTAGGTACAAGTATTTAGTTCTTATTGATATTTGATTTTATTCTATTTTTTGTCACATTTGTGCTCATTATTTTCACTTAATTTTCTCTATTTATAAGCTACAGAATAATTTCTTTAGCCTCCAAAAATTCTAGAGGCACATCTGAGTTTTTCCATCCGACTAAAGCAAAATAATAGAGTGGCTCTCCCTCAGTAGAGAGTCGGTGGCGATAACGCTCAATGCAGTAAATATTTAAGTATTTTGAAAAAACTAGCTCTCTTATCATGCGGGAAAATCCAGTATTATCCGTATGTTCAAGAAAGGTTTCTTTGATATTAAAAGCAACCCAACCTTGGTTTTGAATAATATTAAAGGCTTCAATAAATGCTTTAATAGAAATATCTCCAAAACCAAGGGCTGCTACAGATACCAAGCAATCAAGTTGCCATGAAGCAATTTCTTTTCTTGTTTTAGTATCTAAACGGCAAAAATCTTCAATATAATAGGAGTCATATAAGTTGGGTCTATCCCTAATCATTGCTTCATAGGCTTCTGGAATAATATCTACGCCAATCAGTCTAGATACCCCTTGTTTTTTTAATTCCTCCCCCATTATCCCGTTACCTGCTCCTAAATCTAGAGCGCGAAGTTCAGTAAAATTATAAGATGACTTTTGCTCAATGGCACTATGCAATATAGAAGTAACTTTACTAGGAGAATTACACTTTAGTCGATCATAGAACAATTGCTCATATAGGCCTGGAATCTTATAAATTTCATTGTAATCATGAAAGCGAATTTTTCTCTCTTTGTTTTCACTTTGAAGGAAAAAATAAGCCTCATCTTGATTTAAACTATGAGTACTATCTTTTGGAAAACGTATTCTATGTCTTTGCTGCATTATTTATTTTCAATATATTCTTTAGTTAGTTTTGCTTTCTATATAAATTATCCATCCTAACAAATCTGACAACTCATCGCTAAACATAATTGGATAAAATCTAATTATAGTACTAGGATGAGGCAGTAATTTGCTAATAGCTAGTTGTGTTAAAATTATATTTTTAAATTCTTCGCTTCAAAAAGCATAACGCTAGTTTCCATGCCAGATCATATTTATACAGAGCTTGCTTTACGATTGTTTATTGCTCTTATAATAGGAGCTTTCATTGGGCTTGAGCGTAGTTATCATAGCCGACCTGCAGGGTTTCGTACTTATGCTTTAGTATGTCTTTCTACTTGTCTTTTAATGCTAGTTACTACCTATGAAATGTATTGGCTCCCCCATGCGGCTCTAGAATATACAAGAATGGATCCTACTCGAATGGCTCAAGGGATAATCACAGGAATTGGCTTCCTTGGAGCGGGGGTAATTATGCAGCAAGGTGTATCCGTCCATGGATTAACTACAGCTGCCTCTATTTTGGCGACCGCTGCTATTGGAATTCTGATTGGAGTTGGTTTCTATTTTCCTGCATTTTTAGCTGCTTTTCTTACCCTCGGAGTTCTATCCTTCTTCAAATGGCTAGAAGGGAAAATTCCAGTTCAAACCTATGCCTATCTCTCAATTCGTTTTGTACCTCATGAAAAGATACCTGAAGCAGAAATCCGCTGTCTTACTGAAAGTCAGGGATTTTCTGTTTCTAATTTAAATTACCGTCTTAATAATAAAGAAGAATTTTTTGAATACAGTATGGTGATTCGTACTAACTATGTACACAACATTGGTGCTCTTGCTGCCATTCTCAGTCAAAATAAACTAGTTAAGGAATTTGTAATTTCACCCACTCCTACTAGTGATTGATAATCTTGGTTTATGTTATTAATCGTTAGTAGGATAAATTACGTATCACAATTTTTATTAAATCCTGCAAAAAAGTGATTCATCATAATAGGTACTTGCTCTTTTAAATTATAGCAAGCACTATTTCTAATATACTCTTGGGCAATTCCTGTTAAATAACAGAACAGAGATAGGGTAAGGATCTTAGGGTTGGCCTTAGTAGTTAAGTAATTTTTCTGCTGTGCACGCTCAAAATAATGGATAAGCAGACCAAAGCTTTCCTTTTTCTGTTTGTTTTGTTTTTTCAACACCTCCTCCATAGCTCCAGAATAATCACACTTTAGAAAAAAAATAGTTAGAATACGTTTTTTCTGGATGTTTTGTTCTAAATCAATTAATAAATTAGTGCATAGATCGGCAAGTTGTTTTAATGGATTGGGATGATCTTTTTCTAAATCTTGTAAAATCATATTCGTAAATGGCTGATATAGCTTATCATTAAGAGATTGAAAAATATCAATTTTATTTTTAAAATGCCAATATACAGCCCCACGAGTAACGCCTGCTTTTTGGGCAATTTCTTCAAGACTTGCTTTAGCCACTCCTTTTTCAACAAAAATAAGGCTAGCCGCTTCTAAAATATTTTCACGGATTTCTTGGGAATCTGCTTTCGTTTTTCTAATCACTAATAGCTCTTAAATTTAAGATATATAAACATACAACAATGTATGTTACAAACATAAGCTTATTTTGTCTAATAATTTTCCCATAGCTAGCTTTTTTAAAGCTAATCATTTCAACAAACTATATCAATAAATAATAAATTTTATCTGTACACTCTCTTATTTCTTTCTTAAGATTTATATGCAGGTATATTTACCTTAATTAAATTAAATCATTTTAACTAGACGAGACTAGATTATGACGAAAAAAATACTATTTTTAATGTTAGGTGCATTATCGTTTATCGCATTAAATGCAGAAGGTCATGGAGATAATGATAAACAACATGCTAGCCACGGAGGGCATAGCAGTGGCCATGATGAGCATGGTGGACATGAGCATAGTCATGATTCAGCAGCAGGAAAGCCAGGGAGTCCTTATAAAGTCAATCGAATTATTCAAGTAACTATGAATGATAGTATGCGTTTTGTGCCTGATCAAATCACAGTAAAGCCTAATGAAATCATTCGTTTTAATGTGAAAAATGATGGAAAAATCACCCATGAAATGGTGATTGGCACTATGGATGAACTTAAAGAGCATGCAGAAATGATGCGTCAAATGCCAGATATGGATCATGAAGATCCTAATGCAGTCTCAGTTGAGGCAGGGAAGAGTGGTGCACTTATATGGCAATTTAACGAATCTGGCACTGTAGATTTTGCTTGTTTGATTCCTGGACATATGGAAGCAGGTATGAAGGGACAAGTTAAAATAGCAGCTGAGTAACCCAAATTTTAGGCAGGGCATTCTTTATTATGAGGAGGTTTATATGTATGATTTCGACCCTGAAGGAAAACGACTACCTATAAAAATAGATGGCACCTCTAATGGTGAGTTTGCCCCCTATGAAATTACTGATACTCAGGAGAAAATTAAAGAGGAGGCTAATAAAAAAGTCTCTGAATTAGCTAAACACTTAGGCAAAACAAGGCGATCATTTTTAAAATCCGCCTGTGGGGCAGCGGCAACATTATTTGTAATGAATAAAGCTCATGCTTATTTAGGGCTTACTGGAGGGTTTTTTAATGTTTCTGCAGAAACCATCACTGATTCAGCATTAGCGGAAAAAACAGTGAATAGCCCTTATTTAGTGGTAGATATGCAAACCCATTGTGTAGAGCCTTCTGGAGATTGGGCAACAGGCAAAGAAGGGAAAATTTGGATTCAAACCTTAACTCAGGTCTTTGATCAAGCCCCTAAATGCTTAGGAAAATCAGCGGAACAAGAACGATTTCATTGCTATTCTGCTCAACAATTAGTTAAGGAAGTATTCTTAGATAGTCAAACAGATATTGCAGTAGTCTCTGCACTATGGGGAGCAAAAGGTCATAATCCCACCCCTACGGACTATGCAGCTGAAGTGAGAAACCTGACTGAAGCTCTTGGGGATCGTAACCGAGCATTAATCCATGGCGGTGTATTGCCTAATGAAGCAGGTGCTCTTGATTTTATGGATGAACAGATTGAAAAATACCAAGTAGATGCTTGGAAACTCTATCCCCAATGGGGACCTAGTGGGGTAGGGTTCTTTTTAGATGATCCAAAATACGGGATTCCAGCTATTGAGAAAGCCATTAAACTAAAAAAATCAATTATTTGTGTTCATAAAGGCTTATCTTTACCGGGGCTTGAATATAAATATTCTTCACCGGAAGATATGGGAAGAATTGCTAAGATGTTTCCTCAAGTAACCTTCATTACTTTCCATTCTGGGTTTGAAAATGAAGTGGCAGAAGGTCCTTATAATCCAAATAATCCTAAAGGTGTAGATCGTCTCATCAAAGCCCACCAAGATAGCAACTTTAAACCTAATCAAGGTAATTTATATGCAGAGCTAGGCAGTGTATGGCGCCATAGTATGTCCCATCCAAATCGGGCAGCTCATTTAATGGGGAAGTTATTGAAGTATTTTGGGGAAGATCGTATTTGTTGGGGTACAGATAGTATTTGGTACGGTAGCCCCCAAGATCAAATTCAAACTTTTGCTAGCTTTGAAATTTCAGAAGAATTTCAACAAAAATATGGTTACCCTCCATTAACAAAAACAGCAAAAGAAAAAATCTTTGCAGGTAATACACTGCGGATTCATAGCATTAATCCTAGTCGTATCCAGAAATTACAGCAGGACAAAGTCAAAAATTTCCGAGAGCAGTATGCTCTCTCTCCTAATCCAAGTTTTACAACTTTTGGTCCGAAAACTAAAGAGCAGTATGAATCTCTATGGAAAAGTAGAGACGGCTATCCTACTTAATTTTCACTCTCCTTTGAGCTGAACTAGCTTCGATAGGTGCCTTATGCTGTACAATTAAGGCACCTTTTTTTATCTATTATAACTAACCCTATGATAAATAATCCTACTAACTCATTAGGTCGGATACTGTTTGCAAGTATGGTAGGCACTACCATTGAGTTTTTTGATTTTTATATTTATGCTACTGCTGCAGTACTGGTTTTTCCCAAGTTGTTTTTTCCTGCATCGGATCCTACCTCGGGGGTATTACAATCTTTAGCCACTTTTGCTTTAGCATTTTTTGCTCGACCTTTAGGATCCGGATTATTTGGTCATTTTGGCGATCGGATAGGTCGTAAAGCTACCTTAGTAGCCGCTTTACTCACGATGGGTATATGTACTGTGTTAATAGGCATGTTACCTACTTATGAACAAATTGGAATTTTCTCACCCTTATTGCTTGCTCTATGTCGTTTTGGCCAAGGATTAGGATTAGGTGGAGAGTGGGGCGGTGCAGTATTATTAGCTACTGAACATGCTCCCTTAGGTAAGCGGGCATGGTATGGGATGTTTCCTCAATTAGGAGCACCTATTGGTTTTATAGCTGCTAGTGGTATTTTTCTAGTTTTATCTGCCTTATTAACAGATGATCAGTTTTTTAGCTGGGGCTGGCGAATTCCTTTTGTTGCCAGTGCAGGATTAGTAATTATTGGTTTATGGGTTCGATTAAAAATTACTGAAACCCCTGTATTTCAAAAAACTCTGGATAAAGAGGGGCGAGTACAAGTTCCTATGGTTTCTGTGTTTCGTTATCATACTCGTGCTTTAATTTTAGGTACAGTCATTTCTCTTGCAACCTTTGTTTTATTTTATTTAGTGACTGTATTTGCTTTAACTTGGGGTACTACCCAGCTAGGATACTCTCGAGAACAATTTTTGTTAATGCAGATTTTTGCAGTAATATTTTTTGGAGCCACTATCCCGCTTTCAGCACTCCATGCGGATAAACATGGTCGGCGCCATGCTCTTTTATGGATCAGTGGAATTATTGCTATCTTCGGAATGTTATTTGCTCATTTATTCTCAACAGGAATCTGGGGCGTATTGTTAGGGTTAGTGATTGGTCTTTCTTTAATGGGCTATACTTATGGTCCACTAGGAACTGTACTCTCTGAGCTCTATCCTACCCATGTACGCTATACGGGTACTTCTCTTAGTTTTAATTTATCTGGAATTTTTGGTGCTTCTTTAGCCCCTTACATCGCTACTTGGCTTGCTACTCACTATGGTCTTCAATTTGTAGGCTATTATTTAAGTATTGCAGCACTGCTAAGTTTTATAGCTACGCTCATGATTGGAGAAACAAAAGATATAGATTTAGCCTGATATTATTTTTCTTAAACTAGGTAATGGTAAAAAAACACGAACCTGTAAGCCACCCTCTAGTTTATTGTTTAAAAATAACTCTCCTTCATAGGCTTCTACTAAATCATTGACAATCCCGAGCCCAAACCCTTGTCCAGGTACTTGCTGATCTAAGCGAGTGCCTCGCTCAAGCATGGTTTTTTGATGTATAGGATCAATTCCGGGACCATCGTCCGTTACTGTGATCATTAATCCCTTAGGCTGACTCTCTAAAGTGAGGTTTACTGATTGATTTGCCCACTTACAGGCATTATCTAATAAATTACCTAGTAGCTCTAACATATCATCTCGATCAAAGGGAAGAGGTTCAGGTAATTTCCCTTCTATTTTCAGTTGTACCTTATTATCATAAGCTTGTCGTAGAGTACGAAATAATAGAGGAATATCTTCAGTAGGAATAAAACGATTTTTTGGAGCAAGCTCTGCAGCAATTCTCGCTCGACCTAATGCTCGCTTAATACTGGATTCCATTTGCTGAATTTGTTCACTCATATTTTTTGCAAGAGTTGGAGCAGTACCTTGTAACTGAGTTTGGCATTGGTTTCTTATTACTGATAGTGGTGTTTTTAATCCGTGACTTAAATCTCCTACCGCATGCCGAGATCGACGCAGTTGTCTTTCTGTATAATCTTGTAATCGATTTACTTCATCTACTAATGGTTTTAATTCTTGTACTACATTAGTATCTAACATAGTACGTTGACCATCTCGAAATTGCTTCAACTGTTGGTGAACAAGATTAAGGGGAGTTAAGCCACGGCGAATAAGCCACTGCTGAAGTAATGCTAAAAATATAAGAATAAAAATCCAAATTAAAATACCACGGGTTTTAATATAGGTAAAATCCTCCAACTGGGGAGCATAATCTAAAGCAACAACAATAGTAACAGGCTGATCAGCAATTTGGTAATGTGCTTGGTAGCGAAGTAGCTTCTGCTTTTGAGGACCTAGTACTAAATCAACACTGAGTCCATCTTCTTCAAGTGCCTCTAGTTGAAAATCCCATAAAGAGCGAGAACGCCAATACATATCTTTTGAAGATATAGTAAAGTAATGCCTAGAAAAAGGACGATGGTAGATAGGATTAATTGCTTGTTGATTTAAATAAATTTTTTTACTTTCTGGCAGGTGGTGTAAAGCAGCCAAAATGTTAATAGCTTCGCTATGTAAACTTGTAATTAATGATGTGCGTTGTCGTTGATCTAGCCACCAGATTGCTATTTCTCCCATGAGCACTCCAGGAATAAATAGGCTAATAAATAAGCTGATTCCTAACTGGCGCTTCATGGAGATCATAGCTTTATCCTAAAAAGCAGTAACCTTGACCTCGACGTGTTTCTATAATTTGCTCTCCTAACTTGCGACGTAAACGACTGACGTGGACTTCTAGCACATTGCTGTCCCGCTCACTTTCTCCATCGTATAGATGGTCATTGAGCTGCATACGGGTTAATACTCTGCCTGGGTTTAGCATAAAACAACGCAGTAAACGAAACTCACCACGAGTAAGCTCGTATTCTTGCCCTGATTGCCAGACACTTTGGCGTGACTCATCTAAGGCTAATTCCCCTACTTCAAGCCGTGGGTTATTCACGGTACCATGACTACGGCGTAATACTGCTTGTACTCGAAGTAGTAATTCATCTGGATGAAAAGGTTTACTTAAATAATCATCAGCACCTGCTCGTAACCCCTCTAAGCGCTCTGCCCAAGAATCTCGAGCAGTTAAAATAAGTACAGGTAAAGTTAACCCCTCTGATCGCCAACACTCTAGTACTTTTAGTCCATCTAAGCCAGGTAATCCTAAATCAAGAATAGCTAAATCAAAAGAATTATCATGGGGTGCAAGCACTGCATCTCGACCATCGACTAACCAATCAATAGCATAACCATGACCTTTAAATAGTGGCAGTAGTTGATCAGCAAGTGCTATATTATCTTCTACCAATAATAATCGCATCAATCATCTATTTGATCTTTAACAATTTGCCCATCACTTGCATTAATTTTAAGCTCCCGCACTACACCTGAGGTAGTAAGAATCTCTAACTCATAAATAAAGATATTTTTCCTTCTCTGCTCAAGATCTGATTCTAGCAATAATGCCCCTGGGTAACGCTTTAAGGCTGCTCCTAAAATCTCTTCAAAAGATAAAATTTTTCCTTCTTGGCGCAAGCGAAGCGCCTCATTATGCCCTAGATCCGCTTTTAAACTCCATGAGGCAGAAAAAAGGAGAGCGGCTAAAGCTACTCTCCATTTTATGGAATAATTCTGGCTTATCATTTTGCTATGCTATTACTTTCTTTTGATTTATTTTTTGGAGCTTTAGATTTTTCATTTATGACAGTACCATCTGCAGCGTTAATTTGAATTTTCCACTGCACCCCCTGATCATCCGTTAATTTAGTTTTATAACTGTAAACACTTCCTTTTCTCTTTAAGCTAGAATCACTCACCTTTGCATTAGGGTGATTTGCTAAAGCTGCTGCATCTAACTTCTTAAAAAGAGCTTCTATCTCTTGAGTATTATTTTGTCGGGTTTGTGCTACCTGCTCTTTACTAGAAATATTTTTTTCAATAGAATCAGCCACGTCAGCTTGAGAAAAATTCATAGCTAATCCTAAAAAAGCAACTATAAATAATTTATTTTTTTTCATAATATTATCCTTCTTTATTAAATGTTAATAATTGTTTAACCTTAAAAGGTTAAAACACTATTGGCAAATTAAATATAAACAAAATTATAATTATTTTTAGCTTTGCAGATTAAAAAGTATAGACAAATCGCATTCCTGTATTAAGAGAATCCTGATGCTTAGTTCGCTCTAATCCAACCCCAAACTGTAAGTTAATATGCTCTGTTAGTTCTTTATGTACTTCAGGCATAACAATAAGATTATCAGAATTACTAGGAAAGTTGGGTTTGTATACCCAATTTACCTCTAACCCCAATATTAATCCTGATGAAAATGTATAAAAAAGATTCTGATTAACTATCCCTTTATAAAATACATTAGAAAAAAAATCACTACGGCGTACGCCAGCCATACTGAAAATACTCCAATGTTTATTAAATTGGTACTCCAATAGGTATATTGCTGTATTTGAAAAACCCTTACCATCTGTAAAATACTCCCCAGTAAATTGCCACCCATGAGCAAAGTGGCTATTATGATAGCCAAAGGTACCTTGCAATGAAGGCTTATAGTCGGCAATTCTCATATTTCCTTCCGAATGACCAGGGCCTACGGGGATATTCGTATCTACTTCAAGTTCTACCGCATAACCATCCCAAAAAGCATATTCTATTTCAGGGCTAGGAGTTACCCCACCATCACTAGGATTATATTGAGTCAATGTATTGATTTCTAACTCTCCTCGAGAAGGGCAAAGCCCACGAACTAAATCATAAATCATAGGTTCAGGTACATGGGGGCAAGCTCTTCTAGGTTCGCTACCAGTAGCAAGAGACAGGCGAAAGAGCAAGATGGCTAGACCAATACATTTAAGTACCGTATCTCTTTTATTGTGTGTAGCACTTCGCCCCATAAGATGACTCCAGCTATAATTTATCCTTAGTTATAAGCCTAACGATCCAAGCTGAAGAAAAAATGAACTGAAGCTGAAAATTAGCTGAACCATAATTTCTTAAATGGATAATATCTAAGAAAGTGCGATTTCAGATCTAAAAAACATGTAATAGATCGCGGGGAAGTTTATACTGGATTAAAGGAAGTCCAAGCTATACTAAATTTAGTGAAGCAAGAAACCCAAAGAATTGATTCTTGGCTCTTAGAACCTGCCTGCGGTAATGGCAGTTTCTTAGCTGAGATGTTACGTAGAAAATTGAAAGCGGTTATAAAGCACTACCGAAGATCTCAGCTTAAGTTTGAGCGTTACGCTATTCTTGCTGTATTATCAATCAATGGTATTGATATTCAAAAAGATAATATAGAGCACGGCTAGGGAAAATATTTCATAGCCACTATGAATTTTTGTTTAAAACTAAAGTAAAAGCTGAATACCCTGCTGGAGTTGAATTTATTTTAAGTCTGAATATGATTTAGGGAGATGCACTTACTCTAATGACAGTAGAGAATTTCCTACAATCTATTGTGTTTCCAGAGTGGCCCTTCCTTAACTTCTTGATCTAGGAGGAAGATATATTTATTCCCGAATCTATAAATCTATAATAGAATATCTCTCTATTTATTTTTAACCTTTATCTCTTTTTACCAAGAGCTTATTACATAATTCTGATATTTTCCTTCGTTTAGCTAATTTAAGTAGTGATGAAGTTTTTACTCTACCCGATATTGCTAACAAAATTTTAGATTTACTATCTCAACATCTTTTTGAAGATAAAACGCTAAAGTTTCCTAATTTTTGCTGTAAATCTGGGATTTTTCTATCGTGGAAAATGTAAGAGGTAGAGACAGGAGAAAAGCCTTAATCATTACTCACCACACCTTAAAGGCTTTATTTTTGAGTCTAACCTGCAATATTTAATCGATTATACAGAAGCTCGCTGATGCAGAATATCGCAGGGATAAACAAAAACGACTCAAAGAGGCCGAAGTCGTGCATTTGTGCATCCTACAAATTAAAGAGCAAGAAACAATAAAAAAGCATTTTTTTTAATGAGGAATTTGCTTATATGCAAGGGTGTAAAACAGTCAAAAATCCACCGCTAAAAATTCCTGTAGAGTATAGTATAGAGGGGGCAATACTTGAGGTAAAGCATAGCAAACGACTGGACAGCCCAAAACTAAGCTGTTAGTTCTGGGTTTTGTTAAACTGATTCTCAATTTTTACAACCACATAAATAGGTTAGGTAATTAAAGGAGAGTTATATTGAATAAAAGGTTTTTAGCACTAGATGCATTTAGAGGTATCGCAGCAATTTGCATTGTTGTTTTTCATATGCATTTAGTTGGCGCTATTACAGAGCTAGGTTTTTTTAGAGGAAGTGATTTATTTGTTGAGTTTTTCTTTGTATTGAGCGGATTTGTTTTAGCTCACGCTTACGGCTTTAAAAATGTTTCTTTTAAGAGATTTTTTATAAGCAGAACATTTCGGCTGTATCCATTACATTTATTTATGTTCTTTTTATTTGTTCCTTTAGAGCTTGGGAAACTATTTGCTTTTAAAGCAGGCATTGTATTTAATACCGCACCTTTTACTGAATTAAAAGCACTAGATGAAATACTCCCAAATCTATTGTTTTTGCAGTCTTGGCTTCCTATGTATGAAGCATATAGCTGGAATTACCCCTCTTGGAGTTTAAGTGTTGAATACTATATGTATATGCTGTTTTTTTTAACCCTCTTCATTAAGCATCCTATTAAGTATGTTGTTTGGTTTATTATTTCAGTTGTATCTTTTTTTCTTTTAATGAATAAATTGGGTTTGAAAGAAGAAGCATTAAGAGGCTTGTCTTGTTTTTTTGCTGGCAGTCTTGCTTATCTTTTATATAAAAACATTTCTAACAAGTTAGATAGTCTAGGTGCTATATTTTTCAATATTGCAGAAATAGCTTTATTAATAATAATTTTCTTTGTGATTTCTTATGTTCAAGAATTAAAAGGAGTGATTGCTAGCTTTGTATTTGTAATAACTGTTTTTATTTTTGCTTTTGAAAGAGGATTTTTTGGAAAGTTGCTAACAAAGTCTATTTTTCAGGCTTTTGGTAGGTTGTCTTATTCAATTTATATGACACATGTGGCAATACTATTCTGTGTAACATCTATACCAATAGTTTTAGCAAAAATTACAGGTAGCAATATTGCTCCAATGATTGAAGATATAAGATATCTAGATTTCGGCTCTTCAATAGCTAACAACTTATTTATAGGCATTACAGTTTTAACTGTTATTGGATGTTCAGCCTTAACTTATAAATATATTGAAGTTAAAGGGCAGGAGCTAGGAAGAAAACTGCTTAAAAAATAATTTTTACAGTGTATTTTACTATAAAAAACGAAAATCAGCTTTTACAAACGCGACAAAATAAAGACTGCCAAAAGTAGAGTAAGTAATAAATAAGTTAGGATAGGAAGAGAGAGGGGAGTTCCCTCTCTTTGTTGGTTATTACCAAGGAATTTCTTCCCCTGTGTAGTTATAGAATTTTCCGCTATTTTCTAGCGTAAGCCGATTAATAACTTGACGTATTCCTGCTACACTTTTTTGGGCAGTAATTAAAGCATTAGCTCCACCCATTTCTGTTTGTACCCATCCAGGGTGAAGGACTGCAGTTGCTATTTTCTGAGAAGCTAAATCAATGGCTAGGCTTTTAGTAATCATATTAAGTGCAGCTTTGCTAGATCGGTAAAAATAGGATCCACCACTGGTATTGTCTGTAATGCTACCCATTTTACTCGTAATATTTATAATCTTCTTTTGTTGGCTTTGGGCAATTTGAGGGGCAAATAGCTGTGCTAGCTTAAGTGGTGCCATTGTATTAATTTTAAATCCTAATATCCAATTATCATCAGTAATATCTTGGGAAGATAGATTACTTTCTGGATAAACACCTGCATTATTAATAAGCACATCAATTTCTTCATCAAAAAGATCCGCAGCCAATTCTTCAATTTCTGTAAAATAGGAAATATCTAATTGATAGATACTTAATAAGTCAGAGTGTTTTGATTCGATCTGATTAAGTGCTTCTGCTTTATCTGGATTGCGGCAACAGGCGAGTACTCTCCAACCTGCTTGAATATATTGTGTAACAAACTCTAGACCAATTCCCCGATTAGCACCTGTAATTAATAATGTGGACATAGTGAGATTTCACCTAAAATTCTAGTATTTAACTCAATAACTATTTATTCTAGTTTATACCATATAGGTTTTTGGTTTTTATTTTTCCTAAGAGGGTAGGAGTAACTCATTGTGAACCATCAAGATTTTTTAGCACGAACTATAGCATTAGCCAGAGAAAATGTAGAAGAGGGTGGACGACCTTTCTCTACAGTCATTGTTCGTGATGGAGGAATTATCGCAGAGAGCCCAAATAAAGTAGCCCAAACTTATGATCCTACTGCCCATGCAGAAATATTAGCAATTCGAGAAGCTTGCACCAAGCTTAAGACAGAGCACCTAACTGATTGTACTATTTATATACTCACTAGCCCTTGTCCTATGTGTCTAGGTGCTCTTTATTATTGTAGTCCTAAACAGGTAATTTATATGACAACTCGAGAGGATTATGCACCATTTTATCGAGATAATCGTAAATATTTTGAACTAGAAACCTTTTATGATGAGTATACTAAGCCCATAGGGCAGAAAAGATTACCTATGGTTCAAGAACAATCTAAAGAAGTAATTGGAGTTTACAAACGTTGGAGTGAACTAAATAAACTTTAATGATTTATTCATTATATTAATTAAGAGGGGTTGAGAATGAACTGGGATTTAGGTATTGCTATTGGATTACATCTTTTAGGAGTAGTTTGGTGGATTGGTGGACTTGCTTTTGTCACTTTTGTATTTCTTCCCCTTGCTCGAGCTGGAAATTTAGGAGATATATTAGAAGTATTTCAACATATTGAATCTAGATTTGCACCTCAAGTAAAAACAGCCATTATTATTGTTGGCATTGCTGGCTTTTATTTACTTTATCGTTTGAATTTATGGAGCTCTTTTCATGATCCCCATAAGTGGTGGCTATCTTTAATGGTGTTTTATTGGCTTTGGTTTATGATGATGTTGTTTGTGTTACGCCCTATCGGGTTACTAAAGCGAATTATGAAAGGTAGTGGTGGCAATGCGGATAAAGCTTGGCGAAGACTCCATATCATTCATGGTGTACTGTTAACTATTGGATTAGTTATTATTGCAGGAGCTGCTGGAGGTACTTTAGGTTGGTTTTAATTATGGATGGCGCTCCCAAGGGGAATTGAACCCCTGTTACCGCCTTGAGAGGGCGATGTCCTAACCGCTAGACGATGGGAGCTAAGTATCTGCTATTATACATATCCAAGTAAATTGCTTAAAGGGTTAAGTTACTTAGTTATCGATCACTTTATATAATACAGGGCTACTATTCTTTAATTTATAAAAGTAAAGAGCTATCACTATTAATTCTCCAACAATTGTTTCTCAAATTAAGTACAGTATTTTCCGTGAGTGCATTAGTGAGTCTGCTTGCAAAGTTTTAGAGCATCTAAATAAATCAGGATTTAATGCTTACTTAGTTGGGGGATGTGTACGGGATTTATTGCTAGGTTATAAACCCAAAGATTTTGATGTAGCTACTGATGCTACTCCCGAGCAAGTTCGTGAACTATTCCCTAATAGCCGATTAATTGGGCGTAGATTTCGTCTTGCCCATGTACGATTTAAGCGAAATATTGTTGAGGTATCTACCTTCCGAGCTCCACCTTCAGAGAAATTATTAGATCATAATGGGCGGATTATAGACGATAATATTTACGGCACTTTAGAGCAGGATGCTTGGCGGCGGGATTTTTCTATTAATGCACTTTATTATGATATTAGAACTAATTCTGTAATTGATTATACGGGTGGCATAACAGATTTAGAAAATCACCAACTTCGCTTAATTGGCGATCCAATAGTCCGTTATCAAGAAGATCCAGTACGGATGCTACGAGCGGTACGATTTATGTGTAAGCTGAGTTTTCATCTTCACCCTGAAAGCAAAGAAGCTATTTATCAGCTTGCATCTACTTTGCAGAATATTCCTCCGGCACGGCTATTTGAGGAAGTGATTAAGCTATTTTTAAATGGTTATGCTGTACAAGCTTTTAATTTACTTCGTAACTTTGGATTATTTCAATGGCTCTTTCCAGAAACAGAAGCATATTTGGTGCAAGGAGATAGGTTCTCCCAATTTTTTTTAGAACAAGCCCTGATTAATACAGATAACCGAGTCCTAGAAGAAAAACCAGTAACTGCTGCCTTCTTATTTGCTGTTTTTTTATGGGTACCGATTAAAAAATTAATTGATCAATATCCGGATTCTAAAAAAATTGGAGAACTCATTAGAAGATCGGTTGAGAATGTTTTTATCAACCAATCTCGTCATATTACGTTACCACGACGAGTTTCCTTGCCTATGAAAGAAATATGGTATTTACAATCCCGTTTTAAATATCAACAAGGTATGCGAGCAGTGCGTTTATTGCAGCATCCTCGGTTTCGAGCTGCTTATGATTTTTTACTACTTCGTAATCAAGCCGGTGAACATCCCAATGGGCAAGATACAAACTTATGCCAGTGGTGGGATAAAGTCCAAAGTATGGAAGAAAAAGAGCAGTTAAACTATTTAAACCCTAAAAAAAGTAGATCAAACTGTAGCAAAACTAAAAAATTTAAACCTAAGCTAAACCAGCCGATAAGTGTAGATGGCTAGCGTATATATTGGGCTAGGAAGCAATCTTGATTGCCCAAAATCTCATATATCTCAGGGATTACTTGAATTAAATAATTTACCTAATACTAGATATATAATTTGCTCTAGTTTTTATCAAAGTAAGCCTATGGGTCCCCAAGATCAGCCTGATTATATTAATGTAGTTACTAAAATAGTGACCAATCTATCCCCAAAGGATTTATTACTTTCTTTACAGAAAATAGAGCAAGATCATCAACGGGTAAAAACTCGCTATTGGGGAGAGCGTACTTTAGACTTAGATATACTTTTATATGAAGATATAGAGCTACATACAGTACAACTTACGATTCCTCATCCTAAAATGTATGAACGGGGATTTGTGATGTACCCACTTGCGGAAATAGCCCCTCATCTTATAATACCTAGTATGGGGTACATAAGAGAACTAATACCCCATTGTATCTATACTGATGTAACAAAATTGGATGAAACGCCTTACCCTACCCCAACTTAAACAGCTAAAGCAGCAAGGTGAAAAAATTGCCATGCTTACCGCTTATGATGCAAGTTTTGCAATTCTATTAGAGCTTGCTGGAGTAGATGTGCTCCTAGTAGGGGATTCATTAGGAATGGTGATTCAAGGGCAGGAAAGTACAATTGCAGTGAATATAGAGGACATAATTTATCACTGCAAAAATGTAGTAAGAGGTAGTCAACGATCCTTTATCATTGCTGATATGCCTTTTATAACCTATGCAACACCTAATCAAGCGCTTCATAATGCTGCACGGCTTATGAGAGAGGGAGGAGCACATATGGTTAAGTTAGAAGGAGGATCTTTTTTAAAAGAAACTATTTATCAGCTAAGCACCTATGGTATTCCAGTATGCGCTCATTTAGGATTATTACCTCAATCTATTTATCAATTAGGTAGCTATCAAGTACAAGGTAAGGATCAGATTTCAGCGGATCGTATTTATGAAGATGCCGTCACTTTAGAGCAAGCAGGAGCAGATATGCTTATTCTAGAGTGCGTGTCTGCAGTCTTAGGAAAAAAAATTACTCAAGCTTTAGAAATACCAGTGATAAGCTGTGGTGCAGGTCCAGAATGTGATGGACAAGTGCTTGTTCTCTACGATATGTTAGGGATTACCCAAGGAAAAACTCCTAGATTTAATTATAATTTTTTAACTAATAAAGGGAGCGTACTTGATAGTGTTAAATCCTATGTGCATGCAGTAAAAAATAAGCAATTTCCTAGCTCAGCACAAAGCTATTGATGGAAATTATTCAAACTACAGCACTGATGGTAGAGCGGGTAAATCAGTGGCGATCTACTCACAAAAAAATTGCTCTAATCCCTACCATGGGCAATCTCCATGCCGGTCACTTAGCTTTAGTAAAAAATGCTACTGTTCTGGCTGATAGAGTAGTTGTTAGTATTTTTGTGAATCCTTTACAGTTTAATAATGCAAAAGATTATGAGTGTTATCCTAGAACTCTAGAAAACGATTTAAAAGTTTTAGCACCCTATAATATAGCTGCCGTATTTGCTCCTTCAATTTCAGAAATATATTCTCAGTCCTTAGAGCAAACTACTCAAGTTAGTGTACCTATCCTTTCAAATATTCTTGAAGGTGCTTATCGTCCAAGGCATTTTCAAGGAGTGACTACCATTATAGCGAAACTCTTTAATATCACTCAGCCTAAAATAGCTCTGTTTGGAGAAAAAGATTATCAGCAATTATTAATTATTCGCCGTATGGTGCTTGATCTAGCTATTCCGGTAACTATTAAAAGTATCTCTACAGTACGGGATTCAAATGGCTTAGCTCTTAGCTCACGAAACAGTTATTTGTCCGATCAGGAACGAACACAAGCTCCTTTCTTATTTAACACTTTAGATTACATCACTACAGAAATTAAGAAAAGAAAACAAAGCTTTATCCATTTAGAACAAGAAGGCTATAATTTATTAGCAAATCATGGCTTTCAACCTGACTATGTTAGTATTAAAAATATGAACCTACTTGATCCAAATAAAGAGGATCGCAATCTAATTGTTTTAGGAGCAGCTTATTTAGGTAAGACGCGCCTTATTGATAATATACCCATTCAGTTAGGATAAAACGAAATAAAGATAAACTCTCTATGTATTTAACTTTATTAAAATCAAAATTGCATCGAGCTTGCGTAACTCAAGTTGAGCTAGAATATGAGGGATCCTGTGCAATTGATAGTATTTTGTTGGATACCGCTGGAATTAAAGAGTATGAACAAGTGCATATCTATAATATAAATAACGGAGAGCGATTCATTACTTATGCAATGAGAGCTGATCCTAACTCTCAAACAATCTCCCTTAATGGGGCTGCTGCACGAAAGGCTTGCCTTAATGATCGGCTAATTATATGTACCTACGGCATGATCGATAGCGTGGAGGCTGAGCTTTTTAAGCCTGCCCTAGTCTATTTAAACCATAACAATAAAATTGTGGGTACCCACTATATACCTACTACAGAAAGATCGGTAGATAAGGGGTAAAAATATTTACCCCTTCTTGAATTTTTTAATACTCAATCAACCTTATCTTTAGGCTTTGCTGCAGTAAGGGTTGGATAATATTGGGTGAATACCCAATCATCCTGAGCGTTTTTCTCGTGGCAAGTATTACATTCAGCTGTAGGCTGAGCAGCAGTAGTTTGAGGCAAAGGATATTTGGTACCGAACATAAAATAAGCCCAATTACCTGGCTCATTTGGAAAGCGCTTTGAATCCTTAATAGCTGCTTCTAGTCCTGTATAGTTACCCATAAAGTAGCCATTACCAGTTAAGGCATTTTTAGTGCCTATATCTAGTAATTCTTTAATCACGACCGTACCATCACGAAACTCACCGGTTTTTTTCCAATAAGCAAAACTTTCTGGATCCACATAGACATTATGAAATCCATGAATAGCTGCTTTACCATCATTCATATCATTTGGGGTAACTTGAGTGCCTACATGAACCCATTCACGATAATCTTTGGGCTGGATAAGTTCACCTTTACTGGTGAAATGAACGGAAGTAGCAGGGGCACTGTAGGCAGTGCTAATACTTATACTTGTTAGGATTGCTGCTGAAATAAAAACTGCTTTTAGATTGAAATTAGATTGTTTCATTTAAGACTACCTTTTAAAAAATCTTACTATTCTATTTTCCACAAATAACTATATAGAACTATAAAAATATAACCTATCTAAGCAACTTATTATAAGTTTCCTATGTACTTGAGTGTATAAAAAAGTAATTAAAAATCTTACGGAAATAAATATAAGGGATACAAAGTACGATAGTGTCTTTGCTATCTCTAGCGAATCTTATTAATTAATACTCCCTCTCTCTAAGAAATTTAAATCATCCTGTTGAGTTTTAGAGCTTCAATTTTGCTGAGATAGATTTGGTAATTCGGTTTATACCTTCTTGAATCTGAACTTCATCGAGGGAAGAGTACCCAAGTACTAAGGTATGCTTGCTATATTCTTGATACCCAAAATCATGAGCCCCTCCTTTTTCTAAGGTATAAATTCCTACCCCTACTTGTTGGGCAATTTCTTGCATTTCAGCAGCTGTAGGAAGGTAAGAAGGTAAATGCCACACAATATGCATTCCTCCATCTAGCCCTGATAGAGATACTTTACCAAAATGGGATTTTAAAGCTGCGATGAGACAGTCTCTACGGCGAAGATAGGTGCGTCGTATTTGACGTAAATGCCTTGCATAACTTCCATTTGCAATAAAATCAGCCAATACTGCTTGATCAAGCCATGGATTACCGTTATCCAAAAGGGCTTTTACTGTCTTTGCAGGTGTTACTAATACTTCTGGAAGCACTAAGTAACCTAGCCTGAGTCCTGCCCCAATGGATTTAGAGACTGTTCCCATGTAAATAACACAACCATAGGGATCTAAGCCTGCCAAGGCAGTCAATGGTGAGCCATTATGGCGAAAATCGCTATCATAGTCATCCTCTATTAAATAAGCTCCTGTTTCTCCTGCCCAATCTAATAATTGAACCCTACGTTTTAGGGATAGGGTGGCACCTAAAGGATACTGATGAGAGGGGGTAACATAAGCTAGGCTTACTATTGTCGTATTAGGGAGTTTTTCTGTCTGTAATCCATGATGATCAACTGGAATAGGACAAAATTTTGCACCATAACTTTCAAATACATACATAGCCCCCTGATAACAAGGACATTCAGTAACTACAATACTTTCTTGGTTAATTAATAATCGGGCAATAATATTTAAAGCTTGCTGGCTACCACTAACTACAATGATCTGATCTGGGCTAACAGAAATCCCTCGGGCAGGACCTAGGTGATTAACAATAGCTTTTCTCAAAGCCATCAACCCAGTAGGATCACGATATTCAGTAATACCTCCACCGCTTTTATCTAAGTGTTTTAAAATTAGGCGTCGCCAAATCTTGACAGGAAAGGAATTAGGATCTAATCGACCTACTTTAAAATCAATCTCAATTTTACTTCGCTCTGTGTTAGTGAGTTTCTGAGCTCGGCCTTCAAATAATACTGGATGTCTTTTTTTATATATCTTAGTAGGTATTTTTGAGGATTGATTTGGTGTTTTTAACACTACAGAATCTATAGGTAGATTTAAATTAACGTAAGTACCTGCTGCTTTTTGGGTCTGTAAATAATCCTCAGCAATCAGCCGTTCGTAAGCAAGCATAACGGTATTGCGAGAAATACCTAGTTGTTCACTTAAAATACGACTAGCAGGCATCACCATTCCTGGTCTTAGTTTTCCACTTAGGATCAGATTACGAATCTGATCAAAAAGCTGATTTTGTAGCGTTTGGTGACTTCTATGTTTTAGCTTTAAAGGAATCTGCATACTATGCCACTAGTGCCTGTACTTATTCTTTACTACTTTTAGATACCATTATGTATTATTGAGCAACATAAATTTATCTTTTATACGATATAGTTTTGTGGAATTCCCTCTTTTATTGCTATACTGATGCCAATTACAGATATAGTGCATAGATGAAATTTTTAATCATTTTGTACAACCACTACAATAGCTACTGAATTGATTGTCTCTATTGTAGATACTATCTTGTAATAGTATTCTGATTTTGTGGTCTCCTCGCTTTTCAAGCAGTGCTTTACCATTAAAATCTAAACTAAGCGTTTTATACCTCGAGAATTCATGTGCGAGGGAGGTCAATTATGAGTGACAGTGCAATTTAGAGGTCAATATATGAGTAAGAACATAATTAAAAGGCTTTTGCAAGCTGTCGCTGCAATGATAGGCATGGGTCTATTATTTGCAGGAAGTGCAAATGCTGAAATTCCTGTAGAGCTTTACAAAGCTTTAGGAGTAGAACAGGGAGCTTCACCTAAAACACTATATGAAGCAATTACCAAGCGGTATTATGATCCAAAACAAGGTCATGGGGAAGGGAAATACGCCGAGTATTGGTCTCCACTTCCATTTATGCAATATTTGGATCCTGATAGCTACTATAGACCACCACGGGCTCCAGCAAAAGTTGCTACCAGAGAAGAGTGTATAAAATGCCATAAGGATGAAACTCGTGGTTGGGTTCATTCTTGGAAACAAAGTGTTCATGCTAATTTAGATGAGATTCGTAAACTCACTAAAGATGATTCCCGCTTTTACAAAAAAGAGCTCATTAAAAAAGTAGAAACTAATCTTCGCTCTTTAGGGAAACTTGGAGAAGGAGAAGAACTTAAAGAAGTTTCTTGTATTGACTGCCATATGGGTGTTGGTGTTCAAAAGGGTAGTCACAAAGAAGATTTAAGACTTCCTGATGCTGCAGCTTGTGGTGCTTGTCATTTAACAGAGTTTGCTGAAAGAGAAGCAGAGCGTGATACCTTAACTTGGCCAGATACAGATGTACATGGTAAAAAAATGGATCCTATTTGGCCACCAGGTCGCCCTTCCCATGCTTTGGATTATCAAGCAAATGTAGAGCTAGCCACTTGGGCAGCAATGGAAGATCGGGAAATCGCAGATGGTTGTACTATGTGTCATATTAACCAAAATCGCTGTGATACCTGTCATACTCGTCATCAGTTCTCATCTGCAGAGGCACGCAAACCTGAAGCCTGTGCCTATTGTCATAATGGTGCAGACCATAATGAGTTTGAAAACTATATGATGTCTAAACATGGTGCAGTCTATGAAACTCATGGTAGTGAGTGGGATTGGGAAGTGCCCCTTGAACGTGCTATTAGCGATAATAAACAAACTGCTGCTACCTGTGCTTTCTGCCACATGGAGTACAAAGGTAAATTTGCCCATAATTTAGTACGGAAGGTTCGCTGGGCATTCAACCCTCAAGAAGGCATTGCTAATAATCTTGAGCATCCATGGTACAAAGAACGTAGGGATGATTGGGTCGATACCTGTAGAAATTGTCACTCTAAGAAATTTGCTGAAAGTTATTTAACATTCTCAGATAATGGCACAATTTCCGGACTTAAGAAGCAGATTGAAGTAAAAGGAATAATGGAAGCCTTATATAAGGATAAATTATTACCTGGTCAAACTACCAATCGTCCAGCACCTGCAAAACCAGAAAAAGATGGTCCTGGTGAATTTTTCCAACTCTTCATGGCTAAAGATAATAATCCAACAACTGTTGAATTAGCTTATTCTAAGCTGTGGGAGCAAGATTTACTCCAAAACTATAAAGGGCTTTTCCATGCTTTCCCAGGTGGGTTTACCTATACTTGGGGTTGGGCACCTTTAATACAACACTATACTGAAATTCAAACTGAAAATACCAAACTGAGAGATTTTGCTAAATTAAAATCTCAAGTTGCTTCTTTAGAAGCTACCGTTGGTAAATTAAAAACTGCAAGCTTGTTAGAGTTAGATAGCAAAGTGAAACAAGCAACAGTAGGCGGCTTGGGAAGCGGTATGGTGCTTGTAGGTTTAGGATTAGTGGCTTGGCGTCGTAAACTGAAAACAGAAGGTTAATATTCTGTGTCTGTAGCGAATAAAGCTATACCATCACTTTCAGGAGTATATAAAGCACCTCTGCTTATTGGGAGTATCCTAATAACAGGGGGGCTTTCCCTCCTTATATGGCTTGGGTGGTCATTACTTCACCCCACCAGTAGTGAAGGTGCTCCCTATCAATATCAAAAAGTAGCAGAAGGAAAAATCGAGGATTTTTCAGATTTAGAAGATCTTAAAAACTATGAGAATCTAGGGATCAGTATTCTTAAGTATGAATTAACTGCTGAAAAGGTCCAAAAAACACCCCTAGCAGAGTTTTACACTGGTACTAGAGATAAAAAAGATTCACCTGTATTGCTTTTATGGAAAAATAATCTTAGAGAACCAATTATCACGATTACAAGTGGAGCTAAAGATCTAAATGATTTAGCTCAAGCTGTAATACAACATGTTCCTAAGACAGGAATGGTATTGAGCTGGTGGGATACTTCTCGCCGCCTTAATCTATTAACAGATATAACTACCTTGTTCCATACAAATAATATAGCTGAACCAATTATTATACCTGGTCCGTGGACTAATCAATCGAAAGGGATTAGAAAATTCGAAAATGAGTTCTGGCAAGTAAGTGACTCAAATAAGGAAAGAAAACAGCTAGGTGATCTTGTAGATGCTTTTTTGGCTGATGAAACTACAGGGGTTTCTATGCTAAGAAGCTTTACCAAGAATAAAGATGTATACATTGTGGTTCACTATTCTGATATATACAAAATAGGGGTCATGGAACCAAATCGATTAGGTATAGGGTTTAAGGATTTTCCTAATCAAGGACAAACCCATGCATTAATTCCCCACGTAAAAGAGTGGGTAGAGAAAAATGGTTATACATCTTATTTAGTGGAACGGCTGGATAAAGATGTTATTCGTGCCTATTTTCTCACTGATAATTCTTCTAAAGATACTTTGATAGCAAAAATGCTACCTTTTAACTCTTCAAATCCAGCGAGACTTCAAGAACTTCGTCTTCTTGCTCAGTATGGAGGTTATTGGGTGTATTCCTTGCCTATGGATAGCAACAAATAAGAAGTCCTATGTTGGATATTCTATATTTTTATTGTTGAGTGATTACCTTAAGTTGATGAGTATACGCTTTAAGCCTAAGTAACTAATCTAGGTTAAAATTTATAAACAATTTTTGTAGTGTGTTAATGATAAAGCAATATAAAACGTTTTGAGCAAGAGGCAATAAATATATTTTTGTATGGTTTATCCTTATCTAATCTATAAGAAGTGTAAGAACACACTATATCGCCCAAGGAGTAAATAGCTATGTTGTTGTCTAAGTTAACGCAATGGTGGCAAGCCATTCGTGAATATCTTGAAGTAAATTGGCGACCTGTACTAATTGGTGCAGGAAGCCTACTTGCTTTACTTATTGTGGTTTTTGGTGGAGAGGCAGCACTATCAACAACTACTTTCTGTACCAGCTGTCATTCTATGTCCTATCCTTATAAGGAATTAAAGGAATCCCCTCATTATGGATCCTATGGGTTAGATCCAGGTTGTAAAGATTGCCATATTCCTCGCGGGTTATCTAATTTCCATAAAGCAGTAGCTACTCATGTAGTTGATGGTGCTAGAGAGCTCTATCTGGAAATTTTTGAAGATTATTCTACGATTGATAAATTCGATGAGCGTCGCCAAGAAATGGCACAGCATGCACGTATGAATATCAAAAATTGGGATAGTCTTACCTGTAAAAGTTGTCATGTAAATCCACAACCTGTGCCAAAATCTGGGCAAAAAGCTCATAAAAAATTAAAGCAAGGATGGACCTGTATTGATTGCCATCAAAATCTTGTACATAAACACGTGAAGTTTACTGATCTGAATGAAAGTAAGAAACAAGGTAAAATGGTGATTATGGATAAGCCTATTGATTGGACAGATAAATACCCTCAGGATGATCGCTATTAGGAAAAAGCTATATTTTAGTTTATTTCTTAATTTGTTAGGAATAAAAAACCCCGGGACACCCTGGGGTTTTTGTTTTTTATAAGCCTAGGTTATTTATTAAGACGAATAGCTTAGATTTAAATGAGTTTTAAGTATTGAAGTTAAATCAGTTAGCTTTATTTGAATGCTTTCTTTATCTTGCCTTCCCTTATACTCTACGGTACCGGATTCTAATCCTCGTTCACTAATGACTAAACGATAGGGGATACCAATTAAATCCATATCAGCAAACATAACCCCTGGTCGTAATTCACGATCATCTAGCAGGACATCAAAACCAGCATCTTGAAGTTCTATATACAACTTATCTGCTGTTTCTCTCACTTGATCTGATTTATGCCTATTAATGGGAATTAAAGCTAGCTGAAAAGGAGCAATTGCAGCTGGCCAAATAATTCCATAATCATCGTAGTTCTGCTCAATAGTAGCAGCAACTATTCGAGACACTCCGATACCATAACAGCCCATAGTAAGACCTATAGCATGTCCAGTTTCATCGAGCACTGATACATCCATTGCTTGGGTATATTTATTGCCTAGCTGAAAAATATGACCCACTTCTATTCCTCGAGTAATAGATAAATATCCTTTTCCATCAGGACTAGAATCCATATCAACCACATTACGAATATCAGCAGTAACAGGTTT
This sequence comes from Candidatus Nitrosacidococcus tergens, assembly GCF_902810445.1. Lineage (NCBI taxonomy): Bacteria > Pseudomonadati > Pseudomonadota > Gammaproteobacteria > Chromatiales > Chromatiaceae > Candidatus Nitrosacidicoccus > Candidatus Nitrosacidicoccus tergens. The sequence goes on along the minus strand of NZ_LR778175.1, from coordinate 1,148,767 downwards.
GGGTAAATCCCGACCCCAGTTTGCTCCAGTAAAGTGTTTACCTTCTATATTGGCACCGCATATAAAATTGATTAATGCTGCTGCACTATGGTCTGCAATAACAGGAATATTTAAACTTATAGGACCTATAGATCCTACTTTAATTTGACACATATCCCATATTTCCTCTGAAGTAGCAAATTTTAAGGGGCTGGCAATTTGAGGGAGTTTTTGTGCCTTGATTGCATTAAGATCATGATCACCTCGAAACACTAAAGCGACTAATTGGCTATCGATACCATGCACTAACAAGGTTTTGAGACATTGTTTTGGGGAAACATTTAGGAATTGGCTTACTTCCTCGATCGTATGTTGATTTGGTGTATCAACTAAAGTTAAATTCTCCTTAGGCAAGGTATTTTCTAAATTTGAAGGAGGTAATGCCTCCGCCAATTCAACATTGGCCGCATAGTCACTTTGATTTGAGACAGCAATGGCATCTTCACCAGAATCAGCAAGGACATGAAATTCATGGGAAGTATTACCCCCAATAGATCCTGTATCTGCTTGGACTGCTCGGAAATTTAAACCAATTTTAGTAAAGATGCGAGTATAAGTCTCATACATTTGCTGGTATGTATGATCTAATGATTCTTGATTTAAATGAAAGGAATAAGCATCTTTCATTAAAAATTCTCGAGCACGCATAATACCAAATCGAGGCCTGATTTCGTCTCGAAATTTGGTTTGAATTTGATAAAAAAGTATAGGTAATTGTTTATAGCTTTTTAACTCTTGGCGTGCTAAATCAGTAATAATCTCTTCGTGGGTAGGACCAAAGCAAAAGTATCGTTGATGCCGATCAATTAATCTTAGTAGCTCAGGTCCATATTGATCCCATCTGCCTGTTTCCTGCCAAAGTTCAGCTGGCTGTACCGCAGGCATAAGTACTTCTTGAGCACCTATCCGATTCATCTCTTCACGGATAATATTTTCAACTCTACGTAATACTTTTAATCCTAGAGGTAGCCAAGTATAGACTCCTCCTGTGAGGCGACGAATAAAGCCTCCTCTAAGCATCAGTTGATGACTAATAATTTCTGCATCAGTAGGAATTTCACGAGTAGTTGAAAGTAAGTATTGGGAAGCTCTCATAGTTTTTTAAATAAAATTTAATCTTTTTGTTGATTTCATTATGTATTTACTGCCAGGCTATCATTAAGTTTAATGATAGTGGTATCATTTTTATGTTTTTTTTGAAAAGCATAATGAAGTACTTAAGTTTAATGGAGTGTTTTACATAATGGCAATTGAACGTACGCTTTCTATTATAAAACCAGATGCAGTTGCAAAGAATGTAATTGGAGAAATTGATGCTCGCTTTGAAAAAGCTGGCCTTAGAATTGTGGCAATGCGAATGCTTCAGCTTAATAGAGAGCAAGCACAAAAATTTTATATTGTACATGCCCAGCGCCCATTCTATAGCGATCTTGTAGAATTTATGATTTCAGGACCTATTATAGTACAAGTTATTGAAGGAGAAGATGCCATTACAAAAAACCGTGAGCTTATGGGTTCAACAAATCCTAAAGAGGCAGCACTTGGCACTATTCGAGCAGATTTTGCAGAGAGCATCAATGCAAATGCAGTTCATGGCTCTGATGGACCAGATACAGCCAAAGTGGAAATTGAATTCTTTTTTAAGCCAGAGGAAATTTGTTGTAGAACTTAATTTTTAAGCTGTTGTGGTTAATAATCCAATTAATATTTTCGATTTAGATCGGATAAAGCTGGAGTCTTTTTTTATAAATCTTGGTGAGAAACCTTTTCGTGCTCGTCAAGTACTCAATTGGATACATCAGCGCTTTGTCACTGACTATAATCAGATGACAGATTTAAGCAGGTCTTTACGGGAAAAGTTGGCAGAATATACTGTTACAGATCTTCCTAAAATAGAGCACCAGTATGATTCAACAGATGGAACTCGTAAATGGTTACTACGTTTATCTTGTGGAAATTGTATTGAAACTGTTTTTATTCCTGAGGAGAACCGAGGGACACTTTGTATTTCTTCTCAAGTAGGGTGTATTTTAAATTGTTCTTTCTGTTCAACGGGGAAACAAGGATTTAATCGTAACTTACGAACTTCTGAAATTATTGGTCAATTATGGCTAGCAAATGAGTCATTAAAGCAGTCTAAGGCTAATTCTCAAGCGATTACAAATGTAGTAATGATGGGCATGGGAGAACCACTTGCTAATTTTAATAACGTAGTAACCGCTATGAATCTCATATTAGACGACTTTTCTTATGGACTATCTTGGCGGCGCGTCACTTTAAGTACGGCAGGTATGGTACCTGGAATCGATCGATTACGGGTAGTTTGCCCTGTCAGTTTAGCCATTTCCCTTCATGCATCTGATGATAAATTACGGGATGTGCTTGTCCCTATAAACAAACAATATCCTTTGCAAGAATTACTTGCTGCATGTCATCGTTATGTTATTGGGAATAACAAACGAATTATTACCTTTGAATACGTTATGTTGGCAGGGGTAAATGATTCACCATATCATGCCCAACAGCTTGCAAAGCTTTTAAAAGATTTTCCAGCTAAGGTAAATTTAATTCCCTTCAATCCTTTTACAAATAGTCTGTATCAACGCTCTAGTATGGATGTAATTAATGTATTTAGAGAAGTGTTATTAAAAAAGGGAATTGTTACTGTAACAAGGAAAACTCGTGGTGATGATATTGCTGCTGCCTGTGGACAACTAGCTGGTCAAGTAAAGGATAGAACTCACCGTTTCAATTAAAGAATAAGAATTAAACAATAAATGATGTCTTACCATGAAATTTATACGCATTTTTATTACTATCGTAGTAGTTACTCCCCCTATAACAGGCTGTTTTACCCCCTCTACTAAGATGAAAGAGGCTGCTGAGATTAATACCCAAATGGGAATTGAGTATTTTAAACAAGGGGATCTTAAGCAAGCATTTCAAAAACTAAACCGAGCGATTGAGGAAGATCCCACTCTAGCAAATGCTTATAGCAGCTTGGCTTTGCTTGATCAACGATTAGGAAAAAATAAAGAAGCAGAAAAAAATTTCTTAAAAGCAATTAAATTAGATTCGGATAGTCCAGAAACTCAAAATAATTATGGGGTTTTTCTTTATCAGCAAGGACGTTATCAGGAAGCTGAAAGGCATTTCTTAAATGCAGTAAAAAATCCATTTTATAGTACACCTGCCTTAGCCTATGAGAATGCTGGAATAGCCACTCAAAGATTAGGAGACTATAAAAAGGCTGAGAAACACTATTTAAGTGCACTTCAAATTCAAAAAAACCTTCCAGTTTCTTTATACCATATGGCAGAAATTAAATTTCAGTTAAAGCAATATAATGAAGCCCAAGAGTATCTGCAACGTTACCAGAAAATTGCTAATAATACAGCACAATCTTTATGGTTAGGAATAAATATTGAAAGAAGTCTTCATAATGAAGGGATGGCTGCTCAATATGCCTTATTTTTAAAGCAGAATTTCCCAGATTCGGTAGAAAATCAAATGGCTCAGCAAAGTATAGAGCAAGTGCCATAGTTTTTACATATTGTTAGGATATATTAAGAATTTAGCTAACTGATAAATTGTGACTAAAAAAATACAAGCTATTCGAGGCATGAATGATATCTTGCCAAAGCAAACTAAAGACTGGCAGAAAGTAGAAGATACTCTGCATAGAGTGTTAGCTAACTATGGCTATCAGGAAATTAGATTGCCTCTACTAGAAATGACTGATCTATTTCAACGTTCAATTGGTGAAGTAACTGATATTGTTGAAAAAGAAATGTATACTTTTCAAGATCTTAATGGGGATAGCTTAACATTAAGACCTGAGGGTACAGCAAGCTGTGTTCGTGCAGTACTACAACATAATTTACTTACACAAGGAATACAAAGGCTTTGGTATTATGGTCCTATGTTTCGTCATGAACGACCGCAAAAAGGTCGATATCGCCAATTTTATCAGTTTGGGGTAGAAGCCTTAGGTGTACCAGGACCTGATGTAGATGCAGAATTGATATTTATGACTGCTCGATTTTGGCAGGAACTTGGGTTAAAAGGGTTGCAGCTTGAACTTAATTCTTTGGGATCACCAGAATCAAGGACAAATTATCGAGAGGCACTGGTTGCATTTTTTACTAAACATCAATCTGCCTTAGATGAAGACAGTCAGCGTCGGATGCGTACTAACCCTCTAAGAATATTAGATAGTAAAAATCCACAAATACAAGATCTAATTAATGAAGCTCCACGAATTCTAGACTATTTAGATGATAAATCTCGTGAGCATTTTGATTTATTGCAAAACTTACTTAATAAGGTTGGGATAGCCTATAAAATTAACCCACGATTAGTGCGAGGCTTAGATTATTACACTCGAACTGTATTTGAGTGGACAACAGATCAATTAGGAGCTCAAGGCACTGTTTGTGCGGGAGGGCGTTACGATGGGCTAATCGCACAATTAGGTGGTAATACTACTCCAGCTGCAGGATTTGCTCTTGGTTTAGATCGATTAGTTGCTTTGCTCAAAGATAAAGGATTGATTGAGTCACAAACATCCGTCGATGCTTACTTAGTTGCTGTAGGTATACAAGCAGAAAAGCAAGCACTATATTTAGCCGAAGAGCTACGAACAAAGATACCTACTATTCGATTACAAACTAATTATAATGGCGGTAATTTTAAAAATCAGTTGAAAAAGGCAGATCGCAGTGGTGCTCGCTGGGCATTAATTCTTGGCGAGGATGAAATTACTCAAAATACTGTAGGTATAAAAGATTTACGTGGTACACAACCCCAGCAATTTATTCCATGGAATAAATTGCCTGATCATATTAACCAGCAATTGAAAGGTTAAATTTTATGAATACTCCTGTAACACATACTTCCACTTGGGAAAAACTCTCTAAACATTATGAAGAAGTAAAAAACCTCCATATGCGGGATTTGTTCGCTTCTGATCCTCAAAGATTCGAGCGATTCTCTTTAACACTTAAGGATATTCTTTTTGACTATTCAAAAAATAGAATTACTCAAGAAACTATTAATTTACTGGTTGATCTTGCCCGTGAGCGAGATATAAAGCGATGGATTGCACGGATGTTTTCAGGTGAGGCAATTAACATTACAGAAAATCGATCTGTGCTTCACATTGCTCTGCGTAATCGATCTAATACACCCATCATTGCTAATGATGGTGAAGATGTAATGCCAAAAGTGAATGAGGTATTAAAACGTATTCGAGAGTTTTGTAATGAAATTCATAGCCATAAATGGTTAGGTTTTAGTGGGGCTCCTATAAAAGATATTGTAAACATCGGAATTGGTGGCTCAGATTTAGGACCGGTTATGGTAACTGAAGCATTACGTCCCTATGCTAAACAAGGAATTCGTGCTCATTTTGTTTCAAATATTGATGGTACTCAATTAATTGAGGTGCTCAAGAATATTCAACCAGAAACTACTCTATTCATTATTGCATCAAAAACATTTACAACCCATGAAACACTGACTAATGCCCATAGTGCAAGAGAATGGCTACTGCGAGTAGCACCAGATGAGAGTGCGGTTGCGAAACACTTCGTCGCCATATCTACAAATAAAAATGAAGTAGAAAAATTCGGTATCGACTCTCGTAATATGTTTGAGTTTTGGGATTGGGTAGGTGGTCGCTACTCTTTTTGGAGTGCCATTGGTTTATCTATTGCCCTTTATATTGGTATGGATAACTTTGAATCTATATTGGAAGGAGGTCATGCAATGGATAAACATTTTGAAGAAGCACCTCTTGAAGAAAATATGCCAGTAATTGCAGGTATGTTGGATGTCTGGAATATAAATTTTTTAGGGGCAAGAAGTCATGCTGTTTTACCCTATGATCAATATCTACATCGACTACCTGCTTATCTACAGCAATTACAGATGGAAAGTAATGGTAAAAGCGTGACTCGAAATGGAGAATTTGTAGACTATGCTACAGGAGATGTTATCTGGGGAGAACCAGGTACTAATGGACAACATGCTTTTTATCAGCTTTTACACCAAGGAACTCCTTTAATTATAGGAGATTTTTTGGCACCCATTGAGACTCATAATCCAGTAGGCGTACATCATAAAATTTTGCTCGCGAACTTTTTTGCCCAAACTGAATCTCTAATGAAAGGAAAGACGGCAAATGAAGTCAGGGCTGAATTAGAGGCAGCACATTACGATAAAGACAAGATAGATCAATTAATCCCTCATAAAGTATTTAAGGGTAATCATCCAAGTAACTCTATTCTCTTCTCTAAATTAACTCCCTACATGTTAGGTTCTATTGTTGCTTTCTATGAACACAGAGTATTTGTGCAGGGTATTATTTGGAATATAAATTCATTTGATCAATGGGGTGTGGAGCTAGGAAAACAATTAGCAAAGGTTATTTTACCAGAGCTTCAAACAGAAGGTACGGTAACTAGCCACGATTCTTCTACTAATGGGCTGATTAATTATTATAAATATATGACCCAAGATTAAAAAACCTTCTAATAAGATATACTATTCAGTAGGTATTGGAGTTTTCTGATGCCTACTGATCTTTTATTTTCTGTAATTGCTAATTATAGGGGAGGCTAGAGTCATGGTTGAAAATTATAATGCACGGTTTATTAGCCGCTTAACTCGAGATACGGTAGCCCTTGTATTAGCGGGAGGGAGAGGATCACGACTTAAGCAGCTAACGAATTGGCGTGCTAAACCGGCTGTACCTATTGCAGGTAAATTTCGTATTATTGATTTTCCTCTTTCTAATTGTATAAATTCCGGTATTAGAAAAATTGGCGTACTTACTCAATATAAGGCTCATTCTTTGATCCGCCATATTCAGCAAGGCTGGGGATTTATGCGAGGTTATTTTGGTGATTTTATTGAATTATTACCTGCTTCGCAACGTACTGGAGAAGGTAGTTGGTATGTAGGTACTGCAGATGCAGTTTACCAGAACTTAGATATTATTCGCTCCTACCAACCTAAGTATATCCTGATCCTAGCAGGAGATCATGTCTATAAGATGGATTATGGGGAGATGCTTGCTTATCATGTAGAGCGGGAATCTGATGTTACTGTAGGGTGCATCCATGTACCACTTAAAGAGGCTTCAGCTTTTGGGGTAATAGAGATAGATGAAAATTTACGGGTAACCTCGTTTATAGAAAAACCTGAAAATCCTCAACCATCACCAGGGAAAACTGATGAAACCCTTGCTTCTATGGGTATTTATATCTTTAATGCAGATTTTTTATATGAACAATTAGTACGAGACTCCGATTTTACGAATACTTCCCATGATTTTGGAAGGGATATTGTACCTAATATTATCCGCAATAATTATCGAGTTATGGCTTTCCCTTTTCGAGATGTACAGGGAGGTGACCCTGGTTATTGGCGAGATGTGGGTACTATAGACGCTTTTTGGAAAACCAATATAGAACTAGTAAGTGTTAGGCCAGAGCTTAATCTTTATGATAAAGATTGGCCTATATGGACTCACCAAGTACAGTTACCTCCAGCTAAATTTATTTTTAATACAGCAGATAGATGTGGTATAGCTATAGATTCTATGGTATCTGGAGGGTGTGTGATTTCTGGATCTAAGGTGTATCACTCCTTGTTATTTTCTAATGTCTCTATTCATTCTTATAGTGAAATTAGAGATAGTGTGATATTACCTGATGTAGTTATAGGTCGGCATTGCCGTATCAGCAAAGCAATTATAGATAGAGGTTGCTATATTCCAGATAATACAATTATTGGAGAAGATATAGAAAAAGATAAGGATCGCTTTTATGTGAGTGAAGAAACCGTAGTTTTAGTAACCCCAGAGATGTTAGGACAAAATCGTATTTATTAAATACTATTTTTTTCTTTATTGCTAAAAACTATAGATTTACGTTTAATCTGTTTGGTAGATTGGTGCTCCTTTTATTAAAAAGTAACTTTTATAAAGGAGTATGTACTATATGAATGATGGTACACTCCAGAAAAGATGTGCTGGAGTCTTACTTCATATTACCTCCCTTCCCAATAGAGATTTAGGAGCAGATGCTTATAGGTTTGTAGATTTCCTAGCCCAATCAGGCATGAGTCTATGGCAGATTCTTCCACTTGGGCCTACTCAAGGTAATTTATCCCCATATCAATGTTTGTCAGCTCATGCAGGCAATCCAAAACTTATTTCACTACAGAATTTAGCAAATGAGCCTTGGTTTAACTTTAAACAATCTACATCATCCCGTAATCGGAGGAAAATTCTAAAACTAGCCTATCAAGTGGCTAATCAAGATAAAAAGATTCAACAAAATTTTCTGTCTTTTTGTAATGAGCATGCTTTTTGGTTAGAGGATTATGCAATATTTAGTACGCTATTAGAGATTCATGGTAATAAACCTTGGTTTAAATGGCCTAAAAGATTACGAAATCGGGATATAAAATACTTAAAAGAGATCAAACTAGAGTTTACTGATCGTATAAACCAATTTTGTTTTGAACAGTTTATATTTTTTCAACAATGGCTGAAGCTAAAGGCTTATGCTAATCAAAATGGAATTTTTATTATTGGGGATATGCCTATCTTTATTGCTCATAACTGTGTTGATGTATGGGCACACCCAGAATATTTTACTTTAGATCAAGACGGTCAGTTAACCTCAGTAGCAGGTGTACCTCCAGATTCTTTTTCTAAAATGGGGCAGCGTTGGGGAAATCCTTTATATTGCTGGGATAAAATGGAAGCTGATGGGTTTCAATGGTGGATCCAGAGAATGGGTACTCAATTTAAACTCTATGATATAGTAAGGGTCGATCATTTTCGTGGTTTTGAGTCTTATTGGGAAATTCCAGCAGCTTATAGAACAGCAATGAAAGGGCATTGGGTAACTGCCCCTGGAGAAGCGTTATTTACAGCATTAAAGTCCTATTATGGTACTTTGCCTATTATCGCTGAAGATCTGGGATATATTACCCCTGAAGTAGAGACGTTGCGAGATCAGTTTTATTTACCTGGAATGCGAATTTTACAATTTGCATTTGATGGTAATCCGAACAATTCATATCTTCCAGCTAATCATATTGAAAACTGTGCTGTGTACACAGGCACTCATGATAATGATACTACCTTAGGATGGTTTAATAGTTTATCTAAAAAAAAGCAGCAAACTATTTATAAGTATCTAGGAGATTCCAAAAAATCTATGCCATGGGATTTAATTCAAAGTGGATTAAATTCAATAGCTCAATATATTGTTATTCCTATGCAAGATATTCTAGAACTTGGTAGTGAAGGACGTATGAATGTACCGGGCACCATTAGAGGTAATTGGCGATGGTATTTTAATTGGCAGCAAATTAAGTCAGGATTACAAGAAAAGCTTTATGGCTTACTAGCGAATAGTAATCGATTATAAACAACAGATAAGGGTTAAAAATAAATTAGGGAGAATTTTAATGAGTAATGTTCCTTCAGAATTAAAATATAGCAAAACCCATGAATGGGTTAAAAAAGAAGGAGGAGATCAAATTACAATAGGTATTAGTAATCATGCACAACAATTGTTAGGAGATATAGTATATGTTGAATTACCTGCTGTAGGCACTAATATTCAGAGTGGATCAGAGTGTATGGTAGTAGAGTCAGTAAAAGCAGCTTCGGATATTTATGCTCCTATAGATGGGGAAGTTATTGAAATTAACACGCTGCTTGCAGATCGTCCTGAACTTATTAATCAAGATCCTTATGGCAATGGTTGGTTATTTCGATTGCAAATAAATAATATGGAAGGCTTTGAGCAATTATTAGATTCTGAGGCTTATATACAATTTGTTGCTGATGAAAATCATTAATTAAGAGAGATATTGATTATGCCATTTATTCCTCATACTCACGATGATATTCAAGCAATGCTCACTAAGATTGGTGCAGCTAATATAGATACTCTCTTTGATGAAATTCCTGCTAATTTAAGAACTACAATTAGCCATTCAGTACCTCAAGGATTAAATGAAATAGAAGCTACTCAGCTGCTGATAAAAAAAGCGACAGAAAATATACCGCAAATATGTTTTGCTGGAGGAGGTGCTTATCAGCATCATATTCCTGCCGCTGTATGGGAAATTGTCTCCCGTGGAGAATTTTATAGTGCATATACACCTTATCAGGCAGAAGCAAGCCAAGGTACTCTGCAAATTATTTATGAATATCAGAGTATGATTACCTCTCTAGCCGGTATGGATGTGAGCAATGCTTCAGTTTATGATGGAGCCTCTGCATTAGGAGAATCAGTATTAATGGCTGTTCGTCTTATGCGAAATAAACCAGCTACTATTTTACTACCTGATACTATCCATCCAAACTATCGTAAGGTAACAGCCACTTTAGTAGAAGATCAAAAGATTACCTTGCAAAAGGTACCCTATAGTTCATCAGGAACGATTGATTTTGATACATTAAAATCTTATGGAAATGATTTTGCGGCTCTAGTAATTCCTCAGCCAAACTATTTTGGTTCTTTAGAAGAAGTAGACACACTAACTAATTGGGCACATGATCAAGGTAGCTTAGTAATTAGCGTAGTCAATCCCATATCTCTAGCATTGCTTAAGCCACCGGGGCAGTGGGGTAATAAGGGAGCAGATATTGTCTGTGGAGAAGGGCAACCTTTAGGTATACCCCTAGCAAATGGAGGACCTTATTTTGGATTTATGGCCTGTAAGCAAGCACATATTCGTCAAATGCCAGGTCGAATTGTAGGGCGTACTGTAGATATGGAAAATAAGCCGGGATATGCCCTTACTTTACAAGCTAGAGAGCAACATATTCGCCGTTCAAAAGCAACGTCAAATATTTGTACAAATCAAGGATTAATGGTTACTGCTGCAACCATACATATGTCTCTTTTAGGCTATAAAGGATTAGCACAAGTAGCCATATCTTGTCATAGCAACATATCTTATTTAGTGAAAAAATTAGCAGCTATTTCAGGTATTCAATTAGTATTTAATAAGCCATTTTTCCATGAAGCGGTACTAAAACTTCCAATTCCTGCTAGAGAGATTTTATCTTACTTAGGTCAGAGAGGGATTTTAGCTGGAATAGCACTAGGAGGAGATTATCCTGAATTAGGTGATAACGCACTGTTAGTGTGTGCTACTGAGATGCGTACACATGAGGAGATGGATCTTTATGCAAAAGAACTAGGTAATTTTTTAGCAGGATAAATAGCTCCTAAAATTACTGACCTTTTTGCACCAGTTACAGTAGGTATGTTCCCGGGTAGTCCTTCTAGGGTTTGTTTGGCTAACCAAGCAAAAGCACAAGACTCTACCCATTTAGGAGGAATTCCATAATCTGTGGTGGTAGTAATTTTGCAGTGAGGTAATACCCTTTGTAGATTCTCCATGAGAGTTTTATTATATGCTCCGCCCCCACAAACTACTAGCTCATTAGGCTGAAAGTGAGAACTAGTGACTGCTAACTGAATGCTCTTTGCAGTTAAAGTGCATAGAGTAGCTTGAACATCTTCAGGAGAAATTTTTTTATTTACTTTATTTAAGATGTCTTGTAACCAAAATAGATTGAAATATTCCCTACCTGTACTTTTAGGTGGCTTTAAAGAAAAATATGGATCGTCCAACAGCATATGTAGTAATTCATCATTCATTCGTCCAGAGGCTGCCCAGATTCCATTTTGATCCATAACTTGATCTTGATGCTCGGCTATCCATTGATCCATAAGGGTGTTACCAGGACCCGTATCGAATCCCCATATTGGAAGATCTTGATTAGCAGGTAATAAGCTGATATTGGCTATACCACCAATATTTAATACAGCAATATCTTGATTAAATATTTTTTTCTGTAGGAGAGTAGCATGAAAAGCGGAGGTAAGCGGTGCTCCTTGCCCTCCAGCAGCCATATCACGACGACGAAAATCAGCTACTGTAGTAACTCCTGTAATCTCTGCGATTATATTAGGATCTGCTAATTGTAAAGTAAAGGGATAAGAAGTTTGGTTAGGATAATGATAGATAGTTTGACCATGGCTTCCTATACCTTGAATTTTAGTAGGAGAAGTATTTGCTTTTTTTAGTATTTCTGTTGCTGTTTCTGCAAACAAGTATCCAAGCTTAATATCTAAAGTACCTAGGTCTTTTAGGGAAATTTTATGATTTTTTACTAATTCAGAAAGCTGATTTTTTAAAGATTGAGGAAAAAGAGTAGTATGGGTTGCCTGAATTTCAAAAGATTCTGATTTAATTAATACACCGTCTATAGAGTCCATACTTGTACCAGACATAAGACCTATATAAAGGGGCATAATAAATTTACTTTTTAATCTAATATTGCAAGATCTGTATCTGCCATTTCTAACTGCGTGATAAGTTCATGGGCAGTATTTTGAAAATCCTCCATAAAAGCGGCAGGAATATTCTCTGCTTTAGGTAATTCTACAGTAAGAGGATTACGTGGAATACCATTTACTTGAATTTCATAATGCAAGTGAGGTCCGGTTGCAAGCCCAGTTTGACCTACATAGCCTATAGTTTCTCCCTTTTTAACCTTTTTGCCTCGCTTTAACCCTTTTTTAAAACGAGATAAATGGGCATAGAGTGTACGATACTTTTCGTTGTGTTTTAAGATAATAGCATTACCATATCCGCCTTTTTTTCCGAAAAAAATAACTTTACCATCACTAGCAGCCTGAATTGGTGTGCCTGAAGGAGCAGCATAATCTACACCATTATGTGCACGAACTTTTTGTAAAACAGGATGTTTACGTTTTGCATTAAAGTAGGAACTAATACGAGTATAGTGAACCGGTGCTCTAGAGAAATCCCTACGTAGACTCTCCCCTTCTGGAGTGTAGTAGCTACTATTACCATAAAGATCAGTATAGCGAATAGCACGAGAAATTTTACCTCGATTAATAAACTCAGCGGCTATAATCGTTTCTTTTCCTATTACTTTATTTTGTAAATAGCTTTCTTCTAATAGGACCTTAAATGTATCCTTAGGTTGCAAATCTGAGGTAAAATCAATATTTTCTCTAAAAATATGTGCTAAATTCATGATCTGAGTATTTTTAAGCCCAGCATGAAGTCCATCTTTAACTAGAGAATGCTTAATAGTTCCTATAACTAGTTTATGATGGATCTCTGGCTCTTGTGTTATTTTATGAGCTTGGAGCTTATTATCCTTTAGATAAATCTCTAAGTAATCAGTAGTGTTAATACTAGTATGTAATTTAGATAACTTACGAATACCTTCACTTTCTGTATATGCTATTTTTAATAGATTCCCAGGCATTAAATAAGCTAGCGGAGAAGCTATTTTTCCTAGAGCAATAATCTCATAGGATTCACGTGGATCTAAGCCTAAATTTGAAAAAATGACCGATAAGCTATCGCCTTTACCAACAATAACTTCTTGCCAAATCTCACTATTAGCTACCCTCTGTACAGGAGGGACAGTAATCGCATTTTCCCTGTCTTTAGGAAATGGAGAGGTGGATTCTCCGGTATTAGTTGATGGATTTAGCAGTGTTTCAGGCTGAGTTTGAATATTGTAATCTAGATTCTTAGAGAGATCTCTATCATAGAGTGCTAAACTAGCTCCAGTGCCTAAAATACCAATACACCCTAATAGAACCAGCCAAGGTGTATGGTTTCTTTTACGCCTATAAGTTT